>CAIKVT010000030.1 GCA_903830945.1 uncultured Elusimicrobia bacterium
TCAGCGGCGGCAGCAACGTCTTCCTTGGCTTTAGCGCCGGCTCCAACGAAACGGGATCGAACAAACTCTACATCGCCAACTCGGGCACAAATCCGCCGTTGATCTACGGGGATTTCTCAACGGGCAACGTGGGCCTCGGGACGACGAACCCGACTCTGGGGCCCCTGCAGATGGGCTCCGGCGCGTATGTTAGCGCCGGCGGCATCTGGACTAACGCATCGAGTCGGTCATACAAGGAGGAGATCGCGAATTTGACCCTGGACGCAGCCCTTAAGACCCTCGGCGGCCTGAACCCCGTGACTTACCGATATAAGACAGCCCGAGACGAAAAACACGTCGGGTTCATTGCGGAGGACGTCCCTGACCTTGTCGCCACGAAGGACAGGAAAGGCATAAGTCCGATGGACATCGTGGCGGTACTAACCAAGGTCGTGCAGTATCAACAAGCGGAGAATGATGACCTCCGGCGCCGGCTGGAAGCCCTCGAAAATCGTTAGACAACGGAGAATGTTTCCAAGTGCAACGATGACGGCAAAATAATGATTCGGGCAAGGACTGTCAATGTGGGTAAAGGATTGTAGGCCATGCCGCATGAAGGGTGCGTGAAATCGGTCTGGACAGGACTTATCCTGGCCTTGTCTTTGGGTTTTGTCACCCGCCTAGAGGCTGCCCCGCTAGGCAGCGCCAACTACAGCATCCCGGCCCAGAACTACAATTCAGCCGGCACCACCGCCGCTGTTTCCGCCAATTATCAAACCTTTGTCAACATGGGAGACATCATCGCTCCTTCCCAGAGTTCGAGTCATCAGAGTTACAACGGCGCGGTTTATACGATATTTTCCATGAGCGAAAGTTTCGAGCTTCCCTCCGGTTGCACTTCGGGCTTTAACGTGACCAAGAGCGGGACCGGCGACT
The DNA here is from genome assembly GCA_903830945.1 of uncultured Elusimicrobia bacterium. Taxonomy (GTDB): domain Bacteria; phylum Elusimicrobiota; class Elusimicrobia; order UBA1565; family UBA9628; genus UBA9628. The sequence continues at coordinate 916 of CAIKVT010000030.1, forward strand.
ATACCTCCATCCAGGCCGCGGTCAACGCCTTATCCCACAACCTCACCGGCAACGCCTGTGTGGTTATTCGCGATACGGCGACCTATTCCGAGCAGGTGACGGTGGCAGGCTTCACGTTCACCAATCCCAGCTATCGACTGCAAATCATGGCCGACCCTTCCTTTATCAGCTCCGCGCCCGTGGTCAATCCGCCGACAAAATCCACCGCCGCTTTCCAAATCGCCAATGCCAGCGTCACCATCCAAAACATCACGATCATCACCACCAACACGGTGGCCTACGGCATCCTGGTCTCTTCCATGCAGGTGCAGATCTCAAACGTCAACGTGATGGACTCGGGGGGGAGCATCTGGACCGCGGGCATAGCGCTATCCTCCAGGAGCTATCTTTCCTATTCCAGCATAACGGTCCAAAACGCGTACGGCATCAAACTCTTATCCAATGCCAACACGATCAGCCAAAGCTCAATAATGAGCAATGCCACTTATGTTGCGGCGCTTGAGATACAAGGCTCCTCGAACACGATAGCTGGGAACTATTTCTCCAATCCATCTGGAAAAGCAGTCTATTTGGACAACAACAATTCCAATGCAAACACGATCAGCCAAAGCACCATAACAAGCGGCTCCTCCTATGGTCTCATGTTGGTTTATGGCTCTGCAAACATCATAAGCGAGTGTTACCTTGGCAGCCAAGGTTCGTACGGCGCTTTTATCGGCAGCAACCTCAACATGATCATGGACAGCACCATCACGAGCAATGGTTCCGGCAGCATCGCAGCGCTGGACATACAGAATGGTTCCTCGAACATGATAACCAGGACCTATATCTACAATCCTACAGGAAGAGGCGCCTGGCTTTGGGGCACCGGCAATTCCAACACGATCAGCCAAAGCACCATAACGAGCAACTATAATTACAGTGGTGTCGCGGCGCTCGACATCGGGGACTCCTACGACACCATGACCGGCCTATCTGTGCAAGGCTACACCGCCGTCTATGTGTCGGGCTCGACCGGCACGGTCATAGACCGATGCGTGCTGACAGCGAACAACACCATGGGCGAGGCCCTGCGCACGATCGGCAGCTCGCGCGACCTCACGCTTTCCTCCAGCACCCTCATCGGCGGAGCGCAGGGCAGCGGCCTCTATCTCAACGCCGGAAACGCGGGTACCATAAAACTATCTACGAACATCATCACCGGCGCTCATTACGGCATCACCATAGCCACGCAAGGCCTAGCCGGCCAGACGTTCACCGGCCTAACCATATCCAGCCTGGCCTTCTCCAACTTAACTTCCGGGGCCACGGCCATCAATTTCCTGGGCGGGCAGTTCGTCTCGACCTTCACCAACGTCTCCTTTGACTCAAGCCTGACGGTCAACTTAAACACTTCCCAGCTCGCCAGCGGCTCGAGCATCTATATGGTCCTCCCCACCGGATCCAAGGCCGGCCCGGCCTACTGCCACGACCTGCACGGCTACAATGACTCCACCGGCTACGCACACTGGCCCAGCACCTTAGGCTGTTCCGTGACCCCTGCCGATTGCGACAGCAACAACTGCGTGGACGTAGGCAAGACACTCGGTAATGACTCCATTACGAAAGGCTTGGCGGCCTTGGACCACACTCTGTCCGTGTCGGGGGGTAACGCCTGCGTGGTCATCCGCGACACAGAGACCTATTCCGAGCAGGTGACGGTGGCGCGCTTCACGAACAAGGGCCACCAGGTCAAGATCATGGCTGACCCGAGCTTCATCAGCTCCGCGCCCGTGGTCAATCCGCCCAGTGGCGCCACGGCCGCTTTCCAGATCTTGAACACTAGCGTCTCCATACAGCACATCAACATCATAACCACCAACACGGTCTCCTACGGCGTCGTGGCTTCCTCGGACTACGTCACTCTCTCCAGCGTCAGTATCCAGGACCCTAACGGCAAGATCAATAGTCAAGGCATCCACATCAATTCGGACTGGGCTACGATCTCGTATTCCAGCGTCACCGTCAAAACCGCAAGCGGCATCGTGTTCAGCGGCGCATCCAGGGCCAAGGTATCCTATAGCAAGGCCCAGACCAGCGCCTCCGGCTATGCCGCCCTCTATCTTGGCGGCTCCTCATCCAACACTTTCTCCGTGTTCTTAGCCAGCAACTCCGCAGGAACCGGCGCGGACTTTTCGGGCGCCAACTACAACACCATAACCAACAGCACCATGACCGGCAGCGGCGACAACTACTACGGCCTCCACATGTTATCGGCTTGGTCCAACACCATACAACAGAGCTATATCAACAACTCCTCGGGGGTCGGCGCGCGCCTTCAGGATGAATCCGACTATAACACCATAACCAACAGCACCGTGACCGGCCACGTCAACGGCGTCGACGGTTGCGGCCTCTATATCGTGAACGCCGCGTCCAATACCGTACAACAAAGCTATATCGACAACACCTTAGGATACGGCACGTGCCTTGATAGCGCCGCCAGAAACAACACCATAACCAACAGCATCATGAACAGCGGCGGCGCCGGTTCTGTCCGCGTCAGCCTCTATCTCCATGGCGCCTGGTCCAACACCGTAAGACAAAGTTATATAAACAACCCTTGGGGATTGAGCGCGCAGCTGGACAACTCAGACTACAACACCATAACCAACAGCACCATAACCGGCAGCTCTGGCCTCGACATATACCAATCCTCATCCAACACGGTCGGCAGCTGCTACGTGCAGGGCCCACACTCAGCACTCTCTATCGAAGGCGCCACCAACACGGTCATCAGCGCCAGCGTCCTGATGAGCACCGGGACCTATGGCTACGGCTTGCAGTTCATCCAAGACAGCCTCAACCTCTCGCTCTCATCCAACACCATCCTGGGCGGGCCACAAGGCACCGGCGTCCACCTCGACATCAACGAACCGAGCATAGTCTCCCTCTCCTCCAACACCATCACCGGCCCCGCCTCAGGCCCCTATTCCGGCCTCGAGATCACGGGCGGAACGTCTACCGGCCTGACCATTACCAGCATGACCTTTGCCTCCCTGCCTCCGGGCGCGACCGCCATCAACTTCATAGGCGGGACCTTCGTTTCCACCTTTACCGCAATCAATTTCGCCGACTCCCACATCGCGGTCAACGTCAACGCCGGCGCCCTCTCGGCCGACTCGCGGATCACCATGTTCCAATCCACCGGAACCAAAGCCGGACCGAGCTTTGCAAACGACCTCAACGGCTATGTGGACTGGCCCGGCTTCAACATACTGACACCCATGCCGTTCGTTGCGGTAACGTCGTCCAGCATAACCGGGCGATGGTCGTCGACCTTCGCGCCGGGGACCAATTATTCCGCGGTGCTTTCCACCGGCAGCCTGCAGAACAATCATCTGAACAACTATCCGGGGGACGTGACGCTGAACACGACCGGAACTGCCATAACCTGGACCAACCTGTCGCCCAACACCACCTACTACGCCGCGGTATCGACCGCCTCATCCGGAATCCCATTCACGTCCTTGGGTTCGACCATCACCTTGCCAGGGCCTCATTTGGTTTTCACAACACAGTCACGGACTTTCTCCGCCGGAGCCTGTTCACCCCCCGTGGTAATCCAAAGTCGCGACATGTACGATGGCCTTCTAAATCTGAGCGCTGCCTCTACGATTACTCTGACCGCCACGTCAGAGACCATGAAATTCTATGCGGATTCTTCTTGTAATAATAATGTGGCCATCACTTCGGTCGCGATAGGAGCGGGCAGCTATTCGGCGACGTTCTATTTAAAAGATACAGCCCCGGGCTCACCGATCATTACCGCCTCGTCTACGTGGCTGACCCCAGCATCCCAGGGCGAGACAATCAACGGCAGCAATGTGCCGACCAAGCTCGTGTTCGTTACTGGGCAGCAATCGTTGTCCGCCGGAGCCTGTTCCTCTTCCGTGACAGTCCAAACCCAGGATTCCTTAAACAATCCGGTCAATGTCAATCCCGCAATCTCGGTCACTTTGAATGGCAGCGGCCTGGAATTTTACTCGGATTCAGCCTGTAGCGCGGTCGTGTACAACAACAGCATCTCAATTGCGGCTGCCACGAACCAAGCCAGCTTCTATTTTAAGGGTAAGATCGCCGGCACGCCCAGCCTGACCGCCCAGCCCCAGCCCTCGAACTGGAGCCAGGTGAGCCAGATGGAAACCATCACCAGTTCGGCCCCGGCACAGTTGGTCTTTACTACACCGCGGCAGACGGTATCCGTCGGGGTGTGCTCTTCTTCCGTGACGGTCCAGAGCCAGGACGCGTTCAACAATCCGGCCAGCGTGGCAGTTTCGACCCCAGTATGGTTGAGCGTGAACAATCCCGGGACCCTCGACTTCTATTCGGATGCAGGCTGCACGATATCGACCACGTCCGTCATCCTCGGAACGGGCCAGACTTGGGCGAGCTTCTATTTCAAAGGTCCGACCGCCGGCGCGGCGCCGATCATCATGGCCTCGATGACCTGGCTCACCCCGGCCACCCAAAATGAGACGATCAGCAATACCGGCCAACCGACCAGGCTCGTTTTCATCTCGCTACAGCGCATGGTCGCGGCAGGGGTCTGCTCGTCTTCCGTGACGGTCCAGAGCCAAGATTCGGGAGGCACCGCCCGCAACGTGACCGCCGCCACCCAAATGACTTGGAAGGCCACGCCTCAAATCTTGGGATTTTATTCCGACGAAAATTGCGGCGTGCCTTTAAGCAACGCCTGGATCCCGGTTAATACGAGTACAGCCACCGTCTACTTCAAGGGCACGACGGTCGGAATGTCCACCATCACGGCCACGGCCGAGGGGCTGACCCCCGCAGACCAACTGGAAACGATCAACGGCGGTACGCCGGCCAAATTATCCATCATCACGCAGTCGCCAACGATCTCGGCCGGGACTTGCTCGTCGACGGCGACGGTCTATAGCCTTGATGCCTCGGGCAATGCCAGCAATGTGGCGGCGGCCACGACCGTGAACTTGACCGCCACATCCAACAACCTGGGCTTCTATTCGGATGTAAACTGCGCTTCCACGAGCACATTCGCGACCATCGCGGCGGGAGCGAATCTAGCGGCGTTCTATTTCAAGGACATGATCAGCGAGACTCTCACTATCACCGCCAGAGCCGACGGGCTGAATCCCGCCAGCCAGAACGAGACAGTCAACGCCGGCGGAGCGACGCAGCTGGCCTTCACCACCCCGCGGCAGGCCTTGTCGGTCGGGGCGTGCTCCCCGATTGTCACGGTCCAGAGCCGCGATTCCTTCAACAACCCCGCCAATGTCAGCGCGGCGATCATGGTCGCCTGGTCGGCCGACTCCGACACGCTAAAATTCTACTCAGATCCAGGCTGCGGCACTCACTCGGCTTACAGCTCCATCGCCGCGGGAGGCAATTTCGCCAACGTTTATTTCCAGGATGCGAGCTCCGGTACTCCGACCATCAGCGCCAGCGCCTCGAACGCGGGGCTGTCCTCGGCCAGCCAAACGGAGACAATCAGCGGCGGCAGCGGCGGCACGCCGACTAAATTGGCCATCATCACTTCGTCGCAAACGGTCCCCGCGGGGACTTGCTCAGGCCAGGTCACGGTACAAGCCCAAGACGCTGGCGGCAGTCCGGCCAATGTGGCCGTGGCCACGACGGTCTCTCTGACGGTCAATTACACAAGCTTTAAATTCTATTCCGATCCCAATTGCACGGCATCGCTCACCGCCATTTCCATCCCCGCGGCGATGAATTTGGCCAATTTCTACTTCATGGACACCATAGGCGGCAGCCCGGCTCTCACCGCCTCGGCCGCGGGACTCTCCGCGGCGAGCCAGACGGAGACCATCAGCGGCGGGGTCTTCAACCTCTATATCAAAGAGGACGGCCTCGGCCGCGTGACCAGCAGCCCAGCGGGCATCGATTGCGGCAACGGCGGCACCAGCTGCTCTTTTAACTTCAGCGGCGCCGTCACTTTGACCGCGGTGCCTGGCTCAGGCTCCGATTTCGGCGGTTGGGGCGGGGGGGGCTGCGGCGGCAGCACCGCGCCGACCTGCGCGCTGAATGTGACGGCCGCGCTGAACGTGACCGCCGGGTTCTATGCCTCGGGCCTGGTCTTGCAGGTCACCAACTCCGGAACCGGCAGCGGCAATGTCGTCAGTGCCCCGAACGGGATCAACTGCGGGCTGGGCGGAGCCAGCTGTTCGGCGAGCTATTCCTCGGGCACCCAAGTGACGCTGACCGCAGCGCCCGGGGGAGGCTCTCTGTTCTCGGGCTGGAACGGAGCCTGCTCCGGGATGGGCAACTGCAGCCTAATGATGAACACGGCCCAATCCGTCACCGCGATCTTCTCTCCCTTGGGCTTCAACCTGACGGTCAGCACGATGGGCGGCGGCAGCGGCAACGTCAGCAGTTCGCCCAGCGGCCTCATCAATTGCGGCTCGGCCGGAGCCCTCTGTGCCACCAGTCTATCCTCCGGGACCGTGCTCACTTTGACCGCGGCCGCGGACTCTGGGTCCTCGTTCGCGGGCTGGTATGGAGGCGGTTGTTCTAACGTCGGCAACTGCAGCGTGACGATGTACGCGGCACAGTCCGTCTCCGCGAAGTTCACCCCGACCGGCGGGGGCGTCGTCCTGACGGTGGGCAACCCCGGGACCGGCGGCTCCATCATCAGCGTCCCCGCGGGCATCAACTGCGGCATGAACATGACCGCCTGCAGCGTGGGCTTCCCCGTCGGCACACCAGTGAGCCTTGCCACCTCCGCAGGCGCGGGCTTCCAATTCTCAGGCTGGAACGGGGCGTGCGCGGGCATGGGCCCCTGCGCGGTCACCTTGAACGCCGCGCGGAGCGTGACGGCTGGCTTCAGTTCCATCGGCTACGCCCTAACCGTCACCGCCACGGGCGGGGGCGCCATCTTCAGCAATCCCACGGGCATCAATTGCGGGAATGGGGGGACGAGCTGCGCCGCGACTTTCCCCAGCGGAACCGCGGTGACGCTCAGCGCCACCGCGGGGGCCAATTACGTGTTCGCGGGCTGGAGTGGCGGGGGCTGCTCCGGGACCGGAAGCTGCGGATTCACACTCAACGCAGCCCAGGATGTCGCGGCGAGCTTCAACTCCTCGGCGGGCGGCTTCTCCCTCATGGTCAACAACAACGGCGGCGGGCAAGGCAATGTCTACAGCAGTCCCAACGGGATCAATTGCGGGCAAGGGGGCACCGTCTGCTCGACTTCTTTCAATATGAACACATCCGTGACGCTGACCGCGGTCCCCGCGGCAGGCTCCGTGTTCTCGGGGTGGGGCGGCGGCTGCACGGGCATAGGGAATTGCACCGTCAAGATGAGCGTGGCGCAGAACATCACAGCCACCTTCACGACCCCGTATACCATGACTGTGACCGCTCTGGGCCTCGCCACCGGGACCGTGGTCAGCGCCCCGCCCGGAATCAGCTGCGGCAACGGCAGAACCAGCTGCAGCGCCGATTTCTCGGGAGGGACGGCCGTCGTCCTGACCGCGACAGCGGGGACTGATGCGATATTCGCGGGCTGGAGCGGTGGCAACTGCGCGGGCACTGGCAGCTGCAATGTGACCATGAATTCAGCCCAGAATGTGGCGGCCACCTTCAATCCCACCGGAGCCGCTGTCCCCTTGACCGTCGCCAACACGGGCGGCGGCGGCGGCACGGTCGCCAGCTCGCCTTCGGGCATCAACTGCGGGCTCGGCGGGGCCGATTGCGTGGCCAGCTTCACCAGCGCCACCCAAGTGACCCTGACCGCCGCCGCGGGCTCAGGCTCTCAGTTCTCAGGCTGGAGCGGCGACTGCACCGGCATGGGCGCCTGCCTCATCACGATGAGCACCGCCAGATCCGTCAGCGCCAATTTCACCCCGGCCGGCGGCCTGACCCTCACGGTGGCCACTCCCGGCAACGGCGGGACAATCTACAGCTATCCGACGGCCATCAGCTGCGGCAACGCCTCCGCCAGCTGCTCCGCCAGCTTCCCGATGGGGACCTCGGTCATGCTGACCGCCGCGCCCGCCGCGGGCTACATGCTGGCAAACTGGAATGTGCCTGGCTGCGCCGGGACCGGGAGCTGCACTCTAGCCATGAACGCGGCCCAATACGTGGCGCCCTATTTCAAAAACCAGATCGAGGTAAGCGGTTCCGTCGGCTACACCGGCACCATATCCTTCCCGGTCCGCCTGGAATTCTGGTCCAACAACGCCTTCTCGGACCAGTTGATCGCTCTGCAGATGCTCAGCGGCCCCGGTTCCTTCGATATCATGCTGCCCGGAGGCGGCTCCTGCTTCATCCGAGCCTTCATGGACACCAACAGCGACAACATCCCCAATCCCAACGAACCCAGCGGCGTCTACTCACCGTTCAACCAGGGCGCCGAAGCTTTGGTCTTGTCATCTGCCGCCGTTTCCGGCGTCAATCTCTTGATCAAGGATCCCGGGGCAGGCGTGGCGGGGCTGGCCGGAGAAGGCTCCGCCGCTCTCAGCGTCACGACGGCCGCGGCCGGCTCCATCTTCACCACGACCATGACCTACGTCTCTTTGAGCACGGGCATCCAAACCGGCGGAGTCATCGGCGTGGTCATGCCCTCCGGCTTCACGATGCCGCAGTCCGTGACCGCCGCCAGCACGAACAGCGGCGTCAACTTCTCCATCAAGACCACATGGCCATCGGTGCTGGCCACGGTCACGGGGGACCTCAAGCCCGGCCAGCAGGCCAACCTGGTGCTCAATGGGGTTTATGCCCCCTGCCTCGCCTCGACCCAGACCCTGGCCGTCGTGTCCGCGCAGAACGGGCTCGTAGCGCCGAAGCCTCTGTTCTCGGGTTCCCCGACCTTGTCCATGGTCCCAGGCCCGGCCGCTTTCTTCCAGCCTTCGACTCCTTATTTCTCCATCCTGCAAGGCGTCTTGTCGGCTCCACAGACACTGGAGGCCAGGGATACTTGCGCCAACAGGGTGGCCGTGACCGGAGCGCCCCTGACGGCGGTCCTGCGGGCCAAGACGTACGACTACTCGGCCGGGTTCCTCCCCGACGCGACGGTCGGCATGACCACCGACACCGCGGTCACCGCGGCGAACGTCCTGAACCTCGATTTCGCCGTTGGACAATCCTCCCGCAGCTTTCTCGTCGTCTCCATCTCCACGGGAGGCAAGAGCATCGAATTATCCTACAACCTGAGCCGCCCGAATACCTTCTATTTCGGATTCACCGTCCTGCCCAACAACGCCTTGACCAATGTGTGGATTTCCACGCAGGCCTCCCTCCTGGGACAGACTTTCGCCACGATCATCCCCAACGGCGATCCCTCGACTCCCAAGCAGGCCTTCATCAATTTCACCCTGGGCAATCCGAATACCAATTGGCACGTCCTCGTCAGTTCCTCTCCCCTCCAGACCGGCGTGCCCGCGATCCCGGTTTGGGAGAGCTGGGGTTATGGCCAACCCGGCTTGGGCGCGGTGGCTTGGGACGGCCGCTACAACCCCTCCATCAATTCCGGCACGCGGGCGCCTAACGGAACCTACTACATCCGCGTGGAGATCGGCGTCGGCCTGCAGAACGATTCTCTCTCGGTCCAGGTCCGCACTCCGCAGCTTACGGGCACGGTCTCCGACGCGGGAAGCACTCCCGCGCTGCCCTTGGCCAACGTCTCTCTGCAGGCTTTCGGAACAGCCGGGGCGGCCGCAGCCCAGTCCGACGCGCTGGGTGCCTATGCCTTGCCGGGCCTAGGGGCAGGCGCCCAGAATCTGGTCCTGAGTCGGGACGGGTACTTGAAAGGAAGCCTCAGCGCGACCTTGGACGGCGCCGGAGCCGTATCGACCTTCACCGTGCTCTCTCTTGGAATCACGGCTTCGACGAATGCTTCCGGCGGCCTCGATTTCCTGATGAGCCGCGCCCCGATCCTCGTTGTGATCCCCGCCCTGGTGAACTACTCGACCCAGGCCGCGGACCAATGGGGGGGGCTACAGGTGCGCAACAGCGATCCTTCCAAACCGCCAGTGTATTCTCCCCTGCGCCTGCCCGCCGGGACCACGACTTTCGATGACGGGGGGCAATGGGATCCGGGGCTCAACAGCAATGTGGCCAAGACCCGGTTCAAATTCAACGTCGCGATCGGCAGCTATGCCGTGGAGGCTTCCTTCGCTGATTTCGCGCCCTCCAGCGCCGCGGTCTTCGTGGGTGCAGACGGAGCGGCCTTGAACCTCCCGGCCTTCGCCAGGAGAAGCAGCGTGTCGGGTCTGGTGAGCGTGTCCAGCAACACCGACGGCCTGTCAATCGCGGTCAATGCCATGCCCTTATCCAGTGCCACGATCCTGGCCGCAGGCTTCGCCCAAGTCTGGCTGGCTCCAGGGATCTCCAGCGCCACTTATAGGATCACGGGCCTGGACGCCGGCGCCTATCTGCTGCGCGCCAACACCAACGCATTTGCGGCGGTCTCCACGGGGCCGATCACGATCCAGTCCTCGAGCGACGTCGCGGGCGTGGACTTCCCAGCCTTCGGCGACGGCGGAAAAATCTCCGGGACGGTGACGCTGCCGCCCGGCCTTTTCGGCATGGCCGTGAAGCTCAACATCAACGCCTGGTCGCCCGGCTCCAACAATTTCGGCTCGACCTCGGTCTACAAATCCCCCGCGGACTGGATCACCAACAGCACTATCGATTACCTGGTCAAAGGCCTCGACAGCGGCGCCACTTATCAGCTTTATGCCAATGTGGAGAGCACGGCCAGTCTCAGCCTCGAGGTCCTGGAAGGCATGCCGCTCTCGGTCCAGCCCAGCCTCGCGGGCGCCATCCGGAACTTCACTTTCATCCAGAGTTCCGGCATCCTTCTGGGGACCATTCTCCTACCGGCCAGAAGCACAGATTTCCTCGATGTGGACCTTTTCCGCACCGTGATCGCATCGGTACGGCCCAGCGAGATAGGGCAGACAGAGACGTTCTCGGGGGCGCACACCCTGCCGAACTTCCGATGCTCCGCCAACGGTCAGCCCGCGGCCGGCGGCTATTGCCCGGTCGGCAACTCCAGCGCCACTTTCACGGTGCCCAACCTCAACACCGAGACCATGGACGTCACGCTGCTCTACCGGCGCACCGGCCAGATGCGCCGGCAAAGCGTCTCAGTAGTCAATGGCTCTACCACCACGATCTCGGTGGATTTGACCGCCGCCACCTTCTCCATCTCCGGCGGCATCACCAACCAGATCCTCAATCCCCTGTTCAATACCGATCCGCTGCTGGTGGCCAACGCGCCCTTCCTAGCGCCTCCCGGCTGGCCCGCGGACCTCTCCTCGAGCACGGCCCGCGTGCTGGCCATCCGCCAGGACGCGGATCAGTTCAACGTGTCCGTCTCAACGGTCTACGATCCGGCCAACACACGCGTGGGCTTCCTGACCCCGAGCGGAACCTTCACCATCACCAACGTCCCGAGCGGCGTCTATTTCCTGCGCACGGAGAGCCTGCGCGCCTGCGCCACCTGCGACATCGCGGTACCGGCCGCGGGCGCCACCGTCAAGGTTTCAGCCGATATGTCCAACCTCAATTTCGTCCTTAGCGACGGCTACTCCGCGGCCGGGACGATCTCCCTGGAGGGGGGCATCCAGGACTCCGCGATCCTGCGCCTCACTTTGCGCAACCACCGGCAGGAGGTGGTGCGCTCGACCATGGTTTACTTAGGCGACGCGACCGCCGGCCTCACGGCAAACTCCGTGGACTACGGCTTCACCAACCTCCCGTCCGGAGAGTTCTATACCCTTTCCATCGAGGTGGCCGCCGCTCCGATCCAATACGTGGGAGCCCCCATCAAGTTCCCCAATCCCGGCCTGGCGCCCCAAGGCCTAGCCGGAAACCTGACCCAGCAGAACGCAATCATGAAGCGGGCCGCCTATATCACGGGCCGACTCCAGGACCGCAACACCGGAGCTCTCATCACCGCGTTGAACGCGCAGCTCCTGACGCCTTCCTTCCGCATCTCGGCCACGGCCAATCCCTGGATCGAAGGCGGCTACGGCGAGGCGCCCTTAAGCACGGCCACGCTCAACCGCCCCATCGACGAAGACGGCTACTTCCTCGTCGGACCGCTTCTGCCCGGCGCAGCCTACGATCTAAAGCTGGCACAGACCAGTTGGGACGCAGGCGCGCTGCTGCAAGGCAGCCAGAACTATGCCCCCATAGTCATCAGCGGCTTGTCCCCGCAGGCCGGCGAGATCAAGGACGTGGGCGTGGTAAGCCTCGACCAGGGCCAGTTCCTCACGGGCGTGGTGCGCTCCACCGCCACCGGAGCGGCCCTGGGCGGCCTTAAAGTCACAGCCCAACCCTCCTTCGGCCTCACCTTAATGAAAGTAGAGACCTTTACCAACGGGGCGGGACAATACACCCTGTGGGTCTCGACCTCGGTCTCCAGCCAGTTCGACCTGACCGCGGCCCCGCGCGACGGCAATCAAGCCTCCGACAGCCTGCGCTACGGCGAGATGACGGCCCGCAATGTGATCGTAGCCACGGCCACGGTCAACTTTGACCTCCAACCCCTGCTCGCCATGGCCACAGGCTGCGTGGTGGCGGTAGACTCAGCGACCGGCGGCGAACTGTCCTATCCTTTTGGAGACAAGCGCGGTTATCCGGCCGCGGCGATCAATCTTCAGCCCGTGGGCGTCGTGCCCCGCAACGACCCCTTGGGAGATATCGAGGCCATGACGGATGCCGCGGGCTGCTTCGCGGTTCCCGGGCTCTCGACCGGGAGCTATTCACTTGCGGCCACGAGCCTCGGCTACATGATCTGCAAGGCTACGGTCACGACGAACGCCAACGGGTTCCATATCTATAATGGCTCGGACACGCCGAGCCATTACCTGCCGGGCAACATCATGATCCTCACCCGCGGGGCGACCGTGACCGGCCGCATCATCAAGTCCGACGGTTCCACACCCAACAATACCGAGGTCGGCGGAGTGGCGGCGGCCAACTTCGGCCAAAACGAACTGGTGATGGGCTCGGTGGACCTGGACCCAGTGGCCAAGACCATCAATTCTTACTCGATCTCCGGTTTCCGGATCGGGGTGAGCTACGAAATCATCCTGCTGCCAAAGGATGCGGCCGGCAGCGTCAATATGCCGGTGGAAGGCAAGGATGTGTCCTTCGCCATGTCCGAGGCGACTTCGACCAAGAACATCAACCTGACGTATCTGTCCTCTGCCCTGGACTGCCTGCCCGCCTCCAAGAAATCCCTGGGCAATAACCAGTTCCAGATCAAATTCGAATGCAACCCGTCGCTGCGCAAGCAGCTGGCCTCGGACGATGACCTGGACTGGCTGGTCTCTATTTCCTCCGGCACCGGGACAATGCTCACCGCGGACAAACAGCTCTCATCCGACCGCCGCATCATAACGGTCATTTACCAGGCCAAAGCCGCGGCGCAAGAGGCTACTTTCGCCTTGCGCGTTCGGGCTTACTCCCAGGACATCAACCCCCGCACCGGAACCAATTATTTTGAGGACCGGGTCTTCACTTTCTATGCAGGCCTGGATTCAAACTCCACCAAGAAGGTCTCCAATATCCAGGGCGGCTTCGTGGCGCTCGAGCCCACGGCCGACGATGAGGCCCTGGGATTCTCCGAGCGCGCCCTGGTGGTGCTCACGGCGGGCAGTTTCGCCGACGATTACGGCGTGGTCTCGGCCTCCAGCACCATAGAGGTGGGCATATCCAAGGGCAAGGAGGAACAGTTGGCCAGGAGGCTGGCCCTGCGCGCCTTTGGCTACGTGCCGGCCGGGCTCAACGTGCTCCAGAACCTATCAGCCTATCCGCCGGAGATGGGCGCGGCCATCGCGGCCTACCGAACCATGTCATCGACGCAGACCGTCGGCGGGGTCAATCCATTAAGCTCTTTCTATAACATCTTCCTACCCGCGGGCATCCGGCACCAACTCAAACAGCGCGCGGACTTGACCCTGTCCTATTCGACCATCGGCTCCTCCCGGGCCGTGACGGACTCGGACGCTATCAACGTCTGGTTCTACAACGCGACTCTGGGCCGATACGTCAAGGAAGATACGAATCGCCGCCTCGACCCTTTCAATAAGACCATCACCGTGAGCGTAGATCACTTCTCCACCTTCGTGGTGCTCGACGGGGCGCCGACGATCAGGGCTGTCGGTACAGTGGAGACCCCCGAGATCCTTGCTTTCAACTTCCCCAATCCTTCCGACTGCAAGGTCCATTCCAGCATACAGGGAGACGCTCGCTTCAATTGGGGAGCTTATCCAGGAGGAGTCATCCCGGACTTCAGTGGGACGATGATCCGTTACTCGCTGCCCCCGGGCGATGCGGCGCAGACGAGCATCCATATCTACAATCTAAACGGCGAGCTGGTGCGCAAAATAGACCAGGGCCAGGTAGCGGGTCACGGGACCTATTACTTCCCGTGGGACTGCAATAACAATTCCGGCAGGATCGTGGCCTCCGGCGTATACGTCGGCGAAGTCCAGTGGGGCAACCGGCGCAAATTCTTCAAGATCGCGATCATCAAGGGCAGCGGCTTATGAGGAGACTCCTGCTGACGGCGGCGGCACTGACGCTGCTGGCACCGGCGCATGCCCTCAGCACCCAGGCAGGCACAGCCGGGGCCCAGTTCCTCAAGCTCGGGGCCGGGGCCCGGGCCGGGGCCATGGCCGACAACTTCGCGGCCCTGGCGGATGACGCTTACGCCGCCTATTACAACCCTGCCGGCCTGACCCAGCTCAACGACACCCAGCTCGCCGGAGCGCACAACTCGCTGTTCCAAGGCGTCAGCTACGAGGTCGTGGACTTCGCGGTGCCCTTCGGCCGCGAGGAGCGCTACTCCCGCAATGCGGTCGCGGTCGGCGTCTACTACCTCTCCGTTGGAGACATCGAGAGGCGCACCTCGGATTCGACCGATCCCGTCGGCACCTTCGGAGCCTCGGACGGAGCCTACGGCCTCACCTACGCCCATGCCTTCGACCACAAGCTCAGCGTGGGCCTGACAGGGAAATACATCGCGCAGAACATCGACGCCTACAACGCACGCACCTTTTCCGCCGATGCGGGAGCGCTCTACCGGCTCGATCCGGACGGAGCCCGGCCCGTGAGCGTGGCGGCCGTGGTCAAGAACATAGGCAACCAGGCGGATGCTTTCGTGGCCGGCACGGGCGATCCCTTGCCCTTAGGCGTGACTTTGGCTGCGGCTTGCCGGGTTTTCCCCAAGCGCTTCGCCTTGGACCTGGAAGCCTCCAAGTACCGCGACACCGACGTCTTCTTCGGCCTGGGCGGGGAGTACACGCACCCCTTCAACGACAACATCTCAGGCGCCCTGCGCTTCGGCTACTCCTCGCTGCGCAAGGACATCGACGGCTTAAACGGCATCGCCCTAGGCGGCGGCCTCAGCTTCTACAAGGCTTCCTTCGATTTCGCATGGCAGCCCTTCGGCGTTTTGGGCGACACCTTCCGCTACTCCCTCATCGTCCGCTTCTGAAGCCCGAGCCACGCCCCGGGCTTACTGCCGACCGACATAGCCCGGCAAACCCTTGGCCTTCGGGCTCTGAGCCCACGCCATGGCCTCATCTACGGCCTTTTCGAAATCGCGATGCCTCGGATCCGTCTGCAGGCGCGCGCGGAAAAAATCCGCCCATCTGAACTCCGCGAACGGCTTCCCGGTCTTCTTAAAACCGCCGCGCTCGCGCACGGCCCAAGCCACGCTCCGGTACGGGTCGTCCGCCAACCCGCGCACATCCTTTGGCAAGTCCGCGACTTCCCGCGGATTGCCGTTCTCGTCGTACGGATAAACCCAGGCCTCCTGCTTCATGCGGTCCCAAAAAGCGGCCTCGGAGAGTCCGGAAAGATCCGCTTGAACATCGATGTAGACCTCCTGGATGTGCGCCTGCCAGGCGGCCATGACTAGATGATGATGGTCTATGATGTAAAGGCGCCCCTTAGGCCCGAGCACCACCGGGACCGGGTTCGAGGTGAGGTAGCCCTTGAGCTCATGCGGGGACTTCTTCAGGGCCTGCAGCTTCTCGGCCTTATGTTCGACTTCTTCCATGCCCGCCGCCATCTGCGTGACGCGCAGGCTCAAGACCGCGGCCTTCCGCAATTTCAGCCCGACGGCAGCGGCCTCGGACGGCTCGGCCAGGACGGAACCCAGACGCGTGAAAAAATCGGCCTCGACCGTGTCCTTAGCCGCCGCGTTGCTCAAACGGGAAAGGTCCGGAACCTCCGCAAAGAGCACGGCGGCATGGCCACGGCCCAACAGCACGCCGGGCTGCTCCTGGACGACCATCGCCGCCGCCGGCGTCACCGTGGGCGCGGCAGACAGAAAACCGGCGGTCCAGGAGGGGGAAAGCTGGGGAGGGCAAAGAGCTGTGGCCTGCCATGCGGCAGCCATGCCGGGGCGCATCGCCGAGAGTACCCCGGGCGCGCCAGCCGCTTTCAGACCGAAGTTCAGGACCATACGCTGCCCAGCCGCTTGCGCAGCCAGGGCATGTCCGACCGCACCCGAGCCCAGCGCGGCCATAAGCGCCGCGCTCCAGAACGCCCGTTTTCTCATCATGAAGATTATAGACCAGCCGCGGCTCAGGCAGGGTTACCCAAGGGCCCAATTCGTTAAAGGAAAAGGACCCAGCCCCTTTAGGTCCGATTCCTCTCAATCTGTTATACTGGGAACCTCCGCATGGATTCCTACCACAACCATACCGACTTCAGCGACGGCAAGGCCACAGTCTCTGAAATGGCGGCTGCGGCCGAGCAGGCGGGGCTGGAAGAGTTCGGGATATCCGACCACCTCATCATCCACCCCGCGGGCCGGAGCTTCCGGTGGGGCATGCGCCTGGAGCGCCTCGACGCATACGTCGCCGAGGTGCGCCGCGTCGGCCGCTCCACCCCGCTGCCTGTGCGCCTGGGGATCGAGGCGGATTTCTTCCCGGAGACCGTGGCGGAGACCCGCCGGCTCCTGGCCCGGCACGACTTCGATTTCGTCATCGGCTCCGTTCATTTCGCGGGAGGCTTCCTGGGAGATGAGACCCACAGCTCCGGGGAGAAGCTCACGGCCGAGCAGCGCCAGGCCAAGTGGAGCTTCTACTGGGGCCTCGTCGCGCAGCTCGCGGCCAGCCGCGCCTTCGACTTCGTGGCTCACCTCGACATCCCCAAGAAGTTCGGCTGCCAGATGGAACAGGAGGCCCCGCAAACCGCCTTGGCAGCCCTCGACGCCATCGCCGAGGCCGGCATGGCCCTGGAAGTGAACACCTCCGGCTGGCACCAACCCTGCCGGGAGGCCTACCCGTCGCCGGCTCTCCTGCGCGCGGCGCGCCGCCGCGACATCCCCATCCTCATCAACGCCGACGCGCATGCCCCGGCGGACATCGCGCGATCCTTCGGAGCGGCCCTGCTCCTAGCCCATGAGGCCGGCTACACGCAGACCGTGCGCTACGCGGCCAGAAGGCGCAGCTTCGTCCCGCTGTGACAGCTTGCGGCGCCCGAATCCGACCGGGTTATGCTACACTAAAACCATCGGAGGTAAACTAATGAAACTCTTTGCCGTCCTCTGCATAGGCCTCGCCGTCCTCTGCGCCCCGCCGCTCGCCGCAGCCGGTCCCGCCGGAAGGGATATCTCTCCACGCCAGATCTATCAGCGCGTGGGGCCAGGTGTGGTCCTCATCATGGCCGTAAGCAAAGAGGGCTCGGGCGAGATGGGCACCGGCAGCATCCTCGACGATGAGGGGCACATCATCACCAACGCCCACGTGATCCTCCAGAGCTCCACCCGGCAGCCCTATGAAGTCATCCACGTCTATTTGAAGCCGGCCAAGATCACGGGCGACCCCAAGGTGGACCTCAGCAACCCGCTGACCGCCAAGGTCATGAACTGGGACCGCGAACTGGATCTGGCGCTGCTCAAGCTCGAAGACAAAACCGAGGCGCTTAAAGCCGTGCCTCTCGGCGAGTCCTCGGCCGTGGAAACCGGCGACCAGGTGGTGGCCATCGGCCACCCGGAACAGGGCGGGCTCTGGACCCTGACGCAGGGCGTCGTCAGCACGGTCATCGCCAACCTCGGAGAAGTCCAAGGGAAAGATGTATTCCAGACCGACGCCAGCATCAACCGCGGCAATTCCGGCGGACCTCTGCTCAATGATCACGGGGCCATGATCGGCATCAACACCTCCATGGCGCGCAAGGCCAAGGACGGCCTGACCATCACGGGTGAGAACTTCTCCATCAAGTCCAATGTGGTCAAGGATTGGCTCGCCAAGAACGACCCGGACGTACGCTACACGGTCCCCGCCCAAGAGACCGCGTCCCAGCCCACCCCGGCCGTAGTCGCGCCGGCCGCCGATAAGCCGGCCGTAGCCAAGCCCGCGATCGAACCTCCCGCGGCCAAACCTTCGATCGAGCCGCCTCCTGCGACGAATCCCTCGATAGAACCGCCCGCGACCAAGCCTTCGATCGAGCCGCCTCCTGCGGCTAAACCGTCGATAGAGCCTCCCGCAGCCAAGCCTTCACAGGCCAAGATACTCACCCCGATCAAACCCTTCAAGGCCGAGGACCTCATTCAGAAGGAGATCTCCGAGATGGAAGACCTCGAAAAGGAGATGCAGGGCGAGATCGAGAAGAGAAGGGGAAGCCTCGGGCAGTAGATGACCGTCGTTAGCAGACCAGCAGGCAATGCCCATATTCGTATAATGGACCCATGGCCGCGACCAGCGTGCGATCCTCCGCCGTTCGGATATTCAAAACTCCGCTCAAGCGGCCGTTCGTCACTGCTTTAGGACGCAAGACCTCGACCTGCAACGTGGGCTTCACCCTGACCCTGCGCGACGGCACGCGCGGCTACGGCGAAGCATCGGCGTCCTTGGCCCTGGCCCACCTTCGTCCACAACGCTTGGCACAGGTCCTGGCCGGACTCGGCCGCAGCGCACACGGCCAAGACGCTGCGTGCCCACGGCCTCTCGTGGAAGATGCTTGGCGCCGGCACAGCGGGGAAGGACCGGCCGTTGCGGCGTTCGAATGCGCCTTGCTCGACGCCTGGACCCGCTCGCAGGGCTTGAGCCTAGCCGCCTGGTTCGGCGGCCGGCGGCGCGAGGTCTCATCCGACATCACGCTCTCGGCCTGGACCGACAACCACCTGACCCGCACCGCGGCGGCCGAGGCTGCCGATGAGGGGTTCCGGGTCTTCAAGGTCAAGTTAGGGGGAACACTTGAGGACGATATCGCACGCCTGCGCCTAGTCTGCCGGACAGTCCGTCACGTCAAGCCCAGCTTCATCCTGGACGGAAACCAGGGCCTCAGCGTCGCCTCGGCCCTGCGCCTGCTGAACTCGGCCCACAAAGCCAAGATGAAGGTGCTCCTGCTGGAGCAGCCTCTGCCCAAGACGGATTTCCGAGGCATGTCCGCGCTCACCAAACGCTCCCCGGTGCCGGTAGCCGCCGATGAGATGGTGCACAGCCCCCAAGACGCCGTACGCGTGGTGCTGGAGCGCGCGGCCTCGGTCATCAACATCAAGGTGGCCAAGAGCGGCCTTCTGCGCGCCCTGGGCATCGCGGCCGTGGCGCGCGCCGCGGGGCTCCGGCTCATGATCGGCTGCATGTCCGAGACCAGCCGGGGCCTCATGCCCAGCGTACACCTGGCCTTGGGAACGGGCTTCTTCTCCTTCGTAGACCTCGACAGCGACCACCTGCTGGCGGCGCATGAGCAATCGCCCGACTGGAAGAGGGACGGGCCGACCATCAGGCTCGATGGGCGATAGGATCAAAGCTCACCCAAAATCCTTACCGCCGGCATGACGGCGGGCGCCGGGACCGATATCATCAACACCGGAGCCGGCGCGGCTTCAGGGACTGCTTTGGAGGTCGCCCCACCCCACCGGAACGCCACGCTCAGCCGGTTCGAGTAGCCCAGCGCACCGAAGGGAACGATCGCGTAATCGAAATCGAAGTCGTGGATCCGGCAGCCGATCCCGGCCGTGATCCCCACACCCGCGTCGTTGCTCTGGTTGTAACCCAGCCGAAGAGCCAGCATCTTGAGCACCCGCGTCTCCACGCCTACGGAGACATAGGCCGAATCGTTGCGCTCCTTCACCACGTCCAGAGCCAAAGCGTGGCTCGCCCCCAGCCAGTCGCGACGGTACGCCCCGCCCAACCGCCAGGTCAGCGGCTGGTTCTCCTGCGCCTGGTCGTAACTCACCGTCGGGCCCATGTTCTGCACCGCCGCGCCCACCGAAAGCCCTGACAGCCGCGGCACGACGTAGTGGCCGCCCAGGTCGAATGAGGCGTTGTCCCGCGGCGTCTGGTCTATGACCTCTCGGATATACCTGCCCCCGACGCCTACGGATAAGTCGTCGGTCAGCTTGCGGCCATAACCGAGTCCCAGCGCCAAGTCCGAAAGCGAGGTCTGGCCAAGCCCGTCGCCGGCAGGATGGTCCAAAGTGGTCCGCTGCACGTCGCCGAAGCTCAAGTAGTTGAGGCTGGCGCCCAGCCCCAACGGCGAAGCCAGATTCAGGTACTCCTGGGTGACGCCCTGAAAGTACTGGTTGTGCATGAAACTCACTTCGTTGCTTTCGGTGCGCGCCAGTCCCGCCGGGTTGTAGGCCAAGGATCCGGCGCCTGTGCCCAGGGCCGTGTATGCCCCACCCAGGGCCGCAGCCCGCGCGTTGGCGTCCAGGAGCAGGAAACCGTAAGGGTCCGCGCCCCCGGACGCCCGGAGGGGCACCGGAGCCAGCAAGGCCAAGGCCACGACTATCCCTAGCGTTGTTTTCATCGCACGATGATGAGCTTCTTGACAACCTGTCCGCAGCCAGGACTGCTGAGCACCGCGATATAGCCGCCCGAGGCCACGTCCTGTCCGCTGTCGTTCTTCACGTCCCATTGCAGCTTGCCGCTCGACACAGCCGTGTCCATCCGCGCCACCCGCCGCCCGGTGATCGTGTAGATCTCGATGGTCACCGCGTTGGGCAGGTTGTCGAAAATGATCCCGGATTTAGGATCGCCGACGGAGTAGGGATGACCACGGTTGGGGTCGCTGCCGTTGGGCCGATACGGGATCGGATAGACAAGCACCGCGCTAAGGTCCGAACCCGCGGCCGTGCCAATGGCTGCAAAAATGGAAAGATGGTTGACTTGCGCCACGAGCACCTGGTGCACCGTGTCGATGCTGCTGCCTGGCACGAATTCCCAGAGCCCGGTGGCCTCGTTGAGCCAGTAAAGCTGCAGGGTACCGACCGGGACGCGCGGCGACAACCCATCCACAAAGCCCGTATTGTTGACATCTGAATAAGGCACCCTGATCGTCACCGCCGTCCACAACGCCTGCGTAAAGCGCTCGCCGTTGACGGACACGATGTACTCGGTTATAGAAGCGGTAGACACATGCAGGGAACCGGGCAATGACACGTCGGCCTGGGCGATGAGGCTCGGCGTCTGGCCGGTCAGTGGAGCCTGGACCGGATCCTCGGAGAGGAGCCATTGCACGTCCGGCGGAGTGCTGCCCAGCGGGACATCGAGTTCGCGCTTGTTGTCAGCCCCCAAGAGCGTCCCGGAGCTGAGCCCCGTCATGAAGGACTGCTGGTAGGGCGTGGCCACGACCACGGTGTTCGAGAAAGCCTGACCGCTCGGGTTGTAAGCCTCGATGTAGCGCGCGTAGCGTACCTGCGTGATAAGCGGCGTCTCCAGGTAGAAGCTCGCCGACGAGGGCAGCTGGGCTATCAGGATACCCGAACTCGTCCAGAAGCGATAGGAAGCAGCGACATTGGCCGCACCCGTGGTCCAGTACCAGCGCACCGAGCCGCTCGACACCGTGACCGCGGCCAGCACCGGAGCCGAGGGCGGAGCCGGGAAGGTCAAAGTCGAGACCGTCTGGTCGTAGGCCGTGGGCACGCCGCCGCCATTGAAGCCGCGCACCCGATAGTAATATGTGGTCAGGGGCACGCCAAAATCCGTGAACTGCGTGGCCGCGCCCAGCGCAGCCGAGGAGGCGACCTCCGCGAACACGCCCGCAGCGGCGCTGGCGCGCTCCACCGCGTAGGCCGAGGCGGCCCCGGTGGGCGTCCATTCCACCCGCACGAAAGCCCCGGGCAGGGGCAAGGCCGTGGTGTCAGCCGGAGGCGCGGCCAGGGTCCAGACCGTGGTCACGGTACTCAGGGCCGTCCCGGACTCGTCCACCGCCTCCACCGCGAGACTTACGGCCGTGTTCGTGGCTAGGTTGACCTGGCTGAAAGAATTGGTGCTCAGCCCGACAACCTGCAGGAAAAGGTTGCCCTGAACCGCAGAATAGACGTTGTAGCTGGAAGCCGAGGACACCGCATTCCAGGTCCAGGAGAGCACTGCGCTCTCGGCCGCGGCGCCCAGTCCGTTGGGCACGGCCGGATTGAACAGACGGGTGAAGGCCGCTATGCTCGAGGTGAACACCGTGTCGAGCCCGGCCCGATTGGTCGCCTTCACCCTGAAATAATAGGTCGTGGCCGGAGTGAGCCCGGTGAAGCCGGCCGCCGCGTCCGAAACAGCGGCCGATGCGGCCAGCAGCGTGAAGTCCGGGCCGGTGGAGAGCAGCGCCGTGTAGCGCGTGTCGCCAGGATTGCTGTTGGCGCCCCACTGGAAGGACAGGGTCAGCGAACTGCGCGTCACTGTCCAGGGCGAGACCGGGACCGCGGACGCGGTCACCGTGGCCGCGTCAATAGAGAAGTCCGTGTACACGCTCATCCGGTTGGCCGCCTGCACGCCCAGGTAATAGCTGGTGTTGGGCACAAAACCGGTGAACAGGGTCGTGAAGCTCGTCGTGTTCGCGCGGAGGTTACCGGGAATGCCATTGGCTCCCGGGGCAGGATATGAGGAGATGACCGCGGTATAAGGAGTACCCGCCGGGTTGTCGTTGGCGCCCCAATTCGCCTGCGCCTGCCCCATCGTCACGCCGGTCAAGAACACCGGGGTTGGGATGGCAGCCCAGGTCATGGCCGCAGACAGG
The DNA here is from genome assembly GCA_903830945.1 of uncultured Elusimicrobia bacterium. Classification (GTDB taxonomy): domain Bacteria; phylum Elusimicrobiota; class Elusimicrobia; order UBA1565; family UBA9628; genus UBA9628. The sequence goes on from CAIKVT010000030.1 coordinate 23,881, forward strand.
GTCACGAAGCCCGTATGAATGCCGCCATAGCTGACGGCTTCGACGCGCGTGTAGTAGGTGGCGTTAGGGTTGAGACCCGTGAAGGCCGCGGCCGTGCTCACGGTCACGCTGGTCGTGAACACGGAGAAGGCGGGGTCCGTGCTCAGCTGCGCGATGTACATGGTGCCCGCCGGGTCACCGTCCTGGCCCCAGTTGGCGGTGAGCGCGATGGCCAGCGGCGAGGGCGCCTGCGCGATGGGGGCGTTTGCCAAGGTGACCGTCGTACCGACCGAGGTGTAGTCCGAGCAGCCGGCCGAGCCGCAGGCCGAGACCAGACCGTAGTAGGTGGTGTTCGGAGTCAAGCCGCCCACCGTCACGGTGGTGATCTGGGTCCGGACCGCGGGCGCGCCGGCGCCGGGGTTGGTAGGGCTGGTGGAGGCGGCGAAATAATAATAGTCCGCGTCGGCGGCCGCGCTCCAGCCCGCCTTGAGCGTGACCGCGGTCACGTTGATGATGCCGATGCCGCCGACGGCGGCGCCGGGCGCGGTCGCGCCGCTGCCCAGCGCCGTGAACGCGCTGCTCAATCCCCCGAACCCTACCGCCTTCACGTCCACGTAATAGATGGTATTGGGCGGCCGGGATATGAACAAGGCATAGGTGTTGATCGTGGTGGTGGTGACGTTGCCGGAAGCGCCGTTGGTACTGGGCGCAGCCTTGGTCGATAGGATGGCCACGTAACTCGTGCCCGGCGCGTTGCCGTTGGCCAGCCAGTTGGCCTGGATCTGGGTCGTCCCAGCCGTGAAGGGCGTCGCCGCGCCGACCGGCGCGGCGGGCCAGGTGACGGTGGAGACCGGAGTGGTGAAAGCGGTGAGCACGCCGGCGAAATTCCGCGCGGCCACCCGCAGGTAACAGGTGGTGTTGGCGCCCAGGTCGGAGAACACGACGGCGGTGTTGAACGTGAGGCTCGAAGTGCTCAGAGAGGCGAACGACGGGTCTGTGCTGAGCTGAGCCAGGTAAACGGTGCCCGCGGGATCGCCGTTGGCCGACCAGTTGGCGGTCAATTGGGCGGTCTGCACTCCTGAGAACAGAGCCGTGGCCGGGACATTGGCCCAGGTCGACGTACCTCCCAGCACAGTGAAGCTCGTGGCCGCCCCCTCACTATTGAGCACAGCCACATCCGCGTAGTAGGTGGCGTTAGGGTTGAGGCCAACAAACAGGGCATAGGTGTTGAGCGTGGTGGTGCTGGAGTTGCCAATGAAGCCGTTGACGCTAGGTGAGGAGCCGGTGGAGAGGATCACCAGATACTGGACCCCCTGATTCCCGTTCGCACTCCAATTCGCCTGCACCTGGCTCGTGGTCACGTTGGAGAACGGCCCGGCCACGGCGGTCAACGCTAAGGTGGCCGTGGTAGGCAAAACCGCGAAGGAGCCGGCTACCCCGTCATAATTGACCGCTTGGACCCGGCTGTAATAAGTAGTGTTGGCACTCAGGTCGGAGAACGCGGCGAAGGTGTTGAGCGTGCGGCTTGAGGCGGCCAGCGGCGCGAAGGCCGGGGCGGTGCTGAGTTGGGCCACGTAAAGAGTACCCTCCGGGTCTTCGTCAAGAGTCCAGTTCAAGGTCAGCTGGCCTGCCTGCACGTCGCTGGGCACGGCCGAACCAGGGGTGTTGACCCAGGTCGCAGTCCCGCCCAGGGCCGCGTAATCCGTGGGCAGGCCGATGCGGTTGATGGCCTGCACGTCCGAATAGTAGGTGGTGTTCGCGCTCAGGCCCGTGAACAAGGCATAGGCATTGAGCGTAGCGCTCGACGCGGTCAGCGTGCCGAATGCCGAGTCCGTGCTGAGCTGCACGAAATAGGCGGTGCCCATGGGATTACTGTTGGCGCCCCAGACAGCCTGGACCTGACCCGTGCTCGCGATAACGAAAGGTGCCGTCCTGGGGATCGCGGCCAGCGTGGCTGCGGCCGGCAGAATCACAAAGGCCGTAGCGATGCACGAGAAGTTGAACGCCTCTACGCGCGAATAATAAGTCGTGTTGGGCAGGAGCTGTGAGAAGATCGCGCCCGTGCTCACGGTCCGGGCCGAGGCCAGGCTCCCGAAATTCGGGTCGGTGCTGAGCTGGACTATATAGGTCGTGCCCGGCGGATCGCCATCAGGGTCCCAGCCCGCGGCGACCGTGGAGCTCGACGTGGCGGGCACTGCGGCCAAAGGCGCGTTGGCCTGCGTGACGGTCGTGCCCTCCACGACGTAGGACGAGCAGGTCAGCGCGCTGCAGGCGTTGACGAAGACGTAGCAGGTAGTATTCGGGGGCAGGCCCCCGACTGCGCCCGTGGGCATCACAAACGAGCCCGCAGACAATATCGGGGCCGGAGGCAGGCCGGGGTTCGTGGAGACCACCATGGTATACGAGCTGGCCCCGACAACGGCGCTCCAGGATGCGGTAACGGTTCCGGTCCCGACCGCGGTGATGGGGCCCGTGCTGGGCGGTTGGGCCAGCGACGTCGCGGTCACGCCCAGAGCCGTAAAGCTGCTGCGGGCGCCGCTGAAGCCGATGGCCTGCACGTCCACGTAATAGGTGGTGTTCGCGAACAGGGGGGAGAACAAGGCGTAAAGGTTCTGGGTCGAGACGGGGACGTTGCCGGAATCCCCGTTGGCGCTGGGCGAAGGACCGGTCGAAAGGATAGCCGCGTACATGGTCCCATCCGAGTTACCGTTAGCGAGCCAGTTTGCCCGCAGCTGAGAGACACCGGTGTTGTAGGCCGCGGCCCCAGGCGCGGCCGGCCAGGTCATAGTCGAGACCGGGCCAGCGAAGGCCGTGATAATGCCCGCTGAATTCTCAGCCGCCACCCTGAAATAATAGGTCGCGTTGGCGCTGAGGGGGGAGAACATGCTGGAAGTGCTCAGCGTAACGCTCGACGCACTCAGCGTGCCGAAGACCGCGTCCGTGCTGAACTGGGTTATATAAGAAGTGCCTGCGGGATTTCCGTTGGCAGACCAATCGACGGTGGATTGGAAGGCCGACACGCCGGAGAACGCAGCCGTGCTCGGAACATTGGCCCAAGTCGGAGTGCCGCCCAGCACCGTAAAGGCCGTGGGCACCCCTTCGCTGTTGAGCACGGCCACGTCCACGTAATACATGACATTGGGATGGAGGCCGGCGGAGTGACGGCCGGTGAAGAGGAAATAGGTATTGAGCGTGGTGGTGGTGAAATTCCCGCTGAAGCCGTTACTGCTCGGCGAGAATCCGGTGGAAAGGGCCACCAGATACGTCACCCCCTGGTTGCCGTTGGCAAGCCAGTTAGCCTGGACCTGGGTCGAGGTTACATGAGAGAAATCATCGCCGCCGGCGCTCAACGCCATGGTGGCCGTAGCGGGCAAAACCGTAAAGACGCTAGCGACCCCAGCATCATTAACCGCTTGGACCTCGCCGTAGTAGGTAGTGTTGGGGGAAAGTCCTCTGAACATGGCGGAGTTGCTCTGGGTGTAAACGGACTGCGCCCCGGCGAAGCTTTGGTCGGCGCTCAACTGAGCGACATAGCTCGTGCCGGCCGGGTTGTTATTGGCGCCCCAGTTCAGGGTCAGCCGGCTGTCCAGGACATCGCTGGCCGCAGCCGTGCTGGGGGCGTTGACCCAAGTCACGGTCCCGCCCAGGGCCGCGAAAGTCGTGGTCGACCCGAGGCGGCCGATAGCCTGCACGTCCACGTAGTACGTGAAGTTGGGGCGCAGGCCGACACCGGATGGCCGGCCAGTGAATACGAACTGGGAGTTGAGCGTGATGGTAGTGTAGTTGCCGCTGAAGCCGTTAATGCTGGGCGAAGGCCCGGTAGAGAGTTCGGCCCTGTAGAGCGTGTCCACCGGATTGTAGTTGTTGCCCCAGGCCGCCTGGACCTGGCCCGTGCTCGCGATGACGAAGGGCGCCGTGCTGGGGGCCACGGGCAAGGTGACGAAAGGCACCAAGGCCGTGAAGGTGCTGGCCGTGCCCGCCCAATTGACGGCCGCCACGCGCGAATAATAGGTCGTGTTGGGAGTGAGCGGAGAGAATGGTATGGATGTGCTGACCGTAAGGGTCGACTCACCGTTGGGCAGGCCCAGCAGGCTCGGCGCGGCGAAGCTGGGGTTGGTGCTTAACTCGACCCAATAGTTCGTGCCCGGCGGGTTGCCGTTGGCAGACCAGGTTTCGGTCATGGAACTCACGTTCACCGAGGACACGGCCAGGCTCGCGATGGCGGCCGGCCATGTGATGGTGGAGACAGTGGCAAATCCGCTCGGCGAGCCGCCGCCCAAGGCAACGAAGGCCTGCACACCAAGGTAGTAGGTGGTGTTCGGCTGGATCTCCTGGGAGCCGGAGATCGTGGCCGTGGTCAACACGGTCTGACTGCTGAATACGGTCCCGGAGAAATCCACGGCCGTGGAGACCTGCAGCAGGTAAGCCACGCTCGCGGAGCTGCCGCTGACGCCCCAGGTGAGGCCGGCCGTGAACGTGCTGACGTTGACCACCGTAGGACCGAAGGGCTTGGGAAGCGCCATGGCAGCCACCGGGATCGTGTAGGCCGCGGTGGACACGTTGCCGGCGAAGTCCGAGACGACGAAGGCGACCTGGTTGGTGGCCGGATGACCGCGCCAGGCCGCGTTGACGATAGGGATGTTGTCGGCCTCCAAAGTGGCCGACTGGGTGCCATTGGAACCGACCGTGATGTTGCTGACGCTGGCGGTAGAAACGAAGTTCCAGGCCGCACCGGCCGTGGTGGTGCAGTAAACGCTGTAAGCCGCGCCGCGGTTCTGCGCGGCCAAGGTATCCGACTCGTAGTCGGCGAGGATTTGGGCCGAGGAACGGGCCACGTTGAAGATGCGCACCTCGTCGATCAGGCCGTTGAAATATTTGCCGTCCTGTCTTGCGCCGATGCGTAGAGGCACGGCATAGTCGGCCAGAGCGCTGCCAGTTATGGAGCCGGCTAGGACGCCATTGACGTAGATATTCCCTGAGGTCCCGGATTGAACCGCGGCGATATGGGACCAAACGCCTATTGGCAGCGTGTAATTGATGAAGGACACGCTGCCAAGGCTTACCCAAGCAATCTGCTGTGTTCCGGCATTGTTGAGTTCCAGGACATATCCTGCGGTGCCATTAGCATCATCCCTCTTGTCTACTATCCCCATGCCGTTACCAGGGGTGGGCAGCGCGGCCGGATTCACCCATGTCTCCACTGTGATGGCCGGAGGCGTCAAGGCGCTGTTATTGGCGACGGTCACGTAACTATTGCTGCCATTGAAGCTCAACGCCGAGCCGCGCTTGCCCGCCACCCAGGTAAGAGTGCCGACCAACACGCCGTTGAAGGCGTCAGTCGAGGCATCCAGGGCCACGCTGCCCGAACTCTCGTCGAAATGCCACTGGCCTACGAGGCCGCTGGGCAAACCGGTGGAGACCAGCAGGCCCGAGCCGGAGTCCTGGACCGTGACGCGCACGGAGACCGTGCCCGAGGAGAGGTAGGGCGCGGTTGACAGGCTCATCCAGCCGGAAGATAGAGCAGTGGCGATATAAGGCGCGGAGAAAACCGGAGGAATCAGGTCTATGGGCAGGCTCTGAGCCGCGGACCAGTTGGTTATGCTGACGCCCGGCGAGCCCACGCGCCACCAATAAGTCTGAGCGTCATTCAAGGCGTTAGTCGAGACGTAGAAGGTGTTGGCCGTGGTCGAGTCCGCGATGACCTGCGTGAAGCCCTGGTCATTGGCTAGCTGCAGCCGGCTCTTGCCCGTGAGTTGGGTCCAGGTCAGGACTGGAGCAGCCGTGCTGACCACGGCCCCGCTAGCCGGGCTCAGAGCGACCGGCGCCGGAGCCGCGGTGTCCACCAGGATGGTATAGACCGCGGTGGACACGTTGCCCGCGAAGTCCGAGACAACGAAGGCGACCTGGTCCGTAGCCGCGCCTGGGCCGGTGGAGGTGACCAGCGGGATGTTGCTGGCCTGCACGGTCTGGGCCGTCTGCATGCCGTCTGAGCCGCCCATAGTCACATTGCTGGTAGAGAGGAAATTCCACGTTGCGCCGGCGTCAGTCGAGTAGAACACCTTATGGGACGAGGACCGATTCTGAGCGGCGGAAGTATCCTTATAATCGGACAGGATCTGGGCGTCTGAGCGTACCGCGTTGAAGATGCGCACCTCGTCGAGGCTGCCGTTAAATAATCCAGTGGACCATCCCGCCGCTCCAATCTTCAAGAATGAAGATATCTGCGGGGCCTCCCCCGCCTGTGTGGAGTCCAGTGCCCCGTTAAGATACATCCGTGCATAGGTCCCATCGTAGGTGAGGGCGACATGGGTCCATACGCCCGTGGCCACGGTCCCGGAGCTGTAAAGTGCCCGGTTGGAAGCGGGCAACCACAAGAGCTTCGTGTTGGAACTGATCCCAAAATCGTAACCGGCGCTGCCGCCGTTCTCATTGCCGTCTATGATGGTGACGCCGCCCGTCCCCGCCGCGCTGATCTTCACAAGTCCGCTGTTTCCACTTCCTGGTGCTGCGACGCCATAGCCGGCAGATCCAGCACGGTCGGGATCATCGTAGTTCCCTGGAGTGATTCCCGAGCCATTGCTGACAGTTGTTCCTAGGCTATTACCTCCACCACCCCCAGCCCCTCCGTTTTGATCGACACTTGCAGGTCCTCCTCCTGTGCCTCCATTGTCGCCTCCACCACCGCCGCCGCCTGCGCTGGCGTCCCAGCTAGGTATGCCTCCATCGCCGCCATGCGTACTGCCGCTAGCGCCAGCAGTTCCTCCTGAGGCGCCATATCCTGGGCTGCCGTTGACACCGCCGCCGCCGCCTGCGCCGGCATTGATACCGGTTTCTATACCGCCGCCACCACCACCGCCGCCCGCGGCCAACAGGATTGCATTACTTGCATTTAAAATAAAACTACCGCCGCCGCCCCCACCGCCACCGCCTGAACATCCACTAGATCCGGAGTTGCCGCCAGCTCCGCCGGCACCGATGCCATTATACCCGGTGCCAGCCGAACCTCCCCCAGCACTCATGACGCATTCTACAGATCCAGCGCCGCCACCTCCTCCGACGATGACGGTCAGGACTTGACCGGGGGTCACCGCAAGAGTGGAACTGGCGTATGCGCCGCCGCCTCCGGCTCCTCCCGAGCTATTCAAGCCACCTCCACCACCACCCGCACCCCAGGCCTTGACCGTGATAGAGGTGACTCCGGGAGGAACAGTATAAGTCGCTCCTCCGGCGGTGCTGACCGTGTAACTCGCCTGGACGGATGTAGGGATCGTGGTCGGATTGACCCAGGCCTCGATGGTAAGCGGCGTCGCCCCATAGAGGACGCCCGTGTTGGGGAAGCTGACATAATTGCTCGCGCCGTCGAAGCTCAAGGCCCCGCCACGTTTACCGCCCGTCGAAGCCCAACTTGCCCCGACGACAGTCCCGTTCTGGCCGTAGCCCGACGAGTCATAAGCGGTGGCGCCGAAGGTTTCATCGAAATGCCACTGGCCCACGAGCCCCGCCGGCGGCGCTGTGGCCAGCAGGAGCCCGGAGCCCGTATCCTGAACGCTGACACTGACTGAAACGGAAGTGGAGGAGAAATAGGTCATAGACGGCAGGCTCGTCCAGCCGGAAGCCGGGGCAGTGGAAGCCTGCGGCCCGGAAAGGACCGGCGCAGCGGTGTCCACGAAGAAGCTGTAGGCCGCGGACCATGAGTTCGGGTTGCTCGTCAATTGCGCATGCCACCAATAGGTAAGCCCATTGTTCAGCCCACTCACTGGGCAATACGGGTTAGCCGTGGTCGAATCCGCCACGATGGCATTGAAGCCCACGTCCGACGCGACCTGGACACGCACGTTGCCCGAGCCGCTCCAGGTCAGCACCGGCGCGGTGGAAGCGAGGCGCTTGCCATTGCTCGGGGTGACCAAAGTCGGGATCGTGCGGGTGTCCACCGTGATGGCGTAGACCGCTGTGGACACGTTGCCCGCGAAGTCCGAGACCACGAAGGCGACTTGGTCCAGCGCGGCACCCGTCCCGGCGGAGGTGACCACCGGGATGTTGTCCGCCTCCAGGGTCTCCTGCGCCGTGTCGCCGTTGACGCCGCTGCCGCTCAACGAAACGCTGGCGGTGGAGACGAAGTTCCAATGGGAACCGGCATCGTTGGAGTAGAACACGTTGTAGGCTTGACCGCGATTCTGGGCGGCCAAGGTGTCGGACTGATAATCCGAGAGTATCTGCGCCGACGAGCGCGCCACATTGTAGATGCGGACATCCTCCATGCGACCGCCGAACTGCTGCCACCAAGGGTCCACGGACGCGCCCAGGCGCAGCGGTTGGGCGTTGAATGCCCAGGATGCTGAGTTCGTACACGATGCCTCGGCTTTCCCATTGAGGTAGAGCGTGTCGACCCCGCCGTTGGCCTGGGAATAAGTCAGAGCGACATGGTACCACTGGTTGGCGGAAAGAACCGTGGGACCGACACAGTTGTACGCAAAGGCCGATCCATTTTTTAACTCGGCAGCGAGAGTGTTGCCCTGGATGACGAAGGAGATCCCAGACCAGGAACTCACTGCGTCGGCGCGACTCATCAGCATGATGCCGTTGCCGACGGGAAGGCTGGTGGGGTATATCCATGCGCTCCACGTGCCCGAGGCGCCGTCGAATGCAGGGTTGCTTGGGATATTGACATATTGCCCGGAACCATTGAAGCTCAAGGCCGCGCCCTTGATGCCGGCCGTCCACACCATGTTGCTAAGCACCGTGCCGTTTATGGCATTGGTCGAGGCGTCCAGGGCTACGGTGCCGGAGCCTTCGTCCAGGTGCCACTGCGCTACCAGACCGACAGGCAGGCCAGTGGAAACCAGAAGACCGGAGCCCAGATCCTGGACCGCGACTCGCACCGAGGCCGTGCTGGCCAAGACGGTGGTCGTCGGGAGGCTGGTCCAGCCCGAGACCGGGGAATAGACCAGAGGTCCGGAGATGGCCGGGCCGGCGAGGTCCACCACGAAAGTGAAGGTCGAAGACCAGGCATTCATGTTGGGGCTCGCGGCCGTTATGGCGCGCCAGTAATAGGTCCCGCCGCGCAACCCGCTTGCCACATAGTAAGAGTTGGCCGTAATCGAGGACGCCACGATGGTAGTGAAGCCCGCATCCGACGCGACCTCGACGAGCACGCTGCCCGCGCCGCTCCAGCTCAGCACGGGCGCGGAGGTGCTGACCGAAGTCTCGTTGGCCGGGGCGAACAAGACCGGCGCCGGGGTGGTGTCTACCAGCACGGTGTAGACCGCGGTGGACACGTTGCCAACCATATCCGAGGCGATGAAGGCAATCTGGTCCGTAATCGCGCCGGTGCCGATAGAGGTGACGACAGGGACGTTGTCCGCTTCCAAAGTCAGGGACGCCAGCGTGCCGTTGGAACCGCCCATCGTGACACTGTTGGCGGAGACGGTGTTCCAGGTTGAGCCAGCGTTGGTGGAGTACATGACATTGTAGGCCACGCCGCGATTGTGCGCGGCCAAGGTGTCGGACTGGTAATCAGCCAAAATTTGGGCTGACGAGCGAGTCACCTTCAAAACACGCAGTTCATCAATGGCTCCATGGAAATAGCCACCCATCGGGCCTCCGACCGAGTATGCTCCTATCTGCGCGCTGACGCTACCTTCTCCCGCATTAGTATAAGCCGCATTCTCGCCGTCAAGCACTCCGTTCACATACACTTTCATCCCATCCGGCCCCAAGGTTGCAGCGACGTGATACCACTGGCCGGCTTGCAGGACAGAGGATCCATTGATCGATATCCAGCAGTATTTATTGTCGCACTCGGGGACGGGGATATTCCAAGCATGTCTACTGAATGAAACCGCACTTCCGGCGCAAGCACCCAAACCATAGTTAAGCCCGCCACCCGTATTTTCGGCATAAACGGTGCAATCGCTGGCACCTTGAGGCCGGACCCAGGCCTCAATGGTCTGGTTGGGCGAGGGAGAGAGGGCGGGATCGCCGGCCAGCTGGACATATTGGGATGATCCGTCGAAGGAAAGGGCCGAGCCCCGCTTGCCTGCGACCCAGGCCGGAGCGTTGACCAGAAGGCCGCTAAAGGCATGGGTCGAGGCATCCAGGATCACGGTGCCGGAGCCCTCATCAAGATGCCACTGCCCCATCAGACCTATAGGCAGGCCAGTAGAGACCAACAACCCGGAGCCCGAATCCTGAATGCTGATCTTGATTGAAACGGAAGTGGAGGAGAAATAGGCCGAAGACGGCAGGCTCGTCCAGATGCCGGTTGAGACCTGCGGCCCGAAAAATACCGGGGCAGCGTCGTCCATGAAAAAACTGTAAACCGCGGACCAAGCGTTCGCATCAGGGCTCGCGGCCGTCATGGCCCGCCAATAATAGGTGGTCCCGCCGCTCAGTCCGCTCGCCGGGCAATAAGAGTTGGCCGTAGTCGAGGACGCCGCGATGATCCTGAAGTCCGCATATTGCGACACCTGGACGCTCACATCCCCCAGACCGGACCAGGTCAACACCGGAGCAGAGGCGCTGACTGGAGTCCCGTTGGCCGGGGAGAGCAGGACCGGCACCTGATTCGTGTCCACCAGCACGGTGTAGACCGCGGTGGACACGTTACCGACCATGTCCGAGACCACGAAGACGATCTGGTCCGTGGCCGCGCCTGGACCGGTTGAGGTGACGACCGGGATGTTGCTGGCCTGCAGGGTTTCCTGCGTCATGTCGCCGTTGACGCCGCTGCCGCCGCTCAAAAAAATGCTGGCGGTAGAGATGAAGTTCCAAGTGGAACCGGCGTTGGTGGAGTAAAGGACGTTGTAGGCTTGGCCGCGATTATGGGAGGCCAAGGTGTCTGACTGATAGTCAGCCAAAACCTGGGCCGTGGTACGGGCGACATTGAAGAGGCGGAACTCGTCTAACGCGCCGCCCCAATATTGGTTATTGGAATTGCCGGTACCGTCGGTCCCGATTATATTAACGGGATGAGCCGCCCCGTCGACGGCAGTCGCAACGCTCCCGACAGGAATCCCGTCGATATAGAATCTCGTGGAGTTCGCGCCTACGGAGGCCACGGCCGCCAAGTGATGCCAGCCATTCAAAGCGCTAACACTGTAGCCGGAAGAGACAAAGCCGGATCCGTTATATGCGCCGAGATTCCCGTTCAAATCAAGAAGAACATGATTGTAGCCAGTCTGGCTGGACCCCAAAAGGGAATTCCAGTTGCCGTGCAGGTTCAAAGGGAATTCCGACCAGGTTTCGACGGTCCAGTTTGAGCCCATGTTGATGCTACGAACCGACATAGAGTTGCCGTAGGCATTAAATGAGATGGCCCCGCCGCTGATGCCGGCAGTCCAGGTCGGGCCACCGACCAAAGTTCCATTATAGACGTTGGTCGAGGCGTCCAAAGCCACGGTGCCCGAACTCTCATCGAAGTGCCACTGAGCCATGAGGCCCACGGGCAGGCTGGTGGAAACCAATAGCCCGGAACCAGAATCTTGAATATTGATCTTGACCGAAACGGAAGAGGAGGAGAAATAGGCAGAAGACGGCATGTTCGTCCAGATAGCGGTGGAGACCTGCGGCCCGGAAAGGACCGGCGCGACGTTGTCCACCGTGAAGCTGTAAGCCGAGGACCAGTTGCCCGGGTCAATGCTCGGCGCGACCCGCCACCAATAGGGCGTGCCGTTGGCCAGCGCCAGAACGCCGGCCGGGACGGCATAGGTATGATTGACGGTGATGGAGTCCGTGAGTATGGTGTTGAAGCCCGAGTCCAAGGCCACTTGCACGCGGGAAGGGCTGAGCCGCGAAGACCGCCAAGCCAGCACCGGCTGAGCCGTGGAGACCACGGACCCGTCGGCGGGCGCGTAAAGATGACGCGGCGAGATCAAGGTGGCTGAACCGATGGCCACGAAATCCGCCGCGCCCACCCAGTTCAAGGCGCCCACGCGCACATAGTAGGTGCTGTACGTGCTCAGGCCAGACACGGTCAAGGTGCTCAAGGCCGCATCAGCCGCGGCGCTGGAGAAAACGGTCCCGCTGAAATCCGACATGGTCGAGGCTTGCAGGAGATAGCCCTGGCATGCGGTCAAGACCAGGGGCTGCCAATTCGCCACCAAGCTGGTGTCGAAAACCTCGCTGATCTGCCCGGCCAGGACCGGCGCGGCCAACGTGGGCGTGGCCACCGCGGCGTCGAAAACGGTCCACACTCCGCCCAAGTTCTGAGCCCGGGCGCGCAGATAATAGGTCGTGTCCGACAAGAGACCCGACACCATGGCCGAGGTTGCGACGGTCTGGCTGCTGCCGGCCAAGAGTTGAAAACCCGTTAAGGACGAAACCCCGACCCAGTAGCTCGTACCGGCCGGATTGCTGTTGGCATACCAACCCAAGGTCAGCGAGCTGCTGGACGCGAAGAGGGCGACCGAGCCGGCCGGCGGCACGGCCAAGGTGTAGGCCGTGACCCCGGCCGAGAGCGGGCCTTCGCTGCCCGCGCCCACTCCCGAGACCATGGCCGCAAACGCCGTGTTCGTGGAAAGCCTTGTCGAGGTCAAGAACGTGCCGGCCAGCCGGAGCGCAGGGCCGCCGGTGGAGGGATAGAAGGCGTAGCTGGAAGCGTCGCTCACGCTGTTCCAGCTCCAGGCGATGGAACTCACGCCCAAAGTCGTGGGGGAAGGCGTGGGCGCAGCCGGGGTCTGCACAGCATAAAACTGGGATACCCTGCTGTTGCCGAAATCGCCTGCCCACACGTTGCGGCCCGTGTCCACCGCCAATGACCTCGGCTGGTTCAAGGTATTGGCCTGCGACCCGGTGCCGCGATTGGCGGCATTGGAGACATAATCAGCTTGGCCCACCACCCAGTCCGCGTTCATGCCGGTCGTAAAAGGAGGCGAATAGCGCAGGAACCGGCTGTTGTAAGTGTCCGCGACCCAGAGCTCGCCGATGAAGTCAACAGTCAGGCCCGAGGGGTTGGATAATGTATTGGCCGCCGAAGACAGGGCGCCGCTGTTGGCCTGGACGGAATTGAAGTCCGACTGGCCCAGGACCAGGTCCGCGGCCATACCCGTGGCCTGGGGCGCGCCGTAGCGCAAGACCCGATTGTTGGACGAGTCCGCCACCCACACGGTCCCACCCGCGTCCACGCGCACGGACGAGGGGGCGGCCAAGGTGACGCTCGTGGCTCCGGCCGCCCCGGAAGTCAGGCCCGACTGGCCCAGCGTCAGGTTCGCAGGCATGCCCGAGGAGACCGGAGCGTTGTAACGCAGGACCCTATTATTGTTGAGGTCCGCGACCCAGACGTTGCTGGAGGCGTCCACGGCCACGCTCGCCGGGCACGACAATGTGTTGGCGGCCACGGCCCCACCCTGGTTGGCCGCCTTAGATGTGAAATCGGACTGCCCCAACACGAGGTCCGCGCTCATGCCGTTGGCAAACGGCGGCGCATAGCGTAGGACCCGGCTGTTGAGGCAGTCCGCCACCCAGAGATTGCCGCCGGTATCGAAGGAGACCCCTTGCGGCGAATAGAGCGTGCCAGCCGTAGGCAACGGCGGGGTATAGCCGCTGGTGAAGACGGACTGGCCCAGCACGAGACTCGCGTTCATGCTGTTGGAAAATGGCGGCGCATAGCGCAGGACCCGGTTGTTCACCGCGTCCGCCACCCAGAGGTTGCCGGAAGCGTCCAGCGCCACCTCATAAGGGCTGCTCAAAGTATTGGCAAAAGGCGACGCATTGCCGCGGTTGCCAACTGAAGATAGGAAATCCGCCTGGCCAAGGGGCACGCCCGCGATGGCCGTGACTATGGAGGGCGGCGGAGACAAGGTATAGGTGGTCGCGGACGCCGAGAGCAAGCCCACCACTGCCTGGGAGTCCACGCCAGCGACGCGGATGCCGTAGGCCGTGAGCCCGACCAGACCCGTAGACACCCAGGGCGGTTGGGCAACGTTGGCGAGCAATGCCCCGGAAGCCGCGGAGTAGACGTTGAAGCTGACCGCGCCTCCGGCCGCGAGCCAGGTCCAGGTGATCGAGGACACGCCCAAAGCCGTGCCGACCGGGGTTATGACCAGTCCGGGAATGGTGATGGTCGAACCCAGGTAGGTATAGGCCGAGACATCCAGGCTATTGTTGGCCGAAGCGAAGAGATAGTAGGGGGTGGACGGAGAGAGCCCTGAGACCGTGGCTGTAATCGCGGCCGTGGCCGAAGAGCCGGCGATCAAGGTGGTTGGGTAGGCGGAGGAGGTGGAGGCCACCAAGGTATAGCCGGTGGCGGCTCCGACCGAGCCCCATTGCGCCTTGACCGAGGCGGTGCCGACAGAGAGCACGGCAGGAGAGACCAGGGGCGGGGCCGTGATGGGGACGAAGACCATGGCGCGCACGCTCCTTGCAGCGACCGTATCCCCGACGAAAAGCCGCCGGGTCCCCGGGTCGTAGGAGGCGGATAAGGGATAGGGCAGGCTCTTTTGTCCGGGGGCGGTACCGCCCACACCGAGCACATAAGAGGCGTTCATGTTGTTCATGATGCCCTGGCTCAGCTCGAAGAGCATGATGCGCGAATTGCTCCGGTCGGCTACGAAGAGCCTTTGGCCTGCCGGATCAAAGCCGACTCCGTAAGGGCTACTCAACGCAGACTGGGAGGACCCGCTGACACTGGTAGTGAACCCGCTCTGCCCGAGCACATATGAGGCGTTCATGCCGTTGCTGATGCCCTGGCTCAGGTCGAAGCTCAGCACGCGGTTACCGTTCACCTCGCAGGTGAACAGTCTTTGGCTGGCCAGGTCGTAGGCCAAGCCGGTGACGAAGTTAAAGCTGTTCTGAGCCGGATTGGAGGGAGTAGCATTCGAGGTGAAATTGGTCTGTCCCAGCACCCATGAGGCGTTCATGCCGTTGCTGATGCCCTGGCTCAGGTCAAAGACCAACATCCGGTTACTGTCGCTGACGAAGAGCCTCTGTCCGGCCGGGTCCCAAGCGACGCTGTACCCGGCGATGAGTTGGCTCTGGCTCGTGACCGGGCTGTTCGTGGTGAAATTAGGCTGCCCCAGAACATAAGCCGCGTTCATACCGTTCGTGACGCCCTGACTGAGGTCGAACGCAAGAACACGATGGTTGCTCTGTTCAGCCACGAAAAGCCTCTGTCGGGCCGGGTCATAAGCCAGGCCCTGGGGGCTGTTCATCTTGTTCTGCGCCGCGGCGTTGCCCGTGGTCGTGAAATCCGGCTGGCCTAGCACAAAGGCCGCGTTCATCCCGTTGACCAGGCCCGCGCTGAGGTCATAGACCAGCACGCGGTGCTTGAGGGAGTCACTGACGAAGAGCCTCTGTCCGGCCGGGTCATAAGCGAAACCACCGCCTGTCAGCGAGCCTCCGGCAGCCGCGGTGGAGTTCATAGTGGTGAAATCAGGCTGGCCCAGCACGAAGCTCGCGTTCATCCCGTTACCGAAGACCTGAAGCGCGGGCGGGGTGAGCAAAGAGACCGGGTTGCTCGCCGGGCCCTGAGTCCCGGCGTAGGTGGCGATGACCTGAAAATAGTAGGTGGTGCTCGGGAAGAGCCCGGAGGCCACGGTCGCAGCAGAAGTCGTGGTCACGACAGTGGACCATCCTGTAGACCCGTCCAGGCTCTGCTGGAGCGCGTAACTGGTCCCGGCCGGGTAGCCGTTGGGGTTCCAGGCCAGGCCCGCGCTCACAGGCCCGCTCCAGAGCGCGGCCAGAACAGGCGTGGGCGGGGGTCCGGTCGTAGTCGATCCCAACAAGGTGTAGGCGCTCATCTCGTTGGAGCCGGTCGCGGCCACGAAGAGGTAGTAGAACGTGTTCGGCGCCAGGCCAAAGACCGTGGCCGTGGTCAGGGCCGTGAGCGAGGAGCCCGCAATCGCGGCCGGCGGCAGATCGCTGGAGGCGGAAACGACCAGGCTGTAGCCGGTAGCGCCGGCCACCAGGCCCCACTGCGCCTGGATGGAGTTGAAGCCCACGGAAAGCACAGCGGGCACCATGGGCGTCGGCGCAACCAAGGGAGTGAAGATGAGCGTCCGATTGATGCCCGTGTCGCCGATGAATAATTGGCGCGTTCCAGGATCGTAGGACGGGTTATTATAAGGGTTGGACATCCGGTTCTGCAGGACGAGGCCGCTTGAGTGAGAGTAGAAATTGTCCTGCCCCAGGACATAGGCCGCGTTCATGTTGTTGGCGACGCCTTGGCTCAAGTCGAAGATCAGCACGCGATTGTTGCTGGTGTCGGTCACGAAAAGCCGCGCCCCGGCCGGATCCAAAGCCACGCCCTCCGGGTAGTTCATGCCGTTGGGGCCGGAGGTCGCGACGCTCGTCGTGAAGTTGGCCTGGCCCAGGACATAGGCGGCGTTCATGCCGTTTGAGATGCCCTGGCTTAGATCAAAGGCCAGCACGCGGTTGGAGCCGGCATCGCTGGCAAACAGCTTCTGGCTGCCCAGGTCATAGGCGAGGCCCATAGGGGACTTCGTCACATTCTGGGTAGTCCCGGGGTTGTATATGTTGAAGGCGGTCTGCCCCAGCACAAAGGAGGCGTTCATTCCGTTGGCGATGCCCCGGCTCAGGTCGAAGGCCAGGAGTCGAGAATACCCCGCGTCGGAGACAAAAAGCCTCTGCCTAGCCTGCTCATAGGCCAGCCCCTGGGGGCTCCTGATGCTGTTCTGGTTCAAGCCGGACCCGTTCGAGGTGAAATTGGTCTGCCCCAGGACATAGACCGCGTTCATGCCGTTCGTGATGCCTTGGCTCAGGTCGAAGACCAGCACGCGTAGGTTGCCCGTGTCCGCGACGAAGAGGTTCTGCGCCACCGGGTCATAAGCCAAGGAGTACGGACCGGAGAGCCCGTTCTGCGTGCGGTTCGCGGTGTTGGAAGTAAAATCGGCCTGGCCCAGCACATTGGCCGCGTTCATGCCGGTAGCAGCGCCTCCCGCGAGGTTGAAGACCAGCACCCGGTTGTTCGCGTTGTCGACCACGAAGAGCCGCTGCAGGACAGGGTCGTAAGCGGAACCTTCGTTCTGATACATCTTGCTCTGGGTAGTGCCGTATGAACTCGAGGTGAAATTGCTTTGGCCCAGAGCGAAGCGCGCGTTCTGACCACTGGCAAAGTTCTGAATGCCATCGAGCGTTAAGAAAGACACGGTGCCGCTGGGCGCGGTGGTATTCCCAAGGATATCCTGCGTCACAACCCGATAATAATAGGTGGTGCTCGGCGAGAGCCCGAAGGCCACGGTCGCGGCGAAAGTGGTGGTCTGCACCGTGGACCAGGAGGCCCCGTCCGGGCCCTGCTGGACCTGGTAGAAGGTCCCTGCGGGGTTGCCGTTAGGGCGCCAACCTAGGGCCGCGTTGCTCGCGCCGTTCCAGAGTACGGCCAGGTTGGCTGCGGGCGCGGCCGGCGTGACCGTGGAGCCTAAAAGCGTATAGTCCGATGGGCCGACAGCCCCTACGGCACTGGAAAAGAGGTAATAGGTCGTGTTGGGCCAGAGGCCGGAGACCGTGGCCGTGGTCCGGGCCGTGCTCGACGAGCCCGCAACGGCCGTGGGGGGAATAGCGCTCGATGTCGAGGCGACCAACAGGTAGCCGGTGGCGCCCGGGGCCAAAGCCCACTGGGCCTGTATGCTCGTAGTGGCCACGGCCAAAATCGGCAGGCTGACCGGCCCGGGCGCGGCCTGCTGGCCGAATAGGAGCACTCGGGAATTGACATCATCCGCGACGAAGAGAGTCCGAGAGCCAGGGTCATAAGCCAAGCCCCAGGGATCATACATCCCGCTCTGGGTGGTGGCGGAAAGTTTCGAGGTAAAATTGGCCTGACCCAGAACATAACTGGCGTTCATGCCGTTGGTGATGCCATTGGCCAGGTTGAAAGCCAAAATACGGTTATTGTTGAAGTCGACCACGAAGAGACGCTGCTGGGCCGGGTCATAGGAGGCGCCCATAGGAGCGAACATCCCCGCCTGGGTGACGGTGGAGCCGCTCGCGGTGAAATTCGCCTGGCCCAGCACGGCGCTGGCGTTCATGCCGTTGGATATGCCGTTAGCCAGATTGAAGACCATGACCCGGTTGCCGCCGTCAGACACGAAAAGCCTCTGACCGGCCAGGTCGTAGGCAGAGCCCTGGGGCAGATACATCCCGCTCTGGGTTACGATGGAATTACTAGCGGTGAAATTGGCTTGGCCCAGCACATTGCTCGCGGACATGCCGCTGGTAATGCCGTTGGCCAGGTTGAAGACCAGCACGCGGCTATTGCCATGGTCCACCACGAAAAGCCGCTGCTGGGCCGGGTCATACTCCAAGTCCGAGGGATAGTCCATGGCGCTGGAGCTTGTGGCGCCGATGGAAGCGGTGAAGTTCATCTGGCCCAGCACGAAGCTCGCGGCCATGCCGTTGGAGATCGTGCCGGGAGCCGTGTTGAAGACCAGCACGCGGTTGTAGCTGTAGTCGGCCACGAAGAGCCTCTGGCTGACCTGGTCATAGGCAAGGCCCTGAGGCGAAGACAGGCTGCGGCTCGACGCGGCGACGCTGCTGGAAGTCGTGAAATTGGCCTGACCCAGAACATAACTGGCGTTCATGTTATTGGAGATGCCGTTGGCCAGGTTGAAGACCAACACGCGATTGTTACCATAGTCGCTCACGAAGAGCCTCTGGTTGGCCGAATCATAAGCAAATCCCTCGGGCTGCTTCAGACCGGGCTGGGTGGTGTTGCCGCCGCGCGTGGTGAAATCAGCCTGGCCCAGCACAAAGCTCGCGTTCTGGCCGTTGCTCAAACTCAAGTCAGCGAGCAGCGTGAACAAGGACGTCGTCACGGTCAAGGCGCTGGCGCCCACACCTACCTTATAATAGTAGGTGGTGCTGGGCGAGAGCCCGGAGACCTGAATCGCGGTGAAAGACGTGGCCGCCACCGTGGACCAGTTGGAGCCGTCCAGGCTCTGCTGGACCGTATAGGTACTGCCTGCGGGACTGCCGTTCGGATTCCAGGCCAAACCCGCGTTGCTCGCGCCGTTCCAAAGAACGGTCAGGTTGGATGGAGCATAGACCCTGGTGTCCACGCACACCACATATGCGGCACTGGACACGTTGCCGGCCATGTCGGAAACGAAGAAAGCGACTTGGTTCGTCGGGCTCGTGGAGGTGACCAGGGGGATGTCGTCCGCCTCCAAGGTCTGCGCGTCAATAGTTCCATTGGAGCCGGACAAGGTGACGCTGTTGGTGGAGACGAAATTCCAGTTAGCGCCGGCGGTGGTGGAGTAAAGCACGTTATAGGCCTGGCCACGGTTCTGCGCAGCCAAGGTGTCGCTTTGGAGCATGTTCCAGATCTGAATGGAGGAAAGAGCCACGCTGAAGAGACGGGTCTCGTCGAGTTTCCCCAATAAATATGGATCGGCGGAATACTGGGACTTCCCGAAGAAATTGAGGTTCGTGCTGCCCAGGCTCGACGGCGTCAGCGTCATGCTGGTATTGCTCGCCACGACCACGCCGTCTATGTATAACGTGCCCAGCGAGGCCGAATGGTCGAGCGTGACCGCGATATGATGCCAGACTCCCGTCTTCAGCGCCGCCGGCGCGTTGATGCGCTGCTCGTTACCGTTGCCGCTGGTGGTGATCGCGAAACGAGGCGTTCCATCGGAAGAGTCGGGTGTCAGGAACATATTGACATTGGTTCCCGTTCCAAAATCGAAGAACCTCTGCCAGGCCGACGCAGACTGCCAATAGACCCAACTCGCGAACGTGAAGCTGGTCAATCCCTGCACGAGACCCGAGGACAGGCTGACGTAACTATTGCCGCCCAGGAAGTTCAAGGCACTGCCGCGTTTGCCCGCCACCCAGGTCAGGTTGTTGACGAGCCGGCCGTTGTAAGCGTTGGTCGAAGCATCCAGGGCCACGCTGCCCGAGCTTTCGTCGAAATGCCACTGGCCCACGAGGCCCACGGGCAGGCCGGTGGAAACCAGAAGCCCGGAGTTGATGTCCTGCACCGATATCGTGACCGAGACCATGCTCCCTCCCAGCAAGGTCGTCGTGGGCAAGCCCAGGAAAACGCCGGTCGGCGAAGTCGAGACCTGAGCACCAGAATAGGCGGGCAAGTCCAGGTCCGTCAGGAAGCTGGAAGCCGCGGACCAATCGGAACTGCCGCACGCTCTCCAATAATAGGCGGTCGCATTGGTCAGAGTGTTGGTAGAGACATAGTAAGGAAGAGCCGTAATCGAATCCACAACGATCTGGGTGAAGCTTTGATCCAAGGCGACCTGCACCCGCCAGGGGGCAAAGCCGCCGATCCAGGTCAAAAGCGGGGCCCCGGCGTTGACCGGGACTCCGCTGACTGGACTCGCCATGTTGGGCGGCGCGGCCAAGGTCATGGTGGATCCCAGCAACAGGTACCCTGAAACACCGTTGATGCCATTGGCGTTGACGAAGAGATAATAAGTCGTGTGCAGAGCCAGACCCGAGACCGTGGCCATGGTCAGGGCCGTGGCAGACGAGCCCACGATGAGCAGAGGTGGGGTGGCGCTCGAGGTCGATGCAACCAAGGTGTAGCCGGCCGCGGCATAAGCCGAACCCCACTGGGCCTGGATGCTCGTCGTGGTCACGGCCAATATAGGGGGGCTTGCGGCCGGCGGAGCGTCCTGCTGGCCGAAGATGAGCACGCGGTTGTTGCTCTGATCCGCGACAAATAACTGCTTGGAGCCTGGGTCGAAAGCCACGCCATAAGGATAATGCATCCCGCTCTGTGTGGCGGTGGCGACATTCGAAGTGAAATTACCCTCTCCCAGCACCAGGCTGGCGTTCATGCCGTTGGTGATGCCGCCGGCCAGGTTGTAGGCCACCACGCGGTCACTGTCCGTCACGAAAAGCCTCTGCTGGGCCTGGTCATAGGTTGCGGCCCCGGGAGAATACTGCCCGTTCTGGCTGACGGCGGCATTATACGAGATGAAATTGGTCTGGCCCAGCACGAAGCTCGCGTTCATGCCGTTGGCGATGGCGCTGGGAGCCGCATTGAAGACCAAAGTGCGGTTGTTGCCGTAGTCGGCCACGAATAGACGTTGATTGCCAGGATCATAGGCAAGCCCCGAGGGATTGTCCATACCGGTCTGGGTATGGGCCAGGGCATTGGAAGTGAAATTGGCCTGGCCCAGCACATTGCTTGCGAGCATCCCGTTAGCGATGCCGTTGGCTAGGTTGAAGACCAAAGCGCGGTGATTGCCGTAGTCGGCTACAAAAAGGCGTTGATTGCCGGGGTCGTAGGCAACGCCAGAGGGGAGGGACATGCCGTTCTGGGTAGCGGCGGTTCCGTAAGAGGTGAAATTGGCCTGGCCCAGCACATTGCCGGCGAGCATCCCATCCGTGATGCCTCCGGCCAGATTGAAGACCAGAACGCGGTTGTTGTGGAAGTCGGCCATAAAAAGCCTTTGATTGACCGGGTCATAGGCCAGGCCCTCGGGATAGGACATGCCGCTCTGGGTATGGGCCGCCGCATGAGAGGTAAAATCGGGCTGGCCCAGCACATTGACCGCGTTCATGCCGTTGGCAGCGCCGTTGGCCAGGCTGAAGACCAACACGCGGTTGTTGTTGCTGTCGGCCACGAAAAGCCTATCATTAGCCGGGTCATATACGCCGCTTGCAGGAGAATTCATCGCGCCCTGACTGAAGGCGGTGGTCGCCGAGGTGAAATTGGACTGGCCCAGCACAAAGCTCGCGTTCTGGCCATTGGAGAAGGACTGGTCCACGGGCAAGGTGGTCAATAACGCTGTGTTCGAGACATTGAACCCCGCGGCCAGGACCTGATAGTAGTAGGTGGTCAGGGGAGAAAGCCCGGAGACCAGGGCCGCTGTGAAGGTCGTGGTCAGCACCGTTGACCAATTGGAGCCGTCCAGACTCTGCTGGAGAGTGTAGGAAGTGCGGCCGGGAGTCCCGTTCCAGGCCAGGCCCGCGTTGCTCGCGCCGCTCCAGAGCGCAGTCAAGTTTGTCGGAGGAAGGACATTGGTGTCCACGAACACCACATAAGCAGCGCTGGACACGTTGCCGGCCATGTCGGAGACGAAGAAAGCGATCTTATTGGTGGGGCCCTGAGAGGTGACCAGCGGGATGTTATCCGCCTCAAAAGTCTGGACCGCGTTGGTGCCGTTGGTCCCGGACAAGGTGACGCTGTTGGTGGAGACGAAGTTCCAGGTGAAGCCCGCATTGGTGGAGTAGAGCACGTTGTAAGCCTGGCCGCGATTCTGCGCGGCCAAGGTGTCGGACTGGTAATCGGCCAGGATCTGGGCCGAGGAGCGCGCCACGCCAAAGAGGCGGACCTCATCTATCGCGCCGTTGAAATAGAGGGGCGAGCTCTTGCTGGCCGTGCAGCCGAACAACAGGGTGACGCCGCCAGGGTTGGGGGGACTGGCGTTCGTCCCCGAGCCGTCCAGGAGGCCGTTGACGTAGACCTTCATGCCGTCGGAACCCAAGGTCCCCGCGATGTGATACCACTGACCGGTCTGCAAGGCAGTAGCCCCGGTCGCGACCTGATCGCCCGAGGTATGCATCCAAAACTCAACCCGGCCCGAGGCGTTGACCCCCAGATGATACTTATCAGTGCCGTTAGTGCCTTCCGAGTACACGGCCATGACGCTGCCCGAGGTAGGTTTGATCCAAGCCTCGACAGTGGAGGCCGGATAGTTGATGAGCCCGGTGACCGTATAGGTACTCAGCGCATATTGGCTGGAACTGCTATTGAAGCTGAGGGCATAGCCGCGCTTGCCTGAGACCCAGGCCGGGCTGTTGAAGAGCATGATGTTGTAGCTATCCATGAACGCATCGAGCGCCACGCTGCCCGAACTTTCATCGAGATGCCACTGGCCGATGAGGCCTATGGGCAGTCCAGTGGAGACAAGGAGCCCGGAGTTCCGGTCCTGCACCAATATCGTGGCCGAGACCGTGCTCACGCCCAGAACGCTCGCCGTTGGCAGGCCGATGAAAACTCCGGTCGGCGAGGTCGAGAGTTGCGCGCCCGAGTAGGTCGACGAGGCCAGGTCCACCAGGAAGCTGGCAACCGCGGACCAGTTCCCGACACTGGCCACCTTCCAATAATAGGTGGTCGCATTGGTCAGCGTGTTGGTGGAGACGTAGTAGAGATTGGCCGTGGTCGAGGCCACGATGACCTGGGTGAAGCTTTGGTCCCGGGCTACCTGCACCTGCCAGGGAGACGAGCCGCCTGCCCACGTCATGACCGGAGCGCCGGCGCTGACCGAGGCTCTATTGGCCGGGCTCACCGTCGTAGGGAAAGTCCCCATCGGTGTAGCGGCAACGCAGAGTGGATAAAAGAGAACGGAGAAAACAGCCGCGCATAAGCAGCGGCCGCTCGGCAAAAGTCTCGGCGTCAATTGCCCTCGGCGCTTCAAAAAACTCTATCCCGGAAAACCCGGAATAACGATACGAGCAAAATTTTAGCATACACCCACACGCTCCGCAACAATAAAAAATATCCAATAAAAAACCGCCAAAACGCCATTTCTGAAACGGCGGGCAGTTAAGGTACAATAGCCGAACCATGACCGGAACCCCTACCGTTGCGCTGCGCCACGCTCTGCTCGCCTTCTTATGTCTAGCCGCCGGTGGCTGCGCCACCATGTCCAAGATCATGCCCGCGCCGCCGGACTTCATGGTCAAGATCCGGCTCGACGGCCCTTACGACAAGGACATCCCGGAAGAATTCATCAAGCAGCTCAAGGGCGCCAGCGTGGCCGCGGACTGGGCCATCCCCTACATCTTCATGAGCGTAGGCCTGCGTTTCGAGTCCTTGGGCGACGAGACCAGGGCCCTGCATTTCTACGACCGGGCCATGGCCGGGTTCCAAGCGCGCCAGAACACGGGCGGCGAGGGCTCGGCCTTCAACCGCAAGGTCTTCGCCCTTTACGAGTTCGGCCGCATACGCGAATCCTTCGATCTCATCCGGCAGCAGGAGGCGCGCTGGCCCTCCACTCCGGCACACGCCTTCGTAGCCCACAACTACGGCCATTACTGTCTCATGAACGGCGACTACGACAAGGCTTTAGGCTACTTCCGGCAGGCCGTATCCGAGGACGCGGACTTCCGCAAAGATTTCGACTTCATGATGCTGCGGCGTGACTCGGAACTGGAGAGCGGCATCGCGACGATACTCGCAGACTACGTGCCGCGCATGTCCAAGAAGTACAGCCTTCTGGATTTTGACCCGGCCACGCTCACCGCCATCCGCGGCCGACTAGACGAGGGGATTGCGCACCTCAAGCAAGTCCTCGACCTTAACTTGGCCATCCGCAAGACCAAGCCGGGCGCCTTCACCCCGCCCACCGTCTTCCGGGTCATGGAGACCAACGTCTACAACTTTCTGGGCCTGGCGGCCGGCATCAAAGCGGAATGGGAGACCGCCTTCGCCTACCTGGACAAGTCCTCCCAGATCGCGCGAGAAGAAAGCTACCGCGTGGGAGAGGTGGACAGCCTCTTCTTCCGCGAGCAGGTCTTCCTCCTCAAGAAGGACATCACCGCCGGTCTCAAGGCGTCGCGGGAGCTCAACGCGCTCGCGGACCGCTACCGCTTCCCTTTCTACCAAGTCTGGGCCAAGTTCATCCTATCCCGCTACGAGACAGGCTTCGGCAACGCGCCGGGCGCCATCGCGGTGCTCAAGGAGGCCGTAGCCGTCATCGAGGCCCAGCGCGCGGCCTTGGTTATCGACCAGCTCAAGGAGAGCTATCTCTTCAATCGCCAGGTCATCTATGAAGCCTTGGTGGAGATACTGGCCCGGGAGGGGGATTTCGCCGGAGCTCTCGACTACGCGGAACATTCCAAGGCCCGGCTCCTGGTGGATCTGCTTGCCGGCAAGGACATCAGCCGCAACCCAACGGAAGGCGAACTCCTGCGCCAGGAAGTGTCCGCCGACCAAGAGGTGACGGGCCTAGGAAAACGGCTGGCCGCGGTCCAAAGCGAGAAGGCCTCCCAGGAACTCCTCGCCGGCCTGGTCAAGGCCGAAGGCGCCTATCGCGACATCGTGGTCAAGATCAAGCGCGAGAATTCCGAGCTCGCAAGCCTGGTCTCGGTCCAGTCGCCGGCCCCATCCGTCATCCAGGCCCATATACCGGCGGACACGGCTTTGGTGGACTATTTCGTGACGGACCAGACCCTCTATGTCTGGGCCGTGGACCGGGACAAGGTGCACCTGGAGCGCGTCAAGCTCGGCCGCGAGGACCTGCGGGCGCTTGTCTCCTCATTCCTGAAAGCCATACAGGCCAAGAACCAGTCCACGACCAATGCCCTTTCCCAGAAACTCTACGACGCCCTGCTCAAGCCCGTCCTGCCCTTCGTGACCGCGTCGAACATCGGCCTGATCCCGCATGACATCCTGTACTACCTGCCGTTTGCGGCCTTAAGCGACCAGGGCAAGTACCTCGTCGAAAGCCGTGCCCTCTTCAACCTGCCCAACGCCGCGATGCTGGAATACCTCACCGAGCGCAAGCCCTCGGACAAGCTCCACTTACTGGCCTTCGGCAACCCGGACCTCGGCAAGCGGGAGTTCGACCTGCCCTTCGCCGAGGCCGAGGTGGCGGCCATCAAGAAGCGCTTCCCGTCCGCCGTCGTATTCACTGGCAAGGAGGCGACCAAGGAGAGGGCCAAAGAACTACTCAGCCAGGGCTTCGACATCGCGCACTTCGCGGTGCACGGCAACTACTCCGAGGAGACCCCGCTGGAATCCGGCCTGCTGTTGGCGCCTACCACGGCCGAGGAGGGGCGCCTGAGCGCTCTCGAGATATTCAAACTCCGCTGCCCGGGCAGCGCCGTGATCCTGAGCGCCTGCAAGACGGCCTTAGGCCGCTCGGCTACAGGCAGCGAGATCGTGGGCTTAAACCGCTCCTTCCTATACGCCGGCGCCCCGTCCGTGCTTGCGACCCTGTGGAGCATAGACGACCAGGCCACGGCGACGCTGATGGGGAGCCTATACGCGGGCCTGGAAAAGAAGGTGGGACTGGCCGCAAGCCTGCGCGCGGCACAGCTCGACATGATCCGCGCGGGTCTATCCCCCTACTTCTGGGCCGCGTTCGTCATCACGGGCCGCGGCTGAGCCGGGCGTTAACGGATCTTAAGCTGCAGGACGGTCTCGCTCCATTCACCCGGCTTTGCCTTCTTAGCCTTGGCCTGGATGTCGCGCGTCAGAGCCGGGACGTTGCCCTTAACCTCGGCAAAAGGGCTCTGGGCCGTGGTCTTACCCACGATGTCAGCCAAGTCCACGACCGGCTCATGCGAAGCGATGGCGCGCACGATCTCCTTGCCCGCCGGACCGCTCACCTCGAATTCGAATCCGGCGGAGAGGTCCGGTATGGTGTAGGTCACATTGGCCTTGACCGTGTTGTCCGGAGCCTGATGGTTGGGAAAGATGACATTGA
The DNA here is from genome assembly GCA_903830945.1 of uncultured Elusimicrobia bacterium. Classification (GTDB taxonomy): domain Bacteria; phylum Elusimicrobiota; class Elusimicrobia; order UBA1565; family UBA9628; genus UBA9628. Next base: position 50,208 of record CAIKVT010000030.1, read on the forward strand.
CCGAACCGCTAGTGCCCACGTCGATAAGGGTAAGATGGCAGTCCTGGTTGGCCTTGACGTTCACCCGGAACTTCTCGCCCGGCTTATACTCGGCCTTCTCAGTCCAGACCTCCACTTTGAGGGGTTCGACCGATCCGGCCTTGGACGCGGCTTGGGGAGCCGGCGGGGGGAGGTGGTTTTCACGCGCCGCGCGCAGGCGCTTGTCGGACTTAAGCAGGGCCATGCCCGCGGCCAATATCTGTCCGGACTCGGTGTCGACCAAGGAAACGCGCATCTCGATGCGCTTCTTCTCCGGGACCGTGTACTTTCCCAGAAGCAGGACGTCCACGCCTAGGAGCTTTCCGGCTTGCTTGGCGGTGGAATCCTCTATGAAGCCCTTGTTGTCGAGCTCCCATTCCTTGGCCAAGGATTCCAGGTTGCGGCGGTCGAGCACCTTAAGATCCCGGCCCATGGCCGGCAGCATCAAAGCGGCCTCCAAGGCATCGGCGCACATGACTGAAAACTCCGTAGGGCCGCCCTCCGGGGGTGCGATCTCGCCGACCGCCACGGTCTTGCCCCGCAACGCGGAGGCCTGCGAAAGCAGGCCGGCCACAAGCTGGGACGCGGCATCCGACAGGGAATCCTTCGCCTCGTCCGCGGCGACCGCAGGGGACCAACCGGAGGCCAGGATGAGCGCGGCGGCAAGAAAGGCCTTAAGAGCGTGTTTCATGGGTTCACCTCTGCGGGGATAGTGACCATTATATAAATATTCACTCCTACCGATTAAGATTTATATATAATTCGTTATATGGCGAAATATACTATATGAACGACCCCCGACTACGCAGCTTCATGACCGTATCCAAGGCCCTCGCCGATGAGAACCGCGTCCGCATGCTCGCGCTGCTGCGGGGGCATTGTCTGTGCGTTTGCCAGATCATCGCCGTCCTAGGACTGGCGCCCTCGACCATATCCAAGCACCTCTCCATCCTCAAGGCTGCAGGCCTGCTTGACATCGAAAAGCGCGGCCGCTGGATCCATTGCCGGCTGACCAAGGCAGATCGCAGCCACCCGGCGGCAGGGGCGCACAGATGGGTCGCTTCGGCGATCGCCGGTTCCTCCCGTTTGAAGGAGGATCGCCAGAGGCTGCGCGGCATCCTAAAGATAGAGCCCGAAGAGATCTGCCGCCGGCAGCTCAAAAAGCGCAGGCTGCAATGAGTATCCAGACCGTTCGCGGACGATCGCTGGCTCAGGGCATCGCAGCTCTGGCGCTCTGGTCGGCCGCCTACTTGAGCCTGGCGCCTTTCTCGCGTCGCATCACCTACGGTCTGCTTTCTCTAACGCAGGGAACAAAACTTGCGTCCGCTGTCGAGTTCTTCCTATATGAGACCCCCAAAGTGCTCATGCTCCTGCTCCTGGTGGTCTTCGCCATGGGCATCATCCGGACCTTCTTCACTCCCCAGCGCACCCGCCGGATGCTGGCCGGCAAACGCGAGTCTGTAGGCAACGTGCTGGCAGCGTTGCTTGGGATAGTCACCCCGTTTTGTTCCTGCTCCGCCGTACCGCTTTTCATCGGCTTTGTCACGGCCGGAGTGCCCTTGGGGGTGACATTCTCGTTCCTGGTTTCCGCGCCGATGGTCAACGAGATCGCCCTGGTGCTCCTCTTCGGCCTCTTCGGGTGGAAGCTCGCTCTGCTCTACGCCGGAACCGGAGTGGCCATCGCCATCGTTTCGGGCTGGGTCATCGGACGTCTTGAAATGGAACGGCACGTGGAAGACTGGGTGTACAAAACACGCGCCGCTGAGGACATGCTGGAAGCATCCCAAAAATGGCCTGACCGTATCGCGGCCGGCCGTGAAGCGGTCCGCGACATCGTAGGCAAGGTGTGGCCCTACATCCTGGCTGGCATCGCGGTGGGAGCCGGCATCCACGGCTACGTGCCTCAGGATTTCATGGCCGCCCTCATGGGCAAGAGCGCGTGGTGGTCCGTCCCGGCCGCGGTCGCGATAGGCATACCGATGTACTCCAACGCGGCAGGCATAGTGCCCGTGATCTCTGCGCTCATCGAAAAGGGCGCCGCGCTGGGGACCGCGCTCGCCTTCATGATGTCCGTCATCGGGCTTTCCCTGCCTGAGACCATCATCCTTCGAAAGGTCCTCAAACCCCGGCTGATCGCTGTCTTCGTGGGCGTTGTCGGCGTGGGCATACTGCTGGTGGGATATCTCTTCAACTTCTTATTCTGATGATGCCGCGAACCTAATTAGGAGAATATGACTCAAAAAAAACTCATCACCTGGGCGTTGTCGACTTTTGTCGGTGTAAGCCTCGTGGTCACGGCCTATCGAGCCGCCAGAGAAAGCCGAAAGCCCGGGGCAACCACGCAATCTTGTCAAGACCCTGAAGCCGCGCGGGGACGGAGTCCCGCTGCGCAGATCGATCAGACAGTCGTCGCTCCCAAGCCCGGGACTGCTGCAAAGATGGTTCCGCAGGCTGCAAAATCCAAGGGGAATATCCTCGCCTACTACTTCCATGGTTTCGCCAGATGCCAGACTTGCAGAAAGCTGGAAGCCTATAGCCAGGAAGCCATCGAGACGGGATTCGGGCCTGAGCTCAAGTCCGGCAGGATCAAGTGGCAGGCCGTCAATGTGGAAGAGCCCGGTAACAGACACTTCATCCAGGATTTCAAACTGACCAACAAATCCGTCGTGCTGGCCATCGCCCGGGGCGGGATTGTGAAGGATTGGAAGAACCTATCCATGATATGGGAACTGGTTGGCGACAAGGGCCAGTTCCTCAAATACATCCAGGATGAGATGCGGACCTACCAAGTAAAGCTATGACCGGGCTCCAACTGGCGTCTTTCTCTGCGATATGGCTTGGGATACTCACATCCGTCAGCCCTTGCCCTCTGGCGACGAATATCGCTGCGGTCGGATTCGTGGGCAGAGACGTCACCCGCCCCGCGGCCGTTCTCCTGGCCGCGGTCGCATATATGGCCGGAAGGATGCTCACATACGTCGTCCTAGCGTTCATCCTGACGGCAGGCGTGCTCGCCATACCGGATGTCTCTTTCTTTCTGGAAAAATACGCCAACAGCGTCCTCGGGCCGGCCCTGATAGTCACGGGGATGTTCGTGCTGGACATGCTGAGCCTCGACTTCCCCGATTTTGACAAAAGCGCCATGGCCGACAGCCTCGCCGCCGAATACGGGGTCGCAGCCCCTTTGGTCATGGGCGCGGTATTCGCCTTGGCCTTTTGCCCTATTTCCGGGGCGCTCTATTTCGGCAGCCTCCTTCCACTGGCCTTGAAATTCAAGTCGCCCCTGCTCGTCCCATCCATCTACGCGGTCGGGACTGCCTTGCCCGTGATCCTCGTCTCGGTCCTGCTGAGCACCGGAGCCAGATCGATCGGCGAGGCGTTCCATCTCATGACCGCCCTTGAGTCCAAGGCGCGCCGTGCGACCGGGTTCATCTTCATCGCCGCCGGGATTTATCTTTCGCTCAAATACGCATTCAGGATCATCTAAAATGCCGATTCACGGAGGCACCAGTCCATGAAGATAGAAGTCTTCGGCCCCGGATGTCCCAAGTGTCATACCGCGGAGAAGGTCATACGCGAGGTGTTGGCGGAATTGGGGAAAGACGCCGAGATCGTGAAGGTGACCGACATCCAAAAGATAGTAGAACGCGGAGTGATGTGGACCCCCGCGGTGATGATCGACGGCAAGAAGGTCTGCGAAGGCAAGGCACCGACGGCCGCGATGGTCAGAGAGTGGCTGAAATGATCAAAAAGAGGATATTATTCCTCTGCGCCGGCAACTCCTGCCGCAGCCAGATGGCTGAGGGTTGGACCAGGCACCTCCATGGGGACAAGTTCGAGGCCCATTCGGCCGGCGTCAAGCCGGTCGAGCTCCATCCCCTGGCCGTACGGGTCATGAAGGAGGCCGGAGCCGACATCTCATCACAAAAATCCAAGAATATGCGCGTGCTCAAGGACGTGGCTTTCGACTACGTCGTCACGGTCTGCGACAGCGCCAGGGAAAGCTGTCCGCTCTTCCCTGGGAAGACCAAGGTTCTGCATGTTGATTTCGAGGACCCGGCCGCCGCGCAGGGAAGCGATGAGAAAGTGCTGGCGGTCTTCAGGCGGGTGCGCGACCAGATCAAAGAGTTCGTCTCAGGGCTGCCGGGATATCTTTCGGATCGGAGGAGATCATGAGCAACGGCGTTGTGAGCAGGTTGTCTTGGCTCGACAGGTACCTCACCCTCTGGATATTCCTCGCCATGGGGGTGGGCGTGGGGCTGGGATATTTCATCCCCGCATCAACGGCGCTCATCAACCGGTTCCAGGCCGGGACCACCAACATCCCCATCGCCATCGGCCTGATCCTGATGATGTACCCGCCGCTGGCCAAAGTCAAATACGAAGAGATGGGAGACGTCTTCAGCAACCGGCGCATTCTGGGACTCTCGCTGCTGCAGAATTGGGTGATAGGCCCCATCCTGATGTTCCTGCTGGCCATCACATTCCTGCGCGGCTACCCGGAATACATGGTCGGCCTCATCATGATCGGCCTGGCGCGCTGCATCGCCATGGTCATCGTGTGGAACGATCTCGCCAAAGGCGACACCGAATATTGCGCCGGCTTAGTCGCCTTCAACAGCGTGTTCCAGGTGCTTTTCTACAGCGCCTACGCCTATGTGTTCATCACGGTTTTGCCCCCGCTCTTCGGGCTCAGCGGCAGCGTCGTCCAGATCAGCATGGGGCAGATCGCCCACAGCGTGTTCATCTACCTGGGCATCCCATTTTTAGGCGGTATGCTCACGCGCCTCGTCCTGCTCAAGGCCAAGGGCAAGGCCTGGTACGAAACGACCTTCATCCCCAAGATCAGTCCTCTCGCCCTGATCTTCCTGCTGTTCACCATCGTGGTGATGTTCAGCCTCAAGGGCGACCTGATCGTGCGCATCCCCATGGACGTCGTGCGCATCGCGCTTCCGCTGCTCATCTACTTCACGGTCATGTTCCTGGTAAGCTTCTGGTTAGGGCACAAGGCCGGAGCCGACTACCCCAAGACGGCGACCCTCTCGTTCACGGCCGCCAGCAACAACTTCGAGCTGGCAATCGCCGTGGCGGTCGCGGTCTTCGGGATCAACTCGGGAGCCGCTTTCGCCGCGGTCATCGGGCCTTTGGTGGA
>CAIKVT010000031.1 GCA_903830945.1 uncultured Elusimicrobia bacterium
CCAGAACGCATATCTCGTCGAGAAAACGGCCGTGTTCCTGGAGGCTGCGGGCTTTCAAGTCTACACGCACCAAAGGCTGCCGCCCAATGACGGCGGCATTGCGGCGGGACAGGCCTTCCTCGCGGGCTTGGGCTGGCATCCCTGATTGTGTTAGAATTTTCGCATGCCTGCTGAGTTCAACCTGGGCTGGCTCGACGGAGTCATCCTTGTCGGCTACGTTGCGATCCTGGCAGCTATCGGCTGGTGGGCGGCGCACCGCACCGTCAAGACCACGGATGACTATTTCCTGGCCAATCGTTCCATTCCCTGGCTGGTCACCGCCGCGAGCTTCGTGGCTACCTGCATCAGCGCCCTGACCTTCATCGGCACCCCGGCCGAGGGCTTTTCCTCCGATTACCGCTATTTGCTGAGCAACCCGGGCGATATCGCGGCCACTATCTTCATCGCGCTGGTTTTTTTGCCGCACTTCCAGAAGCTGCGCGTGACTTCCATCTATCAGGCCGTGGCCGAACGCTTCGGCCCCTCGGCGCGCACCACCTGCTCCGCCTACTTCCTGCTCACGCGTTCTCTGGCCTCGACCGTGCGCATCGTGGCTATCGCCAAGGTCTTGGAGGTGGTCTCGGGCGGCGGCCTCTCTTACCCACACTGCGTCGTTATCGTGGTGGGAGGAATACTGGCTTATACGACTTTGGGCGGCGGTCGGGCCATCGCCTGGACCGACCTGCTGCAGTTCACCTTGCTTGTGACCGGCGCGCTGGTGGCCTTGATCTATATCGCGACGCATGTGCCAGGCGGCGTGCCCGCCATCATCGACGCGGGCCGCCATGCCATGACCGCCGACGGGGTGCCCTATAATAAGTTCAATTTCACGGAGATGTATAAGCCCTCCAACTTGGGGCTCATGGCGCTGATGACCATCTGGGGCTTTTTCAACTCCTCGGCCGCCTATGGTACGGACCAGGATATGGTGCAGCGGCTGCTCTCCTGCAATGACAACCGCAAGGCGCGCTGGAGCCTGATGGCCTGGGGCCTGGCCGGCATCCCCATCACCTTCCTCTTCCTGAGTATTGGAGTGGGACTCTACGCTTATGCGCGCGTGCATCCGGATCTGATCGCCGGTATGACGGATAACGACCATATTTTTCCGCGCTTCATCTTGGGCGTCATGCCCCATGGCTTGCGCGGACTTCTTTTGGCCGCGGTGGCTTCGGCCGCTATGGGTAGCGCGGACTCGGCATTAGCGTCTCTATCTACGGCCTTCACCATGGATTTCTACAAGCCGTTCTGGGGCAAGGGTCAGCCGGAAGAGAAGGTGGTGAAGGTCTCTAAGCTCTCTTTTGTGGGCTTCGGGCTTTTCTTCATGGTCGTCGCTCTGTGCCTCAAGAGTATGGATAACCTGCTCTGGCTGGCGTTCCGTCTTATCGCCTTCACCTACGGTCCGCTCCTAGGCATCTTCATCGTGACCATCATGACGGACTGGAAGCTTTCCGCGCGCCAGGTGTTGGGCTTGATGCTTACCCCGACGGTGATCACCTTTGCAACGGCTATGCTGGCGTGGTGCATGAGCACGCATGGCGGCGGGCCTTTCTGGACTCAGCTGCACGGAACTTACTGGCGGCTCTACACCATCTTCGGGACTTTGTTCGTGCTGGTGGGGGCTTGGCTGTTTAACGTGAGTGACGAGCGGCCGGTCCCAGCCACCTAGCGCGCGGTAGCGTCGCTTGGCGCAGGGTTCGTGCAAAGGGCCGAACGGCCCAAAAGAGGGTGGAGCTCAAGATGCCTGAGTCGATACCCGGATGGCCTACGGCCGTTGGCATAGGCCGGGGCTATCCTTCTTTTTGAAGGGACGTTGAGCAGGGAGGAAATATGAAGACGATCATGGGCAGGATATCCTCAGGTCAACTTATCATCGTGCTGTTCTGTGCCAGCCGGTTGGCCGTCGCCGCGACGCCAGAGCGCGTCATCCTTGGAGTCGTGCCGCAGCGCCAGGACGTTTTTGCAGGCGGATCCGCATGCGTGGTGGCGGATGCCCTTCCCATCCGAGCCTTCGGCCGAGATGAGGCCGTGCGGGCTTTAGGGCCTTGTATGCAGGAGCTCTCCCAGCGATATGGAGTCGCGGTCAGCGCCGAACCGGGGGTCGTAGGCATCAATGGAGGCCGCGACGAGGTTCCGGGCATCCTGATCCATGTCCCTGGGGAGATCAAGATAGACTGCCATATCCTGATGGACCTGAGCTATTCGATCCGGGAACGAAGGGAGGGGCGACTGCTCGGCTGGCCGGCCGGTGTCTGGTCAGGTCGCGTCGACGGTCAAGAGCCGGTCTCGGCCGAGGGCTCCGCTGGCATACCGGCCTGGCTCGATGGGCCGAGCTTGAGGATGGATGCTAAGCTCACTAAGGCGCGCCTGGGGGGGGACCTCCATGTGATACTTTTCGACAAGGACGACAATGAGGTCGATTTGTTCGTTCCCTCGGTTCCGCCGGGAGCTGAGGCCGTCGTGACCTTCGTCAAGTCCACGGACGAGGAACTCGGCCCTTACAGGGTCGGCAGCCTTGACGCGGCAAGCCCTGGAGCATTGAGGCGGATCGTCGCGCCCATCCCGATCCCGGCGGAACTTGATGCTTTTATCCGTCGGGCGGTACGCGACTTGTTCGGCCGTCTGCCGTGAGGAAATACCAAATGACGACCTTCGGCGGAGTTTGCCGGCTGACGGTTAAGCGGTCAGCCCCCAGCGGTTCGCTTCGGATATAGATGTCAGCCCCTCAAGTACGAGCCGGGCCAGATTCGTCTGGAACGGCGTCATGCCGTCAGTCTTCGCAGCCTTGAGCCAGTCCTTATCCGAAACGCCAGCTTTGAGCAATGGTCGGAGATCCTGGCCTACGGCCAAAAGTTCGAAGACAGGAGCCACGCCGCGGAAGCCTGTGTTGAGGCAGGCCGGACAGCCCACGGGCCGGCCCAGCTTCTGCCCAGCTGGTTGTCCACCCAGAAGTGCCAAGTCCTCCGCCTGCACCGCGGTCAAGCGATGACAGGCGCACAAATGTCTAGGCAAGCGATGCGAGCAAATACCCAGCAAGGCTTGGCGCAGTTGCTCCGGCCTCAGTTCCATATCGAAGAGCCGCCGTAAAGCCGCCAAAGCGCTGTCGCAAGGCAGCCCGCCCAAGACCAAGACCCCATGGCCTGCAGCCCGCAGCGCCTCACGCATCGTCTCGGGATCGGCCAACTCATCGATCACCAGCACGTCGGCTTTTCGGTCCAGCATCCCCTTGAGAAATTCCGCATGTTCTTTCGTCCCTGAAGCCGCCACCGATATGGATACCCCTGGCGCCTCGTCGTTATGATTAGCAAGCAGAGCGAAGGTATTTTTTCCCTGCTTGGCCAAGGATGCGGCTGCGGCTAACAGAGCCGTCGTTTTGCCTGTCCCGGAAAGCCCGGCGTGGATGATCAGTCCGCCCCTGGGAGCTAACAGCGCCTCATAGCGCGAGGCATCGCTGGCGGGGAAACCTAATTCGTGCGGGGACAGGAGAGGCTTCGGCGGCCCGTCGAGATGGATGTCCACCCGTTCGCCATGGATCGTCGGTAGAATCTGGATGATGGCCCGAGGGGTCTGCAACTTTGGTTCCGTGCTGGCCGCAGTCGAGCCCTCCTGCGGTCTGCGGCGTTGGCTCAGATCCATCCCGCCCATGGCCTTGAACCGCGCGGCCAGGGCTCGATGGTACGGCAAGGCCAGCTCCAGTATCGGCACCAATATCCCTCCTAGCCGGTACTGCACCAAGCTCACCCAAGAGCCGGGCGCTGCCACGATACCGCTGGCGCCCCGGCGGTGGGCATCCAACATGAGCAGCGCGGCCAGGCGCACCGCCGGATGAGTCGCGCGCGCGCCTTCGGTCGGTTCCGGCGCATCCCCAAGCTCTAAGAGCTGGCGCAGGCCCGGGTCCGAGAGCGCCGGAGCGATCGAGCGCAGGATGTCCAGAAGGTCGGTCAGATTTTCTTCATGCGACTCTGTGGAGACCAAAGCCTCTCCCGCGCAGACCTCATCGCGGCGCGCGCGCTTCTCTTCGTGCAGGAGGCGCATGAAGGCCCGGCAAGCTCGCTCCAGGTCTAGGAAAGCTGCGTGCAGACGGTTGGTCAGTTCGGTCGCGTCCTCGTCAGGTGCCTCGCGCGCCAGCCTGCCGGCCCGGGCCGTCCAGGACGAGTAGGGCCCTTCCAAAAACCCCTTGGCCGACTCGAAGGCGGCCCAGCGGCCGGCGTGGAACTCCTGGCGTAGGGCCTCCAATTGCAGTCCTAAGATCTCCGCGGCCATGATGGCCGCTTGCTTGAGCTTGCGCGGGTCCGCCGGGGGGGACTGCTCATTCATCCGGATATCATACCAAAGCCCTCCGCTGCCGGCTCCGCGGACTACTTATCGAGCTTTTCGTAGACCGGTTGATACTGCATCCGCCGCATGTGCTCTAGAAGATGCTTGGGTCTGCGTTGGTCCGTCAAGCCGCGTTGGTAGGCCACTTCCGCCGTGGCCACGGCGATGCGGACCGATATCTCCCGGATCTTGGTGAGCGCCGGGAAGAGACGCCCTTTGGCGAGGTCCTTGGATGTGGTCATTCCCGCCAAGATCTTGGCGGAAGCGAAGAACATCTCGTCCGTGACCCGCTGGGCCTCGCTGACCGCCACTCCCAGCCCGACGCCCGGGAAGACGTAGGCGTTATTGGACTGGCCGGGCACGAGGGTCCTGCCCTTGTAGGAGTAGGGTGAAAACGGCGAACCGCTGGCGAAGATGGCGCGGCCGTCAGACCAGTCGTATGCCTCCTGCGCCGAGCATTCCGCTTTAGAAGTGGGATTGGAGAGCGCGAATATGACCGGGCGCCGGTTGATCCGGGCCATCTCCGTCACGATCGCGCGGGTGAACTGCTTGGGTTGTCCCGAGACTCCAATGAGGGCTGTGGGCTTGAGGGCCTTGACCGCGGCTGCCAGGTCCTTGAGGGGCGTATGCTGGTGGGCATAGGGTCTCTTGTGCGGCGCTAGGTCCGTGCGGCCGGCTATCACCAGGCCTTTGGAGTCCACGAACCAAAAGTGCCTCCGGGCTTCTTGAGGATCGGCTCCTTCGGCGACGGCCGCGCTCACGCAGAGGTCCGCGATCCCGATCGCCGCTTCGCCGGCTCCCAGGAAGAGCAGGGTCTGGTCCTTCAACTTGCCGCCGGTCAGGCGCATGGCGCTGTAGAGTCCGGCCAGCGCCACCGAGGCGGTCCCTTGGATGTCGTCGTTGAACGTGCAGACTTTGTTCCGGTACTTGGCGAGCAGGCGGAACGCGTTGTGGCCGGCGAAGTCCTCGAACTGGATGAGGGCCTTGGGAAAGACGTCCCGAACCGCGCGGATGAACTCATCGACGAAGGCATCATATGTCGGTCCCGATATCCGTCGTTTGCGGATGCCGAGGTAGAGCGGATCTTTGATGAGCGCTTCGTTGTTGGTTCCCACGTCGAGGAGGATCGGCAGGGTTTGCCGCGGCGGGATGCCGGCGCAGGCCGTATAGAGGGCTAGCTTGCCGATAGGTATGCCCATGCCGTTGGTGCCGAGGTCGCCCAGCCCCAGGATGCGCTCGCCGTCCGTCACTACGATGACCCGCACGTCGCGCTCGGGCCAGTTGTTGAGGATCTTCTTGATCTGGCCGCGGTATTCTCGGGAGAGGTACACGCCCCGTGGCCGCCGGAAGATGTGGCCGTAGGCTTGGCAGGCCTGGCCGACTACCGGGGTGTAGATGATGGGCATGGTTTCTTCGATGTGGTCCATCACCACCCGATAAAAAAGAGTCTCATTGCGGTCCTGTAGCGCTGTCAGCATGATATATTTCCCCAACGTGTCGGGAACCCGGCGGAAGTTATCCAGCGCCCGCGCGCATTGTTCTTCGATGGTGCAGACATGGGGGGGCAGGAGGCCCAGCAGGCCGAAGCGCCGACGTTCTCCCTCCGTGAAAGCCGTACCCTTATTGAGGCAGGGGTCGTGGAGGATGTCCATGGCGAGGCGGGTCTTGAGGGCGGGATAGGCAGTTTTCATGTATTAATGTTACTAATAGTTTTTTGGACTGTATAGTCATTTCGAATCAATCGGGGCGCAGGGATTTCTTTCTGGCGGGTGCCAGGAGCCGACAGTCATCGGCTAGATCAACTCGGTGAGCAGTTCTGCCCGGGGCTTGGGGATGACGACCTTTTCGACTAAAAGCCCGCGGCGGCCCACCGCGGCCGCGGCCGCGGCCACGGCCGTGTCCACCGCGGCCACGCTTCCGGTCATAGTCACGAAAGCCTTGCCGCCCATGGCCATGGCCAGACGCACTTCGATGAGGTGCACGGCCGCGGCCTTGACCGCCGCGTCGGCACCCTCGATCAGCGCGGAGACTGAGAAGGCCTCGACTACGCCCAAGGCCTCAAGCTTATCCACAACCGCGGTGCCGGATATCGCCGGCATGACCTCGGGATGGATGTTAGGGATGACGAAGCGGTCGACCAAGGACACCCCGCCGCGATTGCCGCCCGCGTCTACGCTGGCCTGCACGTCGGCGACCTCTCCCGTGACTAGGACGATGTACTTGCCAGGGCAAACCGTGCGCGCCAGCAGGAGCTTCACGGGCGAGGTCTTGAGCATGGTGTCAGCCACGTCGAAACCGCGCGCTATGCTGGAGAGTTCTACGCCGCCGATGGCATTGTTCATGCAGTGATCTCCACAAAATCCTGGATCGCGGTCACGCGACCGTTGATGCTGGCATGCACCGGCACGCCTAACTGGGCTTCGGGGACATCCCCGAGAAGGTCTCCGCGTTTGACCGTTTGGCCGACGGTCACCACCGGCAGGGCCGGCACGCCCACGTGCTGCTTCAACAGGATGCGGACAGTCTTGGGCGCGTAGGGCTCGTGGCGCAGCGGCGCTTCGGCCTCGTAATCCTCCAGTCCCAGTCGGCTCTTGAGCTGGCTCACCGGGATCTTGCGCCAGGGCCGGAGAGGATGGGCGTGGGGGGGCTGGCCGCGGTTCAAGGGGGAGTTCTTCCAGTAGACCTTCTTTGCGGCGAGGTCGGTTTTGGTGAAACCGCAGATGTCGCCGGGGTTGAGGTTTTCCGGGCAGGCGAAGAGGCTGCAGAGTTTGCACTCGCAGCACAATAGAGACCACTGGTTCCAAGGCTTGCGGTCGGCGGCCGAGAACAGCAGGCTGCGCATGACCTTGTGCGGCTGGATGTCGTAGCCCAGCAGGTAGCGGGGGCAGAGCTCGGTGCATAAGGAGCATTGGTCGCAGGCGGATTTTCCGGCGCGGTCGAAAGAGGCCCGGCCGGCGTTCTTGCGCCGCACTAGGGGGTGCTCTCGCGGCAGGATGATGAGGCCGCCGCTGGTTTTGGTCAGCGGCGACGAGAAGTCGGCGACCACCTTGCCCATCATAGCTCCGCCGTCCAAGGCGATCGGATCCTTGGCCGCGGCGCCGCCGGCTAAGGCTACGGCTTCCGCGATGGATACGCCTATTGGCAGGCGTAGGGTGCAGGGGCTCTTTACGGCGCCGGCTACGGTCAGGAAGGTGTCTACGACCGGGGTTTTTTCCGCTTGGGAGATGTTATAGAGGGATTCGACGTTGGCGACCACCACGCCGACCTGGAGCGGGATGCCGCCCATAGGGATGAGCTTGCCCGTGACTTCGAAGACCTGGCAGTATTCGTCGCCGGCTGGATAGTAGTCTTCTAGACGGTGGATGGAGAGGGTCGGCTTGCCGGCGATGGCTTTTTCTAGGATCTTGATGAGGCCCGCGTGTTTCTCCTTGATGGCGATGACTCCCCGAGAGGCGCCGGTCGCTGAGACCATCGACTCCAGCCCATAGACGACCTCCGGCGCGAAGTGTGTCAGGATCTCCTGGTCTTTCTGCAGGAGGGGCTCGCATTCCGCGGCGTTGACGATGACCGTCTCGGCCTGGGATGAGACCTTGACATAGGAAGGGAAGCCCGCGCCGCCGGCCCCGACCACGCCGGCGCGGCGGATGAGGCGCGCAAATTCAGGCAGGGCCGTCACGGATGAATTTTACCAATTATCCTAATAGGACGCCCATTGCTTCTGCCGCGAGTCTGTATGCGTGCAGTTCACGAACAGGCTGCTTGAGCAGGGGGCTTTGGGGTCGGCGACATATCCCCATCCGCCTGTGTCCTGGAGCTTGGTCAAGTCGACAGCCTTCCCGCTGCAGACGGAGGCGTCATAGACGCGCACGGCCGGGGAGTCCGGATGGAAGTTCGGCGTCTTGGCGTCCGGGATCTGCTGCAGGTACTTCCCGTTGAGCGTCAGGGCTGAGATGTCCGCGGGGTATTGGCCCTCCATGTCAGCGTAATAGATGGTTATGGCGCTGCGGAGGGACCCAAGATTTCCCTTGCCCGCGCCTTCGCCCGACTTCCTGGTCAGGTCCGCGAACCTCGGTATCGCGACAGCGGCTATGATGCCGAGCATGGCGACGAGGGGAAGGACAAGGCCCATAAGTATGACGGCGGCTTTGCGTCCGGTCCCGATCTCCTGGATGTAGATGACCCGGGTGTCGGCTAGGTAATCATGCAGGGCGCGCTTCTGGCCGGTGAAGGCGGCGATCACGAAACCCAATCCCGCGACGACGGTCGAGACCAGATAGCCGGCCCAGCGGCCGAAGCAGCGCAGATAGGTCAGGGGCGAGCCGTCCATGCGTACGATCGCGATGCCGGCCGCCATCTTGCCTAAGGTCTGGCCGGAATTGGCTGCGGGCATCCAGATGAAGTAGCCGATACCCAGCAGAGAGCTGCATAGGTTGGTCGCGATCTTGGGAATCCCCACCAAGAATAGTAAGCCGAAGACCACGAGTTGGGCGACGGCGAGCAGGATGCCATCGATCATGTAGGCGCCGGCGCGTATCCAGAAGCCGGCCGGGACGAATTCGGCGACTGCGGCCGGGGCGGGCTGATGAAGCGGGGCTCCGGGTTCGGGCGCGATGTCCATGAAATCCTCCTGGGCAGACATCACAGAGTATAATGCGGGGTGCGGCCCGCGTCAAGGCTCAGTGTAGGGTGAAGTCCAGCGGGGAGAGGCGGGCCGACGAAGGGAAGCGGCGGAAATTATCATTGAAGCTTCCGACGCCTACGAGGTCGGCCAAAGATGGGTCGTCGACGTAAGGGTTACGGTTATTTTGGAATTGTTCGACGAGATCGTTGCGCCGCAGTTCGTCCGTGGTCGGGGGATGCTCCCGGTTCCAGCGCAAAAACATGTCGATGCGGTCCTTGAAAAAGCCGTGGTTGTAGGCACCCTGGGTGATGTTTTGGTCGTAGTAGCGGGTGTAGAAATAGAGGATGGCGCGCGCGACCCGGCCCTTGGATGCGTCCGGGGGCTCGAAGACCCCCCCGCCTTCTTTGGCGCCTCCAGCATTGGAATAGTCCGGTTGGCCGGTCACTTCACCAAAGGGCAGGTTGCTGCGCATGCTGTTGGGATGCTGGAAGGTCGGCAGGAGGTGGTGTAGGTCAGAGCGCATTGGCAGGACCTTGTCGAAGAAGGACTGCGGCCAGGTGTGCTCCACATTCATGCCATCGCGCTCTGGATAGCCGTCGCCGTCTTGGTCGCCGCCATCCGAGTAATCGCCACCGTTGCTGCTGGTGCCCGGCACGAAGATGCCCGAGTAGGCGTCTACGACCCCGCGTACGCCATGGCTGACGATGTTGTCGGCCACGGAGAACATGTATTGACTGGCATCCTTGTATTCGTGGGCGTGATAGTCGCGGCCGGTGATCTGGTGGAGGGAGGTCAGGAGCTGGGATCCGGAGAGCCCCTGGGTTTTGGCGAGATAGTCGGAACCGGAAGCGGCTGGCGCCTTGACGGGCGAGAGGTCGACGGCAGGGGCGCAACGGCGGATTCCTTCGTAGAAAGAGGAAAGGACCTGGGAGTCCTGGGCGTTACGCTGGGAGAGGGCTTGCTGGACCGTGATCCCGGTCTCGATGATCGAGGCGGCTGGCGCGGCCGGGCCCGGAGCTACGGGAGCGATCACGAGAGAGCCGACTAAGTGAGCGGCTTGGACTCGGGGAGAGAGGGTCGTGGTCAGCGCGGGCGCTTGGAGCGAGGGGGTGAGGGTCGCGCGGATTGTCGGCGCCGTCAGGGATATCGGTCGGGTCCCGACCATGGGGGCGGTCAGGGCCCATGTCGGCATCAGGCGGACCGGTTCGTAGGTCGCTTTCTGGGCAACGGATGGTAGGGCGGTCGTCAGAACAATAAGGAAAGAGGTCAGAACGGCCGAGCGATCGGAGGGGCGGGGCGCCATTGACATAGTGTAGAAAGGAGGCGGCTCGGCCGCATGGGACGCAGGGCCTACGAGGGCGGAAGGCTTTGGACCTAAGATGTCGGCTTGGTCAGGCGGTTATAGAAGGCCGCGCCGGCCAGCCAAGCGAAGGGCATGGTGATCAGCACGCCGATGACAACGGCTATGGCTCCGGCCGCCCCGATGATTGCCAGCACGACGGCGTAGCCGAAGAGATGCTAGCGCACGGGCCGCACGGCGCGGCCGGACTTGATGCAGGCGGTGCACACATAGACGCTGCGCGTGCGTCCCGCGATGGCGACCTTCTGCCTCTGGAGGTTCGGCCGGAAGATGCGCTTGGTGGCCCGGTGGGAATGGCTGTAGCTGAAGCCTGAAACCGGGCCCTTGGCGCAGATGCTGCACTTAAATGACATGGTTGATCCTTTTACAGAGTATCATAAATTTTACAAAATAGACGGTGATGGAGCAACTGCCCGCGACTGATATCCTCAAACAATCCGTCCAATACCTTAAGGGAGTGGGTCCTCGCCGGGCTGTGGCCCTAGAGCGCCTTGGCGTCAAGAGAGTGTCGGACCTGCTGCATCACTTCCCGCGGGACTGGCAGGACCGGCGCCAGCCCACGGATCTCACTCGGCCACTGGTAGACACCCTAATCGTGGCCAGAGGCCGGGTAACGCGGGTCGAGCATTTCCAGGCCGGGCCGCGTATGGCCATCTATAAGGCAACCGTCGCTACGGCGACGGGGAAGCTGCCGGTGCTGTGGTTCAAGCACGGCAGCCGGCGCTACGACGTGTTCGAGGCTCTCAAGCGCGACGTGGTGCGGGGCTGCGACCTGTGGGTGGTCGGTCGCAGCGAGCCGGGCCTGCTGGGCGCGCACGAGGTGCACGCCGAAGAGTATTATCTCGAAGACGACCCGCGCGCCGCCATCCACGTGGGCCGCATCGTGCCGGTCTACAGCCTGACCGAGGGCATCACCCAGCGTTTCCTGCGCGAACTCATCCACACGGTCTTGGCCGACCGCGCCGCGCAGCTTCCTGAGTACCTGCCCGGGAGGTTCCTCGAAGAGCGCCGGCTCCTGGCTTACGGTCAGGCTTTACGCGCCGTGCATTTCCCGGCCGCGTTCCCCGAGCGCGACGCGGCCCGCTCCCGGCTGGCGTACGAGGAGTTCTTGCTTCTGGAGCTGGCGTGGTTCTTAAAGCGTCGTCAGACCAAGGAGCTCTCCAAGGGCTTCGGCTACGAGATCCGGAAGACCCTGCTGACGCCGTTCCGGGGACAGCTTGGCTTCGAGCTCACCCGTGCGCAGATCCGGGTGATCAACGAGATATTCGACGACCTGCGACGTCCCAGCCCCATGACTCGGCTCCTGCAGGGCGACGTGGGCTCGGGCAAGACCGTGGTCGCTCTCTCGGCTCTGCTCCTGGCCGTGGAGAATGGGTTTCAGGGCGCGTTCATGGCGCCCACCGAGATCCTGGCGGACCAGCATCTGGCGACCATGAAGGGTTTCTTGCGCGACCTGCCTGTGCGTCTGGCCATGCTGACGTCGAGGCTTAAGGCCAAGGAGCGCGAGCAGACGCTCGCGGCAGTGCGTCGCGGTGAGGTGGACATCCTGGTTGGCACGCATGCCCTGCTGGAGGAAGACGTGCGGTTCCCGCGCCTGCGCCTGGCGGTTATCGATGAGCAGCACCGCTTTGGCGTGCGCCAGCGCGCGACCTTGCGCCAGAAGAGCTCGATTTTAGACCTGCTCATCATGACGGCTACGCCTATCCCGCGGACCTTGGCCTTGGCGCTTTATGGGGATCTCGACGTTTCTACTTTAGACGAGATGCCTCCGGGCAAGACCACGGCGCGCACGGTCCGCGCGGGAGAGGAGGAGGCTCTGGACTTCCTTAAGAAGGAGGTCGCCGTCGGGCACCAGGCCTATATCGTGTACCCGATCATCGATGAATCGAGCCGGCTGGACCTGCTGTCTGCCAAGCAGGAGTTCGAGCGCCTGCGCGCGGGGCCTTTGGCGGGGCTCAATGTCGCGCTCATCCACGGAGCCATGCCGGGCAAGCAGAAGACCCGGGTGATGCGCGAGTTCGCGGCCGGGGCTTGGCAGGTGCTGGTCGCGACCCCGGTCATCGAGGTGGGCATTGACGTGCACAACGCGACGGTCATGGTGATCCAGAACGCGGACCGGTTCGGCATGGCCTCCTTGCACCAGCTGCGCGGCCGCATCGGCCGCAGCCGCCTGGAGTCAATCTGCTTCTTGGTGGCAGAGGCCAGGACCCCGCAGGCCCAGAAGCGCCTAGAGACTTTGGTGGCTTCTTCGGACGGTTTCAGGATCGGGGAGGAGGACCTGAAATTGCGAGGGCCGGGAGAGTTCATCGGCACGGCCCAGCACGGCGAACTCGCGCTTAAGGTCGCGGACATCTTCCGGGACGCGGCGCTCCTCTCCGCGGCGCGGCAGGATGCGCAGTGGGCTCTTGCTGAGGATCCGCGGCTCCTGTCCCGGGAGAATGCCGGTCTGCGTGAGAGGCTCCTGTCTCTCTATCAGAAAGAGTGGGGATGGGTCGACCTCGCCTGATTTTGTAAAATGCCTCGCATGTTCATCCGTCATCGTCAGCTCCTGATTTTATCGGCCTTGGTCGCCGTGGCCTGCAACATGCACTATCCCTTGATGGCCTTGTATCGTCAGGCCTTTATGACGAAATGCCCCGAGCTGACGCAGGGCTGGAATAAAGGGTCCTTTGCCGTCATTGGTTGGGACTATCCGTTCTTGGATGAAGGCATGTTCGCGGCGCGCACGCAGACGGCCGCTCGGCATCGGCTGCCCTATGATCCCTATATAAAGGAAAATCGGCGGCCACGGCTCATTTGTTACGATTTTCTCGATTTTTTTGTCCTGGGGCTGATCCAAAGGGCCGTAGGAAACATCCAGTGGACCTGGGCGCTATGCCGGCTGGTCCTGGCATTTTTCTGGTTCTATCTGGCCTATCTTTTAGCCGAACGGATCACGCGAGCGCCGCCAGTCGCCATTTTTTTCGCCGTGTTCGTCACCTTTTTTGGCTACCTTCTCTACGGCAATACCACCGACATCTTGCGATGGATCGACCTTTCCACGTTTAAAGGAGTATTGCATGCCTGCTGGGACGTCCTGCGCTGGGGCCGGGCTGAGCATGTCGTGCGCTTGACCCGTCCCGCCATCACCTTCCCGGCGATATTCGCCGTTTCCTTGCTGACTATAAAATCCGTTGAGCGACGCGGTGGGGCCCTCCTGCTGGCTGCGGGTGCTGCCAGCGGTTTGTTGGCTTACGTGCATGTGGATATTTGGACTACTGCGGTCGGTTGTTGCGCCTTGCTGGCTCTTATGGAATGCTGGCGCCGCCGCCGCATTGTCCATGAGTTGTGGCTGCCGCTATTATCGGCGTTGGCCATGAGCCTGCCGTGGGCGATTTATTCCTTGCCGCTCAGCCCTGAACTCGTCGCTGCCGCCGAGGTTTCTCGACGATTGGACTGGATATCAATACTTTACCTTGCCGCTTTTCTGGAAGGTTGTCGTCGCTGCGCCAGCAAAGAGAATGCGCCGCTGTTGTATTTGACGGCTTTTGAAGGAAGTCTTTTCATCATGTGTAACCTGCAACTTGTTACCGGTTTGAAGCATGAGACCAATCACTGGCACTTTTTTGGCAATATATACACGTTTCTTTTCGCCCTTGATTGCTGGGAAGCCGCAAAAAAAAGAGTTCGGCCATGGAACATGCTGTCGCTAGCGGCGGCGACGGCCTTCCTTCTTCAGAGCATGGTTTATGCCGCCATCCGCTATCCCTTGTATGCGTATCCCAAGCCCATCGAGGAGGCTGCGGACTGGTTGAATCGGAATGCTCCGCTCGATAGCGTGGTCGCGACATTGGACCCCTCGACGACCCTTCTGATCCCGATGTTGACGCGCTGCAAGGTCTTGGCCGCTTACGATAATCCATTCGGTGCCTCGGACCTGCCCCGCGCGGAAAACGCAGGGCGGTTCCGTTTGGCGCTGCGCCTATTCGGCGTATCTCTGGATCAGGCGGCTCACGCCAAGTCGCGCTTGGGCTTTTTTGGTCCGTATACACTGCCCGATGCCGCTGCCGTCGAGGCGGTTCCGGGACGTATCGCGCTGGATTATTTCTGGCTGGGGCCTTTGGAAAAAGACTTGATCGGAGGGCGCAGGCCGGCTTTTGCGAACACCCGCCCCCTGTTCGCCAATGCGGAGGTCGCGATCTACCGCGCCCCGTGATCCGCCGGCCGGACGTTCTTGGAAAGATATGTTATTATAGGCCGGCGATAGTGAAATCCGTATTCTCGACATGAAAATCACCCTCATCAAGAACGCTCTGCGCATCGCGTGTATGAATAATGCTCGCGATGAATTTTCAAACAGCGACCTCCTTATTGAAGGCAACGTCATCAAAAAGATCGGGCCAGGCATCAAGGCCAAAGCCCACGATATCATTGACGCCAAGGACTGCGTGGTTTTCCCCGGTTTCATCAACACGCATCATCATCTTTACCAGACCCTTACTCGAAACCTATCCGCGGTGCAGGACAGCAAGCTCTTCGATTGGCTCATTTACCTCTACGAAGTCTGGCGGCACGTTACCCCGGAAGGCGTCAATATCAGCGCCCAGGTCGGCCTGGGCGAATTGCTCTTGACCGGCTGCACAACCAGTTCGGATCACTTCTACCTTTTTCCAGGCGGCAAAAGCGCCGACTTGATCGATCACGAGATCGATGGCGCGGCCCAAGTCGGCATGCGTTTCCACGCCTGCCGCGGATCCATGTCGCGCGGCAAGTCCAAGGGCGGCCTGCCCCCCGACGACGTCGTGCAGACCGAAGACGAGATCATGAAAGATTGCGAGCGGCTGGTCGGAAAATATCACGACCGTAAGCCCTATGCCATGACCCGTATTGCTTTGGCTCCCTGCTCGCCTTTCTCGGTGACCACGGAGCTCCTCAAGCTTTCGGCCCAGATGGCCAAGAAATGGGATGTGCGCCTGCATACTCACTTGGCCGAGACGCTCGACGAGGAAGCCTACTGTTTGGAACTCTATAAGATGCGGCCTTTGGCTTACATGGAGTCCGTGGGTTGGCTCGAGGGCGGCCGCTCTTGGTTCGCCCACTGCGTGCACATGAACGAGGCGGAGTCCCGGCTTATGGGCCAGACCAATACCGGCGTGGCCCACTGCCCATCTTCTAACCTGCGCCTTGGTTCAGGCATCGCGCCCACGCGTATGTATTTGAATGATAAGGTTCCCTTGGGCATCGGCGTAGACGGCTCCGCCTCCAACGACTGTTGCGACATGCTCGCCGAAGTGCGCCAGGCCATGCTCGTGGCCCGCGTTAAGTCCGGCGTGGGCTCCATGTCCGCGCGCGACGCCCTGTGGATCGCCACGCGCGGCGGGGCCCAGGTTCTTGGCCGCGACGACATCGGCGAGCTCTCGCCTGGCAAGGCTGCGGATATCGCTCTTTTTGACCTCAGCGGCATCGATTTTGCGGGCTCTCTGTCCGACCCCGTGGCCGCCGCAGTCTTCTGCGGGGCCAGCCATAAGGCCAAGCACGTTCTGGTCGACGGCAAGCAGGTCGTCCAGGACGGTCGTCTCGTCAATGTGGACGAGGCCGTTCTGGCCCGCAAGGCCAACAAGCTCTCACGAGAGATGCTGGAGAAGGCGGCCTAGATGCCCAAGGTGTTGGTCAAGCTCTACACCACGTTACGCTTGCGCCTGGGCAAGTCCCAGATCTGGGTGGAGGGCAAGACGGCCGCCGACGCGGTCGGCCGCGTGGCCGAACTCGGCGGCGCAGAGGTCGCCCAGGCGCTGTTCGATGTGAAGGGCACCGTGCGCAACGAGTTCCTCCTGGCCTTGGATTCGGAGATCCTTGACCGCAACGCTTTGGACCAGGTACAGCTTAAGGAGGGCAACGTCCTGCACATCTTCCCTCCCATATCCGGAGGTTGACCGCAGATGAAGAACAACATCAAGCAGTTCTGCTTCCCTACCAGCGCCAAGGAGGCCGCGAGCCTCATCAACCGGCTCAAGAGCAAGGCCGTGGTCGTGGCCGGAGGCACGCGCCTCTCGCGGGCTCTGCTGCCAACGGTAGAGACCGTGGTGGATCTGGCTGACCTGCCGCTCAAGCATATCGCGGCAGATAAGAAGTGGCTGCGCATCGGAGCCCTTTGCTCGGTCGCGGAGCTTGAGAAGTCTTCGCTGCTGGGCAAGTGGGCGTGCGGCGTCATCGTCAAGGCGGCGAGCCACTGGAGCAACGCCCTGGCCCGCAGCATGGGCACCGTGGGCGGCAACGTGGCGCGCGCCCATCCGCACAACAACCTGCCCCCGGTCTTCCTGGCTCTGGACGCGGTCGCGGTATGCACGGACGGGCGCCGCGAGATAATCATCCCCTTTGCCCAGCTTCTTGAGCCAGGGCTCATGCGCGAGCTGGGCACGCGCTACATCGTCATCGAGGTGCGCGTGCCGGCCGAGACCAGGACTTGGTCGTGCGCCTGCGCGCGCCTTGTGCTCACCAAGACCAGTTGGGAGGCCTACACCAACTGCGTGGTCGCAGTGGAACAAGAAGACGGCGCGGTGCGCCGCGCCTCCGTGGTGATCGGTTCGGTGCTGCCTCGGGCCGTGCGTCTAGGCAAGGCTGAGGCGGCCTTGATCGGCAGGAGCTGCGGCGAGGCTGCGGCGTGCGCGGCCGAGACCGCTGCCGCGGCCGAGCTTCAGTCGCTCACCACTGGCGCCCCAGCCAAGGCTTACGCCTGCCGGACTTCCGGGGTCATGGTGCGGCGCTGTCTGATCGAAGCTTTCAACAGATGAGGTGAGAGAAATGGCCAAGACTAAGGGACGCGGCGTTTTGAAGGCGGTCGACGGGGTGATCGCCATCACCGTCAACATCAATGGCCGGGACCAGGCACTGAAGGTCGTTTCGGGCGAGTACCTGCTCGACACCTTGCGCCGGGAAGGCTACAAAGGCGTCAAGAAAGGCTGCGACAACGGCGACTGCGGTACCTGCACCGTGCTTCTGGACGGCCGGCCCGTGTTGGCTTGCATGATGTTCGCGGCTCAGGCCCACGGTCGCAGAGTCTTGACCATCGAGGGTCTCGGCACGCCGGACCGGCCCCATCCCATCCAGCAGGCTTTCGTGGAGTCGGGCGCGGTGCAGTGCGGCTTCTGCATCCCGGGCATGGTGCTGGCGACCAAGGCGCTTTTAGACGAGAACCCGGACCCGGATGAGCCGGCCGCGCGCCGGGCTTTGGACGGCAACCTGTGTCGCTGTACGGGCTACGTCAAGCAGATCGAGGCGGTGCTTTTGGCCGCCAAGAGGATCAAGGCTTCTCCAGGAGGGAAATAGCCATGGGCGTCGCGGATAAGAGGGTTTTCACGGTCGTCAACCACCGGGTCGACAAGATCGACGCGCTGGCCTTGGCTTGCGGTACGGCCCAGTTCACGGATGATGTTGACATCCGGGGACTGCTCGTCGGCCGCATCCTATTCAGCCCCTACGCCCACGCGCGCATTAAGAGCATCGATACCCGGGCCGCCAAGAAGGTGCCGGGCGTTCTTGCGGTGCTCACTCACGAGGACTTGCCTCGCGTGCGCCACACCACGGCCGGGCAGGGCTACCCCGAGCCATCGCCCTACGACACTTTGGTCCTCAGCGAGAAGGCCCGCTACGTGGGCGACCGCATTGCGGCCGTCGCCGCCGAAACGGCCGAAGCCGCGGAAGAGGCTCTGAGCAAGATCAAGGTGGACTACGAGGTCCTGCCCGCGGTGTTCGACACCATGGCCGCCATGAAGGACGGCGCCCCCGTCATCCACGACGAGGAAGACTCCAAGAATATCCCGGACGTCCAGCACAATATCTGCGCCAAGTTCGACTTCGAGGTCAAGGAGAACGAGTGGTTCTCCGAGGCCGACATCGTCATCGATCAGTGGTACAAGACGCAATGGGCCCAGCATTGCGCCCTGGAGCCCCACATCGCCATCACCTACTTCGACGGCGACGGCAGACTGGTCATCCGCACTTCCACCCAGGTGCCCTTCCACTGCCGGCGCATCACGGCTCGGGTCCTGCAGCTGCCGCTCAAGTCCATCCGCGTCATCAAGCCCCGCATCGGCGGGGGCTTCGGCTCCAAGCAGGAGGTCCTGCTCGAGCCGGTGTGCGCGGCCTTGACCTTGGCGACCAGGCGGCCGGTCAAGCTCGAGTTCTCACGCAAGGAGACCTTCATCTCCTCGCGCACGCGCCATCCCTTCGTGCTCCGGCTCAAGACTGGGGCCAAGAAGGACGGCACCATCACGGACGCGCACATGGAGGTCTACTGCGACAACGGGGCCTACGGCGCGCACAGCCTGACCGTCATGATGTGCTCGGGCTCGCACACCTTGCCCATGTACCAGGCCAAGAACTCCCGCTTCATTGGCCGTTCGGTCTACACTAACCTCCCGGTAGGCGGCGCCTACCGTGGTTTCGGCGCGACCCAGGGTTTTTTCGCCTGGGAGAGCCAGATGGACATGATGGCTGAAGGACTGGGCCTGGACCCCATCGAGTTCCGCCGCAAGAACTACATCCGCTCCGGCGAGGGCTCCCCGGTCTTCAAGGCCATGGGCGAGGGTCGCGAGGGCATCGAGCAGAAGATCGGCTCCTGCGGCATGGACGCCTGCATCGATAAGGGAATGGAGGCTTTCGGCTGGCGCGAGAGGAAGAAGCGCAACGCCAAGCAGACCGGCGTCAAGCGCCGGGGTCTGGGCTGCGCTTGCCTCATGCAGGGCTCAGGCATCCCGGAGGTGGACATGGCCGCCGCCTCCATCAAGATGAATGAGGACGGCTCGTTCAATCTGCATATGGGAGCCACCGACTTGGGGACCGGCTCGGACACGGTCCTGGCCCAGATCGCGGCCGAGGTCCTGGGAATTTCCGTTAAGGATATCATCGTGCTGTCCTCGGATACGGACTTGACTCCTTTCGACGTGGGGGCCTATGCCTCTTCGACCACCTTTATCTCCGGCAACGCGGTCAAGAAGGCCGCTTTGCACGCGCGCGAGCAGATCCTTAAGGTCGCGGCGCGCATATTAGACGAGGATCCTGAGGATGTGGATCTCAAGGACGGAAAGGCCGTGGGCAAGTCCGGCCGTTCCTGTTCCCTGTCTGAGGTGGCCAACACCGCATTCTACTATCATGACCAGCACCAGATCATGGGCGTGGCCTCGCACACCGCGACCAGTTCGCCTCCACCTTTCGCTGCGCATTTTACTGAAGTGGAGGTGGACACCGAAACCGGCCAGGTCGAGGTCCTCTCTTATGTCTCTACGGTGGATTGCGGTACGGCCATTAACCCGACTCTGGCCGAGGGGCAGAACGACGGGGCGGTCCTCAACGGCCTCTCGTACGCTCTGACTGAGGAGATGCGCTTCAACGCGGCCGGGGCCATGGTCAATTCATCCTTTCGAAACTATAAGATCTACTCCGCCGGCGACGCCCCGCCTTTTCAGACCATCCTCATCCCGACCTACGAGCCCGACGGTCCTTTCGGTGCCAAGTCGGTCTCGGAGATCGGCATCAACGGGCCGCAGCCGGCCATCGCCAATGCTATCTACGACGCGGTGGGCGTGCGGCTCTTCGCGCCGCCTTTTACGCCGGAGAAGGTCCTAGCCGCGCTCCAGGCCACGAAGAAAAAGAGGGTCCCGACGAGTGGGAGATAGTATGGGTTTCACCGCCACAGAGGTCCGGGAGAAGGTCGGCCTCATCACCTTCGGTAACCCGGGCAAGCGCAATGCCTTGTGTGCAGGGCTTCTCGATGAGCTGGCCGCTGCCCTGGAGCGCTTGCGCGCCGAGCGCGTGCCTGTGGTGGTATTGGCCGCTGCGCCGGGTTCCAAGGTCTGGTCGGCCGGAGTCGACCTGGCCGAAATAGAGAAGTCGCAGCACGATCCCTTGTGTTATGACAGCCCGCTGGAGCGGGTACTGCGCGCGGTCGAAGCTTTCCCCGGTCCGGTCATCGCTATGGTGCGCGGCGGGGTCTGGGGCGGGGCCTGCGACTTGGCCCTGACTTGCGACATGGCCGTGGGTGACCCCAGTGCTACGTTCGCCATCACGCCGGTCAAGGTGGGCATCCCCTACAACGCCTCGGGCATACTTCACTTCATCAATCATTTGGGCTTGAACCGCGCCAAGGAGATGTTCTTCACGGCCGAGCCCGTCGACGCGGTCCGCGCCCTGGCGTTCGGCATCCTTAATCACCTGGTGCCGCCCGAGCAGCTCGAGGAGTTCACTTTTTGCCTGGCACGCAAGGCCACGGCGCATTCGGCGCTATCGGTCGCCGTCATCAAGGAGCAGTTTCGCATCCTCTCCGGCGCTCACCCTATCAGCCCCGAGACCTTCGAACGCGTGGAAGAGTTGCGCCGGAAGGTCTTCGAGAGCCATGACTATGCGGAGGGCATCCGGGCTTTTCTGGAGAAGAGGCCACCGTGTTTTCGAGGCGACTGATGCGACGATGCCGTATCCTGGAGGCCATGATATGAGACGATTGACTTGGGTGTTGCTTCCCTTGCTCGCTATGTTCAACGGCTGTCCGAAGCGGCCGACTGTGGCTGATGACGAATCGGTCCGTCGGCGTTCCGAGCAGTCCCACCAAAGCTTGGACCAGCAGCCGGTCTCCAGCGAGACGCGTTAGCTGAAAAAAGCAGGAGACAGCGCCTCATCCCTGTCAGTATGAAGGAGAGGAGAGCTAGCGGGCGTGGCGGTAGAGGATGGCGAGGATGACCCAGACGATGACGCCGATCAGGGCGCCCACCATCCCGGCCCATAGGCCGCCCGGTTTTTCTTTTTGGCCCTTTTGGCCGGGGAAGACCCTGTCTAAAGCCGCAGAGATCTCTTTCGAGTCGTAGCCGCGCTCGTGCAGTACGGTTTCCACCTGCGGCCAGGGGACCGTGCTGGTGTTGTCGCGGATGAACTCCACGAGCTCGTCGTGCCGGGGGTCTTGGGCCATGGCGTAGGGGGGATTTTAAGTCTATTGGGAGCCATTATGCAACAGATGGTTTATGTGTGTCGCTCCCTGCAGGGAACTTCTGATACCATATCTGAGTCATGCTGCGTCCTATCGGCTTCATCGAATCCTGCTTCCGAGAAAAGTTCGGCACCCCGCGCCAAGGTTCCCTGGTGCCCCGAGCCCCCGCACGCTTGCGCGTCCTTTCGGAGTTCCTCCCAGGGCAGTCCTTGGTTGGGCTTTCCGAGTTCAGCCACGTCTGGCTCATCTTTCAGTTTCATCTGAACACCAACAAGGGATACCTTTCTAAGATCCACCCGCCGCGTCTACGGGGCGGCACTATAGGTGTGTTCGCTTGCCGCTCTCCGCATCGGCCCAACCCCATCGGCTTGACGCTGGCGCGGCTTACGGCCATCGAAGGCGACACTTTGCTTCTCACAGGCGTGGACTTGGTCAACGGCACGCCAGTCCTTGACATCAAGCCTTATCTGCCGGCCTGCGACCGGCCCTCTCGGCCGCGCATCGGATGGGTGGACCGCTGTCGCGTGCCCCGGCTTGAGGTGGAGTTCACCAAGTCGGCCTTGGCGGATCTGCGCCGGGTCGTGCCCGTCCGCATCCGCTCCAAAGTCAAGCGGCTCATGGAAAGTAGCCTCAGCCATGACCCGCGCAACCTGCGAGACCGGGCCCAGCTGCGGCCGGATAGGGTGTTCGCCTTCTTTGTCCTGCACTACGACGCTCACTTCCACATCCAGGATGGGCGCGCGCAGGTCTTTTGCATCCTCCCTGCCGACGAGGCTGCTCGTCGCAGGCCGCCGCTGACGCCGGGTTTGTTCTAAGCCATGCGCCCGAGATGATTTGATATCATAAGCCCGGCTTTCAAGGACAATCACATGAAGATCGCTTTGCTGGGACTACAGGGCGCGGGTAAGAAAACTCTTTTCAAGCTCTTGACCGGCTCCGATGTGGCGGTTGTGCCCGCCAAGGGCGTGCCTGGGGTTTTTCAGATCCGTGACCCGCGCGTCGACGCCCTCTCCGCCTTGTACAAGCCGGAGAAGACCACCTACGCGCGCACGGATCTGCTGCTCCTGCCCGATGTGGAGAAATCCGAGGGCAAGGCGGTCTGGCTCGACGACGTGCGCAATCTCGATGGCATCGTGGTGGTGGCGCGCGCCTTCCCGGATCCCTCCGTGTTCCATCCCGCAGGTACGGTGGATGCCCGGCGCGACCTGGACACATTCCTCTCTGAGTTGGTTTTCGCGGACCTCTTCCTCATGGAGCGGCGCAAGGATAAGCTCGCCAGCGAGATGCGCGCCAAGAGCACGCCTGAGAAAATGCGTGAGTCGGCTGCGGTTCAGAAGGTGATCGCCGGCCTGGAGACGGGAAAAACGGTCCGGGCTTTGGGCCTCACAGAGCCGGAGAAAGCCGTCCTGTTCAATTACCAGTTTCTAACCGACAAGGCCATCGCGGGCGTGGTCAACGTGATGCATGGCTCCGAGGAAGCGGCTCTGCGCACGGCGTTGGAAAAAGAGTTCGGCTCGCGCATGAGCCTCTCCTTCTTCGACGCCAAGCTTGAGGCTGAGATCGCGGCCATGTCGGACCCTAAGGAGCGCGAGGAGTTTCTCTCAGGCATGGGCATTGCGGAGCCGGCCGTGGCGGTCTTGACACGCGGCATCTACGAGGCTTTGGGACTGATGTCCTATTACACGAGCGGCACGGACGAGGTGCGCGCCTGGACGGTGCGTAAGGGATCCACCGCGCCGCAGGCCGCCCGCGCCATCCACACGGACCTGGAACGGGGATTCATCCGTGCCGAGCACATGAAGTACAAGGACTTGATCGAGTTGGGCTCCGAGGCCAAGGTCAAGGAAGCCGGCAAGTTCTCCCTCAAGGGCAAGGACTATGTCGTGGAAGACGGCGATATCCTGAGCTTCAGGGCTGCCAACTAGCGTTCGGGGTCGTTCTTAACGAACTGGCGCGTCGAAGACGCTATCTATAAGCTGATCAGACGGGGTTCTGTCGCTCGCTGCGTGGGCGGTTGCGGTGAGCAAAGCTCGCCCGCCCGGAAGGCTGTCAGATAGATTTTATCGAGCTGGACGCGCGCACGCGCCTGAAATATTGGATAATGGACGCCCGATTGGGTTTTCTCCCGCGGACCTGAAGTCTTGGAGAATGTCATGAACGGACAGATTTCTTTCGAATGGCGGCGCCGGCAGAACTGGATCGTCATCGGCGTGTTGTACGCGCTCTTCATGATGTCGCGGTATAACTATTCGGCGATTTCTCCACTCCTGCTCGCTGCATTCGGGTGGACCAAGCAGGACCTGTCCATCCTCGAGACGGCTCTGCCGTTCTTCTACGGACTGTCGGTCATCATCAACGCCGCTATCGTTGACCGGATCGGCGGCCGCAAGGCCTACCTGATCGGTTCGGTCGGCGTCGTGGCCGCCAACTTGGCCTTCGGCGCCGGTCACTGGCTCATTGGTTCGTTCGCCCCGCGGGAGACGGCCTACATCATGTCGGCGGTCTGGGCAGTCAATGCTTACTTCCAATCCTTCGGCGCGATGGCGATCATTCAGATCAATTCCCAGTGGTTCGCCCCTCACGAGCGCGGCACCTTCAGTGCCATCTTCGGCATTCTGATCCGGATGGGCCTGGTCTTCGCCTTCGCGGGCGTGCCGGCCATTGCCGCGGCCACGACCTGGTACTGGGGTTTCTGGATTCCCGCCGCTTTGGTCGCTGTATTCGCGGGTCTCGACTACTTCTTCGTGACGGACAAGCCGGAGCAGGCCGGCTACCCGGCCGTTCTTCCCGATGACAAGGGTCTGGCCCGGGTTAGGCCGACCACGTGGGAGCTCATCAAAGGCGTGGTCAGCAATAGGAACGTCCTCATCTTCGCCCTGGCTTCGATCATGATCGGCTTCGTGCGGCGCAGCGTCGTTGATTCTTGGTGGCCGCTTTACCTGAAGGAAGTCATCGGGGTGACCGGCACCAGCTCCATCGCCCAGGCCATGCCCTGGGGCATCGCCGTCTTCGGTATCCTCGGAGGCTTCGCTCTCGGCCCCATTTCGGACCGGCTCGGTCGTCGCGCGCCGGTCATCAGCGCCGGCTTCGTGGGTATGGCGGTCAGCCTCGTTATCTTCTACTTCGTCGGTGCCAAGAGTTTGGGCGGGTGGGAGACGGTCCTTTGTCTGTCGCTCCTATCGTTCTTCGTCAACGGGGTGCACGGCGTGATCATGGGCGCGGCGTCTATGGATATCGGCGGCAAGCACGGCTCGGCTTCGGCCGCGGGCATCTTCGACGGGGCGCAGTATTTCTTCGCCGCCCCGTTCACCGGATGGTTTGTCGGCAAGATTACCACGAACTTCGGCTGGAACGTCTGGAAAATCTGGCCTATTCCGTTCGCCCTTATCGGGGCCGTCCTCATGCTCTTCGTCTGGGACGTGAGGTCGTCCAAGAGCGGCGGCCACTAGCCGAGTATTTGGACGATTTTTGAAGGAGAGGTCGCTCCCTTGATGATGCGCAGCCTCTTGGTTTCGAGCCCCAAGCGCGCGGCGAGCAAAGCGAGCACCGCGGCATTGGCTTTGCCTTGTTCGGCCTCGGCCTTGACCCAGGCTTCGTAGGAAGTCGGACTCTTCTCTTCCAGGCGGTTCTCGCGCGAGTCGGGGTGGACCTTCACGCGCAGGAGTCTTTCCAAGCTAGCGCAGGGCCCAGACGATGCAGAGGGCGGCGAACAGGACGCGGTAGACCACGAAGGCCCCCACCCCATTACGCTTGAGGTATGAGAGCATGAACTTGATGCAGCCCAGGCCCACGATGGCCGTGATCAGGATGCCGAACCAGAAAGAACCGCCGGTCTCGGCCAAGCGCAGGTGGTGGAGCTTCATGACCCCGGCCCCGATCACGATGGGCACCATGAGCAGAAACGAGAACCGCGCCGCTTCTTCGCGCTTGAGGCCCAGCAAAAGCCCGGCCGTGATGGTGCTGCCTGAGCGCGACACGCCCGGTATTACGGCCAAGGCCTGGGCGCAGCCGATGAGGAAGATATCGCGCAGGCCCAGTTCCGTCGCGGACTTTTCTTGGCGGCCCAGGCGTTGGGATAGACCCAGCAAGAGCCCGAACACGGCCAAGGTCAGGGCGATGATGACCGGGGAGTGCAGGTCCTTCTCAATCCGGTGCTCGAGCAACAGCCCGACCACTCCGCTTGGGATGGTGGCCAGCACGATGGCCCAGAAGAGGCGCTTCTGCGCGGACTCGGCTGAAGAGAGCCCGGCTTTCAGGAGCTCAAGCCAGTCTTTCCCGAAATAGACGCAGACCGCGGCCAGCGTGCCCCAATGCAAGGCCACGTCGTACTCTAGACCTTGATAATCCCATTTGAAGAGCCAGGGCATGAGCACCAGGTGCGCGGAGCTCGATATGGGCAGGAACTCGCCCAATCCTTGGACCAAGCCCAGGAGCGCGGCGTGGAGGTAGTTCATGGGGCCGTCGGTGGGTCGGTCGGCTCATCCGGGCCGGGCGTCGCTACGGCCTCGTCGCTCTTGAACACACCGGTGACCGTGAGCAACGCGACGATGATCAGCAGTGTGATGAGCCCGCCGAAGATGATCAGGCCGGTTAGGGAGCTGCTCTCGCGCTTGACCGGGACGGACTGGAGGGGCTCCTCTTTTCTGTCGCCGGGCATGAGGAACGGCTCGCCGTCTTTTGACTTGCGTGCGTCTATCAGGAGCGGCTCAAAGCTTGGGTCGAGCGCGAAGGCGGTCTCCAAGGCCTTGATCATTCCCTCGTGGTCGCCGCTGCGGCCTAAGGCATAAGCCTTCAGTGCCAGAAGCGCGGCGTCCGTTGCGTAGAGGGCCAGGGCCCGGTCGGCGGCCGTGATGGCCGCCATGTAATCCTTTTTCTTGTTCAGCGCGAAGATCTTGTTCTTGAGAAGGTCCAGGTCGTTGGGGAAGGATTGGAGTCCACGCTCGGAGATGGCGAGCGCCTGGTCATAGCTGCGCAGTTGGCGGCTGGCTTCGGCCCAGGCGTCGAAAGCTTGCCGGTTCTTGGGTTGAAGCTCGACGGCTCGCCGGGCCGCCGCCGCCGCCTCGGCAAGCTTGCCGTGGGCCAGAAGCGACTGTGATTCCGTGAGCTTGTCATAGGTCGTGGGTTGGTCCTGGACGCCGGGCCCGGCTGGCGGGGAGCTGATGACCTGGGAGGGGATGTTCTCGGCCGGAAGTCCTCCGGTCTCCAGACCGCTTTCTTTCTGGCCCTGTAGGGCCGGTTGCTGCTGCTGTTGCTGGTCTTGGTGGCCATTGGCTCTGCCTGAGAAGGGCTTGGGCTTGAGGTTGTCCTTTTCCTCTTCCTCATCCTTCTGAGGCTTCTTCTTGAAGTCCATCTTATCGATGGGCTTTTCGCCACAGGTCAGTTTGGAGATCCCTAAGGCCTTTTGGTCCAGGGCATCAGTTGCTAGCGCGGTGGTGGCATCGGCGCAGGCCGCGGCCTTTTGGCCCGCCTGGAACTCGGTGATGGCCTTAGCTGTCAGCGGATTGAGCGTCGGCTGGCTGTCATTCGCGAACAATGTCGTGGGAGCCAGGAGAGCGGCGCAGAACCAGAGGAGCCTGAGCGTGGAAGCACTCAGGCTCTGCGAGCCATCAGAAAATTCCTTGGCTGTCATGTGCTAGAAATCGCCGCCCATCCCGCCCATCCCGCCCATCCCGCCCATCCCGCCCATCCCGCAGGAACCGCCCGAGGGGCAGCTTTCGCAGCCTCCACCGGAAGGCATATCGTCAAAGCCGCCGCCCTTGCCTTTTGACGAGACTCCGGGAACCTTGCTGGAGACTTTTATGACTTTGCCTAGTTTCTTGTCATAGACGTAGGTGCCGGTGGTGTCGTCGGTCTTGGGATCGGTTTGAGGATGATTCTTCTTGGTCATGGTTTTCTCCTGTTGTTTCATTATAGGAATTAGGCTTCGTGTAAAGCTCGGATCTCGGCGTCGGCATGGCGCAGGCGTAGGGCCAGGGCCTTGGATATCCTGGAGAATAGTTTGCGGCCCAGCTCCGGGTTGCGAGCCGCGGCCGCGTCGAAGCGCTGGCGAGAGAGAGCGAAGAGATCGGTCGGGGCGATCGCGACGGCGGATGCCGCGCGTCGGCCGTGGTCCAAGAATGCTATCTCGCCAAAAAAATCACCCCGGGAGAACACGGCCAGCGGGCGGTGGCCGCCTGAATCGACGTCGAGCTCGATGCGCACCCGGCCGCGGCGGATGAGGTACATCTCGTCGGCCGCCTCGGCGCCTTGCATGAAGAGGGATTCCCCCGTGGCCAGCGTCCGCGTGCCGGTGCAATCTTTGAGCGCGGCCAGATATCCGGGATCCATGCCTTTGAGGAGGTCGATCTCCTCCAGGGGCAAGGGCCAGTCCGGTGCTGAGCCCTCTAAGTTCTTGGCGAGTATGCGGTCCTCGGCCCAGGCGAAGGCCTCGTCCAGGGTCGGGAAGAGATGCGCGCGCCGCGCCGGGTCGGTCAGGCCCAGCTGGCGCAGGTACGATGTGAGGTCCTGGCCTGTGGGCGATGTTTGGGGTATGTTGGCGAAGAGCAGGCGCCCTCCGCGTTCGAAGAGGCGGTTCTCGATCATGTCGAGCATGTGCGCCGCAGTGAAGTCCACTGAGAGCACGCGTTTCATGTCAAAGATGAAGTAGCGGCGTCGGCTGAAGTCAGGCTCGACTTCAGTGTAGAGCTGGTCGGCTGTGCCGAAGAAAAGCGAGCCCTGTAGTTCAAAGATGGCAATCTTGGAGCCTTCGCGCGCGAGGATGGCCGCCTCCTCGGGCAATCTCCTTTGATGGGAGGTGACCTGGTCGCCGTAGACCTTGCGCCGCACCACGGAGGAGTGCATCATATTGCGGATGAAGAGCAAGATCGAGAGGGCTAGGCCCACGCCCGAGGCCAGGACGAGGTCTACCGACACCGCGGTGGCAACGACCACAGCCGCGACCGCGAAGTCGAACCGGGTGGCGCGCTGGCGCAGGAGGTGGAAGCTGTGCCAGTCGAACATGCGGCCGGCCAGCACGATAAGCATGCCGGCCAGGGCCGCCATAGGCAGCCAGGCCACGGCTCGGCTCATTAGTAGAAATGTCGCTATCACGAAGGCGGCCGAGAACAGGCCCGAGGCGTAGGTCTGGCCGCCGCTGGAGAGGTTGACCACAGTGGGGGCCATGGCGCCGGAGCCTGGCATGCCGCCGGCCAGGCCTGAGACCGCGTTGCCTAGGCCCTGGCCGATGAGCTCGCGGTTGGAGTCGTGGCGCGTGCCGGTCATGGCGTCCAAGACCACGCAGGTCTTCAGGGTGTCGATGGAAAGAAGGATGGAGAGGGTCAACGCCGGGAAGAGGAGTTTGTGCACCTCGGAGAATCCCAGGGCCGCGGCCTCGCCCCAGCGCGTTGACCAGGCGCCGAAGCCCGCGGTCTGCGTGCCCAGTGGGCCGATGACGAGTGGGTTGCCGACCGTGACGCGCAGTCCGGGTTGGATATAGGCTAGGACGAGATAGGTCAGCACGCCGCCGGCCACGCCGAGCACGGTGGCCGGTATTTTCTTGGTGAGCTTGGGGCCGCCGAGGGTGCAGGCGATGGTCGCCAGCCCCACGGCCACCGCTTCCCAGCGCCAGGCGCCCGGGGTCCAGAGGCCGGGGCACAAGGTCATGCCTTTGGGCAGGCCGAGGAGTTTGGGGCCTTGGCTTAAGACGATGAGGATGGCCACGCCGGAGAGATATCCAGTTACCACGGGGTAAGGGATGTACTTGATGAGCGTGCCTCCTCCCAGGAGGCCGTAGGTGATCTGCAGGAGTCCCACCAAGAGGCCTACCACCAGGAGCAGCACCATGACCTGCTCGGGGCTGCGCACGCGGATGAGGAGCTCGGCGGCCAGGGGGGCCATAACCGCGGCCGCTGGCGCGCAGGGAGTCGAGATGAGCCGCGGCGCTCCTCCGGCTGCTGAGGCGGCCAGGCCTATGGTCGCGGCGCCCAGGAAGCCGGCCAAGGCGCCGTAAGCGGCGTAGGCCGGGCCGAGCGCGGCGTAGGTGGCCACGCCGAAGGCGATGGACTGGGGCAGTACCACGAGGGAGGCGGCCAGTCCGCCCCAAGCGTCGCCGGCCAAGGTGGTCTTTTCTTTGGGCATCGAGCGATTATAGTCTATTTCCTCTTTTTGTATCATGGGGACGCCGCTTCCTGATATATGACCCGCCCGCGAAGTCCTTCCGAAGCCTTGCAGCGCTACGCCTTGGGCCTGGCCCGCGAGCGACTGCTGGCTCCCGTGCCTGTGGACTCGGGCCGGCGGCGCGCGGCCTTGTTGCGTAAGCTCAAAGCCGCGGGCATCAATGGCTGGCCTGAGCGCATGACTCTTTTCACCAAGAGTCTGCCTATGGGCTGTCGGCCGTGTTTGAAGGGGCAGGGCAGTAATCTGGTGATGACCTTGAAGTGCAACCGGGATTGCTTCTTCTGCTTTAATCCTGAGCCGCGTCTGGCTGAGATGAGCGTGCACGGCCGTTCAGTGCGCGATCTGAAAGAAGGGGTGGCTTTGTTGGCGGCGTTGGGCGCGAGGAGCGTGGGCATCAGCGGCGGGGAGCCTCTGCTTGAGAAAAGAAAGGTCCTGGCTTTGGCGCGGGCTCTGCGGCGACACTTCGGCCGCTCTTTGCGCATCGACCTTTACACCAACGGGGATCTGCTGACCACGCGAGTCTTGAAGAGTCTGAAGGCGGCCGGGGTATCTGGCCTGCGCATGAATCTGGCGGCCAACGGCTATGATCCGGCTCCGGCGGCTTTAGCTTTGGGGGTCTTCAAGGACGTGGAGGTGGAGATCCCGATGATCCCGGAGGATAAGGGGCGGGTTTTGGTTCTGTTGGGCCGGCTGGAGGAGTTAGGGTGTCGGCATCTGATCCTGCATGAGCTGTTCGCCTCGGCGGCGAATGTGTCGCGGATGGATGGGCGGCGGGCGCATGAGCGGCGCTCCGGGCTGACTTGGTCGGGGGTGTCGGGCAGCGAGGCGGCGGCGCTGGAGGTGTTGTTGGAGGCGCTGAGGGCGATGCGGAAGATCTCGGTGTACTATTGCTCCACCGGGACGCAGGGGTGGATCGCGCAGCGGGCTATGGCCCGCGCGCGGGCGCGCGGCTAGGCGGGCTTCGCATCTGACGGTCTCATTTTGCGCGCACTTTGATATCATCCCCTCATGAAAGAGCTCACCACCCAGCTCCTCGAAGCCGCCCGTCTGGCCCCCTCCGGCAGCAACTCCCAGCCCTGGCGCTTCAAGATCGTCCAGGCCCCCGCGATCAAGGCCAAGCTCATGGCCGCGGCCAACGGCCAGCCTTTCATCGGCGCCGCACCCGTGATCCTGGTCTGCTGTGTGGACATTAAAGGCTACGTGGCCAGCACCATTGCCACCATCGACGCCATGCACGCCGGCGGCCAGCTCTCCGCCTTCATGGCCGAGAGTATCCGAAGCCGCACCCGGGACCTCGCCGCCCGTGCTGTCGCCTTTAACATAGGCATCGCCGGCGAGCACATCGCTCTGCGGGCCCTCGACTTCGGCCTGGGCACCTGCTGGGTGCGTGCCTTCGACGAGGTGCGCGTGCGCGAGCTCTTCGGCTGGGGTGAGAACCTCTACGTCGCGGCACTCATGCCCGTCGGCTACCCCGCGGAATTCCCGCAGGCGCGCCCGCGCCGGCCGCTGGAAGAGCTGCTCCTGTCATGAGCCTTGACCAGACCGGCCCTGCGGGCGGGCTGCTGCGCATCATCCAAGAACAGTTCTCCCTCGACTGCCGCGGCGTCCACGGCGCCTCGCATTGGGCTCGGGTCCGTGATAATGGCCTGCGTTTGGCCGCGCTCACCACGGCCAAGCCCAAGGTTGTCGAGCTCTTCGCCCTGCTCCATGACTCGCGGCGCTTCACCAACGGCTACGACCCCCAGCACGGCACGCGGGCGGCCCTTTATGCCCGGTCCTTGGCCGGTTCCGCTTTTCAGCTCGAAGCTGTGGACCTCGACCTTCTCGCGGATGCCTGCCACGGCCACAGCGACGGTCTCATGAGCGGTGACATCACCGTGCTTACCTGCTGGGACGCCGACCGTCTCGACCTTGGCCGTGTCGGCGTCAAGCCCCGGCCCGAGCGTCTTTGCACCCTGGCGGCCCGCGATCCTAGTTTCATCGAATGGGCCTATCAGCGCAGCATAGCGCGGACTTAATAAGGACGGCGCGGCGCTCGCGTGTGTAAAGTGCGAGCGTGACTTAGCTCCTGATAGATGATAATGACAGATGATATGACTTGGCGAATCACTCTATTTGTCGCATAATGTTCATCATGCGAACTCCAAAGAAGCTAAAGATGATGGAACGGTATAAGAACCTCAGCGGCGATTCCAAGGTCGTGCGCTATCATATCGCGAAAGACGCCATGACGATCCGATTCGCCGACTGCTCGGTCTATATCTATACCAACCAGAGCGCGGATCCCGGCAACATCAGCAAGATGAAGTCCCTTGCGAACGTCGGGAAGGGATTGGGGACTTTTATAAGCGCCCACCTGAAGGATCGCTTCGCTAGAAAAATCAGATAGCAAGACCCTCCCGGTAAGAGCGGACTCAGCCCCTGGCAGGAACACCTGTCAGGGGCTGAGTTTTAAGAACGGATTCGGCCAAGGCGTTGGAGACGGAGCAAGCGCTACTGGTAGATGATCACGCGCGGCACCGGTTTGAGCTCGAGCACTTCGGTTGGAGACATTATTGGCCGGTCGTTCTTGTAGAAGAGTTTGATGCCCGCGTATTCGACGGGTTCGCGGGTGATCTCTCGGCGATAGATGTTGCGCTTGCCATGGGGCGTGCCGAAACCGTCCATGACCATAACGACCTGCACGCGCGGGTCGAGTCGGACTTTGGCGCGGCGCCGAAGCATGTCATCGGTGAACCGGTGGACGAGCAGCAGTTTTGGAGGCAGGCGATACTTCTCGACGATGTCGGCCAACATGATGATGGCGACATTGATATCCTCGGCGTCACTGGAGCCTATGCGCCGGCCGGGCTTCAGGCCGCGGCTCATCTGGAACTCCGGGTCGATCGCCAGGTGGACGTCCGGGCGGCGCAGATACGGGCGTAGGCGTTCGAGCTCGGCGCGCACGGTGCTGCGGCCTACCTGGACATCGAGTATGGTGATCCAGCCGAGGCGGCTCGCCCAGCCGATGACTCTCTCGATGAGTGCATCAGGCATGCGCGTGCAGTAGCGGCCGCCAGCTCCCGGGTAGTCAGAGGCGACCGCCGCCACGAGTTCCAGGCCCGGGCGCACCGTGGACGCCGGGTCGGCCTTCCGCCAGACGCGAGCCTCGGCTTGAAGGCGCAAGAGCATCTCGCCGACGGGAAGTTCGCCGAGTATGCCCATGCGCTTGGAGAGGGGGTTGCCGTAATAGGTGACGACGCGGCAAGCCGGCAGCAGGGCCGATGGGCGGCTTTGCTGTGCTCCAGCGGCCGGCGAGAGTTGAGCGCCCAACGACAGTGCGGCGGCGAGCCAAGTATACTTTTTTAACATAGTCGGGAGGCTGGGAGGCTCGTGTCATTTTAGCAGTTGGAGGCCACTACGCGCCGCCGATGGCTTAAGCGGAATTGCTATACTCGCTCGTACCCGAGCGAGAGACGCAAGGCGTTCTCCGTCGGCGAGGAGCGCTCGTAACACAATGGATAGTGTCCAAGCCTGCGAAGCTTGGTATATAGGTTCGATTCCTATCGAGCGCACCACTTTCCCTGGGTACTGTGGTCTCTTAAAAAAGGTCTTCTCCCCCTTGGCCCTGATGGTCGGTGCCGCCGTACTCCTTAGCGCCCAGCCTGCCGCCACCTTGGATCAGCTCAGGGCCCATCAACTCAAGGAGCGTCAAGAGCTCCGAACCGACCAGACGCGGCGTTTCGATCAGCTTCGGCGGAACACGACCGAGGATCAGGAGCTCTTCAAGCACCGGCGGAAGGAGAGGAAGAGAGACTTCGATGCCGCGCTTAAGGTTGAGCAAAGCGCCTTCGATGCGTCTCTGCAGGGCCTGTCCAAGGATGAGCGCCAGCGCAAGAAGACCGAGTTCAAGGCTCAACGCAAGCAGAAACAGGCTGAATTCAAGCGGAGCTTGGCGCAGGAAGGTGAGCGGTTCTATTATGACCTTCAGGCTCAATGGGATTTCCTCAAGGGGGTACAGGGTAAGGAGGTTCTTCAGCTCGATGAGAAGCAGCGCGGGGAAAGAGAGCATGAATAGGTTTTTGATTGGCCTGACCGCGACGTGCTTCTTGGCCGTGCCGGTACGTGCCGGCTCCTCTGCCGCGTACGGGGGGCCTGCCCTTTCTCGTGAGGACTTCAACCGCCTGGCGGCTGCTGCGGGAGTGCCGCTCTATTGGAAGCCCGGCGAGGCCTCCGGCAACCTGCCCACTCCGCAGTCCTTGTTCCCTGTGGGTGAAGCGGACATCTCGGCCTATGTGACGGGCGGCGC
The DNA here is from genome assembly GCA_903830945.1 of uncultured Elusimicrobia bacterium. Lineage (GTDB taxonomy): Bacteria > Elusimicrobiota > Elusimicrobia > UBA1565 > UBA9628 > UBA9628. The sequence goes on from CAIKVT010000031.1 coordinate 33,731, forward strand.
CTTGAGCGATGCATTCCAGGCCGCCTACCTGCGTCTGGCGCAGGCGCGGAGGTTGGAGGCGGTCCGTCGAGAACTGGATCAGGGACTGCCCGTGGTCATCTACAATGATTTCCGACAGGCTCCTCTGGCCGAGCGGTCCTTGGCCGCTCATCTAGTCGCCGCGGCCAAGCTCATCGATGAGCTCTACCGTGAGCAGAAAGGCTCTTTGAAGCTGCGCGATGCCATCCCCATTTTGGATGAGGCCAGCCGGGCGCTCTTCGAGCGCAACCATGGTCCTTGGTGCGAGGCACCGCAGACCGAGGATGATCCCTTTTGCAGCGCTTTGCCCTCTTTCCCCAAAAAGCTCTCGGATGCCTATCCGACCGGCTGGGAGCAGGACGCGGCCATGTGCGAGTCGTTGCGCAGGCAGCCGGAGGGCAAAGCGTTGCTTGACCCCTTCACTGTGGTCCGGGAGAAGGACGGCCGGCCCCAGGCCTTGCCCTTGAGCGCGGTCTATGGTGGCCGGATGCTCCGCGTGGCCGTGGAGCTGCGCTTAGCCGCCCAGGGGCTTGGCCGCGACGAGGCCGCGTTCAAACGATACCTGCTGGCTGCGGCCTCTGGTTTTTCTGACGGCGACTGGGCCGCGGCGGACGAGGCCTGGGCGGACATGGGAGGCCGTCGCAGTAAGTGGTATCTGCGCGTGGGGCCCGACGAAACGGGCTTTGAGTCCTGCCAGGAGAAGGCGGGCTTCCATCTGGCCTGGGCGCGCATCGATGAGGCGGCTTTAGCCTGGCAGGGCAAGCTCAAGCTCCTGCGCCAGGAGATGGAGGATTCATTAGCAAAGCTCATCGGCCCGGCCTATCAGGTGCGCCGGGCGTCTTTCGACCTGCCGGACTTCATCGCCGTGATTTTAAATGCCGGCGACTCCCGGCCCGGTTTGGGCGCTATCACGGGACAGTCTCTGCCTAACTGGGGAAAAGTGGCCGAGCAGGGCCGGCGGCGCACCGTGGTCATGACCAACATCTATTCGGACCCGGAATCTCGGCGCCTGGACCGCGAGAAGGCCCGGGAGCTTTTGGCCCCGGAGGCGCTCAAGTATTATCCCGAGGACGATGAGCCGGGAATACTCGGCACCATCCTTCACGAGGCCGCGCATAACTTGGGGCCGCATTCGGACACGCGCGTTGATGGTAAGCTTCCGGCCCAGATCTTTGGCGGCCGCTTGGAAGGCGTTTTGGAGGAGCTTAAGGCTCAGACCGGCGCCTTATGGTATGTGGACCTTCTACGGCGAAAGGGCCTCATCACCGATGAGCGCGCGCGGCAGATCTACGCGCACGAGCTGGTCTGGGCTTTTGGCCATATCTCCCAAGGCATGTTCAGCGATGGAGACAACCCCAAGCCCTACAGCCAGCTCGCCGCGGTGCAGATTGGGAGCTTTCTCAAGGACGGCGCCATGGCTTTCGGCCGAGCGGGGGAGCGCGAGCTCTTCAGCGTGGACTTCGACCGCTTGCCTGCCTCGGTGGAGAAGCTGATGCGCCGGGTAGGTCAGATCAAGGCCGCCGGCGACGCGGCCGCGGCCAAGTCGCTGATCGACGGCTTCGTCATGGGTGAGTATGCGCACCTGATGCGCATGGATGAAGTCCGGAGTCGTCTGAGCCGGCTGCCCAAGCCGAGCTTTTCCTATACGTTGAGATACTGAGCCGGGGTGGCCCGGGAGGCAGGTCGAGCCCCGGAGGCCGGATAAGGTAAAATATCATGAGTGGAAACCTGCCCGGCCATAGATCTTAACACCCTTAACCCCCAGCAGAAGGAGGGCGTGCTCCATCCCGGCGGCCCGCTACTGGTCCTGGCCGGAGCCGGCACGGGCAAGACTCGCGTCATCACCTACCGCATCGCGCACCTCATCAGCCGCGGCGTGGCGCCTGAGCGGATTCTGGCCGTCACCTTCACCAACAAGGCGGCCGAAGAGATGCGCCGCCGCATCGAAGAGCTCGCCCCGGGAAAGGGAGCTTTGGTCTGGGCCCACACTTTCCACGCCTTCGCCGCGCGCCTGGTGCGCCGCCACCATGACCTCTTGAAGCTCTCTCGCCATTTCACCATCTACGATCAGTCGGACCAGAAGCGCCTGGTGGTCGAGGCCATGAAGGCCGTAGGCCTGGAGGACCAGGATAAAAAGGCGTCCATGTACGTGAGCATCATTTCTCGCGCCAAGGACGACCTGCTCGACGCCCAGTCCTACTCCATCCATGCCATGACCGCCGGTGAGCCGGCGCGCAAGACCGCCGCCGAGATCTACCTGGCTTACCAGCGCAAGCTCGACGCGGCCGGAGCCTTAGACTTCGGGGATCTGCTGCTTAAAGCATGCGAGCTCCTGCGCGACTACGAGACCGTGCGTTCGCACTACCAGAATTTCTTCGAACACATGCTCGTCGACGAGTATCAGGACACCAACCACGCCCAGTACATCATCACTAAGACCTTGGCCGCCCAGCACCGCAACATCTGCGTGGTGGGCGACGACGACCAGGGTATCTACTCCTGGCGCGGGGCCAATGTGCGCAATATCCTCGAGTTCGAAAACGACTTCCCTGATGCCAAGGTCGTCACTTTAGAGCAGAACTACCGCTCCACCTCGCGTATCCTAGAGGCCGCGGGCAAGGTCATCCAGCACAATAAGTCGCGCAAGCCCAAGACCCTTTGGACCACCAAGCCCGCGGGCGATTCTGTCGTGGTCCAGGAGCTTCCCAGTGAAATGGAGGAGGCGGTCTGGGTGGTGCGCCGCATCCAGGAGCTCGTGGGTCAGGGGCGTTCCTTGCGCGAGACCGCCGTTTTCTACCGCACAAACGCCCAGAGCCGCTCCTTTGAGGAGGCTTTGCGCCGCGCGGGTTTGCCTTACGTCATCGTTGGCGCCATGCGCTTCTATGAGCGCAAGGAGATCAAGGACGCCTTAGCCTATGCGCGCTTGATCTTGAACCCGGCCGACGCCGCGAGTCTGCAGCGCATCATCAATGTTCCGGCTCGGGGCATCGGTAAGACCAGTCTGGACCGCTTCGTGAGCTTCGCCGAGGCGCAAGGCTGCAATCTCTGGGAGGCCTTCACCCGGCAGGCTCAGATCCCCCAGCTGACCGTCTCCTGCCGCCGTGCCGCCACGGACCTGGTCCATGTGGTGGAGAAGCTGCGCGCGGACACCGTCGGGGTCACTGCCTCGCGGGCTTTGGCTTTGATCTTGGAGCAGACCGGGTATTGGGCTTGGCTTGAGGGACAGGTGGGCGCCGATCCGGAGGCGGCGGGGCGCCTGGAGAATCTGCAGGAGCTTGTGAACTCCGCCAAGGAATACGAGGAGAAGGCGGCCAGCCCATGCCCGCCGACCTCGGATGGGGCCTGGGACCTTTCCCAATACCTTGAATCGGTCTCCTTGCATACCGACCTCGATTCCTACGATGCCACCAAGCCTGCCGTGACTTTGATGACCGTGCACCTGGCCAAGGGTCTGGAGTACCCGGCGGTTTTCTTGACCGGCCTGGAAGAGGGGCTATTCCCTATCGGTTCGGGAGGCGCGTCCCCGGAGGAACTCGAAGAAGAGCGGCGGCTGTGCTATGTCGGCATCACCCGGGCGCGGGAGCTCTTGTACATTACCTACGCCTCCACGCGCCGCATCTTCGGCCAGGTCTACGCCAACCTGCCCTCGCGCTTCATCGTGGAGGCGCAGCTTTTGTTCCAGCAGGGAGCCTCTTCCGGAGGGAGGAGAACGGCAGGCGCCTGCGGGGACGGCGAGCCCATGCCCACCGCCGTGCCAGCCTCCCGCAGGCTGTCGGCATGCGGGGCTAAGGTGGGCATGCGCGTGTGCCACCCGGACTTCGGCGGGGGCCGGGTCGTGGACACGGCGGGCTTGGGAGACACCCTGAAGGTCGCGGTCATGTTCGATGACGGCCGCTCGGCGAAGTTCTTGGCGCGTTACGCGCCCTTGGAGAAGGAGTAGTGGCCGTCACGGCCGAGGAGGTGCGCCGCATCGCGGAGCTGGCGCGGCTGCGGCTCTCCGACCAGGAGGCCGCGCTCTACGAACGGCAGTTCGGCCGAATCCTTGAGCTGGTGGCGGAGATCTCTGAGCTCGATACCTCGCAGACCGCCGCTACCACGAGCGTCCTGGGGCTCTCCAACGTCATGCGCGACGACGTGCCTAGGCCCTTCCCGGATCCGGAGCGCCTTCTGGCCCTGGCCCCGGAGCGCGAGGACGGCTACTACAAGGTCAAGAAGGTTATCGCATGAATGCTTTCCTTCTGGCCGGCTTCCTGGCCGTGCTGCCGGGAAGCGCCGCCGGCAAGGGTCCGGGCCAGCCTGGCCGCGAGGCGCAGCAGACGCTGGGGGCTGCGATCGCGCTTTACGACAAGGCCGAATTTGAGGCGGCCTTGTCGCGCTTCAATAAGGCGTTGGCGCTCTTCGACGGCTGGAAGACGGCCCTGGGCTACCGCGCCTTTTGCCGCTGGAACATGGGAGACCGGCAGGGCGCAGGCCAGGATGCCCTCATTGCGGCCCAGCTTAAGCCTAACAACGCGGCATCCTTCACCTCCCGCGGTCTGGCGCGGTTCGTGGTCAAGGACTATCAGGCCGCGGAGGTGGATTTTTCGCAGGCCTTGAAGCTTGACCCGGACCAGGCCGAGGCGCATTTCGGCATGGGCAGCGTGGCCAGCGCTCAAGGAGAGCTGGATCGGGCACTGCAGAACTTGGATCAGGCCGTGCGTATCAACAACGACTTTGCGGCGGCCTTTTTGGTGCGGGGCACGGTGCAGGAGAAACGCAAGGACTTCAAGGCCGCGATCCGGGATTTCGACCGGGTGTTGGAGATCAACCCGCGCTTCGTCTGGGCGCGCTTTTATCGAGGCAAGTGCCATCGCGAGGTTAAGGATTACCGCGAGGCGTTGGTCGATTTCGACGAGTTTATCGCGGAGCACCCGAACTCCGTTGAGGCGGTCTACCTGCGCTCTAACGTCCGTTTCTTGGCGGGCGACTACGCGGGCGCGGAGTCCGACCTCGGCGTCGTCATTTCGCTCGACCCACAGCGAGGCTTGGCTTATTCCAATCGCGGCCAGGCGCGTGCCCAGCTTGGCGATCGGCCGGGGGCCTTAGCCGATCTCAAAAGAGCTCTGGAACTGCTTCCGGACAAGCGCGCTAAGATCCAAGTCGCCATAGACCGCCTCGAGGGCGCCGCGCAGGCCGGCAATGCCACCCCTGAGGACGGGCCGCACGGCATGAGTCAGGATGTCGCTCCGGAAGGGGACTCGGGGAAGAATCCGGGGCAGCGCATCGCCGCCCCGGAAGAGGCGCTGCTCATCGAATGACGACCGTCTCGACCGCCGCCCTCGCGCGCGATGTGGCTTCCGGCAATGTTTCGGCCGAAGAGGTCCTTCAAGAGCACTTGGTCCGTATCCGGGCCTGGGAGCCCAAGCTCGGCGCGTATCTGCGGGTGCTGGAGCCAGAGGCCGTGGCTCAAGCGCGGGCCATCGACGCCAAGCGCGGTCGCGGCGAAAAGCTGGGCCGCCTGGCGGGCGTGCCTGTGGCGGTCAAGGACAACATGCTCGTGCGGGGCGTGGAGACCACGGCCGGCTCGCGCATCCTGCAGGGGCACGTCGCTGCCTATGACGCGACCGTGGTGAGACGGATGCTCGACGAGGACGCGGTGATCCTCGGGCAGACCAATATGGATGAGTTCGCCATGGGTTCTTCCACCGAGAACTCGGCTTTTCAGGTCACGCACAATCCCTGGGATGCCGACTGCGTGCCCGGCGGATCCTCCGGCGGTTCGGCGGCCGCTGTCTGCGCCGGACTTTGCAGCTTGGCCCTGGGCTCGGACACGGGCGGCTCGATCCGCCAGCCCGCTTCCTTCTGCGGCGTAGTGGGCCTTAAGCCCACTTATGGCCGGATCTCCAGACATGGCCTCATTGCCTTCGCTTCGTCTTTGGATCAGATCGGGCCGTTGGCTAGAAGCGTGGAGGATGCGGCTTTGGCCCTCTCGGTCATCGCCGGGCCCGACCCCATGGATTCGACTTGTGCGATCATGCCGGTCCCGGATTATCTTAATGAGTTGGAGGCCGGCGTGAAAGGTTTGCGCGTGGGATTGCCCAAGGAGTACTTCGTAGCGGGCTTGGACCCCGAAGTGGAGGCTGCCGTGCGCGCGGCCGTGGCGACCTTGGGCAGCCTGGGCGCTGAGGTGCGCGAGGTTTCTTTGCCGCATACCAGATACGCGGTAAGTGCCTATTATATCCTGGCCCCGTCAGAGGCCAGCTCGAACCTGGCCCGCTTTGACGGAGTGCGTTACGGCCGCCGCAGCGCGCGGGCGCGGACGCTGGAGGAGCTCTACGAGCTTTCGCGCGGCGAGGGATTCGGCCCCGAGGTCAAGCGTCGCATCATGCTGGGCACCTATGCCTTGAGCGCCGGCTACTACGACGCCTACTATGGCAAGGCTCAGCGCGTGCGCACGCTCATCAAGGGGGATTTTTCCGCGGCCTTCCAGCAGGTCGACGTCATCGCCGCGCCTGCCGCGCCCACGGCCGCCTTTCGTCTGGGAGAGAAGTCCTCCGACCCGGTGGCGATGTATCTTTCTGATGTGTTCACCATTCCGTCGAGTATGGCGGGTAACGCCAGCCTCTCGCTGCCCTGCGGCCGGACCAAGGGGGGTCTGCCCATCGGGCTCCAGCTCATCGCGGATTCCTTCTGCGAGGGGACCCTGCTGCGCGCGGCCGCGGCCTATGAGCGGGTCAACCCATGGTCCGCGCTTCCGGAGCCGACCCGTGCTTAAGGAGATATCGGCGGGCGGCCTGGTGGTGCGCGAGGGCCAGGTGCTCATGGTGAAGGTCACCAACCTCCAAGATGAGGTGGTCTGGACCTTTCCCAAGGGACATCTCGAAGCGGGGGAGGGCGCTCGCCAGGCGGCCTTGCGTGAAGTGGAGGAGGAGACAGGCTGGGCCTGCCGCATCCGGGGGCCGTTGATCGCCTCCAGTTACCATTTCTTGCGCAATGGCCGGGAGGTCTCCAAGCAAGTTAAATGGTATCTCATGGCGCCTCTGAAGAAAACGGGCAGCCGCGACGGGGAAGAGATCATGGCCGTGCGCTGGGTGGCTCTGGCCGACGCGGCCAAGCTCCTTCGCTATCCAAGCGATCTGGAGCTTCTCGTGGCCTTTCATCGGCGGGGGGGGGCGTGAACTCGGAGTTCGAGATGGTGGTGGGTCTGGAGGTTCACATCCAGCTCGCGACCCGCACCAAGCTCTTCTGCTCCTGCTTGACCGACGGCTTCGGTTCGCCTGCGAACTCGCGGATATGCCCGATCTGCACGGGCCAACCGGGCGTGCTGCCGGTCCTCAATCGTGCCGCAGTCGAGATGGCTTTCCAGGCGGCCTTGGCCCTCAACTGCCGGCTTGCTGCGGCTTCGGTGTTCGCGCGTAAGAATTATTTCTATCCGGACCTGCCCAAAGCCTATCAGATATCCCAGTACGAGAAGCCTTTCTCTACGGACGGCTGGCTGGATCTGCCGGCGCCTGGGGAGGCCCGCAGGCGCATCCGCATCCATCGCATCCATCTGGAGGAAGACGCGGGCAAGCTCCTGCACGCCATCGGCGCGCGAAAGCTCGACTATTCTCTGATAGACTTCAACCGCGGCGGCGTGCCCTTGATTGAGGTCGTCAGTGAGGCCGACATCCGCTCTTCGGAAGAGGCCTTTGTGTATCTTAAGGCCTTGAAGGAAATCATCCAGTATATCGGGGTGAGCCGCTGCGACATGGAGAAGGGCGAGCTGCGCTGCGACGCCAACGTGTCTGTGCGTCCAGTCGGCCAGGCGGAGTTCGGCACGCGCGCGGAGATCAAGAACCTCAACTCCGTGCGCGCGGTCAAGGACGCTTTGGAATATGAATACCGGCGCCAGACCGAGCTCCTGGCCTCGGGTGGCCGGGTCATACAGGAGACCCGACTTTGGGACCCGCAGGCCGGCGTGACGCAGCTCATGCGCTCCAAGGAAGGGGCCGCAGACTACCGTTACTTCCCGGACCCCGACCTGCCGCCTTTGGTCGCCGACGCCCGTTGGCTTGAGGAGCTTAAGGCTCGTATCCCCGAGTTGCCCGCGGTCCGGCGGGAGCGCCTCGTCTCTCAATATGGTTTGAGCGCCCAAGCTGCGGAACTTCTCACTTCCACGCGCGCCTTAGCCGACTATTTCGAGGCGGCGGCCGTAGGCCGCCCAGCTGCTGCGGCTAAGACCACGGCCAACCTCATCGCGACCGAGCTTTTGGCCCGGCTCAACGCTGAAGTCCTCCCATTAGAGTCTTCCCGGATCAAAGCCTCGGAGCTGGGTGTTCTGGCGGCCCGGGTAGAGGACGGCACGCTTTCGAGCAAGGGCGCCAAGGCGGCTTTCGTCGCCATGTGGGAAGGAGGAGGCTCGGTTGCCGAGGTCGTCTTGAAGCTTGGCCTGGCCCAGGTTTCTGACGAGCTCCAGCTCAGTGTCTGGGTCAACGATGTGTTGCGGGTCAATCCCAAAGCCGCCGCGGATCTCAAGGCCGGTCATGAGCGTGCCGTCGGCTCTCTCGTGGGTGAGGTCATGAAAATCTCTCGGGGGAGAGCCAACCCAGTCATTGTGAACCGTCTGATTAAGGAGTCGATCAAGCCATGAAGAACTTCCTCGCTCTCTCGGTCCTGATGGTAGGCACATCGGCGCGAGCTTACGATACTATCCACTTCCTCGATCCGATCAAGGCCAATGAGATGGTCAAGCCCGTGGCGGCGGCTATGTATGGCTCGCGGCTTTATGTGGTCGACGAAAAGAAGTCGGCCCTGCTGATCTATGATCTGGGTGGCCGGTTGCTTAAGTCCGTGGGCCGCAAGGGCGCCGACCAGTCGAGCTTCGATTCGCCCCGCGGCGTGGCCACGGGCCCGGACGGCAGGGTCTATATGGCTGACACCGGCAACTCGCGCATCACGGTCCTGGGTGCCGACGGCGAGGTTCTCTGGTCCTTCGGGACGCGTGGTTCCGAACGGGGCATGCTCAGGTCTCCGCAGTCCGTGGCCGTGGGCTTGGACGGCCGGGTTTACGTGGCGGATACGGATAACAACCGTGTGCAGGTCTTCACGGCCAGTGGGATCCTGCTCTATGGGTTTGGCTCCAAAGGCAAGGAGGGCGGCCGTTTCAACACACCCACCAAGGTGGCGGTCGATAACTCGGATAATATTTATGTGCTTGACAGCGGCAACGACCGCATCCAGAAGTTCGACCCTTCGGCGCGCTTCGTGCATGCGTTCATCGCGCAGGATAGAGATTTCGCGGTCGACGCCTATGGTTTTTTTTACGAACTTGACTCCAAGAACGGCAAGGTCATCGAGCGCGGTCCGGACGACGCCATCCTGGGGAAGTTCGGCAGCTTTGGATCGGGTGTGGGCCAGTTCAAAAGGCCCGAGGGCGTCGCCGTGGCCTCGGATGGCACGGTCATCGTTCTGGACGCGGGCAACGCGCGCATTCAGCGTGTGGAAATAAGCAATAAGCTAAAAATCGATCTTTTGGCCCCCAGCCTGCAGACCAAGCTCACGGTTTCGGGCCCGAGCCGTTCTTGGAAGGCGGCGGCCTCGGCCATGGCTTCATTCGGCGACGACCTTTACGCCTATCTGCCCTTGGCCGGGCAGTTTGTCGTGCTCGACGGCGAGGGAAAGGTCAAGGCCCGCTTCGGCGCCCAAGGCGGCAAGGTCCTGGGAGGGGTTTCCGGGACGCAGGGCTTCGCGGTCAGCCAGAAGCTGGGCGTCTATGTCTCCGACACGCCGCAAAGCCGCATCCAGCATTTTGCGGTCGGCGGGACCTTCAAGGACACCATCGCCGCGAGCACCGGACTCTTCGACAGCAAGAAGAAAGAAGGCCGGGTCAAGGACCCGCGCGGCGTGGCTATCAACGACGCGGGTACGATCTATGTGGCGGATGCGGGCAACCAGCGTATCGACGCCTTCAGCCCCGAGGGAGCCTTCCTCTTCGGGTTCGGCCCGCAGGTCGGGCCTTACACTTTGGTCGAGCCCACGGCACTGGCTTGGGATAAGGGGCGCTTTCTCTACTTCACGGATAAGGGATTGAAGAAGGTCTTTAAAGTGGAGCCTTCGGGAGCCTTCATCTCGGCCTGGGGCGAGCCGGGCGAGGGTCCGGGGCAGTTCCAATCGCCAACGGCCATGGCCTTTGACGGCCACAACTACCTTTATGTGCTCGACGACAAGCTCTCCCGGGTCTCGGTCTATACCAAGGAAGGCCACTGGTTGACGGATTTTTTTGCGCCTGGATCGGCAGAAAGGGAACTGTCGGGGCCAGCCGCGGTGGCCATTCAGGGTGAGCGCCTGCTGGTTTCGGATTACGGTAAGGCCCGTATTGTGACCTACGACCTGCATCCGCATCTAGCCGCGCCGGTCGCGATCGCGAGCTCGACTAAGGAAGGCATCGTGAGTCTCTCCTGGCAAGCGGTGGCCGACCCTTGGACCGCGGGCTATCTGGTGAGCCGTTCCACCGATCCGATGGGTCCGTTCGCCGAGGTGGGGCATGTGGAGGCGCCGAAGTTTCAGGACTCTTCCGTGGCCGGTGACACCCTCTATTGGTATGTGGTCGCGACCTTGGCTAAGACCAAGGACGCGGGGCCGCTCTCGCGGCCCTTCTTAGTCTACGTGCCTGCGGCTTCCAACAAGGCGCCGGTGGAGATATCTACGGCCACCATCGGCGATATCTTTTCTGCTAATTACAAGTGGTACCTCAAGAACCCTGTGGGCAAGGTGACCGTGACGAACAACGTCGACAGCTCCTTCCAGAACCTGAAGCTCACTTTCCGTCTGAAGGAGTTCATGGACTTCGGCTACGACACGGAGATCAAGAGGCTTGATTCTCGGGAATCGGTCGCGATCCCTTTGAGCGCAACCCTGAATAATAAGATCCTGGAGGTGAGCGAGGACACGCCGGTGCAGGCGGAATTCGCGTTGACTTATTTCGAGAGCGGTAAGCAGCAGACGGTGTCTTTGACTAAGCCTTTGCGCGTGTACTCCCGCAACGCCATCACTTGGGAGGATCCGCTGCGCATCGCCAACTTTCTGACCCCGAAGGACCCGCCGGTGCGGGAGTTCGCAGTCGAGGTCTTGCGCGACCGGCCGCGTGCCGCCGTGGCCGAGGCATTGAATCCGAGTCTCACGACGGCGATGCACCTCTGGGCGGCGCTTTCCGAGGCGGGAGTGCGCTTCCAGAGTAATCCGAACAATCCTTATGAGGCCGTCCGTGAGGACGCGAACTTTCCGGTGGACTACGCGCAGTTCCCGCGGGAGACCTTGAAGCGCAAGAGCGGCCAGTGCGACGACCTTTCCACGTTGATCGTTTCCATGCTCTATGGGGCCAACGTGCGCTCCGCTCTCCTCGACTATCCGGGCCATATGGCCTTGATGTTCGACACAGAGACGGACGATCCGGTCGAGGCGGGGCTTCCGGAGCAGGAGATGGTGAGATACGAGGGCACCTACTGGATCCCGCTCGAGGCCACGATGCTGGGGAGTTCTTTTGCGGAGGCTTATCGGAAGGCTCTCTACGTCTATAAGACCGAGAGCGAAAAGGGCCGGGTGCGTGTGCTGGACCCGCGCCGCGCTTGGGAGAGCTTCGAGCCTGCGACCTTGCCCGAGGTGGCCGTGGCTAATGATGTGCCGAAGGCCGAGGCGCGCGCCAAGCGCTTTGCGGCGGACGCCGAGGCATTGGCCGGTGAGCGCTATGAGTTCCTCAAGAAGATCTATGCGGAGCAGGCGGCGGTCGACGTCAGGGACGCGGTGGCTCATGTGCAGTTGGGTTTGCTGGAGTATCAGAAGGGCGACTCGGCCGCGGCTGCGGCCGAGTACAATAAGGCCTTGGCTTTGGACCCGCAGAACACGGCGGCCTTGAACAACCTGGCGGGCCTGGCTTATGTGGCAGGGGATCTCGCCACGGCCGAGGCGCAGTACCTGAAGGCGGTCGAGGCGGACGGCTTTGACGCGGAGCTGTGGCTTAATCTCGTAAAGACGGGAGTGAGACTCAAGGATAAGGCCAAGGCGCAAGGCTATGCGGAGAAGGCTCTGGCGCGGGATGGAGCTTTGAAGCCGATCGTGGAGACTTTGTTGGGCAATCTGCAGTGATTCCGGAGGGGCGATGAGATATCTGGCTCTGGCGTTGATGTTGGTCGCGGGCGCGCACGGCGAGGGGAATAAATGGGATTCCTTGACGATGTACTTCAAGCATCTCAAGCAGGGGCTGATGGAGTCGTCGGTGGAAGGGGTCTATCAGAAGCGGGGCCTGGTGGCCGTGGCCGCGGTGCGCGGCGCCAACCAGAGGGATGAGAAGTCTGATTTGAGCAAGCCCGCGATGAAGGACCCGGCAAAGGAGAAGAAGATCCGGATTCGCAAGGCCGAGGCACGTGAGTTCGAGCAGGCGGCGGATTCGGCGGTGGGCGGGAAGTACGAGGATGCGTTGGCGGGATTGGAGGCTTTCGAGAAGGCGCATCCTAAGAGCACGCTCCTAGCGGACGTGAAGGACGCGAAGGGGAAGGTGAAGGAGGCAATCGAGGCGCAGAAGGCGGAGGCGCTTAAGCTTGCGGAGCCTGCGAAGACCGCGCCCTCCAAGGGTCAGTAAGGCTGGTTCTTTCGCTGGATTGCGGATGCTATATGCGGACATGGTCCATCCCTTTGCCCGAGGTTGAGCTGCTGTGGGCCCTGTGTGTGGCGGACTTGTAGGATGCTGACAAAGTCCACCCTGGCTCTAGGGTTCTTCGCCGCGGCTCTTTGCGCTTGCATGGACCTGCCGGAGAGTGCGGCGCCGCCCAGCAGTGGCGGCGCCGCAGCCATCATGAGGCTGCCTTTCCAGCCGCTCGACCCCGGCGCCTACGAGCAGGTCAGCCTGCACTTCAAGGTCGCCGCTTACGGCACCGACAATGCGCACCAGATATCGAATCAGGCCGAGGGTTTCTACACCGGCATTATGACGGACACCAATCTCTTCTCCTTCATGCCTTCCGGCCTCTATGAGATCGTGGTCTACGCTAGTCACGACGAGTATGTGCGTAAGACCGGACAGCCGGACTGGTCCGGCGGAGTCACCTACGGCAATGCTATTTGCAGCTACAACGGGCCACAGCTCCTGCAGACCATCGCGCACGAGATGACGCACCTCATTTTCAACGAGTATCTGGGGCGGCCGCGCCGCGACCTGCTTTGGGTCAACGAGGGCTTGGCCGTTTACGAGCAGGCCAAGGCCGCCAGCGGCACGCGCGTCCCTGGGGAACTCTTCGGGAGCATCCATCAGCAGATGCGCTCCCAGCCTTTGACTTTGGACGACATCCTCGGTTTCGTGCCGCTCGGCGAGAGAACGGATGCTGACCAGAGGGTCTCGTTGTGGTACGCTCAGTCTGAGAGCATGGTGCAATTCATGATCGAGCGCGGCGGTCGAATAGGCTTCTCGCAATTCCTCCCCGCTCTTCGGGACGGCAAGAGCTTCGATGAGTCGATCCGCTCGGCTTACATCGGTGTTTGGGGCGATCTGGTCGGATTTTATAGCGCGTGGCAGGCCAGCCCATAGGGTGGCCGTGCTTCGTTCTGTTACATCAGAACCGTGCCGGTCATGCGTCCCATAAAGCTATGGGTTGGTGTCCGGATCAGCGGATTTTCCTGGAGCATGCAGCGGCGCCGTAGTCGAGAACCCCGTCTTGGCGTTGAACTCCATGCGGCTGCCGGGGAGAACCAACTGTGACGTGCCAAGGCTGTCCATGACCGTTGAATCGCCGGTGAATATGTCCAGCATCGCGCTCGTCGGAGTCAGGATCTGGGCTGCGAAACTCCCCTCGTGCAGTGTGGCCGAAAACAGCGGCATCGGCGTCTCGACACGGAAGCCAGCGCCCTTGCGTTTCTTGATCCAGGCTTCCAGCCGCCCGGAGCCCAAGGATATCGTCGTTCTTCCAGAGGACAACTCAGCCACGCGCAGGCTCGACTGTGGCCCAAGGCGCAGCCTGGTCCCGTCGGAGAATGAAAAGAGGCAGTAGGAGTCCGTCTCGGTCTTGACCAAGGACCCGGCCGGCAACGGCTGGCCCGACCGCGCGAAGAACCACGCGTCCGATCCGCCTGGCTGGAATTGCGCTGTGCCGTAGACCGGGCCTGTCTCGGCGGTCGGCACTGCCGTAGTCGAGAACCCCGTCTTGGCGTCGAACTCCATGCGGCTGCCGGGGAGAACCAACTGTGACGTGCCAAGGCTGTCCATGACCGTTGAATCGCCGGTGAATATGTCCAGCGTTGCGCTTGTCGGAGTCAGGATCTGGGCTGCGAAACTCCCCTCGTGCAATGTGGCCGAGAACAGCGGCATCGGCGTCTCGATACGGAAGCCAGCGCCCTTGCGTTTCTTGACCCAGGCTTCCAGCCGCCCCGAGCCCAAGGATATCGTCGTTCTTCCAGAGGACAACTCAGCCACGCGCAGGCTCGACTGCGGTCCAAGGCGCAGCTTGGTCCCGTCGGAGAATGAAAAGAGGCAATAGGAGTCCGTCTCGGTCTTGAGCAAGGACCCGGCCGGCAACGGCTGGCCCGGCCGCGCGAAGAACCACGCGTCCGAGCCGCCTGGCTGGAATTGCGCCGTGCCGTAGACCGAGCCTATCTCGGAGGTCGGCACTGTCGAAGTCGGCGGCTTGGTCGGTTTGGCTTTGGTAGAAGGCGAGAGCGGCGCGACGGGAACTATGGTAATAGACTTGGCAGCGGCCGGGCCCGCCGGCGACGGTTCCTCGGGCCTGGCTGCCCCGGCCGGAAGCGGCGCCGGGGTCGATGACCCCGTCTTGGCACTCAGCTCCATGCGCTGACCTGGGGCCACCTTTTGGGACGTGCCCAGGCTGTCGAGGACCGTCGGCTCACCGGAAAAAATATCTAGAGTGGCGCTTGTTGGACCCAGTATCCCTGCCGCGAAAATCCCCTCGGGCAAGGCGGCTGTGAATAGAGGTGTTTCGGTCCGAAACTCAGCGTTCTTGCGTCTCTTGACCCAGGCTTCCAGTCGCCCCGAGTTCAAGGACATCGTCGTTCTCCCAGCGGATAACTCCGCCATGCGCAGATTCGACTGTGGCCCCAGGCGCAGTTTGGTCCCGTCGGAGAAGAAAAAGAGACAGTAGGAGTCCGCTTCGGTCTTGATTAAGGATCCAGCCGGCAGCGGCCTGCCTGGCCGAGCGAAGAACCACGCGTCCGAGCCGTTCGGTTGGAATTGCGCTGAGCCGTAGACCGGGCCCATCTCCGCGGTCGGCGATGCTGGAGCCGACGGTGCCGGCATTGGGGAAGTCCGGCCGGCTTGCCCCCGCAGAACTTCCGATGTCGCAGGTGTTTGCATCCCCCCTGCCAGGGTCCACGCGGGCAGCGACAATAGAACGGTGGAAAATATGAGTTTTATGGTCATCTTTTTCCCTGAAGACGGCGGATGAGATTTGTGGTCGAATAGCCGGCCTTGAGCGTGACACGCACCACTCGGCCCGCGTGTTGCGAGCCCGCGATCTGGTGCTTGCCGTAGTCTGCTCCTTTGACCAACACGTCCGGTCTGAGCCTGGAGAGCAGCAGTCCCGGTGTGTCCTCGCTGAAGGGAACCACCGCGTCCACGCAGGAGAGGGCTGCCAGCAGCGCCGCTCGGTCGCGTAGGCGGTTGACCGGGCGGCCCGGACCTTTGCCCAGGCGGTGGGCCGAGGCGTCGGAGTTGACGCCCACGATGAGCATGTCGCCCAGGGATCGGGCGCGTTCTAGGAGCTGCACGTGACCCGCGTGCAGGATGTCGAAGACCCCGTTGGTGAATACAACCTTCTTGCCTTGCCAGCCCCAGAGTTGGCGCAGAGTCGTCAGACGCTTCCAAGTCTTGATCTTGGCTTTGGAGGAAGGCATGGTCAGTGAGCCTTCGGACTTTTTGGAAAAAGTCCGCTCTCGATGGCCGCGCACCAGGCGTGGATGACGGCCGCATGAACCTCCTGGATGCGCGCGGTGTCGGTCGATGGCGCCCGGACGCATACGTCGCAGAGGTCTTTGAGACGGCCCCCACTTTCTCCGGTCAGGCCGATGACCGTGAGCTTGCGGCGCCGTGCCGCGGCCGCGGCTTTGAGCACGCTAATCGAGTTGCCCGAGGTGGTGATGGCCACGGCCACGTCGCCGGGCAGGGCCTGGGCTTCGAGCTGGCGGACGAAGACCTGGTCATAGCCATAGTCGTTGCCGATAGCGGTCAGGTCCGAGGAGTTGACGGTCAGGGCCAGGGCGGGTAGGGCCGGGCGGTCGCGCTCGAATCGGCCCACCAGTTCCGCGGCGAAATGCTGGGCGTCGGCGGCTGAGCCGCCGTTGCCGAAGACCAGGGCCTTGCGCCCCTTGCGGTAGGCGGCGAGTAGAAGCTCAGCCGCGGCCGCAATCTCCGGAGTCAGGCGCGCGGCCGCCGCTAGAGTGCGGCTCGATTCACGCAATCGGGATGCGATGAGTGCTTTAAGCGCCTTGGGCATGCCGTTCCTCCTGGATGGTGTCCACTAAATTGGTGTCGAAATCGCCTGACTGGAACTTCGGGTGCGCCAGGACCCGGCGATGGAAGTCCGCGGTGGTCGGGATGCCGCCCACGCGCAGTTCGCCCAAGGCCCGTAAGGCCCGGCGGATGGCTGCGGGTCGGTCTGCCGCGTGCACGATGAGCTTGCCCAGCAGGCTGTCGTAGTACATGGGCACGGTGTAGCCGGCGTAGATGTGGGTGTCTAGGCGCACACCCGGCCCGCCGGGCAGGCGCAGTTCGCAGATGCGGCCCGGTCGCGGGGCGAATCCGTGGTCCGGATCTTCCGCATTGATGCGGTGTTCGATGGCGTGGCCGCGGATCTCTGAAGCTCGGTCCTGATCGAAGGACAGCGGCTCGCCTGCGGCCAGGCGGATCTGTGTGGCCACCAGGTCCAGGCCGGTCACGCATTCGGTGACCGGGTGTTCTACCTGCAGCCGCGTGTTGACCTCGATGAAGTAGAACTTTCCATCCGGGGCGAGTAGGAATTCCACGGTCCCTACGCTGGAGTAGCCCGCGGCCTTGGCCAGGCGCACCGCCGCGGTCTGCATGGCCTGGCGGGTCGCGGTCGGCACGGCCGGCGATGGGGACTCTTCGATGAGCTTCTGGTGGCGCCGCTGTACGCTGCAGTCGCGCTCCGGGAAGGCGACCACGCCGCCCGTCCGGTCGGCCGCGATCTGGATCTCCACGTGGCGGGGTCTCTCGATGAACTTCTCGATGTAGACCGACCCGTCTTTGAAGGCCGTCGCCGCCTCGTTTTGGGCCAGCCTCACCGCGGCTTCGAGGTCGTCAGGGTGGCGCACGAAGCGCAGGCCTTTGCCCCCGCCGCCGGCCGCGGCCTTGACCATGACTGGAAAGCCGACGGCTTGGGCTTCCTTGAGGAATCCCTGGGTGATCGTGCCTGCCGTGCCTGGTACTACCGGGACTCCGGCCTTATGGGCTAGGACCTTAGCCGCGCTCTTGTGCCCGAGCTTGCGGATGGCTCCGGGTTCTGGGCCGATGAAGGTCAGGCCGTGGTCCGCGCAGGACTGCGCGAAGTCCGCGTTTTCGGCCAAGAACCCGTAGCCGGGGTGGACGGCATCGGCGCCAGTGATTTTGGCCGCGGCCAGCAGAGCCTCTACGTTGAGGTAGCTCTGCGGAGAGGGGGCGGGCCCGATGCAGACGGCCTCGTCGGCCAGGTCTACGTGCAGGGATTCCCGGTCGGCTTCGGAG
The DNA here is from genome assembly GCA_903830945.1 of uncultured Elusimicrobia bacterium. Classification (GTDB taxonomy): domain Bacteria; phylum Elusimicrobiota; class Elusimicrobia; order UBA1565; family UBA9628; genus UBA9628. The sequence continues at coordinate 51,447 of CAIKVT010000031.1, forward strand.
TAGACGGCTACGCTGGGGATGCCCAGCTCTCGGGCGGCGCGGATTACGCGTACGGCGATTTCACTGCGGTTGGCGATGAGAATTTTTTTGAACATGTTCACCTCGGTGCGCCAGGGCGCACCGTCCCTGACGGGCTGGAGTTCTTCTTTTCCGGAAGGGTCGGAGCGTTGAGAGCGGCCTGTCGTTTGGTGCGGATGTAGTCGAGGTCTTCTGGTTTGGCGCAGACTCCGACGGCGGTCTGCAGATCCGCGGTCGCCTCGGCGCTTTGGCCCATGGCGATGCGCGTGTCGGCGCGGGCCAGGAGCAGATCGCATTGGTCGGCCGGCGCCAGGTCCGGGAAGGCCAGCAGGGCGTCGTACTGGGCGACGGCCTCGGGATATTTTCGCAGGGCGTTCTTATAGGTGTCGCCTAGGATGGCATGGAGATGGTAGAGGCTTTTGAGGGACAGCTTGGAGGGATAGACCCGGCTCAATTGCAGGGCGGCGGAGCATTCCCGTTCCGTCTCCGCTGGGACTTTCCTGTAGTAGACCGCCTCGCAGAGATAGCCTCGGGCCATGGGGTCGCGGGGGTCGATATTGACCGCCTCCTGGGCGAGGATGAGCGCCATGTCCGGGTCGTTGCGTGTGAAAGAGTCCTCAGCCCTCTGCAGGAGGTTCCAGTTGTAGGGACGCACCCAGCGGCCGTCCTCGAGAAGGAAGATGAGGATGTCTTCGACCGGCGGTTTGTTGGAGACCTGCAGGCGGTACTTGATCACCGCAGCCCTGGGCTCGAGGCGTGCCAGCTTGATGGCGGACCAGGTCCAGGGCGTGGCCTCGCGTCCGGACCGGAATTCGTCTAAAGTACAGTGGGCCTGGGAATCGTGGGAGAGGAGCGCATAGGCAGCCGGGAGGTTGTCGGCGCTTAGGGCGTTGAGGTACTGGGTCGCGGCGCGGGGGATGGCGCTCTGGGGCTTCTGGTAGTCGTAGTAGAGGAACGCCGCCGCGGTGCATGTGGCCGCGATCGGTCCCCAGAAGAACATGCTTCGGTGGGTGTCCCGGCGGTGCAGGCGGGTCAGCGAGGCTTCGGTGGGCGACGGGGGGGGGACGTACTGGCCCTCTGGGATGGGGGCTGGGGCGCCGGGGTCGCGACGCAGGGCTTGCGGGATGGATAAACCGGGCGGAGGCAGGACGACATTGAGCGGCTGGCTCTTTGGGGAGGAGTTGGATTTTGCGGTGCGTCGCAGGGCGGTCTGGGGTGGTCCTTCCGGCGCGGAGCTTGCGTCGGAAGGAGGCTCGGCCGGGGCGGGTGCCAGTATCAGGGGCGTGCCGCAGCGGTCACAATAGTTTTTTGCCACGGCGTTCTTGAAGTTGCAGTTGCCGCATATCTTGGATAGGGAGCCCTGGCATTTCGGGCAGGCATAGCCCGGCGCGGGCAACTCGAACCCGCACTTGGTGCAGACTATATGAGCGAACCCGGCTGTGGACATCTAGCGTCCGTCGCTCATCAGCGCTCCAGGAAGAAGAGCGGCTGGCCGTATTGGACCGCCTGGCCGCAGGAGACGAAGACTCGGGCCACTCGTCCCGCACTGGGCGAGCGCACTACATGGGGCTGGCCTGCGCCGGTCTCGATTTGGCCCAAAGCGTCGCCCTCCTTTACGGAGAGGCCTTCATCGCCGAGTTTTGGCTGGCCCGGCGCATTGGATTGGAACAGTCCTACCGCCAAGGCGCAGACCGGGATAAAACGGCTGGCCGGGAGTCCCGGCGGCGGCGCCGCCGGGACGGGGCAGGTCGTTAGTTCGAAGCCGAAGGAGCCGTCGTTGTAACTCACGGTCGCGAGGTCGGTGGCTTTGAGCCATTCCATCACAGGCTGGAGTCGTTGACTCTTCATGATTCGGTCCTCCGGGACGCGGGTTTGCGCCGCTGGGTTTTGCGGCGGTGGGATTGTTTGGTCCGCAGAAGGTTCTGCGGGTTGGGTGGCAGCAGCCCCGAGGCGATGGGGTCGAAGGCCGCGGGCAGCATGCGGAAGACGGTGGTCTTGGTGACGTGTCGGCGTCCTGTGGCGGGGTTGAGATCTACAAGGTAGAGTGCTGTGTCCTTGCCGCTGAACTCGATCATGACCTGGCGGCAGGCGCCACAGGGTTTGGCCGAGCTGGCCACCACGCATACGGCCTTCAAGGCCCGGTGCCCGTGCGCCACGGCATTGAAGATAGCGACGCGTTCGGCGCAGATGCTCAGGCCGTAGGAAGCGTTTTCAACATTTCCGCCTGAGAAGATGCGGCCGGTCTCGGTGAGGACCGCGGCCCCCACGCGATAGCGGGAATAGGGGCAATAGGCGCCTTTTTGGGCGGTGATCGCGGTCTCGATGAGCCGGATGATGGGTTTGGTCAGTTTCATGAGGGTTCTCTGTCGGTCATTTTTTAAGGTATCTGCCTACGAGCAGATCGAGCTTGCGCAGGGTCCGGCGGTCGGCTAGTTTGGGGTCTGTGAAGATAGAGCCGGCAAGCGCTGTGGCGCAGCGGCAGAGGCGCCGGCGGGCCGCGAGTGCGGGGATCGCGGCAGCCAGGAGACGTTGGGCATTGGTCACATTGACGGCGAGGTTATCCACCACCTTGCTGCTGGAGACTTCTTCGCCTTCCTTCCAGCAGTCATAATCCGTGACCAGACAGATCGGGGCGTAGCAGAGCTCGGCCTCGCGCGCGAGCTTGGCTTCGGGGAGCGCGGTCATACCGATGATGTCGTAGCCTTGGCGTCGGTGGTACTCGGATTCCGCTCTAGTGGAGAAGGCCGGGCCCTCCATGCATACCAAGGTCCCCCCCGTATGCGCCCGGATGCCCAGGCCGCGGGCTCGTTCATGCAGGAGCCGCGACTGCTCGGCACAGAAGGGATTGTCGAAGGCGACGTGCGCGACTAGACCATCCCCGAAGAAAGTGGATGGTCGACCCTTGGTCTCGTCGACGAGTTGATCCGGGAAGACGAGATCCCGCGGCGGCAGCTCTTCCTTGAGTGAGCCCACGGCTGAGATCGCGACCACACGCTCTACACCCAAGGCCTTGAGCGCCCAGATGTTGGCCCGGCTGTTGACCTCGCAGGGCAGCCGGGTGTGTCCGCGGCCGTGGCGGGGCAAGAAGGCGCAGGCCACTCCCGAGAGGTCGCCTAGCAGTATTGGGCTGGAGGGCGGGCCGAAGGGGGTCTTGACGCGGATATCCCGGCGGCCGGTGATGCCGGGCATGTCATAGAGTCCGCTGCCTCCGATGACGGCCAGGCATGCGTGGTTCTTCATGGCACATAGCCTCCTAAGGGAAGGAGCTCCGCAATGTATTTTTCTAGGGCTGGGAAGTTGATGGGTTTCTGGATAAAGCGTGTTTTGGGGTCGTTTGGGATGATGTTTTTGATTTGTTCCAGTGGATGCGCGGAGATAAACAGCATCGGGATGCCCTTGGTCTTGGGATCCTTTTGGAGTATCTGATAGACAGAGGATCCGTAGGCGCCGGGCATCTGGACGTCGGTGATGATCAGGTGCGGCTGGTGTTCCGCCGCCTTCTGCGCAAGCTGGAAGCCGTCGTAGACGACGATGATCCGGTGCTGGCGGCTGCTGAGATACTGGCTCAGCAGGTTGGCTATGTCCTCGTCGTCATCGGCGACGATGATCTGTGCGATCATGGGGTGGCGAGGCTTTCCATGAGTTCGGGATAGATGGGAAAGCGACCGCAGAGGCGCCGCACCTCGGCGCGGATGGCGGAGAGCCGTTGGTCGTCGTCCCTTGCGGCCAGGGCTTCGTCGATGTACTGGGCGATCTGGGACATCTCGCTTTCGTCCATGCCGCGGGTGGATACGGCCGGCGTGCCGATGCGTATGCCCGAGGCGATGAATGGTTTCTGCGGGTCGTAGGGGATGGCGTTCTTGTTGACCGTGATGCCGGCTTTGTCGAGAGTCGCTTCCGCTTCCTTGCCGGTCACGTTCTTGGGTCGTAGGTCCACGGCGAAGAGGTGGCAGTCGGTGCCGCCGGCTACGATCCTGAACCCGCGCTGCGCCAGCTCCGCGGCGAGCCGACGTGCGTTGGCCTTGACCCGTCTCTGGTAAGTCTTGAACTCGGGCCGTAGGGCTTCGCCGAAGCAGACAGCCTTGGCCGCGATGACGTGCATGAGCGGCCCTCCCTGCGTGCCGGGGAAATTGATCTTATCAACGGCCGAGGCGTGTACCGCTTTGGAGAGGATGAGGCCGCCGCGGGGCCCACGCAGGGTCTTATGCGTCGTGGAGGTGGTGAAGTCCGCGTAGGGCACCGAGGAAGGGTACTCGTCGGCGGCGATGAGGCCCGCGTAGTGCGCGATGTCCGCGGCGAAGTACGCGCCGACCGCATCGGCGATGGACTTCAGGCGTGCCCAGTCGAAGACGCGGGAGTAATTGGAAGCTCCGGCGAAGATCATCTTGGGTTTATGCTCGTAAGCCAGGCGCTCGGCCTCGTCGTAGTCGATGAGTTCATCGTCCTTGCGCACATTCATGGGCACGATCTTGAAGAACTTGCCTGAGAAGTTGAGGGGATGGCCGTGGGAGAGGTGGCCGCCGTGGGCCAGGTTCAGGCCCATGACCGTGTCGCCGGGCTTGAGGACCGAGAGGTACATTGAGATGTTGGCCTGGGTTCCTGAGTGGGGCTGGACATTGGCGTGCTCGGCGCCGAAGAGCTTTTTGGCGCGCGAGATGGCCAGGTTCTCTGCGATATCGACGAATTCGCAGCCGCCGTAGTAGCGCTTGCCCGGGTACCCCTCCGCGTATTTGTTGGTCAGCACTGAGCCCTGGGCTTCGAGTACGGCCGCGGATGCGTAGTTCTCGGAGGCGATGAGTTCGAGGTTCTCGGCCTGGCGCCGGGCCTCGCGCCGGAGCGCGTCAAAGACTTCGGGATCAAGGCTCTTAAGAGTGTGGTGCATGGGGGGATTCCTCCGCGGCGCGGCCCAGGATCGTCTTCAGGGCCGTCTTGATTTTACGGCAGCAATCGGCGTAGGTCGTGTCGGATTGACCGATGGGATCGGTGATGTCCTCGGGGCCGACCAAGGTCTCGACCTTGGCTGCGGTGTCGGGGAAGAGGCCCAGGAGCAACTCGCGGTGGCGTCGCTCCATGACCAGGACTAGGTCGGCCCAGTCCATGAGCTCCTGGGTGACTGCCTGCGGCATGTGCTCCACTCGCGTGATGCCCTCTGCGGCAAGCGCGGCGCGCACGCCCGTTGGGATGGGAAGGGAGGGGTCCGCAGCCACGCCGCAGGAACGGGCCGAGAGGCCCAGCCCGCGGTCGCGCGAGAGACGATGCAGCAGGGCCTCGGCCATGACGCTGCGGCAGGAGTTGCCGGTGCAGACGAAGAGGATTGTCCGGGGGCGGAGGGGGCCGGCGAGTATGTCGCCGGCCGGTATGGCGCCCTCGCGTAGGATGCGCAGCGGCTCGGCGCTGGCGTCCACGACGCTTGATTGCGTTCCTGCGGCCGGTCCGCAGTCGATGATGAAAGCCAGGTCCTTGCCGAAGCACCGCGCCACGGCCGCGCCGTCGGGCAAGGGCGGTTCGCCTGCGGCGTTGGCGCTGGTCTGGGCCCAGGGCGTTTCAGAGGCATCCAGAAGCGCCAGGGCCACGGGATGGTCCGGGACGCGCACCGCCAAGGTCTCGCCATGGCAGCACGCGAGGCGGCAGCCTTCGGCGCCGGCCTTGAGCACCAGGGTCAGGCTTCCGGGCCAGAACCTGCGGGCCAAAGCTTCGGCCTGGGGCGTCCATTCCACCCAACGGCGGGCCTCCTTGGTCGACGCCGCTAAGAGAGGCAGGGGCTTGTCCGGGCAGCGGCCTTTGATCCGGCAGATGCGCGCGACACCCTCGCGGCTAAGAGCTGAGGTTCCCAGCCCGTAGACCGTGTCCGTGGGGAAGGCCACGACCTCGCCGCGGCGCGCGGCTGCGGCCGCGCGGTGCAAGTCCTCGCGCCCGGGGAGCTCCCCGGGCGCGAGCTTAAGGAGCTCAGGCATGCTCGGGAGCCTCCTTCGGGTGCAGCACCACCACGAACTCGCCCAGGAGCTCCGAGCGGGCCGCGAGTTGGGCGCGGACTTCGGCAAGGGTTCCGCGCAGCCACTCCTCATGGAGTTTGGAGAGCTCGCGTACCACGCAGGCTTGGGCCTGCCGGCCGAGAACGTCTTCGGCAAGTTCGAGGAGGTCCTTGACGCGGAAGGGTGACTCGTAGGCCACCATGGTTCGCCCGAGGGCCGCGGTCTCCTGGAGTATGCGGCGTTGTTTGCCCGGCGCGCGCGGCAAGAATCCTAAAAAAACGAAGGAATCTCCGGGCAGGCCGGAGCCGGCCACAGCGGCGACAGCTGCGCTGGGTCCGGGTAGGACCGTGACTGCAATGCCGTTGCGGCTGGCCAAAGCCACCAGGCGGCGGCCCGGGTCCGAGATGCAGGGCAGGCCGCCATCCGAGACCAAGGCGAGGTCGTCACCGGCCTGAAGGCGCTCCAGCAGGCGCCGATTGTCGCGTTCGTCGCGCTCGTTGTAGCGCAACACCGGCGTGGTCAGGCCGAAGTGGGTCATGAGGTTGCGGGTGCGGCGGGTGTCCTCGCAGTAGACCGCGGTCGCCTCGCGCAGAGCGCGCAGGGCCCGGGGGGGCATGTCCTCGAGGTTGCCCAGCGGCGTGGGGACGATGGAAAGCATCAGCTCGGTTTGGTCTCCTGGGGAGGGATGTTGCCCCCCTCGGATTCGATGCGCAGGAAGGCCTCCACGATCTTGGGGTCGAATTGGGTCCCGGCACAGCGGCGCAGTTCTGCGGCGGCGGATTCGTGCGTCAAGGCCTTGCGGTAGGGGCGGTCCGAACGCATGGCGTCCCAGGCGTCTATGACCGCGACCATGCGCGCGCCCACGGGGATTTCCTCGCCTTTGAGTCCCTCAGGATAGCCGCGTCCGTTGTACCACTCATGGTGGTAGAGCACCATATGCGCCACGGGACCGAGGTATTTTACCGGCGCCAGGATCTGGTGGCCGATGATCGGGTGGCGTTTCATGACCTCGTATTCTTCCGGCGTGAGCTTTCCGGGCTTGAGCAGGATGGACTGGTCGATGCCGACTTTTCCGATGTCGTGAAGCAGGGCCGCGTATTCGATGTGGCGGGTCATCTGGTCCGGCAGCTTGAACTCCGCGGCTAAGCGCCTGGCTTTGTTGCGGGCTCGCTCCAAGTGTCCCTTGGTGTAGGCGTCCTTGGAGTCCACGGCCCGCGCCAGGGTCTGAACCATCTCCAGGTAGAAGGTCTGCAGGTTGTCGAGGAGGTCCTGGTTGTGGAGCATGACCGCGGCTTCACCGGCGAGGATGTTGAGGAACTTGGCCTGGTAGCCGGTGAAGGATTCGGTGCCGCCTGTGGCGTGGAGGTTCAAGACTCCCACGGGCTTGGACTTGACCAGTAGCGGGATGGAGATGAAGGGCTCGGCGTCCTCCGGGCTGGTCTGGATGTAGCGGGGATCGGATTCCGGATTGGCCACATAGATGGCCTGACCGCTGGCGAAAGCCTTGCCCGCCACGCCTTCGCCGGGTTTGAGGAAGAGCTTCTGGCTCTTCTCGGAGAAGCGGTTCTGGGAGGCTACGATCTTGAGGCAAGCGGAGGCTCCGTCCCAGAGCATGACCGAACCGCGCGTGCACTTCATGAGCTTGCAGGAGATGTCCAACACCGTCTTGGCGAAGTCTCCGCGGGAGACCTCCCCGGCATGGGACATGCCGTATTCCTGAAGGTTGAGCAGGATGGAGAGCAACTCGTCGAGTTTTTCCCAGCCTTCCGGGAACTTCAGAGAGCCGCCGGCCTGCCTTTTATGATCCGGAAGGCCGACCTGCAGGTTGTAAATCTGTTTTAAAACCAGTCCCAGAGCGACGGTCAGTATTAGGCAAAGACCGCCCGGGACCCACAAGGTCCAGGTCATTTGGCTAGGGTAGCAAATTTGAGGGAGACCTTACTCAACGAGAAGAACTATTGAGACTATTAAGGCTGCGGTGGTGGGGTCTTGAGCATCTCGTTGGCGGATTGTCGGTTCTCCGCATCCGGGTCATTGGCCGACGCTGCCTCCAGGAATGGGCGCGTCTCTGCCGGAGGTAGGAGTAGGCGCAGCTGCATCATCCCCCCGAGGCGAATCTTGGCATCCGGGTCCTCGGAGGCAATCTTTTTGAGCCATGGGACAGTCTTGGGGCTGCGTGAAGCGAAGAGTGCGGCGGAGAGGGTGAGTCTGGACTCCGAGTCTTGGGCGGCGGTTTGTTCCGCCAGCAGGGAGTCGATCTCTTCCGGGGTCGAGGATATCCCCACTTTGATGGCCAGCTGGTGGCGCAGTTCCCGGTCTGATTTCGGGTTGCGCAGGACGGCCAGCATCTTGGCGCGGGTCTTGCGCAGGGCGGTGAGCGGGACGTCGGCGGTCAGGGCTTCGTGGGCGCTCTCCGCTGATCCGCGGGAGCCGGCCCACTTGATGATGTCGGGCAGTGATTCATTCCAAAGGTATATGGACATCAGCCGCGCCACGGCCGGGGCTTTTTCTGCTTGGCTGCGCAGCAGGGGCAGGGCTTGTGCCCCCTGCCACTGGGCGAGAGCCGAGAGCGCTTCATATTGGGTCCACCAGAGGTTCTTGTCAGATAAGATCGGGGTCTCACCGGGACTCTTGAAGCTGAAGCGCTGTGCCGCGATCTCTTTGATCAGGGGCAGGGCCCGCAGTGAGCGCAGGCGAAAGGCCCCGTTGATCCCGAAGATGCGGGCTTCGCTCTCTGAGAGTTTGAGATACTCCATGAACGCCGGTTCGAGTCCGGAGTCGTTCTGGTCAAGGCGTCTGACCGAGCCCATGACCGTGTCGCGTACCGCGGGTTGGGGGAAGCGCATGAAGAGGTCGAAGAGCGACTTGATGTCCCGCTGGGTCTGAGGATGCGTCCGGGCAATCTCATCTAGCACGGCGCGGCGCGAGTCGCCGTCGATGGACTCTATGAACTTATCGTGGAGTTCGACCAGGCTGCTGCTGCGCTGCGCGCCTTCGAGGATGATCGTGGGGGTGCTCTGGGTCATGTCGCCCCCTTCCGGGAGAGGAGAACGCTTGCCCTTCAGGGACGGCGGCTCCTTTGCCGCCGCCATCGCCGCCGTAGACACGGCGAGACAGAGGCTGAGTGCGAAGGTGAGGATTTTCATGGTTTTTGTTCCCCCAGATAAGTTCTAGCGCCGCCTGGAGCTGGCAGAGACGGTAGCCGTAGGCGTCGACGGTCGTGACGCGCCGGCTCAGGAGGCTGATGTCGAAGGAGTTTCGTATAAGGCAGGCGACGCTGCGGCGCGGCGCGGCGTGGTTGACCATCCGCAAGACGGCCCGCTGGCCCGCGAAGCGCAGGGCTTCGAAGCAGAAGAAGACGATGAGCTCCGCCTGGTCTATCGCATCATTCAGACGCTGGCGAAAACGCGCGTCTGGACCGTTTTCCATTGGCGTATGCATGAGGCGGGCCCAGCGCGGCAGGAGGCGGCGCAGGAAATCTTCGGGGCCGTGCGGGCCACCCTCGAAGGTGAAGCGCTCGCGGACATCCATGAAGTCCGGGAATAAGACGAGGGTCCGGCCCTCGCCTTGAGGCAGCGGCAAAGGCAGGGTGCCGGAGCGCGCTATGGCCACGGCCCGGCGCGCGACCCGTAAGGCGAGCTCGGCGCCCGTCTTGGGGTCCGGGGCGCGGCGGCTCGGCCGGGGGAATTTCAGCAAAGCGGCGATGCGTCCTGTCGCGGCCTTCAGCTCGGAGGCGGGCAGGCCGCCGCTGGCCTGCATCGAGCGGAACAGATCCACGGACTCCCGCTGCGCGCTGGGGTCGTGCGCGACCATGATGATGTCGTGACCGGCCTTAAAGGCGTCCCAGGCCGCTGTCGGGACCGGGCCACGGGAGGTGACGGCGCCCATGCATAGGTCGTCGGAGATGATGACGCCCCGGAATCCGAGTCTGCGGCGGAGGAGGTCGCGAGTGATGCGGCGCGAGAAGCTCGCGGGTCTGCGGTCGAGGGCGGGGTAGCGCACGTGCGAGGTCATGACGGCGGCGACGCCCGCCCGGGTCGCTGCGGCGAAGGGGGCCAGGTGGGTGCGGAAGAATTCCGTTTTGGGCAGCCGGATGGTGGGCAGGTCGACGTGGGCGTCTTTGGTGGCCGCGCCTTTGCCCGGGAAGTGCTTGGCGCAGGCCGCCACGCCGTGGTCCTGGAGGCCGCGCAGGAATGCCGTCGCCAGGCGACTGACCAAGGCAGGGTCCGAGCCGAAGGAGCGGATGCCGATGCCGGGGTTATAGCGCCCGACGCCGACGTCCAAGACCGGGGCCAGGTTCATCCCGATGCCCAGCGGGGCGAGTTCGAGCGCCATCTGGCGGCCCGTGGCGTAGGCGAGCCTGGGGTCGCGGCAGCGGCCCAGCGCGGCGTTTCCGGGGAAGGCGGTCAGGCCGGACCGGAAGCGCAGGACCCAGCCTCCCTCATGGTCTATGGCGAAGATCAGCGGCCGGCCCAGCCGGTCCATGAGCCCATGGGTTAAAGCTCGGACCTGCTGTGTGCTTTCGATGTTGCGGGCCAGCAGCAGAACTCCGGAGGCTCCGGTGTCCCGGAACAGGGAGACCATATCGCGGGTGGGGCGCCGGCCATAGATGCCGAACATGAACAGGCATCCGGGGTCTTGTGACCGCTGCGCGTCCACGGCAGCAACATATCAAATTTGGCATCATCCGGATAGGATGAGACGGCCGGAGCGACGGCCAGCCAGCGCGGCTATCAGTAACGGCTGCTGCGTTCGATCCAGTCGATCAAGCTTTTGAGGAATATCGGGTCGGCGAACATCTGCGCGCCATGACCTCGGCCGGCCTTCAGAAAGCTGGCGGATGGGAACTGCTGCGCGTAGGCGGTCGCGGTCTGGAAGGCATAGGCGTCTGACGGGGAGGCGGCCACGAGGACCGGTAGTCCGGAGGGCGGGCGCGAGAGGCGTACGCCGCGGTAGTCCATGCCGGGAGAGAGCAAGGTCAGCCAATGCGGGCGGGGCTTGGCCCAGGATACGAGGTTGGCTCCGATGGAGGCGCCGATGTAGCCGAGGCGGATGGCGGGAATGCCGAGCGTTTTCAGGAAGGCCGCTGCGGCCTCGATGTCTTGTGTGGCCTTGGGCCATTCCTGGGCCGCGTCGAAGCCCGCGAAATCGGTCTTCCCTTGGGGGCCAGCCAGGCTTTCGCCGTGGCCGCGCAGGTCCAGGGCCAGGCTGCCGATGCCGCGCTGGCTCAGCTCTGTCACTAAAGGCTGCCACTCGCTCTTGCCCGCGGCCACGCCGTGCACCAGGATGGCGACGGGCCGGCCTTTCTTGGGCGCCTGGTAGCTGGCGCATATGGTCCAGCCGTCAACCGTTTTGAAGCGGGCGGACTCGGAGGCCGCGCCGCTCGGGGACAGGAGCAGGACCAGCAGGAGAAGATCTTTCATACTCAACGGCTGCGCATGGAGAACTCATAGCCTGCGTTGTAGATCGAGAACACGGAGTCTTGGATGCGCACCACGCTGCGCAGAAGCTCCCCGGCGGAGTGGCGGAAGAACTTATCCGTGGCCCAGTCGTTCTCCGCGATGAGTTGGCGCACGGCCGTGGTGTCGAGGTAGAGGGCGTTGAGGGCCAGCTGCAGCTGCTGCACTTGGCTGAGAAGCAGGAGCCCTGCCTGGTAGAGCTCCGGGTCGGGCAGGGCCTGGGAGGAGGCCATGCGGCAGCGGGCCGTGAGGAAGTAGAGGTTGCTGCGAATCTGGTCGTTGCCCTTAGTGAGGGTCTCGAGGTTGGCCGAGATGGTGTTGAGACTGGGTTGTGGCTCGGGCTGGGAGAAGGCGTAACGCAGGTTGTCTTGCTGGGCCTTGGCGTAGACGTCTATCTGCTGGATGTTGACCACCTGTTGAGCGACCTGGCCGGCTAAGGCCTTGAGCACGGCCATGAGCTGGGGGTCGCTCTGCTGGCGGGCGGCACGGCTACGGGATTGGAGCAGGGCGTCGAAGAAGTAGCTCTCCTGCCAGAGAAGGGGCCCGTCGCTCCAGGCCGCGGCGAGGCGGGGGCAGGCCAGGAGGCCGATACCCAGCAGCAGTAACGCCCAAGAGCGTTTCATCGTCCTAGAGTATAGTGGATTTCCCCGGGCAAGTGAAGATATTTGACCAGCCCCGTTGGCCTTTGGTATCCTGCCTGGATGCGCACCGAGGACATCCTCGCCCTGGCGGGTCGCCTGCTGTTGGCCGTCATCTTTCTGGCTTCCGCTTTTGGCAAGATCACCAATTTCGACGGCACGCTTAAATTCATGGAGGCTCATGGAATGCCCATGACGGCGTTGTTGTGCGCCTGCGCCATCGCTCTGGAGGCCCTGGGGGCCATCACCCTCAGCCTGGGCTATCTCACGCGTTGGGGGGCGGCGGCCTTGATCGGGTTCCTCGTGACCGTGACCTGGATCTTCCACTCGGCCCCCGACCAGCGCATCGCTCTGCTTAAGAACCTGGCCATCATGGGAGGACTCCTCCAGGTCATGGCCTTCGGACCAGGGGCGCTCAGTCTCGACGGTCGGGAGAGGCCTAGGTAGTCCGATCTTTATGAGTAAGAAGCCGGGCTATATCGTGCTGGCGCGCAAATATAGGCCCCAGACTTTTGCCGAGGTGCTGGGCCAGCCTGCCGTTTCCGTCACCCTTAAAAACGCTCTCGCCGCTAAGCGCATCCACCATGCCTATCTTTTTACGGGGCCGCGCGGCGTGGGCAAGACGACTATGGCGCGCCTGCTCGCCAAGGCACTCAACTGCGCCAATGGCCCCGCCGAGGAACCCTGCGGCGAGTGCGACTCTTGCCGGGAGATCACGGCCTCCTCTTGTCTCGACGTGCTGGAACTCGACGCCGCCTCTCACACCGGCGTCGACAACATCCGCGAGGTCATCATTGACACCGTGGCTTTGGCCCCCAATCGGGATCGTTACAAGGTCTTTATCATTGATGAGGCGCACATGCTCTCTACCGCCGCCTTCAATGCGCTCCTGAAGACCCTAGAAGAGCCTCCGCCGTACGTGGTCTTCGTGTTGGCCACGACCGAGGGCGCCAAGGTTCCGGCCACCATCGCCTCCCGTTGTCAGCGTTTTAAGTTCCGGCCAATTCCGATGGAGGCCTTGTGCGGGCATCTCGCGGATTTGGCCGTTAAGGAGAGGATCGACGCGGCCCCTGAGGCGCTGGAGCTTTTAGCGCGCAGTGCCGAAGGCTCTTTGCGCGACGCGGTGAGTCTTCTGGATCAGTGTCGTTCCTTTACGGACAAGTCGGTGACCGCGGAGCTCGTGCGCGAGATGTTCGGCTATGTCCCCGGAGATATGCTCCTGGGCTTGGCTAAGGCCCTGGCCGGCGGCGACGGCGCGGCTCTGGGCGTTTTGCTGCGCCAGGTTTACGAGGAGGGCGTGGAACCGGCGCAGTTGCTTAAGGACCTGCGCGCCGGATTACAGGGAGCCTATCTTGAGCGCGTGGGCCTCTCCGGTCGTGGGGACAAGGCCTGGAGCCAGGCATTTTCGGCAGTGAGCTCCGAGAATCTGCGATATTTGTTGGAGCGGGTCAACAAGACCTTGGAGGATCTGCGTTTTGCGGATTCCCCCAGGCTGACTTTGGAGTTGGGGCTTTTTGGCTGCCTGGAGTCGGCCGGGGACCTCGTGGCCTGGGTCAAGAGGCTGGAGGACCTGGAGCGGCGCTTGGTTCTGGGTCCTATGACGGTTCATACACTTCCTGAGGGTGATCAGGCCGTGCGTCAGGAGAACGTTGTCGCGCGGTCTTCTGATCCTCAGCTGCCTGCGCCAAAGGCGCAGGCAGCTGTGCCGTCTGCCCAGATTTGGTTTAAGTTGGTGGCCGCTTTACGCGAGGAGAAGCCGTCTTTGGCTTCAATCTTGGAGTCGGCCCGTCCTGCGCTCATGCCGGACGGATCTTGGAGGGTTCTCTGCGCGAGGACTTTCGACGCGGAGCAGGTCAGGCGTTGGTCTGGACTGATTGAGGCCAGATTGGCCACGATTTCTGGAGGAGTCATCCGCTTCACTGTGGAAGTAGGTGAAGCTGGGGTTTCTGGCGGTGAGGCCGTGCAAACCGAAGTGCTGGAACAAGAAGGGCCTGCATCCGATGGCGGGGTCTGGAAGGATGTGACCGAACCCGTTGGCAAGCCCGTCAAGGGAATCACCGCGCTGTCCCGGGCGGAGAAGATCTTGGGCGGCACCACGCGTTTCATTAAGAAGAAGCCCTCGGCATGAGGCGACCCTGGTGAAGAACTGGGATCGGATGATCGGCGCCTTGAAGAGACTCCCCGGCATCGGGCCCAAGCAGGCGGAACGCTTGGCCCTCCATCTCATCCGGGCCTCTGCCGACGATGTTGAGGGATTGCTTGCTGCCGTGCGTGAGGCCAAGGCCGCCATCCGGCCTTGCTGCCGATGCTTCGATTATACGGACCGGGAGCTCTGCCGCATCTGTGCGGACCCGGGCCGGGACCAGAGGCTTCTCTGCGTGGTGGAGGATCCGCAGGACGCGGCCGCCATCGAGCGCACCCGCGACTACAAAGGGGTCTATCATGTTCTGCATGGGGCGATCTCGCCTTTGGATGGGGTTGGGCCGGAGGTTTTGCGGGTGCGTGAGCTGGTCGAGAGGGTGCGATCTGGCCGTGGGGTTATTAATGAGGTCATTTTGGCCACAGACCCAGACACCGAGGGCGAAGCGACTGCTCTTTATGTGGCGGGACTACTCCGGGAGCTGGGGACCGTCAAGGTCAGTCGCATCGCACACGGCGTGCCCTTGGGTGGAGATCTGGATTACATAGACGAGAGGACTTTGTCACAGGCTATGTCTTGGCGCAGGGAATTCTGACTGGAGGGTACAATCATGAAACGTTATCTCATTCTCGTGGCATTATCGCTCGCAGCCGCTGTCGCGCTTCGGGCTCAGAACACGGAGCTTCCTCCGCCTTCTCTGGCGGAACCGAAGGCGACGGTCGAGCCAACTACGCCGTCGGCTCCAGCCGCGGAGGCGACGCCCAAGACTGAGGCTGCGCCCAAATCCGTCGAGGCTAAGCCTGAGGTGAAACCTGAGGCGAAACCGGAGGCCAAAGAGGAGTCTAAGCCCAAGGAAGAACTCAAGAAAGAAGAAATCAAGCCAGAGCCTCGGCCGGAGCTAAAAGTCGAGCCGAAGCCTGAGCCGGCCCCTGCCCCGGCGCCTGTCGTGGAACCCAAGCCTGCGGCTAAGGGCAAGACCGCAGGAAAGCCGGTTAAGAAGGCTCCCAAGCAGTTTTCCCCGGAAGAGATCCTAGCCAGCGGCTTTCAGACCCTGAAGTCTGGTGCTGAGGACCAAAATCAGGAGCTGCGTAACGCCGCGCTCGAGGATCTTCGGGTCTTCGTGCAACAGCATCCGGACGCCGAAGCATCTCCTGAGGCTTTGGGCATTCTCGCTCGGCAGGAGGAATATCGGCCGGCCATGGTGGACTGGCTGCATCTGGTCTATGAATACCCGGAATCGGGCGTGGCGCTGAAGGCCAAGTCCGAGTATCTGGATCTCGTCAATAAAAAGATGAGCAGCAAGCTCAAGCCGGGCTTGAGCTTACTGGCCAAGTCACCCGAGGCTGAGGACAAGGCCGAGCGCCTGGCCCAGTTGGTCCTCGGTCTGGCGGAGAAGTCCGGTGACGCACTGTATGAGCCTGCAGCTGCCGAGATCCGGCGCTTCCAGGTCCGCTTCCCGGACTATAAGGATAACGACCGCATCCTCTGGAGCCTGGCTCAGCTGCATCTGGCCAACGAGAAGTACGCCGCGGCTCTGATGACTTATCGCGAACTTCTCTCTTACCAGGGCAGCTCCTACCGGGAGAAGGCCCAGTTCGCCACGGCCGAGCTCTTCTCTGACAAGCTCAAGAGGTACAAGGACGCGGTGGATGCTTTCCAGGCCTTCATCGAGCAGTATCCTGAGAGCGCTCAGGTCCTTGACGCTCTGCAGCGCGTGGCCGTGCTCTACGTGGACCGGCTTGATCAGGCTCCGTTGGCTGTGGAGACCTACGAGCGCATCATCAAGTTGTTTCCCAAGGCGGAGGGCGCGCTTAAGGCCTTCAACTTCGAGGCCAAGCTGCAGCGCGACCGGCTTAAGCAGCCGGAAGAAGCGGTGAAGACCTATGTGCGCCTGACCGAGCAGTTCCGCTACCCGCAGGCCGCCGAGGCGCTGATGAATGCGGCCGATGTGGCGCGTAGGGATCTCAAGGACTATAAGCGTGAGGTGGAACTGCGCAGTAAGATCGCCGTCGATTTCCCTCTGGTCAAAGAGGCCCCGGAGCAGCTCTATCAGGCTGCGCAGGTCCTGGAAGATGACCTCAAGGACCTTGATGGGGCTGTCAAGCTCTACCAGGACGTGGCGTCCAAATTCGCCGGGTCCAAGCAGGGCAAGAAGGCGGGTGAGCGCGCCAGCAAGCTTCTGCAGAAGAAGGGATGATTTCGCGTCCCCGACGGGGACGCGAAACCAGCAGCTCCCCCTTGAGGGGGAGCTGCTGTGCTGTCAGGGGGAGCCTGGATGTGAGATTCGTCCTAGTCCGCCCCCGTGATCCCAACAACATCGGCGCGGTGGCGCGGGCTATGGCTAACTTCGGTCTGCGCGATCTCGTGCTGGCCGACCCCTACGCTCCGGTCTGGAAGGAAGCCCGTTCCGCCGTGGGCGCAGCCGAGCTGCTGCGGCGGGCGCGCTCTCTGCCTTTGCCAGCAGCCATCAAAGGAGCATCCTTGGTTCTTGGCACATGCGGCGCTGCGCGTCGGCTGCAAAAGCCCCTGGTGTCTTTGCCTGCACTGGGAGAATTCCTCAAGGAGCGGCTGTCCGCGGGGGAAAAATTCGCAGTCCTCTTTGGTAACGAGAAGACCGGTCTGACAAAGGAAGAGCTTGGCCATTGCCATGCGGTGGTGCGTATCCCTACTGTCTCCGAGGTCCCCTCCATGAACCTCGGGCAGGCTGCGGCCCTTTTCGCCTATGAGTTGACCCGCGGTTTTCGCCTCCTGCGCACGCGCCAGCCCGATCTGGAATCCATTCCGGCCGAGCAGGCCGAAGCGCTCCTGCGTGAGTTCTTGCGGGCGTTACAGGCCATGGACTATATGCAGGGTTTGCCCGAAGATGAGCGGACCCGGCGGGTCCGCGACGCGCTCAAGCGCCTGAGGCCCTGCCGGAAAGACGCGGGTCTGTTGTTGGCCGTGCTGCGGCGGGTGAAATTTCAGGCAAGTCCCAGTCCCGGCTGACCCGGGCCACGGCCAGGATGGCGATGGGCACCCGGAAGGGGAGGGGGCTCAGCGGAAGAGGCAGGCTGGGCGACTTGGCCAAAGTGGCGTAATCTTTCCTATAAATACCTAGAAAATGTCTCCTGCATGAAGTTGCGCCAAGAACTGGCCGACAGGCAGGACGTCAACTCCTCCGAAATGGTAGGCCCGCTCGCCCGTATAGACGCCGATCATCCGGCCCACTCGAATCCCAGGCTGGTCGCGAAGGCCCCGCATGGCCTTCTCCCATTTATGGTCCCATTTCTGCGCCAGTTTGACCTCGATGCAAACCACCTGCGGAGTCGCCTGCGGCCGGCGAGATCGCCGAGGGACGTCCTGCCGGGGCGGTTTGTTCGAGGCTGGACGAAAACTACTTCTTCTTGCCCGGCTTCTCCTTGACCACGGACTGCGTCGCGGCCAAAGTCGCGATGGGCATCCGGAAGGGCGAGCAGGAGACGTAGCTGAAGCCGATCTGGTGGCAGGATTCCACGCTCGCGGGCTCGCCGCCGTGCTCTCCGCAGATGCCGATCTTGATGTCCTTGCGGGTCTTGCGGCCGCGCTCCACGCCCATGCGCATGAGCACGCCCACCCCGTCCTGGTCGATGGTCTGGAAGGGGTCCGCCGGCAGGATCTCGTGCTTGATAGGGCTCTCCTTGGAGCTCGATGATATCCAGGATATCTTTAGGGATCTCCGCTTTTGATGACTATTCCTTCGATCTGCCGACTTTTGCTATGGAACTAAAACACCCGCTGGTCGTATCTTTATTATGGAGGATTGGAGCGGGAAGTTCCGTTATCGGGCCCGGGACCGGGTCAGGGGGCCGCTCTTTCGGGTGGTTCTGGACCATCTGGAGGAGTTCGCCATGCGTCTGGCTTGGCCGCAGGACTGCAAGCCGCGGCCGAATCCGGCGATAATCGAGCGTTTCCGCAAGTACATCGAGTGCGGCTTGTCGCGTTTTGGGGTAGTGCGCTACCGTTGTCCGAAGTGCGGCCAGGACATGTTCGTAGCCTTCTCTTGCAAGATTCGCGGCCTGTGTCCTTCCTGCGACGCGAAGCGCGCCGCCGTGACCATGGCCAACGCAGTGGACCGGCTTTTGCCGGAGGTGGGCTATCGACAGTGGGTGCTGGTGGTCCCGAAGCGTCTGCGCTTCATCATGAATCTCCATGGGGAGTTGGCGGGGGAGGTGGCCGCCATCTTGGCGCGCTGTGTGGAGCTGCGCTTGAGGCACACGGCGGGAGAGGGCTCCCCTGCGCATATAGCCTTCGTCCAGCGATTCGGCGGGGAGCTCAACCTTCACCAGCATGTGCACTCTGTCATCTCGGAAGGGGTGTTCTTCAAGGAGCCGGGATTATTCGGCCCGGTGCTTGGCTTCAGGCCCGCGAGCCCTCCCATGGAGGAAGAGATCAAGGCTTTAACGGAGGAGATCCGTCGTAAAGTCCTGCATCGTTTCAAGAAGCTGGGCTATCTTCTGCCGCTGGACATGGACAATATGCTGGCCTGGCCGCATTCCGGTTTTTCTCTTCACGCTCAGGTCTATGTTCCGCCAGGAGACCTGGAGGGATTGCAGAGAGTCCTCTACTATTGCGGCAGACCGGCTTTGTCCATGCAGAGGGTGTCGTACTATGCCAATAAGAACTTGGTGGTCTACCGGACCGAGCCTCGGGGCGGCGAATCTTGGTCGCTGAGCATGGAGCCGCTGGAATTCCTGCGTAAGTGGGCGTTGTTGGTGCCGCCGCCGAGGAAGAACTTGGTGCGATACTATGGGGCATTGGGGCCGAACTCGCCTTTGCGGGAATTGGTCGTGGAAGAGGCGAGCAAGGGGACGTCGCGGGCGAGGCTCAGGGAGAAGAGAGAGGCGGTGTGCGCGAAGCTGCGCTCATGGGCGGCCTGTTTGGCTCGGGTCTTCGAGGTTTATCCTCTTGTCTGTCCGCGCTGCTCTACGACGATGCTTCCGGTGGCTTTGATCATGAACGACCGCGAGTTGGTGCGGCTGTTGGAGCATCTGAATCTGCCGACGGAGTTCCCGAGGACGAAGCCTGCGCGGAGCAAGCCGCCTGAGATTTCTGATTGCGGACCGCCGGAGGACGACGGGTGCCAGATAGACCCGAAGGTGGACTTATACGAAGGTATCAATCCTCCCGGCGACGATGACCTGCCAGCCTAGGCAGGCCGTTGCCTAGAGCCGGAACTTGGCCGACCGGCCGGCGGTTTTTCAGGCTCCGTGTTATTGTATTATAGCGACTTCGGGCCCCAAGGGG
>CAIKVT010000032.1 GCA_903830945.1 uncultured Elusimicrobia bacterium
CCGTCGTATGTCCCCGGCGAGACGTACTGGGACTGCCCGTCCTTCCCGTCCCACGACACATTGTTGACCCCGGCCGCGCCTCCGGAAGAGCCGGGAGTGTAGCTCAAGGTCCGCACCAAGGCTCCGCCTGGGCCGTAGAGGTTGATATCCACCTGGGCAGTTTGCGACAACTCATAGGCGATCTCGATCTGCTCTTTGGTCAACTTGAAGGGATTGGGGAAAGCCCAGGGAAGCACCTGGCAAGGGACCGGGGTAGGAGTGGGTGTGGGGGTAGGGGTCGGTGTTGGAGTAGGAGTTGGAGTAGGAGTTAGTGTCGGCGTGGGAGTAGGGGTAGGGGTCGGGGTCGGAATCGAAGTAGGAGTAGGGGTGGCTGTCGGGGTCGGAGTAGGAGTGGGACTCGGCATAGGCGGCATAGGCGTAGGGGTAGGCGTCGGCGTAGGCGTCGAAGTGCAGTCACAGGGAACGCCGACCGTAAACATAAAAAATAGCTCATACCCCGTAATGGTCCACGAAATCTGCGTGAAAGTGCCATGAAACTGGATCGCGCCGCTGCCTTCACCGCCAGTGAATGTATTATTGCCGGTCTGGATGAGCCGGTAGCCGCCATATTCGGACGACGGCCCGCCGCTCTCAATGGTGATTGGTTGTGCCGTCTGAAACACAAAGGAGGCAGAGTTACCTGAATTTCCGAGACTGCAAATCTCCATGACCGGATCGACGACGGGTTGCGAGAATGTGATCGTATCTACCCCTGCATAACCACCGAACAACACGATGTTGTTATAGCCGGATGTTGGTTGATTGGAGACGCTGCCACCACTGAAAGTGGTCGCCGGTAGCCAGCTTAGATAATTCGAAAAATTCGTGGGCGCGTTTCGGATTTCGCCGCTGTAGAGAATGTTATTGACGCCGGCAGGGCATGTAAGATTAATTGTCCCGGAAAGAGAGCTGGGGAGGCCGGCTATCCTGGGGGGGCTGCCGTTCCATTGCGTCCAGCAGATATTAGCGGCGGACACGGGCGCGGCAGAAACAAGCGCCGTCGTCAAAACAACAGCCCCCAAAATATTCCTGATCACGATCATGTTTTTCAACCCAAGGACGGTCCCATGACGACTCACGCACTTCCAGGCAGTCATCAGGACGGCGGCGCATCCGCGCTACCGCGCGCTGGCGCCCCTTCTCAATGCCTCGCTATTTGCCACACGGCCGACCTCACCGCGCTCCCATCCGGATCAAGGCGCGGCACGTCATCGGTTTGCTGACGACCAGGTCCCCGTCGTATGTCCCCGGCGAGACGTACTGGGACTGCCCATCCTTCCCGTCCCACGACACATTGTTGACCCCGGCCGCGCCTCCGGAAGAGCCGGGAGTGTAGCTCAAGGTCCGCACCAAGGCTCCGCCTGGGCCGTAGATATTGATATCCACCTGAGCATCTTGCGACAACTCATAGGCGATCTCGATCTGTTCTTTGGTCAGCTTGAAAGGATTGGGGAAAGCCCAGGGAAGCACCTGGCAAGGGACCGGGGTAGGAGTGGGTGTGGGGGTAGGTGTCGGTGTTGGAGTAGGAGTTGGTGTCGGCGTGGGAGTAGGGGTAGGAGTGGGGGTCGGAGTAGGAGTAGGAGTGGGAGTCGGAGTCGGCACCGGAGTTGGAGTAGGGGTCGGCACTGGGGTCGGAGTCGGCGTCGGCACCGGGGTCGGGGTAGGGGTCGTAGTTGGCGTCGGATGAAAAATCGCCTCCGTGCTGACCACGATGGCAATATCCGCGACACAGTTCACGTCACCCGGCGAGACACAATGGGTATCTGCCATCGTCACTGCGCCGACGAGATTCCCGTCTATATCGAATCTCTCCAATATGTTATTCCCATAACTATTCGCACCGAACCAGCAGGTGCCGTCGAAAGCAATGCCTGTATTCGTCCGTGTCTTCTTAAGGAAAGTTTGTTGCAGGAGCGAATCCGACATATTGTAAAGATCGTAACCGGTGCTGATATGAACGCCATTCATAGTGATATTCATACCGCCGGCGCTTTCATCCATCCCATTATGGACGAAACCACGGCCTGGGATGATATCCATCCCGTCGGTACCCCCATTGATGAGGGATGGAGTGGCGACCACTGAGATCAATGTTCCCGTGAACGAATATTGATATAACCCGCCTGCCTCGCTGGCCGCCCAGAATGAACTGGTGCTCGGGTCATAAGCGAGGCTACCGATCCCCTTAAGTCCGGTATCGAACAGCACGCCCAAGTAGTGGCCCGAAAAATCAGTCTGGTAGATCTTCCCATCTTTCCCATCGCCAAGAGTGTAGTACAGATAATTACCGACCGCGGTAAGACCTGGGTTGTCTCCGGAGACCACTCCCTGAGCCTGGAACTCATACACCAGATGTCCATCGATAGAATCGAAGGCCGATATCCAGGGGTTGGTTGATATTTCATGAATGACCCATACCGTGTCGTGACATTGGGTGTTCCCGGTTTGCGCCAGGACCGGAGCGCTCAAGGCGAGCGCCAGCCCGGCCATTGACAGGAATAAACAAACCTTGCGGACTTCCTTTTTCAATGCCCCACCATTCTCCATCCGGCCGACCTCACCGCGCTCCCATCCGGATCAAGGCACGACAAGTCATCGGTTTGCTGACGACCAGGTCCCCGTCGTATGTCCCCGGCGAGACGTACTGGGACTGTCCGTCCTTCCCGTCCCACGACACATTATTGACCCCGGCCGCGCCTCCGGAAGAGCCGGGAGCGTAGCTCAAGGTCCGCACCAAGGCTCCGCCCGGGCCGTAAATGTTGATATCCACCTGGGCATCTTGCGACAACTCATAGGCGATCTCGATCTGCTCTTTGGTCAACTTGAAGGGATTGGGGAAAGCCCAGGGAAGCACCTGGCAAGGGACCGGGGTAGGAGTGGGTGTGGGAGTAGGGGTCGGTGTTGGAGTAGGAGTGGGTGTCGGCGTGGGAGTAGGCGTAGGGGTCGGAGTCGGAATCGGAGTAGGAGTGGGGGTCGGCGTAGGTATCGAAGTGGGAGTCGGAGTAGGGGTCGGGGTCGGAGTGGGCGTCGGCGTAGGCGTCGGAGCGCAAGCGCCACAAGGAACGCCGACCGTGAACACAAAAGCTGCCTCATACCCCGAAAGGGTCCACGAAATCTGCGTGAAAGTACCATGGAACTGGATCGCGCCGTTGCCTTCACCGCCAGTGAATGTATTATTGCCGGTCTGGATGAGCCGGGCGCCGCCATATTCGGACGACGGCCCGCCGCTCTCAATGGTGATTGTTTGTGTCGTCTGAAACACGAAGGAGACAAAGTTGGATGTCCTTCCAAGACTATAAATCTCAATGACCGGATCGACGACGGGGTGCGAGAATGTGATCGTATCTACCCCTGCGTTACCACCGCACAACAAGATACTGGAGTCGTGCGCTGGTCCGTTGAAGACGCTGCCCCCGCTAAAAGTAGTCACCGGCGACCAGCTTAGAACACTAGTGGACCAGCCTCGAAATTCGCCGCTGTAGCCAATGAAGATGCCGTCGGGGCATGTATGAATTCCCCCGGAAATCGAGCCCCTGTAGCCAGGGTTAAAATCGTTAACTTCGGGGCATCCGACGCCGCCTGACGCGGAGACGGAGGACCATTCCGTCCAGCAAATATTAGCGGCAGACACGGGCGCGGCAGAAACAAGCGCCGCCGTCAAAACAACAACCCTCAAAATATTCCTGATCACGATCGTGTTTTTCAACCCAAGGACGGTCCCATAACGACTCACGCACTTCCAGGCAGTCATCGGGGCGGCGGCGCATCCGCGCTGCCGCGCGCTGGCGCCCCTTCTCAATGCCTCGCTATTTACCATACGGCCGACCTCACCGCGCTCCCATCCGGATCAAGGCGCGGCAAGTCATCGGCTTGCTGACGACCAGATCCCCGTCGTATGTCCCCGGTGAGACGTACTGGGACTGCCCGTCCTTCCCGTCCCACGACACATTGTTGACCCCGGCCGCGCCGCCGGAAGAGCCGGGAGTGTAGCTCAAGGTCCGCACCAAAACTCCGTCCGGGCCGTAGATGTTGATATCCACCTGGGCATTTTGCGACAACTCATAGGCGATCTCGACATGTTCTCTGGTCAGTTTGAAAGGATTGGGGAAAGCCCAGGGAAGCACCTGGCAAGGAACCGGAGTCGGCGTGGGCGTGGGGGTAGGTGTCGGCGTAGGCGTAGGCGTGGGCGTCGGAGTCGGCGTGGGCGTGGGAGTGGGGGTCGGAGTCGGGGTGGGCGTAGGGGTCGGAGTCGGCACCGGGGTTGGAGTAGGGGTCGGCACCGGGGTCGGAGTAGGCGTCGGGGTTGGCGTCGGATTCACAATCGCCTGCGTACTGGTCACTACGGCAAGATCCGAATGGCCGGCATTGTTGTGAGTGTCCGCCAGCAGCACGCTGCCGACGAATTTCCCATTTATATCGAATCTTTCCAATTTGTTATTATTGGTTACATTCACACCGAACCAACAGGTACCGTCGAAAGCGATGCCTGTATCCGTATTTGACGTCTTAAGGAAATTACTCGTCACGAGCCCACCCGTCATATTGTATAAATGGTACATACTGCTCTCGTCACTGGTATTAAAAACAAAGCCGCTGCCTGGGATAACATCCATGCCGTCGGTATAGCTGCTTTGGCTATGGAATGATGAGACCAAGGTTCCCGTAAGCGTGTATTGATACAGAGACCCGTTGCCGGCGGCTGCCCAGAATGTGCCGGTAGCCTTGTCATAAGTAAGGCTCGTGATCCCAGGAAGACCGGTATCGAACACTGCGCCGTAATCATGACCCAGATAATCGGTCTTGTAAACTTTTCCAGCGCCATCGCTCAGCGTGTAATATAAGTAATCACCCACCGCGGCCAGACCTGGATTGTCCTGCGCGTAATGTCCCATAGCCTGGAACTGATACACCAGATGTCCATCGATAGAGTCGAAGGCCGATATCCAGGGGTTCTGTTGCATTTCATGAATGACCCATATCGTGTCGTGACACGTGGTGCTCACAACCGGCGTGGGGGTCGGTGTTGGAGTAGGAGTTGGAGTAGGAGTTGGTGTCGGCGTGGGAGTAGGGGTAGGGGTCGGGGTCAGCGTAGGAGTCGGGGTCGGAGAGGGAGTCGGGGTCGGTGATTCAATCCGGTTTATAGTCATGACCTTGATGCACGCGTTGGCATTGGCCAGGGCCGAAGTCATGTCCTGCCAGGTGGCACCGTCCGGGCTTCTGAAGCTCTGACCCGATGTAGCCGTGGCATGGCTACTGTAACCGGTAACGGGGGCTTCCACGGCCAATGGGTAGACATAAGTAGGGTTCGTCAATTGCACGACCGCGGAGAATGTCTGGTTTTTAGAGACCTGCGCCGGGGTGATCAAATCCACCGTGTGGAAACCCGCGTAGGCGAATGAACCGTTCTGGCTGTCCACAAGCGTCCCGCTGACCGGGTTGCCGGCGACAGGATTCTTATAGAGTTTGACCACATACGCGGTATTTACGTCCGTCGTGTAAAAACCGACCGTGGAGATGGTCTCGGTGGCAGCGGAACTCGTGAATATGTTGGCCATCCAGCCGGTCAGGCTGCCCGTGTATCTCATATCCTGGGTCTCGCCCAACGGGTCGTAATAATAAAGATAAGCGCCGCCGGCCGGAGCCGCGGCATTGTTGAACACGACGTTGCCGGTCAGATTGGTGTTAGCCACGGCGTTGAAGGAATAATAGGACATGTAGAAATAGCCGGAAGCGCCCCAAACCGTGCCCCAGGAATTCCTGATGATGAAAGCGCCGTTACCCGACGGCTGCGGAGAAGAGAAATTGCTCGCAAGATAGTTGTCGTCCCAGCCGACGATGGTCACACCATGGTCGTTCGGATTGCTGCTGTTGTCATAGTAGGCACTGGTGGCCTTATTGAAATGGGTATCGCTGCTGCCGCTAGAAAATCCTCCGGCCGCATACATCATCGTGGCCACACCGCCGTAAGTCGTCACCGCCCATTTGATGGCGTTGTTGTCGAGCGGGCCGGTCCGGTCGGGCAGATAGAGCATCTCCCGCATATGCTTGCGCACGGCCAGATTGGAGGGTGAGACTCCGGAGAGTGCGCTGTAAACGTCATCCGCCTCCGCGACCGGGCCGCTGCGCCGGCTCAGGTAGGCCGCGGACATGTCGTAGGTTCCCCCGCCACAGGGGATACGATCGAATCCATGAGTATTCTTGAGGTTGTTCTCTGAAAAATCCCAAGACTCGGCGGTCAAGAGCGCTGATTCCAGGGAGCCGTACGTGGCGAAGGCCCAGCAGGCACCGCACTGGCCTTGATCCCTGACCGGGGTGACCTTGCCCAACGCGCGCAAGTCATAGGCGGCGGGATAACTAGCAAGGAGCCGGGCCTGGACCGCGCCCTTGGACGAGAGGCTTAGGTAGGAACGGTCTATGGGAGAGGGGATCAGGCCGAGGCCGTGCGCTTCGGCGCTTACGGCCTGCGCGCGCAGGGCAGGGCTTGAGTTTTGATATTGGATGAAAGCGGGATTCAACGGCGCGGCGTCGAACTCATCGGCGGGAGTTTGCGCCAGGACCGGAGCGCTCAGAACAAACGCCAGTCCTGCGGCCAGCACGGATCGCGGAGAGATCATTATTTTCAAGGGCGCACCTCCTTCCGCATCAATAAGTTTTACGATTCACGTTCAATGCTGCACCCCTATCTGCAGCACCTGCTTGCAAGCGCTCGCCTTAAGGTTGGCGAAATACATCCCCGTGCCGACCTTCCGGCCGCTCCCGCTGCCGTCCCACGACAACTCGTTGATGCCCGCGCGGCCCCCGGTTTCTCCGGCGCTGAAATTCCACGATTGGATGGGCCGGCCCACCATGTCGTAGATTTTTATGGTGACGGCGGAATCCGCGGGCATCTCATAATGGATGGTCGTGTGAGAGCGATTGCTGTTGAAAGGATTAGGATAGCTGTAGGCGACACAGGGGGTGGGCGGCACCGCGGCCTTGGGAAAGTCGTATTTCGCGACCCAAGCCTGGCTGTTGGATCCGCCGCTCACGTAAAAGGCGCCAGAGTCGACCAAAAGCTGTCCGATATAAGAAGCGCCGTTGACCGTATTGGCGGCATCGGCGGCGCCCACGGCGGGGTCCGGGAACTTCAGCGACTCTTGCAGCCCGGCATTGCCGGTCTTGGCATCGTAGGCCATGCCTCGTCCGGTCGCGGACTCGACGACCCACAAGTCCCCGCCGGGGCTCATGGCCAGAGCCGCGTCCAAAAATGACGGCGGGCTGACCAGCAGAGAGAAGTCGGAATGCAGGATGCGGGTCGCAAAGCCCGTGGTCTCGTTGGTCTTGGCCAAGATGAAGGCGTTGCCCGTGGTGGTGCTGACGACCACGGCGTCGGCCACGGCCATGGTAGTATTGCTGGACGTGTTGACGGCCGTGCCGAAGTGGGACGATACGCCCAAGCTGCCGGTGATCGAATTAAAAGAGCCGAGCACGAACCCGTAGCCTTGGGCGGCCGTATACCGCGAGCCCAGCAGCGCGTAGATGTTGCCCTTGCCGTCGCTGGCCATGCGGGAAGGCGGGTCGTAACAGCAATCCCCCGTCCAATCCCTGGCGATCTTTGTCGCGATGGGGAATTGGAAATCACGCAGCAGCGTGCCGCTCGGATCGAATTCCGCGAAAGAATAATACATGGAGGTCGTGGGCGAGGAACTCAGGCTCAGGATCCAGGCATTGCCTGTAGCCGCCTCGATGACGGATCCAAGGCCCCGCAGCGGCGGGCTCCAACCGCCCCGAGTCATGCTCCCCGGCAGGTCGTGCGAGGTGGGAGAGATCGCCGACGTCGTCATATCGAACACGCTTCGCTGGGCGCACCAAGTGCTGGTGCCGCTGGCGTAGCGGCCCGCGACGGCAAGCGCGCCGACGCGCCCGATGGAGATCCCGGCGAGCATCTCCTCGGATAAGCCGGGGGTGTTCTTCCTCCCGGGGACGGAGGCATTGGCGATCGGGGTCGGGAGCTCGCACTTGCGCAGGCCGCAGCTGTAAGCCCAACGGTTGGTGCTGCTGGAATTCCGGGAGTCATCGGCGAGCTTCCCCGCGAAATAGATCCTTTGCCTGAGGCTGTCTAAAGCCATGACATGGGCCCAGTCCAAGGCGCCGCCGCCTTGATTGGCGCCTTGATAAAAATTCTGCCAATCCACGGGAAGCAGCTGTTGCGCGGACGCGGGCGCCCCGGCGGCCAGCAGGCCGACGGCGCTGATGAGCGGCAGGATCATTGCGCGGGCGAGTCGTTTTTGGTAGTCCATGTTCTCCTCGTCGTCAAGACCGGCTCACTCCGATCTCGATGCGCCGGTTCTGCGTTTGATGCGCCGGGCTGTCATTAGGAACGACCGGGCGGAATTCGCCGTAGCCGCTGGCGCTCAACCGCTGCGGCTTCACACCCCACTGCACGAAAAGGCCGACCACCGCGTTGGCGCGGGCGACAGAAAGGTCCCAGTTGGAGGAGAAGCGCCCGCCCAGGATCGGGACGTTGTCGGTGTGCCCGGCGATCGTGATCTCACCGGGCACCTGGGCCAGCGAGGCGGCTAGATTGTAGAGGATCTTGGACGCCTCGGGCTTGATATCGGCCGATCCCGACTCAAAGAGGATGGGCGCGGTCAAGACCAGCTTGACCCAATGCGCGTCGGTCTCAACCTTGGCCAGCCCTTCGAGGCCCTGCTTGTGGATCATGTCCTTAAGCTGTTGCGAAACCTGATCCTCCTGCTTTTTCCGGGTCAGCCGCTCCAGGCGCTCGCGGCTGATGCTGCCGCCGAATTCTTTCTGGATGGCGGAGAGGCTGTCCTCGAAACTCGGGGCATCCGGGGTTGTCTTGCTCTCTGAAGAAAAGGCGAAAAGGACCAGGAAAAAGACCATGAGATAGCTCATGAAGTCGCCGTAGACCACGGCCCAGATGGTTCCCGGGCCCAGTTCGTTCTCCGGCTCGTCGCTGTTTTGAGATTCCATGGCAGATCTTCCTTATCTCTGGGCGAAGGCGCGCAAGTGGCTTTCAACCTCGATCGGGATGGCTTTGGCGATGACGTCCATCATGCCCAGCAAAATGAGTTCCCGCATCCGGCGCTCCTCATGGGCGCGCGCCTTGATCTTATTGGCGATGGGGGTACAGAAGAAGGCGGAGACCAGTATGCCGTAAAAAGCCGTGGTCATCGCGATGGCCATGGCAGGGCCTATGGAGTGGGGATTGGCGATATCCTTGAGGACACCCACGATCCCGATGATCGTGCCTAGGAGGCCGAACATGGGGGAGAGCACGCCCGTGGTCTGAAAGACGCCCGCCGCCCGCATCCAAGTCGCTTCCCGCTGGCGGATGGAGACCTCGAGGACTTTACGCACATGCTCCGGGTCCGGCCTCTGCAGCGCCGTGGTCGTGGCGAAGGTCAAAAACTCGTTGCCCTTGGCCGCGCTATGGCCCTGCAGGGCACTGATGCCGCCGCGGTGCATGCGTTCCGACATCCGCGTGATCTCCATGATGAGCTCATCGGGGTTGGGCTGCACGGTCGGGAAAAAGGCGTCCCCAAGCCCCCGCAAGGCCAGCAGGAGCTGCCTGGGCGGGGTGCTCACCAAAGTGGCGGCGATGGTGCCGCCGAAGACCAGCAATATGCCGTGCTCGTTGAGGAATACCGCGCGTAGGCTGTTATCGGAGAATGCGAATGCGAACAGACCGGCCCCCAAGAGGTATCCTAGAAGGGTGTTGATGTCCATGATTTAAGACTCCTTTTTGTCGTTGGTGTTTTGGAATGCGGCGAGGAATGCCGCGCCTCTGGAATTCACCGGCTCGGGCGGCAAGCCGGGGGCTGCGCTGCCGGCCGGCGCGCCGCTGCGCGGCAGGTGGATGCGGCCTTCCCGAGCCAGGCCCCGCGCCAGCTTGCTGATCTTGGCGCGAGCCTGCGCCGCCTGGGCTTCGTTCGGGACGGTCAGGCTGACCCATTGCTGTAAAGCGGGCCGTGAGGCGACGGGCAGTACGTTCATGAGGCGATCCACATAAGAGTTGCTCATGCCGCTCAAGGCCTGGGCCCAGTCCTGGAACGGGATGCTCTGGGCCAGCAGGGCGAGGTCCGCGTCCTTCATCTCGGCCAGGTCCTCGAAACTCACCAAGGACCGCCGGATCTTGGCGGCCAGCTCCGGGGACTTCTCCGAGAGACCTTGGATGAACAAGTTCTGTTGTTGATGGTCCACATCGCTTAAAAGATTGCCGACGGACTCGGAGCCGCCGAACGCGTGGGCCATGCGATTCTGCCATATGTCGTGGAGTTCCTGGAAGTATTCCGGCGGCATGCTTTTAGCCCAGGCCAGACACCCCAGGACTTCCAGCCGCTGCCTCGCGCTGAGATTATTGAGGACTTGCGCGGCCAGCTCCGGCTCCAGAAATCCGATGAGGTTGGCCGCGTCCTGAGCCTGGCAGCCGGCCAGGATCTCGGACACGAGCGACGCGTTGTCTTTTTTGATGAAATCGAAGATCAGGGCAGGGGCCTGGCCCGCGAGCGCAATGCCCTTGGACTCGGCCGACGACGCCTTTTCGTTCGACGCTTTCTCTCGGCCCGAGCCGGCCTTGGTTTTAGCGCCCTCTTTCTCGGCGCCCGAAGACGCGGGTTTCTTTTCCGGCAAGATCCCAAAATTCCGCAGGACCGCCAGGATGCTCTTGGTCAAAAGCCACAGGAACAGGACCCCGACAACCACCCATAGCAGGATCCAGGCGATATTGCCTATGGACGAAGGCGCCAAGAGCAGCCGCTCCCAAGCCGGCATGAGCGGCAGAGCGTAGACGTTGAGCTTGTCGCCGCGATCAGGATCGAGCCCCAGGACTTCCGAAACCATGACTTCCACGATTTGACGCGACTTTTCCGGGACGGAGCGGTCCAGGACCACGGAAACGAGCATGCGATTGACTTCCATGAGGAAGACGGGCTCGTTGGCCGGGGGCGGCTCTTCTTTTTTATCTTCCTTAACGACCGGGGGCTTGGGCTCGGGCTTGCGATCTTCCGACACCGCCATCTCCGGAGCGATGGAGAACCCCGGCAGGACCGTCATCTTGGACTTGCGCGCCACATCCGTCCACAACCATTTGGTCTGCAAGCCGGGCTGCTTCTTGTTGGGCGACTTGGCGTCCGGAGCTTTCTTGTCGGTCGGGAAGCGCCCGCTGGCGGGAGACCAGGGCTTGACGTCGACTCCGAGCAAGACCGTCACATGGGACTTGCCGGGGCCGAGAAATTTATCGAGGATGGAAGTCACCTCTTGGGCGATGGTCTGCTCCAAGCGCAGTTTTTCGTCCAATTGGGATTGGGCCGGCGCCGGCGGCGCCTGAAGAGCCAGAAGACTGAGCAATCCCAAGACCCGCAGTGTCTTTTTCATTACCGGACCTCCGCTGCTGCTATCCGATGCGAGGCAAGGTCGCCCGTATCCTTATCGAGCCCCACCTGACGCATGAACTGCATGGCCGTGATCACCTGCGGGTTAGTGGGATCTATGCGCCGGGCATACTGCCAGGATTCCGCGGCTTCCGACTTCATGCCCAGGGCATAAAGGATGGAGCCGAGTCGCACATAGGCCAAGACCTCGCGGGGATTGATAGCCAGTATATCTTTGCATTCTTTGAGGGCCAAATCCCACTGTTGTTTCTTAAAATACTCCTCGGTCTTGAACAGCTTGAGCTTGATGGGATCGACATCCGTGAATTTCGGCAGCTCCGAAGCGCTCTCGCCGGTCTTGCCGCCGCGCTCCGTCTCCCCCAACCCTGGCAGCGCCAAGAGCCTGGCGACGACCATGTTGCGGGGGTCGCCGGCGCGCACCTGCAACAAAACGTCCCGGGCCAGCTGCTGCTTGTCGTCGAGATAGAGGGAAACGCCCTTGCGCGCCAGGGTCTGGAGGCCGCCCTGGCCGCGCATTTCATAGACTTGGCCCGCGGCCAGCGCCTGCAGGCCCTGCGCGAGGACGCGCATTTCCACCGGCATCTGGCCGTAGCGCTGCCCGTTCTGGAGGCTTTGGAGCGCCTCGGCATAACGCCCTTGTCCGGCGAGCTTGCGCACTAAAGAGAAGTATCCCCGGGCCAATTCCTCCCGGGACTCGACCCGGGACCGACCGAAGAAAGTGGAAAGCCCGATCTGGTTGCTGTACCCGAGGTCGTTAAGGCCCAGGTTATAATCGAAGCGGAAATTGCGGACTTTCAGCTCGATGCCCATGCCCGACGTCGTGTTGTTGCGCCCCAGGCTCAGCTTGAAATTATCGGTCAAGGCGTACTGGAAGCCGATGCGATACTCCAAAGCGGGATTGGTGGTCAGCTCCGTTCCCAAGGTGAGCATGCGCGGCCAGATATCATAGCTGGCGGAAAGGCGCATGCCGGGGCTCAGCTTGTCCTCGGTCTCTCCCGTTTTCAAGGAGGCGATGTTGTCGACCGACAGGCTGGTATTGAGGTTGTGATATCCTCTATAATGCGCGCCCAAGCTGACGCTGGAAAATCCGCTCTGGGCGCTCCCTAATTGTCTCTGCAGAAAGGAGAGGTTCATGCCCCAGGCGACCTGCGGCAGGATGTAGCTGCCGTAGCCGAATCGCGCCATGACCTCGGATTGGCTGAAGCTGCCCGCGAGGTTGCCGCTGGAGTCGCGCCCCGGGGCGGGCTGGGAACCCAGGCTGAACAATCCGACCCCGAAGGTTCCGCGCCTTAAGGTGGGGTAGGCGTAAGTCAAGGAGTCATACCTCGTTCCCTGGAAGAGCTGTGAGTGGCCGAGGGTAAGGCTCTGGCGATCCAGGAGGCCGTAAAGGCCGGGGTAAGTCATCGCGCTGCCCGCCAGGTTCGACGACGCAGCGAAGCTTCCGCCCAAGGCCAACGAATTCTGGGAGTCAGCCATATACATGACCATGGGTGTGTTCCCGCTTTGGGACCAAGCGTTGCCGACAAGGCCCAGCAGGGTCAGACCAGCCAGAAGTCCCCGGCGACCGTATCTCTTTTGGTTCATACGCCTATAGTCTAGGCGCAGGGGGTTAAGGCAGGATTATTTCTTGTTAAAAGATGTTAACGCGGCGCCGCGCCCTCCTATCGCCGCATTAAAGAGGAAAGGCCTGGATCAACCGCAAGGATGATAAAGGAATGATAAAGGAGCTGCGCCTGGGACGCAGCCCGGCGATTTCATGCGCCCATAACCTGGGCGCAAAGAGTCGAGGTGGGATCACTTATCGAGCGCTATCATGGATTGGGCTCCAAGCGGCTGCGCAGGACGGCCCGGATCCGCGCGGCCAGTTCCCTGGGATTAAAGGGCTTGGTGACGCAGTCGTCCGCCCCGGAATTAAGCGCCCGGACTTTTATGGAGATCAGGTTGATCCCGGTCAGCATGATGACCGAGAGATTGCGGGTCCCGGCAAAGCCGCGGATCTGCCGGCACAGCTCCCAGCCAAGGCCTTGAGAAAGCACCCAATCCATGATCAGGACGTCGGGCGCGGCGCTGGCGACGGCCCCCAGGCTCCCGCCCTCTCTCCCCCGGCCCAGCACCACGAACTCTTCCGGAGGCAGGACGCCCCGGATGAAGACCGCGACGTCCGGATCATCGTCCACGACCAGAACGCGGATAGCCATGATGCCCTCCAAAAACGTGAGCCTTCTCGCTGCCCATTATCGCCTGGAATTGTTAAAGCCGGATAAAGCGCTGTTAAATCTTGTTAGGCCCCGTCGACAGACAAGCCCTTGGGCGGGCTCCCGGCATGCCTCGGCCGGCTAGGCCGCCACGCCGAACATATAGCCGATCCGATGCATGGTCTTGATATAGTCCCCGGCCACCGGGCCGAGCTTGCTCCGCAGGTGCTGGATATGGACGTCGACCGTGCGCAAGGTATCGGTCGTCTCAGGACAGACGTGGTCGAGGAGCATCTGCCGGGTCATAGGGCGCCCTTCATGGGCGGCGAGGAGATAAAGGATCTCGAACTCCATCGTGCTCAAGGCCACGGGCTTGCCGTCCACGCGGGCCGAATAGCTCGTTCCATCGACCATGAGCTTCCCGCGCTTGAGGACCTGGGACGGCACGACGCCGGAGTTGCGCCGCCTCAGGACGGCCTTGATCCGCGCCGCCAGCTCCGTGATGTCGAAAGGTTTCGTGACGTAGTCATCCGCTCCGGCGTCCAAAGCCTCTACCTTATTGGTGACCCTGTCCATCACCGTCAGCATGATGATCGGCAGGTCCCGGGTGGCCTCATGCTTCCGGATCAGCCGGCACAACTCAAGGCCGGACCGGCCCGGCAGGTTCCAATCCAACAAAAGGATGTCAGGGATGATGCGCCCGATGGCCTCCAGGCCCTGGTCCGGGTCCTTGGCCCCCTGCACCATGAATTCCTCCGGAGCCAGCCCGTCCTTGACGACCCCGATGATGTTCGGCTCATCGTCTATCACGAAGACCCTGATTCGCATGGCTTGCCTTTGGTAACATATCTTAACAAATTTTTATCCCCGGCTGATCCAAAACGCGCACACTGAACATCATGAGGATCGTAGTCATAGGCTCCGGATTCGCGGGCGCTGTGTTCGCGAGGCTGGCCGCGGACCTGGGGCACCGCTGCAAGGTCTTCGAGGCCCGATCGCAGGTGGGCGGCAATGCCTTCGACCGCAAGGTGGCCGGGATCGTGGCCCACAGCTACGGGCCGCACTACTTCAGGACCGACAACGCGGCCGTGGTGCGGTTCTTGTCAAGATTCACCGAATGGCGCAAAACCGTCTTCCGCGTGTTGGCCAAGGTCCGCGGCAAGTACGTGCGCTTCCCCATCAGCAGCGGGACCTACGAGGACCTCTATGGCAAAAAGCTCAGCACCCGGGAATGGGCGCGGGAACTCGCGGCCAGAAAGGTGCCCTTGGCTGACGCGGCCAACGCGCAAGAACAGCTGCTGAGCAGCGTCGGCGAGGAATTCTACAAGCTCTTCTATGAGGGCTATACCGCCAAGCAGTGGGGCAAGCACCCCCGCGAGCTGCTTCCCTATGTGGTCGCGCGCATCCCGGTATACAAGGACGACCGCTGGCAGTACTTCTCGGAGGCGTTCCAGGCGCAGCCCGCTCGAGGCTATGCCCGGATGTTCGAGAATATGCTCAGCCATCCGCTCATCGACGTGAGGACCTCCACCCCCTGGGACGGGGAGCGGGGGGACCTGACGATCTACACCGGTCCGCTGGACGCCTGGTTCGACTGCCGTGAGGGAAAACTCCCCTACCGCTCCCTGAAGTTCCGGACCCGGATCCTGGCGCGCAAGAACTACCAGCCCTGCGGACAAGTGAATTATCCAAGCCTCAACGTGCCTTATACGCGCACGCTGGAATGGAAGCACATCACCGGGGAAACCTCCCCCCTGACCGTGGTCACATGGGAATCACCCGCGGACCGCGGAGAGCCGTTCTATCCCATGCCGACCGAGGAGGCGGCGCGGATGGCTCAAGCCTACCGGCGCCTCGCCGCGCGAGAAAAAAACGTCCTCTTCCTCGGCCGGCTGGCCACCTACCAATACCTGAACATGGATCAGGTGGTGTGGCATGCCATGCAAGCCGCCCGGCGGGCCCTTAAGCCGGCGCCCCAACCCGAAGAAAGCGCGCTCGGGCTGCCCCCCTTTCCGTCCCATTGGAACCCCCATGAAACAGGATACCCGAAAGGAACTGCGCATCATCTGCCCGGTTCATAACGAAGCGGCCTGGTCTTTGCGGGAGCTCGTCCGGGAGTGGACACCGGTCCTGGATGAACACCTGAAAGATTGGGAATGGGTCTTCATAGACGACGGGAGCACTGCCCCCCGGACCCTGGCCGCCTTGGAGCAGATCACCCTCGGCGATCCCAGATTCCAATGCCGCCGGCTCATCGTCAACCGGGGACACGGCCAAGCCTGCGTCTACGGCTACCGGGAATTCCATAACACGACGCGCTGGCTGCTGCAGATCGATTCAGACGGACAATGCCGGCCCAAGGATTTTAGGACCATCTGGGGCCAGCGGGTCTCAGGGCTCCATCACTTCGGCGTGCGCAGGGGCAGGCGGGATGGCGGCTCCAGAAAGATCATCTCTCTTGGCGTCCGGCTCTATCTCTGGCTGATGTCCGGGACCTACCACCCGGATCCGAACTGCCCGTTCCGGCTGCTCTGGTGCCGAAAGCTCGGCCCGCACCTGAGCGGACTGTCCCACAAACTCGCCAACCTGGCGCTGGCTTTACGGCTCAAGCCGGACTCCCGGTTCTCGCCTGTCGGTTTCCTGCTCAGACGCTGCGGGCAGTCCTCTCATAATCCGGCCCGGACGATCAAGGCGCTCCTCGAATTCCTCCCGATCCTGGGCTTGGGGGTCGCCTCCGCCTCCTCCCTAAGCCGGCCTAAGGATCATCGGACATCCTTGCGCACCCGCTCCAGGGCGTTCCTGGCGCGCATGTGAAAGGGATCGTACTTCAGCGCCTCTTGAAATAGGCTCACGGCCTTTTGATATTGCTTGTCCGAGTAGGCGAACAAGCCTTCGAGATACAGCTGCTCCGCCTTTTTAGGGTCGAAATCACCCACCGGCTCCTTAGGCGCCGAGAGCTTCGCGCGGCCAGTCTGCGAGGCCTGGGCTGACGAAGTCCGCCGGACCCGCTCCATGGCCGCGTTCGCCGAACCCTGAATAGCGAGGTCCAGGAGTTTAAGCGCGGAAGCGTGGCTCGAATTACGCTGCAGGGCCTCGCGCAGCAGGGTGATGGCGGCCTCATACTTCCCGACTTCGTAGCGCCGCAGCGCCTGCTGGTAGAGCTCGGCCGCGCGCTCGACGCTTTTTTTCTCCTCTTTGGCCGCCTCCTTCCTGCCCCGGCCCAGCTCCTCGATGAGCTCCTCGTTGTTCATATCATGCGCCAGCGCCTCCTCCAGATCGGCCACGACCTGCCGGAGGGGTCTCCCGCCGAATCGGCTCCGATAGGCCGCGGCGTAGTAGAACCGGTTGGAAGCCGAATACTGGCCCTGCTTCAAGGTCTCCGACACCCACTCCCGGATCTTCTGCAAAGTCTCCCCGCTCTTGGGCAGCCAGGACGAGCCCTCCGCGACCCTGGTGGCGCTGAAATACTGGCCCTGGCGGAAGAGCTCATCCGGGAATCGGCTGACGCGCTCGCGGCGATCGGACTCGACCTCCTCAGAACTGATGCGCTCCACGGTCCGGCCGAATTCCATGCTCAAGGAAAATGAGTTCCGGTTGTTGACCGCGGACATGAGGCCAAAGCCGTAATCGAACCTCACCGCGCCCAGCCTCAACCCCACCCCGGTCGTAAACGACCCCAGCGCTTCTCCCAACTTATAGCCCGCGCGCAGCGATAGGAAGCGAACGATGTCGTACTCCAGGCCCAGAGAAGTCTTCAAAGACTGGTCCACGGCTTTGTCGAATTCAAGCGCCAGAAGCACGCGCTCCCGAGACCTGGGCAAAGGCAGGTAAGCGTCGGCTCCCACCCGGAGCGTCCTCGGCAACGGCGCCGTCTCGCCTGTTCCCAAGCCTCCGCTGTAGCCTACCCCGGGCCCGAGGTTCGCGAGGCTCGCCCCCAGATTCACTCTCCAGGGCGTCTCCCAAAGCCCGCCGAAATCACAGGCCCAGCCCGAGGCGCGCGCCTGCTGGACCAAAGTCGATTGGTAATACTTGAACGTGGCGCCGGCGCCGAACCTGCCCCAGCTCTCCTCCGTGGGGCTGGTCGCCAATCCATATCCCAATGACACCAGCAGGTCCTCCTGCGCCTTCACCGTCGTTTCGCTGCCGTCCTCATTGTAGACCTGGACCTTGCCCACGTCCAGGCGCGTGACCCCCAAGCCCAAGCCGCCACGATGCTCGAAGGGCCGGGCAAGGTAAACAGAGCTCAGGCTGGTGTCCGCCAAGCCCTGCTGGAAGTCCGAGGCGATCTGGCTGCGGCGCACGCGGCCCAGTCCCGCGGGGTTGTAGAAGAGCGACAAGGAATCGTCGGCCAGACTGACGTAGCTGGAAGCCATGGCCAACGGCCTGGCGCCCATAGGCTCCGTCATGATGCCGGCGGCCGTGGTCCCCGCGGCGAAGCCGGGGCCGGACCGGACGGCCAGCAGCGCCGCCAGCCCGGCAGACCAAGCGGCCCGCCGACACGCGACGCCGCAGCCCCGGAGTATCCGGACGAGGCTCATCTCAGCACCGCCACCTTCATAGTCTGCTTCACCCCGGGCGCCGCGATGTACAGGAGATATATGCCGGAGGCCACGTTGAGACCGCCCTCGTTGACGCCGGTCCAGGGCACGCTGAATGTGCCCACGCCCTGCTCCTGGTCCACGAGCACCTTCACCGGTTCGCCCTGGAGCGTGTAAAGGGCCGCCCGCACATGGCCCGAGGTGGCGAGCGAATAATTCAAGGTCATGCTTTTTCCGCTCTTGGGGTTGAAAACGTTGTTGATCGGCTTGAACACCGTCGCTGTCGGCGTCTGAGAAAGGCCGTAGACATACTGGAACCCCTGGGAATGACCCCAGGTGCCCGCATCGTTGCGGGCCTTCACGCGTATATAGTACGTGCCCTCACCCGGGGCATGGTAGTCCACGTATGTGGAGCTGGTCATAATCACGTCGGGTGGTTCCGTATTCGCAATCCCTATGGAATAGGAATACCCTGATATCGGCGACACGGACCCAGGCGACCTCCAGGTGAAGCGCGGGTCCCGCGCATCGGTACGCACGCCCGATCCGATCGGCGTCGTCGCTGCAGATGAACCCCAGCCATAGATCGTAGCTATATCGGGAACGCTATGCTGATCCAGAAGGATTGGACCAAAAGTCGTACTGCCCGTTTGGACATCCCATAAGTCCTCGCCACGCACATGGAAATACCAAATCCCATCGGTGGGAATCCCCCAAGTCGTTGTCTGACCGTCCCAAAAATTTTGCTCCCCAACCGGCACGGTCGTGGAGGGATTGTTATCCCATCCAGACCAGTGATAGTGGTTCGACCCCTTGGCCTTCAGATACACTAGAGCGTTGTTGGTCCACATCCCAGTCGAAAATGGTGTTACAAAATCCCCATTTGAATCTGTCAGAGTCGAAGTTGAAGCCAAGACAATCGGCGGCCCGCCCACCAGCGTGCTGGTGCTGCCCAGGACCAGCCACTCAGAAGCCACGCCGACGCGGTTAACCGCCCTGATCCTGAAATAGTAGGTCGTTTCAGGCGTCAGCGGGACGACCACGGCCGAGCTCATGTTCACGGCCGCCAAGGGCGCGGTGCTGAGACTTCGTTCCGGCGGCTGCACGAAGCCCGCGCCCTTGTTGGCTTCCAAAACGTAGACGGTCTGCGAGGGGTTGCCGTTGACGCCCCACGTCACGGTCACGCTGTTGCTCCATCGGCCGCTGAAAGTGCTCGCGGCCGCGACCGGAGCCGCGGCATAAGTGATCGCGGCGCCCAGGTCCACCAGCTGGTCCTCGCCCCCGGCCAAAGCCATGGTCCGCACCCGCGCATAGAAGGTCGTGTTCACGGTCAAGCCGGACAATCCGGCATGCGTATCGACCGTGACCGAGCTGACATTCCCGGAGAATGAATTGGGGAACGCCCCGGTGGAGAGCTGCGCCCGGTACGAGGTCCCCGAGGCATTTCCTCCCGGGTCCCAGTCGACCGTCAGGGAGTCCGTACTGATGCTCATGAAGGGCGACGCGCCCGCGGCCGGAGGCCGGGCCAACGTGACCGTGGAGCCGGCATTGACGAAATCCGTTGCCACGCCGTTGTTATTGACGGCCGACACGAACAGGTAATACGTCGCATTGGCCCAGAGCGAGGAGACCTCCGCGGATAGCTGGCCGAAAGGCGCGGTGGAAACGACTCGGTTGGCCGGATCCGGCATGGCCAAAGGAGTCTTGGTCGTCACGACCAGCTGGTAGAGCGTTCCGTCCGGATTGTTGTTCCTGCCCCAGGCCGCCGTCATGCTGGTCGCATAAACCGCGGTGAAGGCCGAGCCCGCC
The DNA here is from genome assembly GCA_903830945.1 of uncultured Elusimicrobia bacterium. GTDB lineage: Bacteria > Elusimicrobiota > Elusimicrobia > UBA1565 > UBA9628 > UBA9628. Next base: position 19,978 of record CAIKVT010000032.1, read on the forward strand.
TGGAGCGGCAGGTTGGCCAAAGTCGAAGTGGCTCCGACGTAAGTATAGTTCGACGCGCCATTATGGCTCAAGGCCCCGACCCGGAAATAGTAAGTCGTGTTCGGGCTCAGCGCCGACGAGTTAACGCTCAGCATCCCCGAAGCGCCGTCGCTGGTCGCAGAAGCGATCACCGTCCCCGAGAAATTCGGCGCGGTGCTCGCCTCCAAACGGTAGCCTTCGGCGCTCACCGTAGCCCATGTCACGGTCACGCCGGCCTGGAACACCCCGGCCACGCGGGAAGAACCCGGCGGCATGGCCAAGGTGGGAGTCGAGCCCAAAACGGTGAAGTCCGTGGCGAGACCGTTATTATTGACGGCCTTGACGCGGAAGGAATACGTGGTGTTAGGCGTCAGCGGAGCGCCGGCCCCGCCGCTGCCGAAGAGCGCGGAGACGCCCGCGGTCTGCGAGCTGAAGTTGACCGAGCCAAAGCCATCCGTGGATATCTCGACTGCGTACATAGTGCCGGCCGAGTTGCCGTTTTTGCCCCAGGCCGCCGCAATCGAGGAGACCCCCACGCCGGGAAACGCCGCGCTTAACGGCGGAGCCGCCCAGGTGGATGACGAGCCGGCGGGCGCATAGTTCGGCACGCCGCCGTAGTTGATGGCGCCGACCCGGAAATAGTAAGTCGTATTGGCGGACAAGGCCGGGGAGTAGACGCTCAGGCTTTGGGCGGACCCGTCGGCCGTGGCCGAGGCGACCGAGGTCCCGGAGAAGTCAGCGGCCGTGCTGGCCTCCAGCCGGTAGCCCTGGGAGTCGACCGCGGTCCAGGAAACGGTCGCGCTCGTCGTGAAAATACCAGTGACAAGAGGCGAGCCCGGCTGCATGGCTAAAGTAGAAGTAGAGCCTAAGATCGTGACGCCGGCCGCGATGCCGTTGTTATTGACGGCCTTGACGCGGAAAGAATACAAGGTGTCGGGCGTCAGAGGATCACCAGCCCCGCCGCTGCCGAAGAGCACGGAGACGCCTAATGTCTGCGAGCTGAAGTTGACCGAACTGAAGCCGTCCGTGGATATCTCGGCTACATACATGACACCGTCCGGGTTGCCGTTCTTGCCCCAGACTGCGGCAATCGAGGAGACCCCCACGCTTGAAAACGCCGCGGTCGACGGCAATGCCGTCCAAGTGGAAGTCGCGCCCAGGATGGTAAAGTCCGTAGCGATGCCGTTGTTATTGACGGCCTTAACGCGGAAGTAATACGTGGTGTCCAGCGTCAGCGGATTGGCTGCCCCGCCGCTGCCGAAGATCGCAGAGGCGCCTAATGTCCGCGTGCTTAAGTTGAAGTTGACATTGTCCGTGGAGATGTCGGCTACATAAACAGTGCCGTCCGGGTTGCCGTTCTTGCCCCAGGCCGCGGCGATCGACGAGACCCCCACGCTCAAAAACGCCGCGGTGGACGGCTGCGCCGCCCAGGTTGAAGTCGAACCCAAGATCGACGATCCGGTCGCCATGCCTCTGTTATTGACGGCCTTGACGCGGAAGTAGTACGTGGTGTTTGGCGTCAGCGGATTGCCGGCCCCGCCGCTGCCGAAGATCGCGGAAGTGCCCAAGGTCTGCG
>CAIKVT010000033.1 GCA_903830945.1 uncultured Elusimicrobia bacterium
AACTTGGCGGCGAAGGCGAGTTCTGCTTGACCAAGAGTGTTCTGGCGCTGCTCAATCTGCGCGGTCAGGGCTTGGCGCTCGGCAACGGGCAGGGCACGAATTTCACCCACGTTGACAGTCGAGCCGTCAGGCAGGTTCAGCACCATGTCGTCGGCGTACTTGGCGTTCGAGAGAATATCTTTCAGAGCCATGGGGGAGGTCTCCTTCTAAGGTTGAGGCCGGACTATCCGGCTTGTTGTGATTGCAGCCCACCAACCGGCGCGGAGCCTTGCTGACCCGCCGGGTTCGGAATGGCTGCGTTGTTGGCGATAGGCCCAGCGGCAGAGGTAGTGGCCGCAGCCTTCTCCGCCTCTTGAATCGAGTTGTCGAGATACTTGACCACATTGGCAAGATTTCGCGACACGCCGGGGATAGTGAACACAGCGCGAGTGTAGAGCTGCACGGCTTGAGACTTGAGCGAAGTCAGAGTTTTAACCATCGCATCCGGGTCAGCGCCTTGGAGCTCGGCCAGTTGCTGCGAGAGTTGAAGACCGGCTGAAGTCGTGGGCGGAGAGTTGGGGCCAGGGGGCGGAGGGCCGCCACCGGGGCCACCAGGCCCAGGAGGACCGCCAGCGCCCATCATTCCAGGCGGAGGGGGCATTGGACCGCCGGGGCCAGCAGGAGAACCGCCAGGGCCACCGGCACCCGGCCCACCCGCACCACCGGCGAGCTTGCCGATCAACTGCCGTGCCATCATCTGCGCTAAGGCTGGATTTGCGGTTCCCATTGGATTTCTGTTCCTCAGTTGGTGCCTGGTTGTCGCTGCCTACTTCTTACCCGACCAGTACGGCTTGTCGCCGCCTTCGGGGATCAGGCCCAAGGGGTCTCTGACGTTGACCACGGGAGAGTTGTTCACATCGGGGCCGGGTTCGTTGCCGGTCCTGCCGACAGTCAAAGGAGATTTAAGGATCTCCTCATTGAAATTCACTCCAAAACCTTCCTTGATCTTTGCCATCGCTGCTGCTCCTTGATGCTGGGTTCGTCGTGCTTGGTTGAAATTTTCGGTCAGGCCGCTGCTTACTTCCTACCTGCCCTTGTTTTGCCTACGCGCCGGTCTACCTTCTTGGTCATCCGGGGAATTGCACTTGTGTGCTTCATGATCGATTCTCCTTGGAATCCGGCAGGGGAAAGAAAGTTACCGCTAACCTCCCCTGCCGCTTCCTGTCTTGCGCATCGAACGCTTTCGACGGGAGGGCAGGGTTAGTCCCCCACCAACTCCCACCCGCCGTCGAACGGTGGAGAAAAGGCTGGATTGCTCCGCCCCTTTCTCCGCCTACTTGCGAGCGGCGGTGCGCCGACGCCGCACGGATCGTCTTCCTCCGCGAGAAGCCATCTGCGTACCTCCTTCGCTCCGGGTTGCAGCGGCAAAAGCCGCTACTGGCTAAGAAGACGGGGCGCGAAGGAACAGCAGCGGCCGTCTCCGGGATGAGTCAGGGCCGGCGAGAACCGCTCTTGCGAGAGTTCTTGCCGATCTTGGCACGCATGTCGCGCAGAAACTTCCG
>CAIKVT010000034.1 GCA_903830945.1 uncultured Elusimicrobia bacterium
GATGCGAAGCCACACTTCCCGGCGCCCCTCCAGCAGGGCGTGGGTCCGGGGATCGGGATGCCACGTCGGCTCCGTCGCCCGGCAGAACTTGGCCAGATCAGCCAGAACGGCGTCTGGTATGGAGCAGTAAGCTTTCTTCTTCGACTGGTAGAAGGAAAGCGCGTTGCCCCAGGGGACTGCTTTCATCATTGCTGCGTCAGTGGCGGGCCGGGCTGCTGCCCTTGCTCAGGGCTGGGCTGCTGGGGTGCCTGCTGCGGATTGTTCTTCGCGGCGACGGCCTGAGCCTTCATCATCGCGGCCTGGGCCGGCATTGCCTGGATTTGCTGCTGGCGTTGCTGTGCGGCCTGGAAACTCTTCATCTTGGCCGCGATTTTGTCCGGGCCAGCCATCCAGCTTTCAGGGACCGACTGAATTTCGGCAATCGCCGGAATTGCCGTCTCGAAATCGAACGGAAAGAGCAAGGTGGGGTCCTGGGTGATATTGACCAATTCCTTAACCGTCTCGACCGTCCGCATGAAGCCGGCCGCCTGCTGCGCCCGCATAGCCCGCGCCAGAGGCGAAGTGTAGACGACATCGTATTCCCCGTTCGCTTCCCGCAAGCGGGGCGGCATTGGGGGCAATTTGCGCTGCCGGGACAGGACATCAAGCTCGCGGTGGATCAACGGCCCCAAATACTCGGATTGCTGGCGTCCAAGGGTCGGGGCGAGCAGAATACCCTTCTCATTGGTCCGCTCGATGACTTCCGTGGCTGTCATCTGCGGGCTTTCGGTCAAAATCTGGAACAGAGTGACCAGGAAAGCGTCATTTATGAGACTTTTCTCTTCCGCCATCATCTCCTTCGAGATTTGTATCTCCCCAGAGGGCAGAACACCGACCAACATCTTGCCGTCAGCCGACATGCCGCCCTTGTTGAGCGCGCCGGGGCGCATGGAGAAATCAACCACGCCGTCGTCGGCCGTCAGGAGAACCGGGTCCGCGGCGCGGTGGCCCTGCTTCAGAAAGACGCGCTTCTCGGCATTCAGGGTCTTGAGAGCCGGCAGGACCATTTGCGCCGGCCCACGGCCATAGCTCTCTTGAGGAGCCTGTTCGTAGCGGCCAAAAGGCATCGGAAACGAGTAGTAGCCGCCTTCGGAGATGAGGAGCTTATCCACCATGGCCACATAATAGCTGTAGTAGGGCTTTCCTCGGGCGTCAAGACGATCTGGATCATAGTCAGTGCGTGGTCCGACACGGTGTAGGAAATCGAACAAGGTTTCACTATTGCCTTCCAGGGCAGGAATGAGTGAGGGTGGAAAGCGACCAGACTGCCCCCACTTTTGCCAGGCCTGGCGTGCAGTGAGACGAAACCACCGGATAAAGCCATCGACCATCCCCTGATGATTTTCCCGGATGAAGATTTCACCCAGGGGGACCTGTTTGTAACGCAATCCCGGCGGATCACCAAGCGAGGTGTCCAGGTCGTCAATGAACAGGCCACAATTGCCAAACGCCCCGAGCCCCTTCCAGCCCTGCTGGTTCTGGGAAGAGAAGTTCGCCGGCGCGGCGTAGCGTTCGCGGAAGAGAATGCGGGTAACCTGCTCAAACCAGATGCGGGTCGCCCGATCCTTCATGACGTAGTCGTTATTGGCGCCCAACTGGTGCCAGAGCATGTTGCGCGGCGTCAGGAGGCTGTCACAGATGGCGCCGAACCGGCTCA
>CAIKVT010000035.1 GCA_903830945.1 uncultured Elusimicrobia bacterium
CTCTACGGCGAAGAATTTGATAGTTTCTCATTGGCGATTCCTCCCTTGCTGCGTCTGCTTTCCCAGCTTGATGCTACCAAGCCAGGGGAATCGCCTCAACTCTTTTCAACTATGCTCGGGACATCCTCGTGATGCTGACGCAAGCCAGATCACGAGTACATAAAAAACATGGGGCGCTTGAGGCACCGCAACTACTGGCGCTGAAGTAACCCGTCCAGTCATCATAGAAATTATGACTCGATGTATAGTTTTTATCATACATGGCGATCGCCGCTAAAACCGTTGGGTCTGGAGCGCACCATCCCGATCCACTGCCAGCCGGACCAGGCAGGGACATGATCTCGGCACAAGTGCATACACGGGAACCGGCCCATTGCGCCAAACAATTCAAATTCAGACCGCTATCAATCATAAAATTGACTGGAGCCCTGGAGGCACCCGTAGCCCCCACCACTTGCGCCGTCGTCAAACCCAAGTATGCCGTAGCAAGCGCCCTCCACTGCGTCGGACTCCGGTATTGCAGGCTGCCGCTGTCCGTATTGTAAACCACAGATCCTGGGGTTGTGATAGCCGCTTGTTGAACCGAGTTCATCCGCGGTGGCAAGATCCCGCTTGTCGTCGAATTAACATCAAGGATTGCCTGCGGGTTTCCGATACCGATCCCGACCTGACCGGCATCGCGGGCCAGGATAGTATTCCTGGGACTAGCGACGGTGCCGCCGGTGGCAACCAATCGCAGATAGGTACCCGACGGCGCGGGGTAATAGGTGGTCAAAGTCATGCTCTCCGAGACCACCTCGTAGGCGCAGCAACACACCAACAGGACCGCCGCCGCCCACACCAGCGTCCGGCGCGTGATCCTCAAATGGACATGGATATCCCTCTTCTTCATCGCGGGCATGCCCATCAGAGACGTGTCGCAAGATCTGATCTTCAGGATATGATGATAGCTTTTTATTGCGCTGAGCCCTCGAACATGAAGCGCATCCCAAGCTGATCAGGATGCGCTTCATGTGGCGCAAGTCGTCGGGAAATCCGCCTACATAGTCGTCTTGATGGCGTCGAAACAGGTGCGCGCCAAATAGTACATCCTATCCAGCAACTTGCGGCCGTAGACATTGCCAGCGGAGCCGCGGTCCTCCGTGTATGGTTCGAGGAAGTCTAGGGCTGCTTGCTTGACTTTGTTCGAGTCGCTTTTAATGGCGACATTGGAGACCTCTTTGAAAGCCGAGCAGGCGAACTCGACCCAGGCCTGAGCCTCGGCCACACTATCCGTCCCTTTGCCCGCCAAGGTGATGAGAACGGTTCTGAATTTCTGGATCTGCTGCAATTCCTTTTGCTCGACCGGGTCCACAGCGACGGCCTGGGCCGCTGGAGCTCCCGTCACTTGTGGCGTGGCGGCTGCGGTCTCCTGTATCTTTTCCGGCGAAAAACCGAAGTGAGTGAGATCCAGAGGCTCTGCCGCGCACACGACGCTCATGCACGCCAACACGCCAGCCGCCACGATAGTCATCATTTTCATTGTCCCCCCCTAAGCGCAGATGCACTTATGTAAAAGGATAAGGTATGCACTCGATCGGCGCAGGGGCCTAATGACATGGGGCGGCTGATCATTCGGCCTAATGACAGATTGGGACTTAGGGGCATCAGATTGCAGGCTCAATAAGAGGGTGTCCGGGTAACATGTCCGAGGATTAGTGGAATCTACCATCCACCCCAGGCCACCTTGCATCAGCTCACCAGGCTACGGGGGCACGGAACAATTTTACTCTTGCTTATTGCTTTCAATAGGCGGAGCCATTCCCTCACGCTGATGAAGGTGATGATCGCCACGAGCACAAGCATGAAAACCGTAAGCCCCGCGTTTATATATCCCTGCATATCGCGACGGGGCAAGTAGTTGGCGACAATATTGATAAGCCCGGCTGCCACGGTTGTCGGCAGCATGAAAAGAAATGGGATGAAGGTCACCAAGGCATACCGCGGGCCGGACCAATCTATGATAAAGGTGGTGCATAGGGCGAGCGCGATGGTGGCAAGCAGCTGGTTTGCAGTTCCGAACATCGGCCAGATCGTGCTGACATTCCCGGTCAAAAGCATCCATCCCCACGACGCGCTGACCATAAGGCTCGTGATGATGACCCCGGGCCACCAACCGGCGTCAGAAAATGGCTGATACGCGTGCGCCAGTATCTCCTGAAGGAGGTAGCGGGCGATACGGGTGCCTGCGTCTATAGTTGTGAGAATAAAAAGTGTCTCAAACATGATTGCGAAATGATACCAGTAGGCAAGCAGATGCCTCATGCCCGGGACAGAGGAAAAGATCTGCGCCATTCCGACGGCGAGAGAAACCGCGCCGCCTGCCCGGTCCCGCAGCACCTCGCCCACGGCCGCGCTCATCTGGGAAAGATTGACCGTATCCATCCCGAGTTTCTGAAAGGCCGCCGGTGACAGGTTGATGGCGAAATAATCCCCCGGAGCGAGCACCGTCGCGGCGATAAGCGCCATGACCGAAACAACGCCCTCCATCAGCATAGCGCCATAGCCGATGAATTTTATATCCGCCTCACTGCTGATCAGTTTAGGCGTGGTTCCGGAACTGACCAAAGCGTGAAATCCCGATATGGCGCCGCAGGCGATGGTGATACAGACATACGGCCATACAGCGCCGGGGATGATCGGCCCGCCGCCGGATACGAAACGGGAAAAAGCAGGAGCCTGGATATCCGGCCTGACCCACACGATGCCGACGGCAAGCAGAGCGATTGTCCCTATCTTCATGTAAGAGCTTAGATAGTCGCGCGGAGCTAGCAGAAGCCAAACAGGAAGGATGGACGCCGCCGCCCCGTAAAGAGCCAGCATAACGCTCAACTGCGGGCGTGAAAAAATAAACCAATGGGCGAATCCGCTGCGGGCAAGCGGCTCGCCAAGAAACACGCACGTTAACACCAGCGCAACTCCTATGGCCGAAGCTTCGCCCACACGTCCCGGCCGAAGCTTCTCCATATAAAACCCTATAAAAATAGCGATAGGGACGGTCATGCTAATGGTGAACATCGCCCATGACGATTCCGCTAGGGCATTGACCACAACCATCGCAAGTCCCGTCAACGCTGTAATGACGATGAAGAGAACCGCCACGGCTGTCGTCCAGCCTGCCGTCTTGCCAAGCTCCAGACGCGCGATTTCAGTGATGGAATGGCCGCCATAACGTATCGAGGCGAAAAGTATAATCACATCATGCACGGCTCCTGCAAGCACGCTGCCGACGAGAATCCAGATAAATCCCGGAAGATAACCAAACTGCGCCGCCAGTACAGGGCCCACCAGCGGCCCTGCGCCGGAAATGGCGGCGAAGTGATGGCCGAATAGAACCCAGCGGTTCATGGGTTTGTAATCGTAACCATTATTCATGAAATGAGCGGGGGTCTGCCGTTCCGGGTCGAATGAGAGGACCTTTGCCATGATGAAAACGGCATAATACCGGTAGGCAAGCACGAATACCAGGATGGTGATTATCAGCAGGGTTATAGCGTTCATGAATTGCAGGCGCGATAAAAGAATTTCCGGGTAACATATCCGGAGATTAACGGACGCTGCCAAACGCCATAATAGCCAACTGGCCGCTTTAACCCCTCCCGGTCACCGGCCGGCGCGCTGGCGTCGCCATAACGAGGAAGCCCGATTTATTCCCGTATGATTTCTTCGAACCTCAGCCGTCTCTGTGTTAATGGCGAGACAAGACGCTGGTCCCTATGACCACCCCAACGGCACAATATTGATCTCGAAACTCGCCATGGTCAAGAGGGCAAAAAACCCGTGTCTCTGGGGCACAACGCCTCAAGCATGGAGCCAAAATCCTCCGCAGTACGGATGCGCTTCTCCGGATCCGGATGCAGAGCCCCGTCGATGAGCACGTCAAAGGAACGCGGCAAAGACGGCTCCAAGGTCGAAGGCTTGGGGTAGTCGGCGGCCATCTTCTGCTCGAAGCTGGCAGGCGGCGGATAGGGGCGGCGCCCCGTCACCATCTCATAGAGGCAGGTCCCTAAAGAATAAATGTCGGACTCCGGACGGATGATGCCATATTCCTGCTCGGGCGCCATATAGTAGGGAGTGCCCGCCACCGTGTTGGTGACCTCAAAGTCCCGCCGACGGCCAGTGAGCGTCTGCAACGTATCCTTGATACGCCGGGAGATGCCGAAGTCCATCACCTTAACGATGCCCTGGTCCGTGATCATAATGTTAGCGGGCTTAAGATCGCGGTGCACCACGCGACGGCGGTGTGCGAATTCGAGAGCCGCGCAGACCGGCTTCAAGAAGACCTGGGCCTCGTCAAGCGAAAGCCGGCCCTTGCGCGCGATGAGGTCATAGACGGTGTGCCCTGAAAGGAACTCGAAGACCAAATATATCCCCTTTTCATCCGAAATGATGGAGTGGATATACACGATATTGGGATGGTGCAGCGCCGCGACCAGGCGCGCCTCATCAACGAGCTGCTGCTTGGCCTGGGCATTCATCTGAAATTCATCCAAGAGCATCTTAATGGCGACTTTGCGGCCCAGGGCCTTGTCCACGGCCTCATAGACCACGCCCATGCCGCCCTGGCCCAACGGCTTGCCAATGACGTAGGAGTCGTTGATAGCGGACCTGACACGCAGGTCGCCCACCCCTTGGGACGGCGTCGCCTTAGGCGCAAAACGCGCCCAGGGAGCACCGAAGACATGCATGAGCCCGAAAGCGATAAGCAGGCCCCCCACGACCGAACTCAACAAAATGACCAGAAACTGCTTGCGCCGGGGCGTGGCGACAGCCGGCGGCGCCGCCGGACGAATCTGGCTTGCCGCAGGCGCCACGTCCAAGCCGTAGGCCGCAGCCTCGTTATGATAGACCGGCTCGAACTGGGCGTCGAGCTCGGCCGCCTTCTTAAAATCAGCCACCATGGATTCCAGGTCTCCCAACTTCTCGTTGGCGAAGCCCCGATTGGCGAAGGCGTAAGGATTCTTAGGGTTAAGCTCCAGGGAATAGTTAGCGTCAGCGATGGCGTCTTTGAACCGCTCCATGTGGATGTAGGCGAAGGAACGCGCATCACGCGCCCCGGTCTCAGTAGGATTGATGGTCAAAGCCTGGCTGGCATTGGCCACTGCCTGCTCGTACTGCCCGAGGAGATTGTAAGCCGCGGCACGGTAGTAGTAGGCCGCGGAATTGTTAGGGTCTTTGGCCAGGACCCGGTCCGTGACCATCACGGCTCCGGAAAAGTCTTTAAGCGAGATACTGTTGTTCGCCTCGTGCAGAAGGCCCGCCACATTCGGAGGGATCGGCACACCAGAGGGTTCATGGCCGCGCGCCGCCACTTGGTTGAGCTGGGTCACCATCCCCTGATAATCGTGCTGCACCTCGAACTCGATCCGGCTCTTGACGTCGCGGATAGTGATCGGCAGCACTCGGCCTTCGGCCAGGCGCATCAGCGCATAAGCGGTGCGGTCGTTAGGGTTCATGGCTAAAGCGCGGCGGGAATCCTCCATGGTCTGTAGGTAGTCGGCCAGGCCGTAAGAGGCCAAGGCTCGGGCCGTATAGCCGTCCGGATCATTGCAGTCAAGCTTGACAGCTTGGTCGGCGTCTTCGAAGGAACTCTTAAAGTTCTTGAGACCATACTCGGCGTTGGAGCGGTTAAGCAAAGCGTCGCGATCATGTGGGTCCCAGTTCAGGACCTGAGCGGAGAGCCGGGCGGCCTCATTCCAACGGTTGGCCCGGTTGTTCATGTAAGCAACGCCGTTCTGGACCTGCTTCAAGACCTCCTTAGGCACGGTATCGGGAGCAAGGCCGGCGGCCAGAATGGTAAGCTCCGTAAGATTCTGAGTGACGAAGGCCTCGCGCTTATCCTGGGGCAGTCGCGCGGCGCTGTCGTCGATACGCCGCAAGAGCGGCAGGACCCTGGTCTTGACCATGCTCTCCGGCAAGGCCTGGAACATCCCCCGCAAGGTCTGGACCGTGGAGTGGTCATCCGCGCCGCGATCGACCGCGACGGATTGGAACGGGGCGTCCGGCGACATCAGAGCGGCGACGACAAGGGACCGCAGCAAAAAGACAGAAACGCCTGCGATCCTGAGTCCCGTGCGAGAAAACATAACAGCTCTAGTCTACCAAAAGTCTAGGGAGCCCCGCCGTGTCTCTCCAAGGGTCGCCATGCCGTTTCTCAGACGGGGGCTCCGACCCTAGGCGCCATTTTTTTGCTAAACTTGAAATCAGTGCGGCTCTACTGCGTAGATGGGACCAACGTGGTCCGAGTGCTCTGGGGCTACGGCGGCGCCGAGTTCCGAGAGCAGGAGGAAAGTGACTGTATCACCTTAGTCGAATCCTTCGCCATGCTCTGCCCCAGCATGATCGGCCTGGCAGAGGTAGAGATTTTCTTCGATGGGGAGGGTCGGCGCTGGAAACGGGTCCCGCCGCAGGCACCCAACCTACGCGTGCGCTTCGCCTGGGAGGAGCCGGCGGATTCACTCATACTCGACCGCGTACGAGCGGGATCGTTCGGGCATGAGGGACGCGTGACGGTGGTGACCGCCGACGGGGAGTTAGGCCGCCGCGCCCGGGAAGAAGGCGGCCGTTGGATGACGATCCGCGCCGAAGACGGCCTGGAGAGGCTGCTGAACAACATCGAGAGACGATTCACGGACAAGCCATGAAAAACAACGTCATCATCGTAGGCGGCGGGATCATGGGCGCTAGCGCCGCCTATGAGCTCTCGCGTCTGGGTCGGCAGGTCACCATACTCGACCTGGCCGAGGTGCCCAACCGACACGCGGCCTCAGGCGACCAACTGCGCACCTTCCGCATGACTTACGGAAAAGATGCCTTCTACACCGAGATGGCCGCCAAATCCCTACCGCTCTGGCTCGACCTCTGCCAACAAAGCTCGGACAAGTTCATGGTTCAGCACGGCTTTCTAGACCTGGCCGTGCAGGCCCACGGATACGTCGAGCACTGCCTCCAGGTGCTCCAGGACCACCGCGTCCCCTGCCAGGTCCTACAGAAAGAAGACATCCGCCGCCATTACCCGATGATGAACTCCCGGGCCTTCCGCTTCGGCTTGCTGCACAAGGATGGGGGTATGATCTGGGCCATGCGCGCGGTCTCCTCGATCCTGGGTTTGGCCCAGCGTAAGGGCGTTAAGGTCCGTACGCACACACACGTCGCGTCTTTAATCAAGGCCAAAGGCGTCATCACCGCCCTAAAAGATACCGCGGGCCGGATCCATGAAGCAGGGACTTTCCTCTTCGCACCGGGCGCCTGGACGCCGGAACTGCTCAAAAGCTACCATCTGCCCATCAAGGTGACCCGCCAGCAGCAGCTTTACCTGCGACCGCCGTACAACCGAGGCCGTTATCGCCAGGAGCATTTCCCGCCGTTCTACGTGCAAAGCCAGGGCTTCTACGGGCTGCCCATGCACATCCACGGCTTCATGAAAATCGCGGAGAACCGCAAGGGGCCTCCAGGCAAACCGGGGGACGTGAATGAGCGAGAGATCACGCCGGCGTTCGAGCGCAAGGTCCGAACCTTCCTGAAACGCTTCGTCCCGGAGTTGGCGGGCTTTACAGAACACGAGGGCCACGTCAGCTACTACACCAACACCAAGGACGACGACTTCATCATGGGCCGCCTGCCGGATGTTTCCAACGGCTTCTTAATGACCGGCTTCTCGGGTCACGGCTTCAAGTTCGCGCCGCTCTTGGGCCAGGCCATGGCCCAACTCATCGTAGGCGGCAAGTCCGACCTGAATCTACATCGCTTCCGCCTCAACCGCTTCTAAGGCCATGCGCTCGGTGAGCGTCGTCACCGCCTTCCTGGCCGGTCTGGCCTCTTTTCTTTCTCCGTGCGTCCTTCCATTGGTGCCTGGCTACATCTCCTTCATGTCGGGACTATCTTTGGAGGAGCTCTCTTCTGGGGAAGCCCGTCCGGGCACCACGCGCCGCACGGCGCTGGCTGCGCTCTTCTTCGTGCTGGGCTTCTCCGTGGTATTCACGGCCTTAGGCGCCTCCGCCTCGTTGGTGGGCCAGCTTATGGCAATGCACTTATCCCTGCTGAGCAAGGTCGCGGGAGTGCTGGTCATCGTATTCGGACTGCACATGACTGGCCTGGTGCCCATCAAGTGGCTCTACTACACGAAGCGCGCCGATACCTCGAATGTGTCACCCGGACTGCTAGGGTCTTTCGTGATAGGGTTGGCTTTTGCGTTCGGCTGGACGCCCTGCATCGGGCCCATACTCGCCGGGATCCTAGCCTTGGCCGCGACCGAAGGAAGCATGGCTCGGGGCGTAGGATTCTTGTTCGTCTACTCCCTGGGACTGGGAGTGCCTTTCGTCCTGACCGGCTTGGGCATCAACACATTCTTACGCTTTTTCGCACGCTACAAGCGCTTCATCCGCTGGGGCGAGATCGCAGCCGGGATCCTGCTCATGGCCATCGGTCTACTAGTCCTTTCCAACCGCCTGACCTGGCTGATGCGCTTGATCCCCTCGTCCATCTACAAGTTCTCGATGTAAGTCTGCAAAACCGACTCAAACTTCCAGCCGGGAAGTCAGGAAAGCATAGTAGAAGAGCACCTTCGATGGCCAATCGCATAGCAACCCCGACCAGAACGCCATCCTTAAATCATTCGTAGCCCCAAAGAGCTTCAGCAAAACCAAGGTCCCCACCACCCGAAAACCCGCCGCGGCCAAAACCACCCGGCTGCGCCGCACCGGCTCGTCGCTGTAGGTGTGCCTATCCCGCCAAGTCACCCATAGAAATATCCCCAACGCGACCAGCCAGAAAGTCTCCATCGTATAAGCCAGCACCTTCGGCGCCGGCACACCCAGGCTCGCCTCTGCCAAAAGTCCCGAGCCCAAGAACCACAAGCCCAGCCCCACGAAGACCCAGACCCCCACCGGATTCTGGTAGGTCTGCTCCCTCAGACTTCTCCGATAACGCCGCCAGAGCCACACAGCCGCGCCCACCAGCACCACATCATCAATGAGCCACATCGGCCCCAGGAAATGCTCCACCCGAAAATGCCCGAACACCGACTTCCACAAGTAGACCACTCCCATCAGCACCGGCACGCCGGCCAACACAACCCCCTGCCCCGGCAGCGCCACCGGCTCATCCTCCCTGGGCAGCAAAGCCTGCAGACAGTGCAGCCACACCACCACCGCCATCCCCCACTCTAGAGGCCCGCCCAACACCGCCACCCAGTCCAGCCCAGAGATGGAAAAGCTGTCCTGCATCCGCTTAGTCAAAAGGCCGTCGTAGATGAAAGAAAAAGCGCCGCCCAACAGGAACACCTGCCCGTCGCTCAAGGCTTGACGCCTCACCCGCCCCTCAATAAACAAGTAAAGCCAAAGATAGGGAAAGATTAGCGTGCGCCAATCGCCCAAGGCCCCAAAGCCGCGCGCCAATACCAGACCGCTCAAAAGAGGCCCCAGCGCCAGGGCCGCGGCCAGCCGCAGGTAAGGCCGACTATTTCGAGGCAACCGCCACCGCCTCTATCTCGACTGCCGCGCCCTTAGGCAAGGCCGCAACCTGCACGGTCGCCCGCGCCGGACAAGGAGCCGGAAAATACTTCGCGTACACCTCGTTCATGGCCGCAAACTGCCCCAGGTCCGTCATGAAGACCGTGGTCTTAACCACATCCTTCATCCCCAGGCCGGCCTGGCCCAGAATAGCGGCCACGTTGCGCAAGCAAAGCTCCGCCTGCTCCGCCACGGCCGCGGGCATAGCCCCCCCCGCCGGGTTCAACGGCAACTGTCCCGATACAAAAACCCACTCACCAACCTTGATAGCCTGAGAGTAGGGCCCGATAGCCTGCGGCGCACCGGACGTCACGATCGCGGATCTCATTTGAACGAGGCAAGCAGAGCCTTGTTGGTCTTATGGGTCAACAGGAGTTCGTGCATGGCTTTGGTCGCATCCAACTCGCTTAAGGCCGCCAGACTGCGCCGGAGCTTATAAACCCCCTCTAGGATCTCCGGAGGCAAAAGCTTCTCTTCCTTGCGGGTGCCCGTATCGCGCACCTTGAGCGCCGGGAAGATGCGCATCTCGGCCGCCGAGCGAAAAAGCACCAGTTCCATGTTGCCCGTCCCCTTGAACTCCTGGAAGATGATATCGTCCATCCGGCTGCCCGTGTCGACCAAGATGGAGGCAAGAATGGTCAAAGACCCCCCCTCCTCCAGCTTGCGCGCCGCGCCGAAGAAGCGGCGCGGGATCTCCATAGCCCGTGAGTCCAGGCCGCCCGACATGGTGCGATTGCCCACCGCGAACTGATTGTGCACGCGCGCCAGACGGGTCAGCGAATCGAGCAGAATGAGCACGTCGGCCCCTTGGGCCGCCGCCGTGATGGCCGTACGCATCAGGTTCTCAGCCACCTCCCGGTGGCGCTCATAGGCCTGGTCGCTCGAGGAGGCCCAAACCTCGGCCGGCACGCTGCGTTTGAAGTCCGTCACCTCCTCGGGGCGCTCGTCGATGAGCAGGCAGAACTGCTTGACCGCAGGATCCACCCCGGCGACGGCGTTGGAGATCTGCTTGAGAAAGGTCGTCTTGCCGGCCTTGGGCGGCGAGACGATCAGGCCTCGGGTGCCCTTGCCGATGGGACAGAGCAGGTCCAAGGCGCGCATGGACGGATCCGTGGAGCCTTTCTCAAGACAAATCCACTGATGCGGATCGACCGGAGTCTTCTCCATGAACGCAACCTCATCGGCAGTGCGCACCGGCTGAGCCGGAAGGCGTGGAACGTTGGGTTGACCTCCCCCTTGAGGGCGACGCTGCTGCTGGTTCTGGTGTTGCTGCGGCTGCTGGTGCTGAGGGTTGCCGCGCCGCCGGCGGAACCTAAAATGCCGGCCCCCATGGCCGCCCTGACCGCCGCGGCCGCCCTGTCCGGACTGGCCGCCCTGATTGCCGGAGCCTCCGCCCGATTGACCGCCGCCTTGTCCGCCCGCGTTATCTTCGTTCATATTCCTTGCCTCTCCATACAACCCAACCTATCCAACCGCAAATTGTTTATCCTCTCGTGATCAATCGAACGCGTGCAGCTCCACATTGCCCACCCGCACTCCCAGGAGGCGCCGCGCCAGCTTCAAAAACCGCTTCGGGGCATCGGAGACGAAGAACCGGCGCTGCCCACGGCCGCCCTGCCGGCGCAACCCCAGGTCTAGAAGCAAGCGCTCCGTCTCCAGGGCCGTCTGTTCCGCCGAGTCAATGAGTCGAACGCGCGGCCCCATGATGCGCCGCACCACGCCTTTAAGCAGCGGGTAATGCGTGCAGCCCAAGACCAAAGTGTCGATGCCCGAACGTTTAAGGCCGCCGAGATAATAACGGGCCACCAGCGTCGTGGCTTGACGGCCCCACCAGCCCTCCTCCACAAGCGGCACGAAGAGCGGGCAGGCCGTCGCCTTCACGCGCACGCCGGGCAGGCGCGCCCGCAGCGCCGCGGTATAAGCCCCGGAGGCGATAGTCGCCTCCGTGCCGATAATGCCCACATGCCCGTTACTCGTGGCGGCGGCCGCAGCATCGGCCCCGGGCTGAATCACGCCCAGCACCGGCACCGCCAGGCTTTGCGCCACGGCATTTAAAGCCAGAGCCGAGGATGTGTTGCAAGCCACTACCAAAGCCTTGATGCGCTTGCCGGCCAGGAATCGCGCGACATCCAGGGAGTAACGAGTCACGGTCTCCCGGGACTTGGATCCATAGGGGACATGGGCGGTGTCACCGAAATAGATCAGGTTCTCCTCCGGCATGCGGCGGCTCACCGCCTGGAACACGGTCAGTCCGCCCAATCCCGAATCGAAGATTCCAATAGGGCGGTCGGCACGGTTCTTCATCGCGTGTCGCTCCGAACGCTTTTTTCCAACCAGCCCTGCCTCTTGGCATAGTCCACCAAGCCGGCATATATCCCATCGAGGAGGCGGCTGCGGTAGCGTCGACTGCCCAACTTGGCCTCATCACGACGATTGCTCACGAACGCCATCTCGACGAGAATGGCGGGAGCATCGGTGCCGCGCAGCACGTAGAACCCCGCCTGCTTGACCCCCCGCTGCACCAGGTCCACCCGCCTATGCAGGTCGCGCGCCACCAGGGCCGCCAGCTCGGAGGCAGCGTTGATGCTCTCGTTCTTGGTCATGGCGTGCAGGATCAGGTCCGCCTCCGCATCAGCGGGGGTCTTGCCCTCCAACTCCAAGGAGGAGTTCTCTAACTGGGCCAGGCGCTCGGCTTCCGGGTCCGAGGCTTTCTCCGACACAAAATAGACCTCGAAGCCGTTTTCTTGAGAATTGTGGTGCGCGTTGCAGTGCAGGGAAACGAAGAGGTCGGCATGCCCCTCGTTGGCGATCCGGGAGCGCTCGTCAAGAGGGACGAAGGTGTCGTCGGCGCGCGTGAGCACGACTTCAAAAACCTTCTCTTGTTCAAGGAGCTTGGCCAATTCCTTAGCCGCGGTCAGGTTGATGTCCTTCTCCAGGGTCCCCCGCCTGCCCGTGCCCCCGGAATCCTTGCCTCCGTGCCCCGCATCTATGACGATGCGCCGACGCACAGGTCCGGCGACCGACGACGCGGCCGCAGCCGTGGAAACCCGGACGGAAGTCGGCGCCACGCCCACGATCGAAGCCACGACCTGCGCCGGAATTTTGGCGGCCGCAGACAGAGCGTCGGGAACGGCCGTAGCCGCCGGAACCGACTCTAGCTCCTCGGTGTGGTCCGGCACCACGCTCCCGAGGGCTACAGCCGCGACCTCCAAAGCTAGACGCCGCGGTCCGGAAAGCTCGCGCAAGCGCCACTTAAGCCCAGGCCTCGCAAAACGCACGCTCCAGCGCGCGGCCTTGGCATCCTGGCGCAGGCCATAACCCAAGACTAAGCCGTCGTCGACCGTCCCCTCCTCTGGGGATTCGACGACGCCGAACGGGATACTCACCTCGACACCTTGGACGCCGCGCGCCGCCGCGCTGTGCCCCAATGGCTTCTTAAGCTCCAAGACCACCCGGGTATAATCCTGATAGGAATACCAGCGCACTGCGCCTACGCTGCTGCGCCGGTCCACGGTCAAGAGTCGACTGCGCGTGTCGAACTGGCTCTCCATCCCGGAGAGCTCGCTAAAATCCTTCCCAACAAAAAAAGAAAGCGGCGCGTAGGCCTGCGCGGCGCGCAACACCACCGGCTCCTCCAGGGAAACAGTCCGCCCGTCGACCGAGGCTGCGGCCAAGCCCGCCACCAACTGCAGGACCCGGCCCCGGAATCCCAACTGCACCCGCCCAGAGACCGGATACCAGTACACCTGTCCGCCGTATAACTCGCCGGCCTGCTTGGCATTGATAAAAAGCCGATCGCCGACCTTGTAAGCGGTCAGCGGCTCATGATAACGACCGCCGAGCACGACCTGCAGCTCCTCGGCCAACGCCGACGGCACAAGCACCGCGGAGACGCCGAGGATGATAGCCAGAGACACCGTCAACAAGCGCGATGGTATCATTCGAGGACGATGCGATATTCCTCCCAGGGCAAAGACGGATCGCTCTGGATCTTAATTGTCCGGCCCACGTTCTTCTCGATGGAGACCTGGGCGCCGCGAAACTGCTCGGCTAGGGCCGGGTGCAGCAGAAGCCGCACTTGTCCGCCGGGCCGACCGCCCGTCATCAACTTGATCTCACGCTGGATGCGGATGCGCAGGGTCTCTCCGGAGAGCACCCGACCGCAACCCTTGCACTGCGGACATTCGTCAGTGATCAAACTCACCGTTGACTCCCGCTTGCGCTCGCGCGTCAACTCCACCAGACCCAGCCGGGTGATGGGCAAGATGCGGATCTTGGCCCGATCGCCCCGACTGGCGTGGACGAAAGCCTCCATCACCTTCTGGCGGTTGGAAGCCTTGCGCATGTCGATAAAATCCACCACGATGATGCCACCGATATTGCGCAGCCGCAGCTGGTGCGCGACTTCCTGGGCAGCTTCGATGTTGGTCACGGTGACGGTCTCCTCCTGAGACTTTGAGCCCGTGAATCGCCCGGTGTTGACATCTATGGCGCAGAGGGACTCGGCCTCCTGGATAATGATGGAGCCGCCGTTGGGAAGGAGGACCTTAGTGCGGCGCATGTCCTCGATCTCGCCCTCCAGATTGAAGGCCTTGAACATGGGAGTCTTGGCGTCATAAAGGCGCACTTTCTCCTTGAGCTCCGGCGAGATGGCTTCCACGAACTCCACCACGTTCTTATACTGGTCCTTGTCGTCGAGCATGTAGACGTAGACCTTCTCCGAGAGCAAGTCCCGCGCTACCTGCAGGGCGAGGTCCAGGTCCTTATGCAGCAAACAGGGCGAGGGGTCGTTCTCGAACTTTTTCTGGATCTGGGCCCAGCTCTGCTGTAGATACTTAACCTCGCGCTCCAAGTCCGCTTCCGAGGCTCCCTCGGCCTCGGTACGCACCACCACGCCCTTGCCGCCCAGATACTCGGCCACCAGGCGGTCCACGATGGTGGAGAGCCGCTCCCGCTCGGCCGCGTCGCCGATCTGCTTGGAGATGCCGACGTAGCTCTGGAACGGGGTGAAGACCAAAAATCGCCCGGGCAGGGAAATGTCCATGGTAACCTTCGCGCCCTTGGTGCTGATGGCCTCCTTAGCCACCTGGATCATGATCTGCTGCCCCTTTTTGAGGGTGACGTCGATGGCGGCGCCCTTCTCCCCCAGGACGTCTGAAATGTAGAGGTAGGCGTTCTTCTCGAAGCCGATGTTGACGAAAGCCGAGGAGATGCCGGGCAAGACGTTCTCCACAACGCCCTTGTAGATGTTTCCCACGATGTTCTGGCTGCTCTTACGCTCCCAGAGGAGTTCCGCCATGCGGCCATTCTCCATGATCGCGATGCGCGTCTCCTCGAAATTGGTGTTGGCCAGGATCTCGCGCTTGACCACGGGGCCCGGAGTGCGCTGGTCACTGCGGTATTCACGCTCGCCGCCGCGCTCGGCCCGGCCGTGAGACCCCTCACCGCCCCGACGCTCTTGCTCGTGCCGGTCCTGGCGCTGGCGGTCCTGGCGGCCGCGCTGCTGGCGGCCCGATTCCTGGCGACTCGGTTCCTGCCGGCCATGCTCGCCTCCGCCCCTTCCGGGAGCGGAGGACGACCGCCCTTCAGATCCGGTGGTCCCTTGGCCGCGCCCGCCGCGGCCCCGCCTCCGGCCCCTACCCTCTAGCCGGGACGGCTGCGGCACAGCGGGAGTTGCGCCGTCCCGAACGCCATCAGGAGATACCTTGGCGTTCGTGGACGCCGAAGTCTGAGGCGCCTCGATTTCATCCGCCGGGGCAGCCTCCTCAAAACCCGCCTCCTCATCCTCGCCCTCCACAGTCTCCGGCGGCGCCGTATAGTCCGGCTCCGGCTCGCGCGCGATGACTGCATCCGCCCTGGGATACTGCTCCTCCCGCTGACGACTGACATCCTCCGGCGACGGCGCGTCAGAATGCGCCATCCCTGAAGGGCTGGCAATCTCCACCCCCGGAATGAGCGCCACAACCGGCACGACCGGCATCGGTGCCGACTCCTCAGACAACGGCATCTCTTTCGTCACATCCATCTCTTCGTTCGACATGATAAACCCCTCGCTTGGAAAAAGTTTTTTAGTGCAGCCTCGGCGGCATACCGATGCCGCCGCCCCGAACCCCTTGGAAAAGCACGCTTGGGCTCGCAGGCCCGGGCTTTACAGCGACTGTTGTCACGACCGACAGATTCTTATCCGACACACCATAAGCGGCCATCATGACTGCGCGCGCAATGGGCCCTGCGGCTGAAGCTCCATGACCACCGTTCTCAACTAGGACCGCCACGGCCACGCCCGGGAGCTCTCCCGGACGCGCGGCATACGATATGAACCAGGCATGGTCCGGACCGGCCGAATTCTGGGCGGTCCCCGTCTTGCCCTCTACCTCCAGACCCGCGATTCGCGCAGCCACCCCGGTCCCCGATGAGATAACCAAGTGCATGGCCTCATGAAGGTCCTGCCACACCGCGTCCTTGAGCGTCGCCTGGCCGAGCTTCTCCGGGCTTTGTCGGTACTCAGGCCGGCCGTCCGCGTAAGCTATGTGGTCGATGTAATAAGGCCGCCAGACCGTACCCTGGTTGGCGACCGCCGCCGCCAGTACCGCCATCTGGATAGGAGTCACCAGCATCTCCCCCTGACCGATAGAGAGATTAATGGTATCGCCCTCATACCACGAGCGCCCGGCTTTCTCCCGGGCGCTCGGACCGAACAGGTTTCCCCGCCGCTCACCCTTAAGAGCTACCCCTGTCGACGCGCCAAGACCGAACATTCGAGCATACTTCTCGATGAACTGGCCGCCCGTGCGCAAGCCCATGCGGTAGAAGTAAACGTCACAAGAATGAGTAAGGGCTGGAAACCAGGTCATCCTTTTATGCCCCTTATGCTCCCAGCATAGGAAGATGTTCTTGCCCCATTCTAAATAGCCCGGACAGTAGATGGCGTCGTCGACCGTGAAGCGCCCCTCGTTGAGTCCCGCAGCCCCCACCACCACCTTGAAAATCGAGCCAGGGGCATAAGTCCCGGCGATGGCCCGGTTAAACTCGTTTATGGAGGCAACCGCATCCTTGACGACCACAGGATCCGACGACAAGAAGGCGTTAGGGTCAAAGTCAGGCGCCGAAGCCAAGGCCAGGATAGCGCCGTTGCGCGGGTCCAGCGCAACCACAGCCCCCTTGCCGGTCGCCGACCGACGCAATCCTTCGTCGGCGGCCTTCTGCACGGCCTCGTCGATGGTCAGATGAATGCTGCCTCCCGCGACGCCCGGGAAGCTCTCGAGCTTGCGGCGCAGCCGTCCCTGGGCGTCAACGAGCATGCGCAGGCCTCCGTCATGGCCCCGCAACTCGGCCTCCAGGGCGGCCTCCAGCCCGATCTTTCCAATACGCGAATCGACCCGATAACCTTTATTTTTCAGCGCACGCCAACTCCGAGGATCCATCTTCCCCATATAACCCAGAAGATGGCTGGCGAAGCGTCCGAACGGATAATAACGCCGCGCCTCCACGATGAGCTCCACGCCGGGGTAGATGGTCTTTAGTTCCGAAAGCCGGAACATCGCGGCCCGCGGCAGATTCTCAGCCAGGCGCAGCGCCGTCTCCTCTTGCACCGCCTGCTGCAGTGTCTCCTGCATCTCATCGGGGTCGCGCCCGAGCTCCCGGGCCAATTGGCTGGCCAGAAAGTTGAGGTCTGGATTCTTCTGCCCCTTCTTGGGCGGGATGTAGATAAGCGAGAAGGCCTCCTGGTTGGTAGCCACCGGCGTGCCGCGGCGGTCATAGATATGCCCCCGCGGCGCGGTCTGGTAGATGATCTTCGTGGCGTTGATCTCTGCCAGTTGCTGGTACTCGACCCGCTCCAGGATCTGCAGTTGAACCAACCGCAGGCACAACATGGCCCCGGTCAGATAGACCATGACCCAAAGCGCCTCCAGCCGGGCCAGTCGCTCGCCGCTCTCCCGGCTCATCGGACCCTCAACCAGGCGCAGGCCAGGCCGGCGAATGGCACGATAAGACAGTTGTAGAGCGGATCACAAAGAAAGGCTGGCCAGCCCACCCAAATGAAATTCTTGGCGAAAACGGCTCCCAGGAGACCATAAAGCAGGAAGTTCCCCCAGGTCATGAAAAACACGATCAGGCACTGAGAAACGGCATCAATCACATCGATCTTCCGGCGCAGAGTCCCCGTGCCGTACCCGACCAGCATCAAGGCTAAAGCATTGCCTCCAAAAAGCTCTGGACGCAAGATGTCTATGAACAATCCCCAAAGAAACCCGTAGCACATCCCCGAATTAGGGCCCACCCGGCCTGCCATAGCCACGGTCAAGACAAGCAGGATCTGCGGGCTCAAGCCATCAAAAGACAGTCTGGTGGACCACCACCACTGGAGGAGCGCCGCCGCCAGAAACAAGACGGCCCCCCTAAGATGATTCATCGCCTCTCCGCCGCGCCTAGACTCAGCGGCGACGCGAGAGCAGCGGAGGGCCGCAGGACCATAACGCGACTCAAAGCCGCCGCATCCGCGGCCGGCCGCAACTCCACGGATTGAAATGTCAGAAAAGGATCGCGGGGGTTGATCGCCATGACGCGCCCGAGCAAAATCTCCCCCGGGAAGGTCGCACTGGTGGGCGAGGTATAGACCAGGTCGCCCGTGGACAAGACGACCTCGGAAGGAAGATAGTTCATGCGCAGGCGGGACCCGCCCTGCCCCTGGACTAATCCTTCCACCGCGGACGTGGAAAGATAGGCCGCCACCGAGGAGGCCTCATCCGTCATCAGGAGCACGAGTGCCGAGTCACGCCGCACCTCGATGACGCGGCCGACGGCGATCAAAGTTCCATCCTGGTCGCCGAAGACCGGAGCATTAAGGGTCACGCCCTGCTGCGCGCCGGCGCTAATCATAATGCTGTTGTACCAATGCAGCGGATCGCGCTCCATAACGTCGGCCCACAAAGAGAGATACCCTCTCGGAGGCGTCAATCCCAAAGCCAGGGTCAACCGTCGATTCTCCGTGCGTAAGGCCTCCAACTCTGATTTCTGCCAAAAAGCTTCGCGCAACTGCGCCTGAAGCTGTCTGTTGTCCAAATCCGCGCGCAGCAAGCGCGCCAAGCCTGGCGGCGCATCCGCCAAGCGCTGCGCGCCCTTGGCCCCATAATAGGCCACAGGATTGAGCAGGTAGACCACACCGGCCTTAAGCGCTCGTACCGGCGCTGCGAGAGGCAAGGATAGCAGCGCCAGCGCCAGCGCCAAGAGTGCGGCCAGAACGTAATTAGAAACTCTTATCTCGCGATGCATACTCAGCGGGGGAAGTCTTCGCCTGCCCGCACTTGCCTTCGCCGTTGAAGCCGTTGTCCGACGGCTCCATTAATCCGGAACGGCTGGCGAAAACGCCCGGACAGCCAGGCTGTCTGGACGGCTTATGATCCGCGGTAACGGTACGAGGTAACGAAGTCCGGGCGCCGATCTGTGATATTATCGAGCTCTTCCAGGAATTTCCCCGCCCCCATAGCCACGCAGCTCAAGGGATCGGCGGCGCGATGCACGGGCAACTCGGTCTCCTGCCGGATGAGGTCGGGCAGCCCCCGCAGGAGTGACCCTCCGCCTGCCAGCATGATGCCTCGGTCCACTAAATCCGCGGACAATTCCGCCGGAGTCTCCTCCAATGTATTCTTGATCACGTCGAGGATGAGCTGCACCGGCTCCATCAGAGACTGGCGCACCTCTTCCGACGTGATCAGCACCGTCTTGGGCAGGCCAGTGGCTTGATCCCGTCCCTTGACCTCCATGGTCTTCTCCTCCTTGAGCGGGAAGACCGATCCGATCTGGATCTTAACATCCTCAGCGGTCGTCTCCCCAATAAGGAGGTTGTACTTCCTACGAAAATGCATCATCACGGCTTCATCCATCTCGTCGCCCGCGATATCAATGGATTTCGAGACGACCAGGCCTCCCAGCGAGATCACCGCCGCCTCGGTGGTGCCCCCGCCGATGTCCACGATGAAATTGCCGTGCGGCTCGGAAATCGGCAGGTCCGCCCCGATGGCCGCAGCCATCGGCTCCTCAATGAGATAGACTTCCCGGGCCCCCGCCTGCTCCGCCGACTCCTGCACCGCGCGCCGCTCCACCTCGGTGATGCCCGAAGGGATGCCAATGACGATGCGCGGATGCAGCAGGGAACGTCGGTTGTGGACCTTACGGATGAAGTACTTAATCATCTCCTGCGTCACCTCAAAATCTGCGATGACGCCGTTCTTGAGCGGTCTCACCGCGATGATCGACGCCGGAGTGCGTCCCAGCATCCGCTTCGCCCCTGCTCCAATAGCCAGCACGCGACGGGTCTCCCGATCAATGGCCACCACCGACGGTTCCCGGAGCACTATACCCTGGTTTTTTACGTACACCAGAGTGTTGGCCGTGCCCAAGTCGATACCCATGTCGTTTGAGAAGAGGCCGAAGAGAAAGTCGAACATAAGGCTAAGCGACCAAACTGATCTGGCCTCGCGACGCATTGTCGCCCGCGCGAGGGGCAAGCCGCAGGATGCGAGTGTAGCCCCCAGGCCGCTTGGCATACCGCGGGGCGAGCACCTCAAAGAGCTTACGATAAACGATCTTATCCTGGATGTGACGTCGAACCAGAGGATGCCGTCCACGAACCGCGTGCGTGATGAGGCGCTCCGCGAAGGGCCGCAACTCCTTGGCCTTGGCGATCGTTGTCTCCACCTTCTCGTGGAGGAACAGGCTCGTCGCCATATTGCGCAGCATGGCCCGGCGATGCGCGCTGGTCACGCCTAATTTTCGTCCGCCCAGAGTCTTAATCATGACGGCCTCTCTTTGATTAGTGCAACCGGTTCAGGCGTTGACCTGCATGCCCAAAGACAACCCCATGTCCTTGAGGCGGTCCTTGATCTCGTCGAGTGATTTCTGACCGAAATTCTTGACGGCCAGCAATTCCTCGTCACGTTTGGAGACCAACTCCCCGATGGTCTTGATGCGCGCGACCTTCAAGCAGTTGGAAGCCCGCGAGGAGAGCTCGATCATCTCAATGGGCTGCCCCAGAATGTCCTTGAGTTTGGAATCCGCGCCCAAAGACTCTCCCACGTGCGCGCCGCCTTCACCGGCGCCGAAAGCCGCGCCTTCGACCGCCGGAGCCGCCTCTTCTGGAATGAAAATATCGAGTGACTGGCGCAACAGTTTAGAGGACTGGATGAGCGCCTCCGCAGGGTTAAGCGATCCGTCGGTCCAGATCTCCATGATGAGCCGATCGTAATCCGTAACCTGACCGACGCGCGCATTCTCCACGTCGTAATGCACCTTGACCACCGGGGAGAAGAGGGCATCGACGGGCAAAAATCCCGCTGGCCAATGGTTCTGCTGGCGCAGATCCTCAGCCGGGATGTAGCCGCGGCCCTTGGATATCTCGATCTCCATATCGAGCTTGCCGCCCGCCTCGAGGTTGGCGACAACCATGTCCTTATTGACCACCTCGACGTTGGAGTTGACGCGCACCGCCCCAGCGGTCACCTCGCCCTCCTTGTTGGCGGTAAGGTACACCGTCTCCGGGCCGTTGGAGAAGAGCCGCACCCGCAGCTTCTTGAGGTTGAGGAGGATGTTCATCACATCCTCCTTCACACCGGGCAAGGTGGAATACTCGTGAGTGGCGCCATCGATGCGCACCGCGGTCACGGCCGCGCCCTCGAGACTGGACAGGAGCACCCGACGCAGGGCGTTACCCACGGTGTGCCCATAGCCCCGTTCATACGGCTCGGCGATGAACTTGGCGTAATTTTCCGACATCGTTTTTTCGTCGACGCTGAGCTTCTGCGGCAGAATCAGTTCTTTATAAGCCATGGACTCCTCTTCTCCCTCGCGACTCTACTTGGAATAATACTCGATGATGAGCTGCTCGTTGACTGGGAATGACATCTCGGCCCGCTCCGGCAGGCGCACAATCTTGGCGGCGAACTCGCCTTCATTGTACTCTAGATAGCTCGGCCTCTGATTAAGTCTCTTGGACGTCTCCAGGCTGAGCTTAACGCCCACATTCTCTCGATACCTCTGGTCCAGGGCCACGGTGTCGCCAGCTTGGATATTGTAAGAGGGGATGCCGACCCTCTTGCCGCCGACCTTGACATGGCCATGTCGTACCAGCTGGCGCGCCTGCTTAAGAGAAGTGGCTAGCCCCATGCGCCGCACCACATTGTCGAGACGCAATTCGAGAGAGCGCAAAAGGTGGTCTCCAGACGCTTCTGGACTCTGGGATGCCGCCTCCACAAGCCGCTTGAATGGCTTCTCCGTCATGGAAACCAAACGACGCAGCTTCTGCTTCTCACGCAAGCGGACGGCAAAGGCTGACGGCTTGCCCCGCTGGGGCCGCGCCGCGCCCGGCGGCATAGGACGCTTGTCCAAGGTACACTTGACATGGCACTTGTCACCCTTGAGCAACAATTTAGTCTGCTCGCGGCGGCAAAGTTTGCAAACGGCTCCAGTGTAGCGCATTAGACCCTCCTGGCCTTGGGCGGACGGCAGCCGTTGTGCGGGAGGGGCGTGACGTCCTTAATACTGATGATGATGAGGCCGGCATTGCCGAGGCTGCGCACCGCCGTCTCCCGCCCTGGACCGGGCCCCTTGATAAAGACCGAGATCTGCTTGACGCCGAGCTCCATGGCGCGCTTGGCGATCTTGGTGGCGGTCACCCCAGCCGCAAAGGGCGTGCCCTTTTTCGTGCCGCGGAATCCATTGCCTCCCGCCGACGCCCAGGCCAGCACGTCGCCTCGCTCGTCGGTCAGCGATATGATGGTGTTGTTGAACGAACACTGGATGTAGACCTTTGCATGGGTCAAGCCCTTCCAGGACCTCTTTGCGCCCCCCGCGGCCTGCGGCTTGGCGGCTGGCGCGGCCTGCGGCGTCACCTGCGATGCGGCCGGAGCCGCGGGCGCTGGCTTCTTCTCCTCGTCTGCCATATCTCTATTCCTTCCTCTCTAGCGCGCGTCAGCGCACTGGTACCGACCGTCCTTAAGAAATACGTTGGCGGTCATGTGTTAGGATCACGCCTTGGCTGCGGGCTTCTCGACCGCCTTGCCCACACCCACGGTCTTGCGGCGTCCGCGCCGAGTGCGCGCATTGGTGCGCGTGCGCTGACCCCGGACCGGCAGGTTGCGACGATAGCGGAAACCGCGGTAGCTGCCGATCTCCTGCAGCCTCTGCAGATGACCCGCCAACTCACGGCGCAGCTCGCCTTCCACCTTATATTCCTTGACGATCAGGTTGCTGAGGAGGCTGGCCTGCTGCTCGGTGAGGTCCTTCACTCGGGTCTTGGCGTCGACCTGACCACTGAGCTTGCTCAGGATCTCGTCGGCTGTCGTCCTACCGATTCCGTAGACATAGCACAAGGCGACGTCTATCCTCTTGTTCTTCGGCAAATCCACTCCGGCTACGCGTGCCATCGCAATATCTCCTTAACCCTGGCGTTGCTTATGTTTGGGGTTGCTGCAAAGCACCCGCACCACCCCATTGCGTTTAACGACCCGACACTTCTGACAGATCGGCTTGACGCTGGCTCTCACCTTCATCTCATTGCTCCCGATAAACGATCCTGCCGCGATTGAGGTCATAGGGCGACAGCTCAACGCGCACCCTGTCCCCAGGCAGGATCTTGATATAGTGCATGCGCATCTTCCCCGAGATATGCGCCAGAACGATCTTCCCAGGCGCGATCTCCACGCGAAACATCGCATTTGGGAGGGCCTCCAGAATGCTGCCCTCCACTTCGATCTTATCTTCCTTCACCATGTCCGATATCCCACTCCTTCATTTCCGCCCGTGCCACGTCAAGACTTCCGGGCCCTGGGCGGTCAGCGCCACGGTATGCTCAAAATGCGCGGACAGGCTGCCATCCTTGGTCACACAGGTCCAGCCATCCTCAAGCGTCCTCGCCTCCCAACCCCCGACATTGACCATCGGCTCGATGGCCAGTACCAAGCCGGGCGCCAGCCGTGGCCCCGTCCCGGCCTTGCCGAAGTTAGGGACTGGCGGGTCCTCATGCAGTGCCCGACCGATGCCGTGGCCCACAAATTCGCGCACCACGGAGAATCCCGACGCCTCCGCATGCTCCTGGACGGCCTCGGACACGTCGCCAAGACGGCCGTCGGGACGCATCGCAGCGATACCAGCGACGAGCGCTTCCCTGGTCGCCGTCATGAGCCGAGCCGCTTCCGGACTCACCAAACCCGCGCCCACGGTCACGGCCACGTCGGTATAGAAGCCCTCAAAAAGACAGCCCAGGTCCAAACTGACCAAATCGCCCGCCTGGATGCAGCGGTCCGCCGACGGGATGCCGTGGATGATCTCGTCGTTGAGCGAGACGCAGAGGGACGCAGGGAAACCGTGATAGCCCAGAAACGCCGGCTTGGCCTTGCGCCGGGAGAACTCCGCGGCAGCGATGCGGTCGAGTTCCAGAGTGGTGGTCCCGGGCTGTACCGCGGCCATGACGGCCGCCAGAGCCTGGGAGAGGATTTCCGCGCCCCGGCGCAGGCAAGCAATTTCCGCCGCGCTCTTGAGCTCGATGGTCTTGGTGGAGAACATATCTCGCGCTAGCGCGCCCCCAACTGCGGCGCCACGATCTCAGCTAAGGCCCCGGAGACCGCCTCGGGACTGCACCCTCCGTCGAGCTCATGGAGGACCCCTTCAGCCTTATAATAAGCGACCAACGGCCGAGTGAGGTCCTCGTAGACCATCAACCGCTTGCGCGCCGTAGCCTCGGAGTCGTCCTCGCGCTGCACGAGATCCTTGCCGCACTTGTCGCATTTGCCCTCGGCCTTAGGAGGACGGCTCAAAACGTTGAAAACCTCCGCACAACCTCCGCAGATGCGCCGGGAGGTCAACCGCTTCATGGCTTCGGCCGCAGTGAGGTCTAAAAACAGGACCATGTCTACACCAGAGCCGCGCTTGGCCAGTAGGCCGGACAAAGCCTGCGCCTGGGCCAAATTGCGCGGGAAGCCGTCAAGCAGATAGCGCCCACTCTGCGGATCGACAAGCTTGCCGGCCACCATCTCCGTAACGACATCGTCCGGGACCAACTTGCCGTGGTTGACGTATTCCGCGGCTTTAAGCCCGAGGGCGCTCTTGGCAGCCATCTCGGCGCGAAAGATGTCGCCGGTGGACAAATGCGTGAAGGCGAAGCGTGCGCAGAAAACGGACGACTGCGTCCCCTTGCCAGAGCCCGGCGCTCCGATCAGAATGACGATCATTGGCTCCCCACGTTGAACCAGCGCTGCTGGATGCGACCCTTCTTGAGGAACCCCTCGTAGTGACGCATGATGAGGTGAGCCTCGAGTTGCCCCATGGTGTCCAAAGCCACTCCCACCACGATCAAGAGCGAGGTGCCACCAAAAAAGAAGCCGACATTCATCTGGTGGCGCAGGTAGTCGGGCAGGACGGCGATAGTAGCCACGAACAAGGCCCCACCCAAGGTGATGCGCTCCAGAACCCACTCGACGTACTTGGCCGTCGGCTCGCCCGGCCGAATGCCCGGCACGAAGCCTCCGGACTTTTTCATATTGTC
The DNA here is from genome assembly GCA_903830945.1 of uncultured Elusimicrobia bacterium. Classification (GTDB taxonomy): domain Bacteria; phylum Elusimicrobiota; class Elusimicrobia; order UBA1565; family UBA9628; genus UBA9628. Next base: position 25,087 of record CAIKVT010000035.1, read on the forward strand.
TGCCAGATCCGTGGGGTTGATGGACACTGAGTTATAGAAATAACAGAAAAAAATCACCAGAAGGGCGTAAACGAGCTGATAGATCCAGTTGCCCCGGCTCCAAAACTCCATAAACTTGACCACCCCTGGGGATTGCTGGCCAAAAAACATTCCCGCCGTGACCGGCACGGTCAATAGCGACACAGCAAAAATGACCGCGATGACGCCGGACTGGTCGACCTTCAAAGGCAGGTAGCTCGATGCCCCGCCGTACATCTTGCGCCCGATCACGCGCTTGGCGTACTGCACCGGGATCTTGCGCTGAGCCGTTTCCACCCACACCACCACAAGGATGACCGCGAGGAGCAAGGCCAGCATGAAAAGCTCCCCGATCAGCCCCTTCTCCTCCATGCGCACCAGGGAAATCTCGTTATAGACCGCACTGGGGATGCGCTCCACGATGCCCGCAAAAATCAATAGCGAGATACCGTTACCGATCCCATTCTCGGTCATCTGCTCGCCAAGCCACATAATGAAGATAGTCCCAGCCGTCAGGGTCAGCACCGTCATCATATAGAAAGCCCAGGTCGGATTGGATACCACGGGGATGCCTCCCGGCGATGGCATCTTGGTGACGGCGATCGTCAATCCAAAGGATTGAAACGTCGCTAAAAACAGGGTCAGGTAACGGGTCAGGCTGTTGAGCTTACGCCGGCCCAGCTCCCCTTCCTTATGAAGACGGTCCAAATAGGGAAGCACATGGGCGCCCTGCAGCAGACTCATAATGATGGAGGCGTTGATGTACGGCATGACCCCCAAAGAGAATATTGAGAACCGGCCCAAGGCGCCGCCAGAGAAAATGTTCAAGAATCCCAGGAGGCTGTTCTTCTGGGCATCGAAGATCGCCCGGATCGCGTCGCCATTGATGCCCGGAATCGGGATGCCGGCACCCAAACGATAAACCGCGACGGCACCCAAAGTAAAAAGCACCCGCTTGCGCAGGTCCGGGACATCGAAAATGTCGGTGAAGCGCTGGATCATGACGCCTTCGCGATGACCACGGCCTCCCCGCCGGCCTTCTGTATCTTCTCCCGGGCACTGCCTGAGAACGCATGGGCGCTGATCTTGAAGGCAGAGTTCAGGCTCCCATCGCCGAGGACCTTGACCGGCAACCGGCCCTTGACCAGGCCGTGGATGCGCAGGGCCTCGACGCTGACCTCCTTCTGGTTGCGGAAAGTCCTCTGGATAGCATCCAAAGATACCACCTGATAGAGCTTCCTGAACGGACCGTTAGTAAAGCCCCGCTTGGGAATGCGGCGCAAAAGCGGAGTCTGCCCACCCTCGAATCCGGACATCTTTCCGTCGCCGGAACGGCTACGCTGGCCCTTCTGACCACGCGTCGCGGTCTGTCCGGTAGTCGAGCCTTCGCCCATGCCCAGACGCACGCCCCGACGGCGAGATCCCGGGGTAGGGCGCAAATTGCTGAGACTGACGATGATCTTTTCGCTCATGACATTGCCTCTACTTGCCACGCAGCTTAGCGGTGGCTTCACTGGTGCGCAGCCGACGGAGGCACTCCAATGTCGCGCCGACCACATTGAACGCGTTGCTCGAGCCTAGGCTCTTGGTGAGAACGTTGCGGATGCCGCCGGCTTCCAGCACGGCCCGCACCCCGCCGCCCGCGATGACGCCGGTTCCTGGGGCTGCGGGCTTCATCCAGACCCGGCCGGCACCGAATTTGGCAACGATCTCGTGTGGGATGGTGTCTCCCACGAGAGGAAACTTGGTGATATTCTTGCGCGCTTGGTGGTTGGCCTTCAGGATGGCGCCCTGCACCTCGCGGGCCTTGCCCAAGCCAAAACCAACGGTGCCCGCCCCGTCGCCAATGACGACCAAAGCCGCAAAGGAGAATCTCTTGCCACCCTTCACCGTCTTGGAAACCCGGTTAATGGCCACGACCGTCTCCCGGAAACCGTCCTCGGCACGGGCATTGGGATCACGCCTCCGCGCCCGGGGGTCGTAGCGCCGACCGGCACCCTGGCCTTGAGACGACGGTGCCGAGGTGGGGGGCTGCGTGCTGGGGGTTTGCGCGCTCATGATGACTCTCCTAGAATTCCAATCCGCCAGTCCGCGCCGCCTCGGCCAAGGCCTTGATGCGGCCATGGTAAACGCGGCCGCCGCGATCGAAAGCGACCTTCTTCACGCCGGCGGCCAGCGCCTTTTTGGCGATCAACTCGCCGACCTTCTTGGCCGAGGCGAGGTTCTTGCCTATCTTCTCGCCCTTGAGTTCCTTGGACAGGGAAGAGGCGAAGGCCAAAGTCTTGCCCGCGCCGTCATCGATAACCTGGGCGTAGAGGTGTTTCAAACTGCGGGTCACGCTAAGCCTCGGCCGCCCGTCCGGGCGCTGCGCGAGTTTCGCGCGCGTGCGCTTCTGGCGGTACTCGTATCGCGTCCACTTGTCTTTCATGGGTGATTGGTCCTTATTTCTTGGCTCCCGCCGCTCCGGCGGCACCGACCCCGGCTCCCGCCGCGGTCTTGCCAGCCTTCCTGCGGATATGCTCGCCCTGATAACGAATGCCGGTACCCTTATAAGGCTCGGGCTTACGCAGACCCCGGATCTTAGCTGCGGTCTCGCCGACCAGGTCCTTATTCGACCCGCTCACGGTGATCTGTGTCTTCTTGGGGTCCACGCCGAGGGTGATCCCGGTCGGCGCCGTGAAAATCACTGGGTGAGACTTGCCCAAGCTTAGGGTCATCTTCTGGCCCGCGACCTCTGCCCGGAAACCCAGACCCACGATGTCGAGGGTTTTAAGGAAGCCGCTAGACACACCCACAACCATATTGTTGACACGGGCCCGGCTCATGCCGTAGATAGCGGAGGCATCGCGGGCGGCCTTAAGGTCCGCAGAGAGCAGCACCTTGCCGTCCTTGACCTCGGCGCGCACCAACCGGTGCAAGCTTTCCTGCAGCTGGCCCTTGGGCCCCTTGACGGTCACCACGCCCTCGGCGATGACGACCTGGACGCCCTGAGGGATCACGACCGGCATCTTTCCTATTCGGCTCATGGTTGACTCACCAGACCTGGCAGAGGATTTCTCCCCCCACCTTCTTTTCCTTAGCCTGCTTATCCGTGATCACTCCCTGCGGAGTGGAAAGGATGGTAACGGCAAAGCCGCCGCGCACCCGTGGGATCTCGCGATAGGATCGGTAGATGCGCAGACCGGGCTTAGAGACACGCTGGATTCCGCGGATCACGGCCTCCTTCTCCGGAGAAAACTTCAAGAACACCCGGATGGTGCCGCGCTTGTTTCCATTTGCGAAGAAGGTCTTATAATTGGCGACGAAGCCCTCCTCCTTGAGGATGCGCACGACCTCGAGCTTGAGCTTGCCGTGAGGAACATCCACGCGGTCCTTCTGCCGGAGGCTGGCGTTTCGTATGCGCGTCAATAGGTCGGATAATTGGTCCATGGGTCACCCTACCAGGAAGATTTCTTGACGCCGGGGATCTGCCCCTGATGCGCCATCTTACGGAAGCATATGCGGCAGAGCCCAAAATCCCGGTAGACGGCCCGGGCCCGCCCACAGATCTGACAGCGATTGTGCTGCCGGGTCGAGAACTTCGGGACCCTTTGCGCCTTCGCCTTCCACGCCGTGGTCGCCATGTCAGTCCCCCCCCCCGCCGACCGCCGCGGCTTTGGCGGCGACGGCAGCCTTCGCCGGCGCCGGCGGCGCCTTGAACGGCATCCCCAGCGTTCGCAGCAGATCGAGGCTCAACTCATCGCGACCGCCACTAATCACGAAAGTCAGATTCAGACCCCTCGGCTGGGTGATCTTCTCGACGTTGATCTCCGGGAAGATCAACTGCTCACGCAGTCCTAAATTAAAGTTTCCGGTACCGTCGAAACCCCGGGGCTCCAGGCCCCGGAAGTCCCGTATGCGGGGAATGGACACGGAGATGAGCCGGTCCAGGAACTCGTACATACGGTCGCCGCGCATGGTCACACGCAAGCCGATAGGCATACCCTGACGCAGCTTGAAGTTCGAGATGGACTTGTGCGCCCGCCGCAACTGCGGCCATTGGCCGGTGACCAGCGCCATTTCTTCGCGGGCGCCGTCGAGCATCTGGACGTTCTCGCGCGCCTCGGAGACGCCCACGTTGAGCACGATCTTGAGCAAGCGCGGCGCCTGCAAGGGGTTATCGAGGCCGTGGGCCTTCATCAGGGCCGGCACAACCTCCTCCAAATAGCGCTTTTTAAGGCGCGGGACCAGATGCTTGACCTCGCGGCCATCGGAGACGGCCATCGCGGGGCCGGTAGGCTTAGCGGCCCTGGCATCGGGCGCCTTCTTGCCGCCCTTGGCTTGGGCCGGTGCCGCCTTCTTCACCGGCACGGCCTTTGCGTTCGCATCCTTCTCAGCCATAATGTCCTCTTGGCTCCTCTAAAGTATCGTCTCGCCGCAGCGACGGCAGAGCCGCACGGTCTCGCCCGTGGCAAGCTTATCAAGCTTGGGCCGCACGGGTTTCTCACACTTGGGGCACATCAGCATGGCGTTGGAGTAAGCGATGGGCGCCTCCATCTTCTGCAGCCCACCTGGCTCGCTCTGGCGGGGCTTCTTGTGTTTGGTCACAATATTAATCTTGCCGATCAGGATGCGGCCCTGATCCGGGAAGATCTTAAGGACCTCGCCGGTCTTACCCTTATCCTTTCCGGCGATAACCATCACCTTATCCTTCTTACGCAGCTTGAGCTTCATGATCAGACCACCTCGGGGGCCAATGATATGATCTTAAGATATTCCAAGTCACGCAGCTCGCGGGAAACCGGCCCGAAGACCCGAGTTCCCTTAGGCTCTCCGTTCTCATCAATGAGGCAGGCCGCGTTATCATCGAAGCGGATATAGGACCCGTCCGGCCGTCGCCGGTTGCGCACCGTGCGCACCACCACTGCCCTGACCTTATCTCCCTTCTTGACAGCGCTGTTGGGCATCGCGTCACGCACACTGGCAACAATGACGTCGCCCACCGTGGCGTAGCGGTGATAATGCCCCTTATTGACGTGAAAGCACTGGATTTTACGCGCCCCGGAATTGTCAGCGACGTTAATGATGGATCGCAACTGGATCATGACTTGGCCTCCGTCTCGAGAGCGACGGGTCGACGGGGCGCGGCCTTAATCACACGGACCACGCGCCAGCGCTTGGTCCGGGAAAGCGGCCGGCTGCCCATGATCTCAACCAGGTCGCCCTGATGAGATTGATTGGTCTCGTCATGCGCGTTGAAACGGTTGCTCTTGCGGATGATCTTCTCGTAGAAAGGATGCCTCACCAACCGCAAAACCTCGACAACCCGCGTCTTGTTCATGCGGTCCGAGACAACGACGCCGGACAAGGTCTTACGCTTGCTGCGCTCCACAGTGGTTTCAGGGGACATGGTTGGCCTCACGATTTCAGCGGCGCGTCAGCGCCGCCGCGCGGCACAAGCGCCGCCTTTTTCTCATGGATCCAGGTCTCGAGCCGGGCCGCATGGCGGCGCAGGTTGCGCAGCTCCAGCGGGTTCTTGGCCGGCGCGACTCCTTGCTTGAACCTCAGGCGGAAGAGCTTCTCCCTAGTCTGCGTCAACTCGACCCGCAGCTCCGCCGCCGAATGATTGTGCAAGTTCTCTCTTTCCTTAGCCTTCATAGGTGCTCCCGTACGACGAACTGGGTACGGATAGGAAGCTTGAAGGCGGCGATACGCAGAGCGGCCTTGGCCTCTTCCTGAGTAACGCCCTCGAGTTCGAAGAGCATGCGGCCAGGACGAACCACGACCACCCAATGGTCCGGGGCTCCCTTGCCCTTGCCCATGCGGGTTTCCGCCGGATGCTTGGTGATAGCCTTGTCCGGGAAGATACGCAGCCACATCTTGCCGCCCTTCTTCATGTGCCGGCTGATGGCGACGCGCGCCGCCTCGATCTGGCGAACGGTCACCCATTTTGGCTCCAAAGCCTTCAGGCCGTACTCCCCGAAAGCGATGGAAAAACCCTTCTTGGCCGGCCCCTTAATACGCGGATGGCTATGACACTTGCGATATTTGACACGCTTAGGCATCAACATGGGGGGCGCCTCCTACCGGAGCGGCAGGCACGACCGGTGCGGGCGCCCCTTGGGGTGCCGCCGCCGAGCCGGCCAGGGCGGCCTGAGTAGCGGCCGCAGTCTCCGCGGCCTTGGCCAGTTGCTGGAACTCCTTAGCTCCTTTAACAAAATGCAGCTTCTTAAAAATCCAGACCTTCACGCCGATAATTCCAGCAGTAGTATAAGCCTCCGCGGTCCCATAGTCCACGTCGGCGGAATAGGTATGCAGGGGCACACGGCCCTCGCGAGCCCACTCACGCCGCGCGATCTCGCCGCCGTTGAGGCGCCCGCCCACCATGACCTTGATGCCTAGAGCACCAGACTGCATGGTGCGCTCGATGGACCGCCGCATAGCCCGACGGTAGGCGATACGCTTCTCAAGCTGGACGGCAATAGCCTCGGCCACCAGCCGCGGATCAAGCTCGGGGTCCCTGATTTCCATCACATTAATAAAGGTCTTACGCTGAGTAAGCCCCTCAATCTTGCCGCGAATGGACTCAATGTCGGCCCCGCGCTTACCGATGACCACGCCCGGGCGGGCGGTGTGAATGTTCACGCGCAGGTAGGATCCCGCGCGCTCGATGCCGACCCAGCTGACCGCCGCCATGCGGAAGGTCTTCTTGACCAAGTTGCGAATTTTGAAATCCTCGCCGATCAAGGCCGGCATCTCCCGCAGAGAGAACCACTTGGATTCCCAATCCGCAGTATAACCCAGGCGCATCGCCCTGGGATGTGTTTTGTTGCCCATGATTTATCTCCCGGCCTCGTCCGACACCACCACGGTCAGGTGGCAGACCTTGCGTTTGAAGGTATTGGCCCGGCCCATGGGCGCGGGCATGACCCGGCGCATTTGTCCCATCGGCCCCTTGCCAGACCAACAGGACTTGATGTAAACATTCTCGGGGACCAAGGTCTTGCCCGCGCGCCTGGCCTTGATGGTCAAGTTCGCGGCGGCAGAGCGCACGGCTTTGGCGATCATGCTCCCACAAATCCGCGGAATCAGTGGCAACATCTGCTCGGCCTGCAATACCGACTTGCCCCGGATATCCTTAAGGACCTGCGCGACCTTGCGCGTACCGAATCTCTGAAATCTGGCGTAGGCTGTAGCTTCCATTAGTAATCTCCTTCTCGTGGCGACCTCAGGTCAGGGTGGTGGATTCCTTATGGGCCCCACCATGGCCCCGGAAATGCCGAGTGAAGGAGAACTCCCCCAGCTTGTGGCCCACCATCTGTTCGGTGATGTAGATAGGCAGGAACTTGCGCCCGTTATGCACCGCGAAAGTGTGCCCGACGAACTCCGGCGGGATGGTGCTGCGCCGGGCCCAGGTCTTAATCGGCCTCTTCTCCCCGGAAGCACTCATCACCTGCACCTTCTTGAGGAGTTTTGCGTCGATGTACGGCCCCTTGTGGCTGGATCTGCTCATGGTTTCCCTCTCACGGCCTCGGAATCAACCATTCCATCGCTAAGCTCGGTCATAAGCTTCATCTTAGGACTGGGTCTGGCTGCGCCGCCGATCGGCGACGATCATCCAGCTCCACACCTTCCTCTTATTGCGAGTCTTATAGCCCTTGGCTAGCTGGCCCCACGGCGAGCGCGGGTGATTGCCGCCCTTGGACTTGCCGCGGCCGCCGCCCAGCGGGTGGTCGGTCGCGTTCATGGCTCCGCCGCGTACAGTCGGGCGGATACCGCGATGGCGCGAGCGCCCGGCCTTGCCGAGATTGATGGCATTATGATCCGTATTAGAGACTTGGCCCAAGGTCGCCAGGCAACCCTCCGGCACCAGCCGGATCTCTCCAGAAGGCATCTTAAGCTGGGCGTAGCCCACATCCTTGGCCATGAGCTGGGCTTGGGTGCCGGCCGCGCGCATAAGCTGACCGCCCTTGCCCGGCGAAAGCTCTACATTATGCACGAATGAACCCTCGGGGATCTTCACCAAAGGCAGGGTGTTGCCGAGCTTGATGTCCACATCGGGCCCACTGATGATGGTATCGCCGACCTTCAGCCCAACAGGATGCAGGATATAGCGCTTCTCGCCGTCGGCGTAGTTGACCAGACAGATGCGAGCGCTGCGGTTCGGATCGTACTCAATAGTCGCCACCTTGCCCGGGATACCGAACTTATCGCGCTTAAAATCAACCAGGCGGTAGGCCCGCTTGGCGCCCCCGCCCTGATGGCGGACCATGATCATGCCGGTATTGTTGCGGCCGCCCTTCCTCTTAAGCGCACGCACCAAGGCTTTCTCCGGCCGCGTGGCGGTCAATTCCGAGTAATCCGCCGAAGTCATGTTCCGGCGGGACGGCGTATACGGCCTAAAGCTCTTGAGTGGCATAGATTCTTCCTAGGAGGTCTGCTCCGCGACCTCGATTTTCTGACCCTTGCCGATCGTTACGATAGCCTTCTTCCAGTCGGGGCGCAAGCCGCCACCGCGTCCGTAGCGGCGGTACTTACCCGGCACTACCATCGTACGCACGGCCAGGACGTCGACCTTGAACAAGGCCTGGACCGCCCGTCGGATACTCCCCTTATCAGCGGTTCGCGCCACCTCAAAGGCGTACTGATTGTACTTTTCCTTTTGCATCGTGCTGCGTTCGGTCAACAGCGGCCGCACGATGATGCCAAAGGTCTCGTCCGAAACAGGTATCGTCTTGGCCATGTCAGTCTCCCTTCTTCTTGCGGGAAGCCGGCTTCACCTTGGGTGCGGCGGCCTTGACGTCGGCGGCCTTGCCCGCGGTGGCCTTGACATCCGCCAGAGCCGCGCAGCGAGCCTGCAGCTTCTCCAAAGCCGGCTTGGTGACCAGCAGACGCCGAGCCCGCAACACGCTGTAGGCACTGACGTCTGCAGCCAGGGCCAGCTCCACGTTCGGGATGTTGCGGCTGGCCTGGACGAGCTTGGCGTCAGGAGCGTCGAGGACCAACAAGGTGCAGCCTCTGCGGTCCGCGCACTTGAGGGACTCGAGCAACGCGACCACGGCCTTGGTCTTGGCCTCGTCGATGCCCAAGCTCTCCACGAACACCAGGGCGCCTGCGGCCTGCTTGGCGGACAGGGCGTGGACCAAAGCCAGACGGGCCTTGGCTCGGGGGAAGCCCAGATGCACATGCCCCGCTCGTGGACCAAAAGTGACGCCGCCATGGCGCCACAGCGGCGAGCGGAAAGAGCCTGCGCGGGCCCGACCGGTGCCCTTCTGCTTCCATGGCTTCTTGCCGGACCCGGCAACCTCGGCACGCGTCTTGGTGTTCGCCGTACCCCGCCGCTGGTTGGCCAGATAAACCGTCACATACTCGTGCAGGAACTCCGGCGAGGGGCGCCGGGCGAAGACGGCATCGGAAAGTTCGACCTTTCCGACCTCCGTCCCCTTGACGCTCAGTAGTTGCGCTTGCATGGCATCCTCTATTTCGGCGCGACCTTAGTGGGTTTCTTGCCGCCGATGATATTGCCCATCTTATCCTTCCGGACGGTGGGCAAAATCGGAGCGGTATAATACTTCTGCCCTTTTGCAGTCTCAGAAATCGTGACTAGACCGCCCCGGGGACCAGGCACTGGACCAGCCAGGAAGATCAGATTCTCGCGTGGGTCTACCTTGATAACCTCGAGCTTGAGCGTGCTCTCGGTCACATGCCCCATGTGTCCGGCCATGCGCTGACCGGGCATAACACGGCCCAAAGACCGGCGTGACGCCAGAGACCCCGGCGAGCGCTCTTTGTCCGAAGCGCCATGGGAGGCCGGCATGCCGCGGAAGCCGTGGCGCTTCATGACGCCGGCGAAACCCCGACCCTTGGTCGTGCCCTGAACGTCCACATAGTCACCCGGCTTAAAGACGCCCTCAAGGCTGACCGTCTGGCCCGCCGCCATGCCCTTCACGTCCAAAACGCGGACCTCGCGGGTCCAGCGGGCCGCTGTGACGCCCGCCTTCTTGAATTGGCCCAACTCAGGCTTGGAAAAGTTCTTCTCCGGGCGCGCGCCGAAGGCCAACTGCACTGCGTTATAGCCGTCCGGGCCCTGCGCCGACTTGACCCGCACAACCGAGCATGGCCCGGCCTTGACAACGGTCACGCCGAAAAGGCGGTTGCTCCGCCCATACATCTGGGTCATGCCGACCTTCTCTCCCAGAATGGTACGGAAAGTAGTGGGCGCCCGTTTGTCGGCGACCGCCCCTTTATCCTCCGGCTTCTTCTCGTCTTCACTCATAAATCCTCTTTAAAGCTTGATCTCGACATCCACGCCCGCCGGCAAATCGAGCTTCATCAGTTCATCGACCGTCTTCTGCGTGGTCGAGTTGAGCTCAATAAGACGCTTATGCACCCGCATCTCGAACTGCTCACGCGATTTTTTGTCGACGTGGGGAGACCTGAGAACCGTATACTTCTTGATGTGAGTGGGCAACAAAACGGGGCCCGAAACGACGGCCCCGGTGCGTTGCGCCGTCTCGACGATCTTACCTACACTCGTGTCCAAGACCCTATGATCGTAGGCACGAAGGCGGATACGGATTCTCTGCTGCGGATGGTTCGTCTCTGCCATGGCTATTATACCTTAATTCCCTTGGATTTTTGCGTCCTAATCGGTGATATCGCTGACGACGCCGGCGCCGACCGTGCGGCCGCCCTCGCGCACCGCGAAGCGCAGCCCCTTCTCCATCGCGATCGGCACGATCAGCTCGGCCTCGATGTCGATGTTGTCGCCC
>CAIKVT010000036.1 GCA_903830945.1 uncultured Elusimicrobia bacterium
ATGGCCACGGCCACGTTGCCGATGGCGTATTCCAGGATGAGGTCCCAGCCGATGATCCAGGCCACCAGCTCGCCCATGGTGGCGTAGGAGTAGGTGTAGGCGCTGCCCGAGATGGGCACCATGGCCGAGAGTTCGGCGTAGCAGAGGGCCGTGAAGCCGCAGGCGATCGCGGTTAGGATGAAGGAGATGATCAGCGCCGGGCCGGCCGGGTAGCCGCTGGAGGCTCCGACCGCGGCCTCCCCGACCATGGCGAAGATGCCCGCGCCGATGACCGCGCCGATGCCTACCATGGTGACGTCGAGCGGGCCTAGGACGCGCGCGAGCTTGTGGCCTCGGACCTCAGATTCGTGGATGAGGGCGTCGACGGATTTGGTCCGCCATAGACCGCGCCAGCGGTTCATGTGCCGATCTCCTTCATGCGGCTATGCTAGCAAATCATTGCCGAGGCCTTCGCGGTTTTGGCGCTGAATGGAGGGCGGGTATGGGTTTATAGGATAACCTCGCTTCCAGAACCTTGCCTCGCTTGGTTCTTCTGTCTTGATGCGCCCCCTTCGACTTCGGGCCCATGCAGGGACCCGAAGTCGCTATGATTCAATATTCAAAGCCTGGAAGTTTACGCCATTGGGCTGACAAAGATTCGCCTTTTAGCCGGTTCTGGCAGGGTGGGACAAATCCGCTTATTGACGCTGGAGCGACCGGATCTTGAGTCGCTGCAGGGCGATCCGCGCGCTGAAGCGGACGTCCTCTTCCGGGTCGCGCAGGGCGCGCTTGAGGTCCGCGACGACTCGCTCGCCTGCGGTGCCGATGTCGCCGAGCGCCAGCGCCGCGCTGGCGCGCACTCGTCGGTCCGGGCCTTGAGCGCGCCGCGTAGGGACCGGACCGCCGGGCCGGCGGCTGCGCCGCGCTTGCCGAGCTCGTCGGCCGCGCGCGCCCGCGTGCGCGGGTCCGGCAAGGACAGTCGCGCGATTAGGACGGGGATGGGATCGTTCTCCGGCTTGCCGGTCCCGGCGTCAGGGGCCAGCTCCGGCGTGGTGGTCTCGGGCGCCGTGCGGGGAGGCAGAGCCGTGCCTGGGGGGAGTTTCTCGCGCGGGCCGTCGGCATGGATCAAGAGGTCTGTCCTGGTCAGGCCGCGCTCGGCGGTCGCGGCATACTCGGCCTGCGCCGGCGGCGCCTGCGCAGACCAGGTCGCGGGACTCTGCGGGAACCGCTCAGCCGGGCCGGCAGGGGCGAGCAGCGCGTCGAGCTCGGCGTTGCGGAGTTTCTGCTCGGGGCTTTCGATGACGGGGCGCGCGAGCTCCGGGCGCGCCGGCGCAGCTTGGGCGTCCGGGAGCGGCGCGGCGGCCAGGGTCGCGGCGGGGCTTGGCACGGCCGCCGGCGGTCCCTCCGGAGCGGGCGTGGGAGCAGACATGTCTGAATCCGGAGCCGGCGAGCGATGTCGGCGGCCCGCTCTTTCTGAGGACGCGCAGACGCGCAGGTCGATGCCTCCGTTGAAGAAATCGCTGGTCATCTTGTCGTCCGGTGTGTCGATGGAGAGAGCGCGGCCCATCTGCTGGGTCCCGAAGCGGTCCGGCAGAGCGGCCAGGAGGTCCCGGTCCTCGAACGTGACCAGTGCGGAGTAGCGCGCGCGGCCCTCTTCGCCAAGGCCGGAGAGCCACTTGAGCGCCGAGATGCGCACGAAAGGGCAGGGCTCTTCGCGCGCTAGGCCGGCCAGAGCCGGCGTTGCTTCCGGCCCCGCTTTGCCCAAAAAATACACGGCGGTCAGGCGGACCTGCCAGTCGGCGTCTTCAGTGGCGTAGGAGAGCAGCGGCAACGCCTGGCGCCCCAGGTCGCCGAGGGCGTAGAGGGCGTGCATGCGGTCGCCCCAAAGCCCGTAGTCGAGCCGGGACTTGAGCGCGGCGAGCATCGGCTCTTGGCTTTGGTCCGCGGCCGGCTGGGCATCGGCGGCCGCGCAGAGCAGGGCGGCGAGGGCGATCAGACAGCAATGCCGAGTCATCCTTTTCTCCACACCAAGTCCCTCGCACTTGCTGCCGCGCGCCTTTTTGAAGGCTTGCAGTCGCTATCATACAATACCCGGTAGGGGTACTCAGAATATGACGACTACGAATGCGATCCGGCGTCGGGGAATGCCTATTGTCTTCGCGGACAGCACCTTAAGATACCCCAGTCGGTACAGCAACCTCTGCATCTTTGCGGATGATACGGGCAGTGTTTATTGCCGCCTGAACATCTGCAGGGCCTTCTCGATGTCGATGTCATTTTTTGGCTGAGGTTCCCGCGTCGAGGAATCGTCCTGGGCATTCTTATTGGTGTCGCTCTTGCCGCTCTCTTCGGTAGAGGTCGCCGACTGTACCGGAGTCTTGGGAGCCGGCGCAGGCTGGACAGGCGCGGACTTTCCGGGGGACAGCTTCTTGAGCATGAGTTGCGCCAACTTTTGGACGTAAGTTGACTGGGGGGCGTAGTCGGGAGAGTAGTAATGCCCGCTCACCACCACCACCACATCGCTCTTACGGAAGGCTATCGAGTGATTCCAGCGGTTGTTGTCGCGGGATTCAGGATTGGCCTTGCTTTCATAGGCCTCGTCAGCCCCCGCCAGCGAGATCAGATGCGGCTGGGCCAGCGCCGGCGGGGAACCGATGGAGAACTGCCTGAGTTCGCCCTGGAACCATTCCGCTGCTTTCGCGACGGAACCGGTCGAGGATTCCTCCGCGGCCATGATGCCGATCATCCTCCATCGGACATCGTAGGTGTTGGGCTCCTTCGAGGGGTTGTCTGCGCTTCCGGTCTCGGTCAGCACGAAAGAGTCCGAGTAATCCTCCAAGGTCCCGAAGCACTCCTTGCCGTCGTACGTCCCTGGACGGGTAAGCTCCAATCCGGCGGGAAGCTCGGACGATTGCAGGCTGTAGCCATCGCAGACAGGATATTGTAGGCCCTTGAAGCCGGGACCATCCGAGATGGGAGTGAGATACCACTCGTCCAGAGCGGCCAGCATGCGGCCGGCCATTTCCACGGCAAGCTGCGTCTCCTCCGGCCCGGCTGCCTTGATCACCGCTTCGATCTGTGCCTTGGATTGCGGGCTCAAGGAATAATAGACGGGGCCGTTGGGCCCCGCAGCGAGTCCTTCTTTATTGTACGCTTTGACGCGAAAGGATACCTTGAATGGGCCTCTCCAGGCCTCGATGTCTGTTCCTCCTTCGGGATCTACGCGCAGGAAGGAGACGTCGCCGGTGCCGGCCGGCTTGGCGTCCGGGGATCTTTTGAGGGCCGCCTCGACGCTCGCTTTGGCTTGGGGGTAGAGGCCGCCAGAGATCCGGCCTTTCCCGTAGTAGTCCCAATCCATGCTGATGTAGGGATACTTTATTTCGAGGCGCACCCACCAGGGGCCCATGATCTGGCGGCCATCCGGGAGGACATGGTACCACGTCCCTTCTTTGTAGGTCTTATACCAGCGATTATCCTCCCAGGATAGTCCGTAGAGCCGGGCTCCCACGGCTTTCTGTTCGGCCGTGAGCTGATTGAAGCTCGGAAGTCGGAGGGATTCCAAGACCTTCTTCCATCCGCGGTCGTCCTTGGCCAGCTTGGGCGCGGCGACCGGGGCGGCCTCCTTGACCTCCACGCGGACCACCGCATCGGCCCGGACGCTGGGATCGTCCTTGAGCGAAGCTTCCACATGGTAGACCCCCGGCTTCTCCGGTGATGCGTACGTCCCGTCCTGCTGGATGACCCCGCCGTCTTTTTCCCGCACGCTCCAGACGACCGGTTTACCCTTGATCCCGATGGTTTCGGCCTTGAAGGAGGCGGCGCTGGTCACGTCCATGTCCACCTCATCGGGGTTGATCGCGATTGCGGCAGGGGACCAATCTTGTGACCAGACCGCTATGCCGCCCATGTCGAGGCCGGCCGCGAGCTTGAGCTCGGATGAAGGCGGGCTGGCGGGGTCGCGGTTAAGGAATGCGTCGAGCTGGATGCTTGGTATGTTCTCCAGGCCGACCTCGAAATCGCTGCCTTGGATGCTGGCGATCTTCTGCCAAAAGTACTTGCTCGTCCCAGCAACGGTGAGCTTGATGAGGGCACGGTCCCGGGTCGTGGGCATGCCCTCGGACGGGATGGGAGATTTTGCATCGTAGCTGCCCTTTTTGTCCGCGTCATAATGGACGGCGCGGCACTTGAGCGTCTTATTTTTGGCGTCGATCCCGTCGACCATGATGGCCACGCGCGGGATGATGAGCTCAAGCAGGCGCTCATCGGCCGCTATGGCCAGCGGGATGAGGCGCGCGGCCTGGGAGTCGGCGCATTTGGGGTCCATGAACACGCGGCGGCGCTTGGTCAGCAAGGTGTCCGCGCGCACGGCCGCGGCCAGGCACACGCTGCCGATGGAATCATCCAGGTAGTAATAGGCCGTGGTGTCCTGGCCCAGGAGCTCGAATTGGCTGGCTGCGAGCTTGGGCGCGGGATAGGTCGGTTGGCCGTTGTGGGGGAAGATCTCATTGCCCTGAGGGTCTCTGCCGGAAAGCGTGTCCTCGGATGTGAAGTTCGCGTTGGTGTGGAGGGCTACGCGATCGAAGAGATCCCGTGGCGTGCCTGCCTCCCGGATGGCTTTCGCGATATCGGCTTCCACCGGCCCCTGAGCGTGGCGCTGAACCACCTCTCCGGTCACATAATCCTCATAGGGATCGGATTTGAGATCATACTGGGAGGAGAAAAGCGCGGCGATATTCGTGAGCCGGCCGCTCTTGCCCGGGTGGCCGTCGTTGCGCACGTGGGCGGGGACCGTCATATCCGCAAGCAGATGCATGGATTCCCCGATGCTGCGCCAGGCCTGACCGAACGATTCTTCTTTGGCGACCGGCGGCTGCGTTGACAACGCCACCCCCTGCGTCGCGGCCATGCTCTTGGTGACGTCTTGCAGGGCGTGCCGGGAGCCGTAGAGAGCCCAATCCCGGGCATTGACCCTGGGATTTTCGCCCATCAAGGAAATGTGCTGACCTTGCTGGATGATGACGCGGGTGGGTTCGATCCCTACTCGGTCCAGGTACTCTTTTTGGATCGGGGTCAGGGGTTTTCCGATGAGGTCGGTGAGATAGGGGGTGGCGGCGTTGGTCGGATCGTAGAAGTGGCGCAGGGCCATGTAGGCCTCGGGTTCGTCGGCGCTGTAGCCGCCCTCGATGATCCACCAGCGGAAAGGTCCCCGGCGCTTGCCCTCCTCGGAGTAGTCACCCCAGTCTATGGTGGGCAGACCGGTGTAGGTTTTAATTTTGTCTTCTTTGGCCCAGGCTCCGCTGCGCGTGAGCGCGTCGTATTCGATCGTGAAGGGCTTGTCTTCCCGGGTCTCCCCGGTGGCCAGCGCCGGCAGGGCGTAACCCGCGGCCGTTGGGGTGAAATCGTATCGGGATAGGATCGGGTCCTGCTTGGCCTTTGCCATGAAGTCTTCCAGGGCGAATTGATTGATCTTGCGGTGCGGACCGCCGTCTAACCCGTCATTGGCGTAACCGTGGATAGTGGTCGGGAAAATCAGGGGGCAAAGGCTGACGAAGTAAAGGAGGCGATATGTATTTTTCATTTGGTTACCTGGTCGTCATGATACAAAAATCCGCGGTTTTCGGGCGTCTACTTCCATTACGTTAAATATTAGGTGTTTTGCTGTAATCATCGTGCATGTAGAATCAATCGCTTTCCAAACATGTGCCTGACCGTGCGGCCTATTGCATGATTCTCTTTTTTTGCGGCGCAGCCATAAGCGCCCGCTCGATGTCGGAGGCGTAGAGGAAGCTCGGGCTGATCTTGAGGGTGATCCGGCCTAACGGGTCTATGATAAAAACCTGAGGGACTCCCGTGACGCCCCAGACGCGCTGCAGTCGGCCTTCCTCGTCGATGCCGATCCAGCCCGTGATGGGGTTGTCCCTGAGGAAGGCCGTGACTTTTTCGCGCGTCTCGTTGGTCACGGAGATGAAGACCACGGGCCGGCCTGAAAAGGCCGCGCGCAGCTTATTCATGTACGGGATGGTCTCGCGGCAGGAGTCGCACCAGGTGGCCCAGAACTCGAGGACCACCGCGCGTCCGCGCAACTCGCGCAGGGAACTTAAAGACGGCGACGGAGCCTGCAGCAAAGAGGAGATGCCCATCTCCGGGGCCGGGCCCAAGGATTTGGCGGGATTCGAAGAGCGTGCGCAGAACAGCAGCGTCAGGAGTATGGCGCCGGCGAGGAGGAAGATGAGGACGGGGGCATCCGTGCGGTCCATGCCTGGGGTTAGGCCCGGCGGGGGTCCGGTATGCCTACCAGCAGAAGGGAGGCAGGTTCGTCCGCAGCCAGGGCGCAGCCTTCTAGGAGGTCTGCCGGCACGAAGGCCGGGGTCGGGGGGGCGAGCCGCCAGGCGCGGCCGCGGTATTTCAGCCGAACCCGGCCCGAGAGGAGCACGAGATGCTGGAAGGTCCGGGCCGCGGGGATGGTCCAACGGCCTCCTTCTGCCAGATCCAGGCGGCGGACCGTGAAGAATGGCCACAGGGCTGGACGATCCAGGAGCTTCCAGAGCCGGCAGCGCCTTGCCCCTGCGCCCAGGTCCAGGGCTTGGGGCCGGCAGCGGATGCTGGACACCGTGGTGACCGAGAAATCGACGCCTTCCATGAGGCGCCGCAGGGCGGCGTCTGTCAGGCCCAGGGCGGGGTGTCCCTTTCGGAAGCGCGCGCCCTTCTGCCAGACGAAAGGAGTGAAGAAATCCGCCACGCTGTAGGTGCAGTCAGAACTCTGCTGGACTTCGGCCAGGCGGAGGTTGCGTTGCGCCGGCAGAGGCATCCAGACCTCGCTTTTTGGTGCTGCGCCGGCGCTGAGGCGCTGGCGGGCGAGGCGAAGCTTCTTGGCGACGCGGGCGCCGCCGGCCAGGATGAACTCCTGGAGCGCCTCTTGTGTGGGATCCTGGGGGTGGAACTGCAGGGAGAGGCCGAAGAGGGCGTGGATGAGGCCGGCCTTGATCATGAGGAGATTGCCCGTCTCGTTGCGCAGGTCCACCTCGTTGAGCACTCGGACCATGCGGTTGTGGCTGCGGCGCAGGTCATCGGTCAACTGGGCGAGCTCCTCCCGATCCATCCGGCAGTATCGGCCCATGGCTCGGGTGAAGGAGCGGTCGCGGGCGGGCGCCGCCTCCCAGCCGGCCAAAGCCCGGTCCGAGGCCCAGGCCTCGTAGACCCTCTCGAAACCGTGGAAGGCGCGCTCGTCCGGCAGGCGCAG
Source organism: uncultured Elusimicrobia bacterium (assembly GCA_903830945.1). Classification (GTDB taxonomy): domain Bacteria; phylum Elusimicrobiota; class Elusimicrobia; order UBA1565; family UBA9628; genus UBA9628. Next base: position 7,220 of record CAIKVT010000036.1, read on the forward strand.
GCCGCGGCGTAGGGCTGCGAGCAAGTCCTGCTCTCGGCAGATCCAGGAGAGGAATTCCTGTGGCCGTACCAGGGTGGAGAAACCGATATGGGCGATGGGGGGGAAATCCGTGCGGATGAACTTGGCGAAGACGGGAAGGTCGGGGCCGAAGAGGCGGCGCGACCAGGAGCCCAGGAGCCGGGGATTGCGGCGCAAGACCTGTGCGAGGGTCCTGGTCTTCGAGACCCCGGCCGGGAACTCGGGTCGAGTCGAGTTGAGCCAGAGTTCTTCTCCCCAAGCTTTGACCGCGCGGCAGGAGATGAGTCTCAGGGGCGCGGCTGTCTGGGGGGCTGGCATGGATGCAATGGTATCATAAGAGTCCTCCCGGATAAAAACAGGGGAGCGGTTGAATCTAAAGGTGGGCTTGCATGAGGAGACTGATCACGTTTTACTCTTGAGTTGATCGGTGAGCCCGCGGTAGTCGGTCTTGCCGGTGCCGAGCAGCGGCAACGCGTCGACGCGGATGACGCGGCGGATGTTGTGGAGACCGGAAAGCCCCGCAGCGCGGATGGCGGAGTTCGCCTCGTCGCGTGCGATGTCTTTCGTGGCGAAGAGCACGATTTCGGGGCTCTCATCGACGGGCGTCGCGGCAACGGCGAACGCGGGCCCACTGTCGTCGTCGGAGACGAGCCGCGGCTCGAGCGCGGCCTCGATAGCGGGCAGCGAGACCATCTCGCTGCCGAGTTTCACGAAGCGCTGGAGGCGTCCCGCGAATGTGAGCCATCCGTCGGGCGCCTCGCGGACCAGATCGCCGGTGCGATACCAGGACTTGCCTTCAAACTCGATGAAGGGGGATGGGCCGCCGTAGTTGAGGTATCCGCCGAAAAGGCTCGGCCCGCGCACGAGGAGGACCCCCTCGCGGCCTGGTTCCACCCGCTCGGCGGTTGCGGGGGAGACTACCGCGATTTCGACGGACGCCACGGGCCTGCCGATCGTCCCCTGCCGCGCGTCCGACTCGCGGTTCGCCGAGATAACCGGCGAGCACTCGGTGACACCATAGCCCTCGAGGACGACCGTCTGCGGGCATAGTTCTGCCAGTGCCTTATAGACGCGCTCGCTGCACTTTTCCGCGCCTGAGACGACCAAGCGCAGCGACGTCAACTGTTCCTCGGTCGACGCGCGGACGACCCCGTGGAGAAACGTCGGCGTCCCCATGAGGATCGTCGGTTTGTAGGCGTCGATCATCCGGCCCAGCGCGGCGCCGTCGGTCGGGTTCGGGTAATGGACAACCCGGGCGCCGAGTGCGAGCGGCAGCACGACCGAAGTCGTGAGTCCGAACGAATGGAAGGGCGGCAGGATGCCGAGGATGGAATCGTCCGACCGCGCGTAGAAGAGGTCGAAGCAGTCTGCGATATTGGTTAGGATATTCCGGTGCGTGAGCGGCACCGCCTTCGGGACGCTCTCGGAGCCCGAGGTGAAGAGGACGGCGGCGATTTTGGGCGGCTTGGCGAGGCGGAGGCTTCGCCACCAGAGCCGTGAGCGAAGCCAGGCGCCGAGTTTGCGCGCGGAACCGATCCGAGCGCCGATGTCTTCGAGATAGAGGAGCCGGTCATGGAAGGGCGTCAGGTCGATCCCCTGCGCCGCCAGGCGCGTCACGAGCGTGCGCGACGTGATGATGCGCTCCACTCCCGCCGTCGCGAGACAATGCCGGAGGTTCTGCGTCCCCAGCGTCCAGTTGATCATCGCTGGGGTGCGTCCGGCGAAGAGCGCGCTCAAAAACGCCACGTCCGCCGCCACCGACGCCGGGAGCATGATCCCGACGCAGTCCCCGGGCAACGTCGCGACTTCGCGTCGAAGCACCATCACGCCTAGGAGCACATCGCGGTAGGTGCGCACGCCGCTGGCCTGATCGGCGATGACGACGGCGCCGGGCGCCTGCGCTGCCTGATGGAGCACGGCCTCGGGAATGGTCATGTCCGAGAGGCGGTCTGGGCGGTGGAGGCGCGGAGCTTCTTGAACCACTCGTGCGGGACGTCCTTGAGAGGGGGCGGACCCGACATGACCGCCTGCCCTGACGCCGCGAGCATTACATCGCCCACCGTCTGGAGCGCGGCGGGGCTGACCGGCGCCGTGCCGAACTCAGTCTGAAGCCACGCAATTGTCTCCATGCGCGCGAGTGAATCCATGCCGAGGTCGTGCGCAAGTTGTGTCGATTCGTCGATATGCTGAGCCCCGGTCGCCTCGGCTACATGCCGGAGCACCGTCTCGCGTACGGCCTGAGGCACGAGCGTCAGGTCTCCGTCGATCTCCGGCTTGTGGGGCTCGGCGACGATGCGCGCGCCGCCCTGTTCCCAGAGCGAGTAGGGGACGCGAGTGTTGGGCGGAGCCTCTTCGTTGTAGAAGCGTTCGAGCCAGCGGTTGATGACGGTGCGGCCGGCGGTGCGGGGAAAATCCCCGGGTTCGACGAGATTGATGGAAACGCGCCGGCGTGGGACGAAAAATACGCCGCTGGCGAACAGCGACTTGGCGCCGCGCTTGAGGACCTTCGCGGCGTCCGGCACCGTGCCCGAGGCGTATCCGAACCCGCTGCCCCACAGTCCCCGTGTCCGCACGAGGACGATGCGCACGTCGGGGAGTTCGTGTAGGATGGACTCGACCGCGGAGCCGGCGCCGAGGTCCTCGAGACGCTGCCGGTCGAGACGCCCTTGCGGGTAGAGCAAGAGGCTGTCGCCCGTGCGGAGCGCCTTGACGCATGACGCGACGACTTGACGGATCTCGTCCGAGGTCCCGACGTCGGGCCTGTCGATGTCAGGGATAGGGATGACGCGGAACCCGCGCGCGAGCTGGCGAATCAGGAACTGGTCGATCTGGTCGCGGTTGGCGAGCGCCCGCACGCGAAACTCCGGCCAGAGCCGCGAGATGAGGATCACCGGGTCGATCAGCGCCGGGTGGTTCGGGAGGAAGAGGATCCCCGTGCGGCCCTTCTTGGCGACCGCGTCCAGTCCCTCGACGCGTACGCGGTAGCGTAGCCACAGCAGTCCCCGCGCGAGCCATATCCAGAACCGGTTGCTCATTGCGACCACTTAGCCTTGCCGGTGAGGCGGGAGATCGAGCATGGATTCAATGGTATCAAAAAGAAGCGGTTGCGATTACTGCTCTCCGCTTCGGGCACGGTGGTTCCAGATGTGGTCGTAGAGGCTGTAGCCGCAGAGCGCGAAGCACAGGCAGCCCGCGAAGACCGCATACGCGCCGAGCTGCAAGTCGAAACGCAGCAGCCCGACGGAGTCAAGCAGATAAGTCCAGTCATGCTCGCCTCCTCCGATCAAGGGCAGGACTTGCGCGCGCGCGTCCGCCATATAGGGTCCGATGCCGAGGAAGTTCGTGGCGAACCAGAAGATGCAGAAATCGGCCGACTTAGGCTGCCGCTGGCGCAGGAAGGAGAAGTAGAACGGCAGGGGCATGAGCAGCTGCATCAAGGTTCCGCCCGCGAAGCCGATCCAGCGGTTGCCCAGGAGGCCGAAGATGGGATGGCCGGCTTCATGGATGATGAGGTCGAACCAGACCATGATGGAAAGGGCGCGGCTGAGGGGGTTGCGCAGCGAGTAGAGAGCTGCGGCGGCCGCGAAGAGCACGGTCAGCTGCAGCGGGCCGAAGCGCAGACGCCAGAATGCCTTCCTATCGGGATCGAGCCAGGCGAGGATGTCGTGCATCGTCGCGGTTAACGACCTGCAGTGGACTGCCCGGGGGGGCCTTCCAGCCGGACCAGGCGCTGTGTTTTGGCTTCGGGTTTGGTCTTAAGTCGTGCGATATCTTTCTTGGGGGCGGGCGGGTTCTCGTTGATCATGGTGCATTCCTATTTTACCTGTTTCCACTTGTTGCCGGAAGGGCCGCAAGACCTGTGCGGCCGCTGAGAGGCGCGACATCTGCCGCTAGTTGAATTCGAGCCGCAGATGGAGTTCAATATCTGAATCAATCAAGCCCCGCATGAAATGTGGCTAGATTGTCCTGAGCCTGGGGCGTCTACCAAGCTGATGAAGACAAAGATCATAAAAAGCAACGGTAAATCTGGGATCGCGACTCTTGTCCTGCCATCACGCTCCGAACATTGCGTGACTGTATGCGGCGATAACGCCATCCTTATGAACAATATCATCCGTGACTTGGTCGGGGAACGCGACGCGGTGACACTCAGCCGTTTCGTCTTTGCCGGACGCGCACACTACCGGAATTTTAAAAACAACATTTCCTCATCCGATGGAATTTTCGATTGGCTTCAGGGCGACGCATGCGGGGATGGTGAGATTTCCGCAATGCAGTCATTCGCCGTTTCGAGAACAAAGGCAACCCCGATCAAAGTCAATGGCCATTTGACAGGATATTTCTTTGATGACGAATTCGCGCGGTACTGCCGTTTGAGCGGCCTTGTCCCAAAGGATATAAATTCCACTCGGGAGGCGCAGGCCCGCGAAGTGTTCGATCTCATGGCGGCATCACTCGACCAATGCGGAATGTGTTTTACGGATACTGTGCGAACTTGGTTCTATATCGACAGGCTTCTTGAATGGTACAAGGGATTCAACGCTGTGAGGATGAAATTTTTCCAGGAGAACAAGGTATTTGAAAAGACAATTCCAGCGAGTACCGGCATCGGTGCCGGCAATGCTTTGGGCACGGCGCTCATTGCCGATCTGATCGCGGTAAAACCAAAATCGGACCAGGTCCGGATCCAGTCCGTTCCGTCGCCGATGCAATGCTCGGCATTGGATTACAGGAGCTCCTTCAGCCGCGCAGTTGAAATGAGCTTTCCGACGCACCGCACCCTGCTTCTTTCCGGAACAGCAAGCATCGGCCCGGACGGCCAGTCTGTATTCATCGGCGACTGCGTGAAGCAGATCGGCCTGACAATGCAGGTTGTAGAAGCCTTGCTCAAATCTCGTGACATGGGGTGGATGGATCTTTTCCGCGGAATCGCATATTTCAAGGACATGTCCGACAGAAAGTTTTTAGACCAGTACTGCAAAGATCATGGCATCCCGGAATTCCCTATCGCAGTTGCTCATGCCGACATCTGCCGGGGAGATCTCCTGTTTGAAATCGAGGCCGATGCTGTTAAAGTTGATTCTTAAATCAACGGTCTCTTGAAAGCAGATCCGAATTGATCGGGCTCAACGGCAGTGGGGGGGCGCGGCAAGCGGTTCGAGGCAGGGTTGTTTGTCCTGCAATCAATCCGCCTTCAGCGTGGCCACGTCCATGGAGATGCCGGGCGCATGGTTTCGGGTGCTGCTGCTCAGGGCTTGCAACCGTTGAACCGGACCATTTGATAGAATCCCTGCATGACCCACGGCATGCCCACTATCTACAAGATTCTTCTTGCCGTCGTGGCCGCTGTCTTGGCCGGTGTCGCGGCGCTCACCGTCGCGCTTAAGATCTGGCTGCCTCCTCAGAAAGTCCGTCAATTCGTCGTGGAGCAGGCCGGCAAATACCTTCATCGCGAGGTCCGGCTTAAGTCCGTGGACCTCGGCGTGATCAAGGGTTTGGAATTGGAGGGCTTGGAGATCTCGGAGAAGCCGGATTTCAAGGCCGGGGTCTTCGCGGGGGTGGAGACCTTCCGTTTCCGCATTCGGCTGCTGCCGCTGCTGCGCAAGAGGGTGGTCATCGACGAGATCATGGTGGCGGGCCCGAGCCTGGCCGTGGTCCAGCTCAAGCCCGGCGTCTTCAATTTTTCAGATTTGCTCGCCGCTCCGTCGATAGCGGGCAAAGCCATGGAGGCCAAGCCAGTGGGCTTGGCCTTGCCCTTCGCCTTGCAGGCGTCGATCATCGCGCTCAAGGATGGGCGCTTCTCTTGTCAGGATAAAGTCTCAGGCGCGCAGTGGCGCGGCGGCAAGCTCCAGGGCGTCATCAAGGACCTGAGCCTGGCCCAGCCTTTCGGCGTGGCGGTTGGTCTGCAGGCCGAGCAGATCGCGCCGGGCAGCCTTAAGGCTAAGCTCGACTTCGATGGCCAGGTAGATCTTTCCGGGCTGTCCTCTGGCAAGCTCACTCTAGGCATCAAGACACTTTCCGCGGACATCGCCGGTCTCGTCCTGTCTTTGGCCGGTCCCGTGCACTTGGACGGGGATAATATCAAGGCCGAGGACCTTAAGGGCAAGCTCGGCAGCGGCATATTGACGATCAAGGCCGTCATCCGTGACTTCAATAAGGCGCCGGACGCCCAGTTGGAAGTCAGCCTGAGTGAACTTGACGCGGCACAACTTTTCGATGTTAAAGACCTCGCGGTGGGCAAGGTACCGTCGCCCTTGCCGGCGAAGGCCGGTTTCCGTTCGCCGGAGGCGACGGCTGTCGCCGTTTCGCCTATGAAGGCCAGCGGCAAGGTCGCGGTGGATAAGATCATCTACCGCACGTTCAAGGCCGAGAATCTGCTCATAACCGGGGATATGAAGGGCATCACCCCGGACCTTCGCGGGCTTTCCGGATGGGCCAAGCTCAGTGTGGGCGGCGGCACATTCGAGTCGGAAGAGGGGGGCGGCTGGCGCTCTAATCTCATGAAGGCCTTGCTCATCCCCCTGGCCGTGCTCAAGCAGGTCGGCCGTCTGGGCTCGGTTCTGCACCTGCTGCCGTCCTTCGATAAGCTCGCCTTTTCTGAGATCAAGGGCGACTACGTCTTCGAAGACGGCCTTATGACCATCCGGGATTTTCACATGGACAGCGCCGCAGCCCGCGTCATGGCTAGAGGGACCATCGATCTGCCTGCCCAGAAGATCAACCTCCAGGTCACCATCGTCCTAGCCAACCTGGCGCCTATCGGCGTGGACGTGGGGGGGACCTTCGACGAGCCCAAGCCCCGCCTGCGCTTGGATAAGTCTCTGGCCGCGCCGCTTCAGAAGCTCGCCCAGCCCGCGATGGATATTTTGAAGGGACTGTTCAAGACTCGGTAGCCGGGGGACCTGATGAAAATCGTTTACCATTTCCAGCATAAGGGAGGGCAGGAGAGTCGTTTTGAGCTGAGTCTTGACCCTCAGACCTTAGGTCTCGTTCCCGTCGCGGACGAGCCGCCGCCGGAGTGGACCCGTCTGGGCAACCGCCAGTGTCCGCACTGCCCGCTCGGCGAGGACCGGTATCCCCAATGTCCTATCGCCCGCAACGTCGCCGGGGTCATTCGGGAGTTCGCGCCCAATATCTCTTTTGAGGAAGCGGAGATCTCGATTTCGACCGAGGCCCGGGAGTATCGGCGCCGGGCGCCGCTGCAGAGCGGAATCAGCAGCCTCATCGGTATCGTGATGGTCACCAGCGGCTGCCCGCACATGGACAAGCTCCGGCCTATGGTCTACACCCACCTGCCCTTCGCTTCGACCGAGGAAACCACCTATCGGGCCATCTCCATGTACCTGCTGGCCCAGTATCTTCGCCGCCAGAGGGGGCTTGAGCCCGATTGGGGCCTGGCCGGTCTGGTGCGGATATACGAGGCGATCAGCATAGTCAACAAGCATTTCGTGGATAGGCTAAAAACCATTAAGATGCAGGACGCTTCGCTCAACGCCGTCGTGAAGCTCGACTGCTTCGCTATCATGGCCTCCACGATCATCGAGGCGCAGTCCCTGGCGGGCGTGGAGAGCCTGTTCCGGCCTTATCTTGACGGCTCTGAGATGGACCCCGCCGGCCGGCCGTGATCGTCGTCTTGCGCCAACTCAAACTATTTTGTTACCATATAATAAGGCAGCTAATTAAATGCATTCCAGCTTCATCCTTAAGGACATCTCGCGCCGGGAGACCTTGGAGTCTATCGCGGCCCGTTACCCAGAATTCGAGATGAGCGCCCAGGAGTGCTTCCTGGCGCTGCTCAGCGTCGCCGGCCACGTCATGGAGGCTATCGAGCTGCAGTTGTCTCGGCATAAGACCTCGCAGGGGCGCATTCGGATACTGCTCGAGCTCCAGCAGACCTCCAGCCAGGCTCTGGCCGCGGGGGAACTGGCCGCGCGGCTTAAGGTCACCCCCGCCACGGTCACGGGACTCCTGGACGGCCTCGAGCGCGCGGGGCAGGTCCGCCGGAAGCGCTGCCGCGAGGATCGGAGGAGCGTCGCGGTTCGGCTGACGGCGCGCGGGACGAGGGTCCTTTCCAAGGTCATGCCCGAGCGCTTTCTGCGCAATTCGCGGCTTATGGCCAAGCTTTCCGAGGTCGATCGGCGCGCTTTGGTGCGGCTCCTGGGCAGGGTCGGGCGCGGTCTGGAGGAGTTTTCTCGCTCATGAGTTTTTCCTGTCGTCGTGCCGCTGTCGGATGGTTCTTGGCGTTGTCGCTGCCTGTCCTGGGCGCGGCCGCGCCCCCGGTCGCGGAACCCTCGGTCGAGTTGACCTTGCAGGAGTGCGTCACGTTGGCCGTGAGGAACAACCTGGTCGTGCGCCTGGCCAAGGCCGGCACCGCGGCCGCGCGGGGCCGGGTCCTGCAATCCGCCTCTTCGCTGTTGCCGCGTCTGACCGGGGGTATGAGCCAGGTACGCACTTACAGGGAGGATCTGGCGGCCCTGGGCTTCAGCGGCGGAGGCTTCCCCGACCTCCTGGGACCTTTCAACACCTTTGACGCGCGCATCCGATTGGTGGCAGAGGTCTTCGACCTGCCGTCCATCCTGCGGCTCAGATCCGCTGACGCTGATGACCGCGCCGCGGCCATGGAGGAGCGCCTCGCCGTAGAGCAGGTGGCTGCGACCGCGTCTTTGGCCTATGTGGAGTTGTTCCGCGCACGGCAGGCCATCGAATCGGCTCAGGCGGACGTGGAACTGTCCTTGAGCCTGCGCCAGCTCGCGGAGGACAAGAAGCACGCCGGCACTGCGGCCGGCATCGACGTGGCGCGGGCCAAGACCCGCGAAGCGGAGGGGAAGCTCGCCCTTCTTGAGGCCCACAACGTGGCCCGGGAGGCCGAGGTGCGTCTGCAGCGCGCAGTCGGCCTGCCTTTGGCGCGCGGCGTGGTCCTTAAGGACGCGCCGGGATTCGCGCCGGCCGAGCCGCCCCAGGCCGAAGCCGCGCTCCAGGCCGCGCGCGCGGACCGTTGGGAGCTGCGCATCGCCGAGGAGCGGTTCTCATCGGCCCGAGCCCAATGGCGGGCCGAGCAGTCCCAGAGGCTGCCTGCCGTCGCCTTGACCGGCGACGTGGGCTTGAGCGGCCCTGACCCGGATTCACGGGCCCGGACCACGGGCAGCGCGGGAGTGGCCTTGCAGTTGCCGATCTTCACCGGAGGCGATATCGCGGGCCGCGTGCGCGAGGCGGACAGCAGACGGGCCGCGGCCGAGGTGCGTCTTGCGGACCTGCGCGCGCAGGTCGAGGAGGACGTGCGCCTGGCCTTGATCGACCTCGGCGACGCGGTCGAGCGCGTGGATACCGCCTCCGAAGTCGCGCGGCTCGCTGAGGATGAGCTTGCCATGGCGCGGGACCGCTTCTTGGCCGGGGTCGCGGACAACGTGGAGCTCCTGAATTCCCAGGCCGCGCTGACCCACGCGCGCGACGCCCGGGTCTCGGCTCTAGCTCGCTACCAGGCGGCCCGCATCAGCCTTGCCTTGGCCCTGGGCCGGATGAAGGATTTCACTTTCTAAATGGGGGAAGTCATGGACTCCGCTAAAGAGAAGAGCGTGCCGGGTCAAACTGCGGGTGGTCCGGCCATGCCGAGTCATGCCGGGGCCGGGCATGCGGGCGCAATCCACGGGGCCCATCACCTCCGCCAGCCGCGGATCCATCATCGCATAGCCCTCATTGTTGGCCTCCTGGCCGCAATCGCGGGGGCGGCGTTCGGCGTGCGCTACTACCTCTGGTCGATGAACCATGAGGACACGGATGACGCCTTCATCGACACCCATGTCATCATGATCTCGCCCAAGATCGAGGGGCAGGCCCTTAAAGTTTACGTGGACGACAATCAGCAGGTCAAGCCGGGCGACCCGCTGGTGGATATAGACCCGGTCGACTATCAGGTCAAGCTCGCCCAGGCGCGCGCCGAGGTGGGCGCGGCCGAGGCCGAGGCGCGCAAGGCGGCGGGCGATGCGGTCAGCGCCAAGGAACTCTATGGCAAGGATCGCATCTCCCGGCAGTCCTACGACCACGCGGTGGATGAAGCCGACGCGAAAAAGGCCCAGGCCGAGCTCGCGCGCCAGAAGCTTGACGCCGCCCAGCTCGACATTTCCTATACCCGCATCGCTTCCCCGATCGCGGGCAAGGTGACCCGTAAGTCGGTGGAGATCCGCTCCTACGTTCATGTGGGTCAGCCGCTTATGGCCATTGTCCCTGATCAAGTCTGGGTGACGGCCAACTTTAAGGAAACTCAACTGACCCGCATGCGGCCGGGCCAGAAGGCCGTCATCCGCGTCGACGCCTATCCCGGCCGGATATTCCCGGGACATGTGGATAGCCTCCAAGCCGGAACTGGGGCGCGCTTCAGCTTGCTGCCTCCGGAGAACGCCACGGGCAACTACGTCAAAGTGGTCCAGCGTGTTCCCGTCAAGATCGTATTTGACGCTCCGTCCGAGGTTCTGCCGCCGTTGTCACCGGGCATGTCGGTCGTGCCTGCGGTGGACCTCCGCTAGAGCGCCAATCATGGCGCAGGGATCGGCGGCCGATTGGCGACCGAGCCACAATCCGTGGTTGGTCACGATATCCGTGCTTCTGGCCACTTTCATGGAGGTGCTTGACACCTCCATCGCCAACGTGGCCCTGCCGCATATCGCGGGCAACCTCTCCGCTACCGTCGACGAGTCCGCCTGGGTCCTGACAAGCTACCTGGTCTCCAACGCCATCATCCTTATCGCCGCGGGCTGGATGAGCAGCATCTTCGGACGCAAGCGCTACCTGGCCTTTTCCGTGGTCCTTTTCACCGCCGCCTCCGCGCTCTGCGGCATGGCCCAGAGCCTGCCCCAGCTCGTGCTGGCGCGCATCCTGCAGGGTTTGGGCGGCGGAGGCTTGCAGCCCCTGTGCCAGGCGGTCCTTCTGGAGAGCTTCCCGGTCGAGGAGCGCGGCGTGGCCATGGCGGCCTACGGGATGGGCATCGTGGTGGCTCCCATCATCGGCCCCACTTTGGGCGGGTGGATCACCGACGCCTACTCCTGGCGCTGGCTCTTCTATATAAACATCCCCATCGGCATGGTGGGGCTGTTCATGCAGCAGATGTTCCTGGAGGATCCTCCTTACCTCAAGCGCGTGACCGGCGCGCGCATCGACTTCATCGGCTTCGGCCTGATGGCGCTGGGCGTGGGGTTGCTGCAGATCGTGCTGGACAAGGGCCAGGAGCTCGATTGGTTCGGCTCGGTCTGGATCCGTTGGGGAGCGCTGGGCTCAGTGGTGTTCCTGGTGCTCTTCGTGGCCTGGGAGCTGCGGCAGAAGCACCCCGTGGCCAATCTACGCTTGCTGACCAACCGCAATTTTGGCCTGGGTACCGCTTTCATCGCGGTGTTGGGTGCGGTTCTCTACGGCACCACGGCGCTTTTGCCCATGCTCATGCAGACCTTGATGGGCTATCCGGCCTTGCAATGCGGCCTGGCCATGACCCCGCGCGGCCTGGGGTCCTTCGTCTCCATGATCGTGGTGGGGCGCATCACGAAGCTGGTGGACAATCGGTTCCTGCTCATGCTGGGCTTTTGCGGTATCGCCGGGACCATGTGGCTCTTGAGCGGCCTCAACCTGGACGTCGCCCCGCGCAACATCTCTTGGCCGTTGGTCCTCAACGGCTTCAGCATGGGCTTTGTCTTCGTGCCCTTGACCACGCTCACCATGGCGACCTTGCGCCAGGACGAGATCTACCAAGCGACCAGTATCTACTCGCTGCTGCGCAACATCGGGGCCAGCGTGGGCATCGCGTCCTTGGTGGCCATGAATCTGCGTCATTCCCAGATGCACCAAGTGACCCTCGTTTCGCACCTGACGCCGACCAGCCCGCTATTCCAGGACCGCCTAGCCGGTCTTTCCGCGACACTGGGGAACCTGGGCGTTCCCGCTTCGCTGCAGGCCGCTTACCAGCTTGTCTACGGCACGGTTCTGCGGCAGGCCATGCTCCTATCCTTCATGGATGTGTTCCGGTTCCTGGTTTTCATTTGCCTGGTCTGCGCGCCGCTGGCCTTCGTCTTCGAGCGCGGTCGGCGCAAGGCCTCCGATCCTGAAGAATTGCAGGGGAAGGGTAATCTTATAGCTCCGTCTGAAGTCGTCTAGACTGAAGTTCTTCCTAGTTCGCCGTCGTGGAGCCCAGGCGCTTCAGGGCGATGGATCTTCCTTGCGCTGGTGCGGCGTGGGGGCGTAGATGGGCTGGTTATTGTAGCGTAGGGCGGACCAGGTGTAGCGGTTCCGCGGGTTCCAGAGGATCCAATTGGTCACCCCCTGGCGGGCCGCCGCCAGGATCTGGGCGCGCACCTGTTCCGCATGGTAATGGAATCCCAGGGAGAAGTCCTGAAAATAGGGCCGCAGTCGCCAGGCGTCTTCTCCCAGGCGCGTCACCGCGTCGCGGGTCCCGTATTGGATCGTCTTGTAGGGCTCCCTGTTCGGGCTCTTGAGGCCGTAGATTCCTTTGTGATAGTGCGAAGGGTACATCATGGGTGAGATGAAGTCCACCTGCCGGGTCAGGTCGGAGATGTGCTGGCCGATGCCCATGCCGCTGTCGTCCGTAGTGGTCATGCCGAACACGCAGATGGAAAGCTTCACTCCCAGCGGATTGAGGCGCTCCCGGGCCAGGGTCAGAAAGGCCGCGAGGTTTTCTTTGGCGGTGCTGTCGCTGTGGTTCGGGCGGCAGTAGCGGCATAGGCGCACGTTGCCGTCCGAGGGGAATCGCACGTAGTCGAACTGGATCTCATCGAAGCCCGCGGCCGCGGCGCGGGAGGCGATATCCAGGTTGTAGTCCCAGATCTCTCGGCAGTAGGGATCGACCCAGGCCACGCCCTTGGCGTTGGCCCAGATGCCTCCGCCCGGCGTGTGCACGGCCAGGTCGGGCCGACGGCGGGCCAGATGGTTGTCCTTGAAGAGCACGATGCGGCCGATAGTGTAGATGCCGGCATCCTTGAACTCGCGTACGCAGGCGGGCAGGTCCGATATGGCGTTGACGTAGGACCCGGTCTCATGGGCCAGCGGCACTCCGCGGACGAACATGTATCCGTCGTATTCCTTGAGCGCGATGACCACGGCGTTGAGGCCAGCGGTCTTCATGTTGCGGATGAGGGCCTTGCGGGTTTTGGGCGATCCCGCGCCCCATCCGGTCAGGTGCACCCCGTGCAGGGGTTTGACCCAAGGAGGCGGCGCGACGGCAGCGGTGGCGATGCCTTCCGGTCTGGCGGCGTCGGAAGAGACGAAGACGGCCGGCGATTCGGGGCCGGGTTCCGCGGCTTGGACGGCGGTGGCCAGCAAGAGAGATGCGCAGAAGTGGATGAGCATCCCCATCAGGATATCAAAATCAATACTATCGGGGCATGAGGACCAGGTTCAGCCATGGGTGGTCCTCGTCTGGCGGGGGCAAAAACGGCATATGCAGCACCTCGGACTGCAGGAATAGATTCCCGGCTTCCTGCCGCCGCTCTGGACCCATCTGCCGGTAGGGGGGCTCGTTCTCATCGAGGTAGTTGCTTTGGTAGCGCGGGTGTCGGACCGTAACGTCGTAGCCCCTGGTGCTGAGCTGGGGCGCCTTAAGGCAGTAGTGGCCGGCGCTGTCCGTGCGCGCGAGCAGGCGCTTTCCTGTGGCACGCGAGACGAAGGTTACCCGCGCCCCGGAGACCGGTTTAAGACTGTAGAGGTCATAGACTAGGCCGCGGACCGTCCAGTAGCCGGGCTGAGACGGCTTGATGGGGGGCGGTGGGGTATCCGCGTGGCTCGTCGGCGCAGGGGCTGGAGCCGCCGCCGGGGGCGCGGAAACGAGGGAGGGCGGCTCGGCCTGGGCCGGTGGGGTGCTTTGTGGTTGGCCGTGGAGGTACTCGTCGATCCGAGCGAGGACGAAGGCCTTGGCGGAGCGGCAGGTGTTTATGAGTTCTCTGCGGTGCTGCCATCCCAGGGCTCCGCCGGCGATGGCGAGGCCCGCCAGAACAGCCCAGCGCGTGATTTTCCGCCTTCGTCGGATCGGCGCTTGCTGCACCGCGATGATGCCGCGCATGATCTCGGGCCGGGAACGTCCCCTCAGGCATATCGGACAGCAGTCGGCGGAGGGGTCGATCTCAGAATGGCACCCGGGGCACTGAACCGTGTCCTTCACACCACAATCATACTAGAATCGCAGTCCGCGGGCTAACGGCGAGCGTCAGAAGTGGTAGACTATATCCACGGCGACGGCGTACGCAAGGGAGGCCGGCAAATGTTCAAGGATAAGGTTCTCAAGGCTCTGGAGAAGATCCGCCCCAGCCTGCAGGCGGACGGCGGCGATATCGAGTTGGTGGGCGTGGACGAGGCCAAGGGCTTAGTCAAGGTTTCCCTGCGCGGAGCCTGCGGCTGCTGCCCGCATGCGGCCATGACCCTCAAGGGCGGCGTGGAGCGGATGCTCAAAGCAGATGTCCCCGAGGTCAAAGAGGTCGTGGCGGTCTGAAGATAGACCTGCACACGCACTCCACTTATTCGGACGGCACGGCCACTCCCGCCGAGGTCGTGGCGCGGGCCGAAGCCGCAGGGGTCGCTCTGCTCGTGCTCAGCGACCATGATAGTGTCTCGGGCTTTTCTGAGGCTCAAGCGGCGGCGCAGGGGCGGAGGCTGGATCTTTACTGCGGCGTGGAGATCAATACCCGGCATGGGGAGAACGTTCATATCCTGGGCTACGGCATCCGCGCGCAGGATCCGCGGCTCCTCGAGGCCCTCGCCGAGTTCCGCGAGCGGAGAGTCCGGAGGCTGTGTGGTATGCTCGAGAAGCTTAAGGCTTTGGGAGTGGAACTGACCTATGAGGACGTGCGCGGGGTTTCTCCGGAGACCTTGGGTCGGGCCCATGTGGCTGACGCTCTCAGGCGCAAGGGCGTGGTGCCGACTCGCGCCGAGGCGTTTCGTCGTTTTCTGGCTCAAGGGCGTCCCGCGTACGTCGAATCCTTGGGGCCTTCGGTCGCAGAGGCGATCGCGCTTGTCCGCGGGGCGGGAGGTTTCGCGGTCATCGCGCACCCGGGAACGGTCGCTGATAAAGAGGAGATCGAGGGCTGGGTCAAGGCGGGCTTGGAGGGCATCGAGGTTTATTACGCCGGACACTCCCCTTCGGATATTGCCCGATTCCAGGCTCTGGCCGATCGTTTCAATCTGGTCGTGACCGGCGGCAGCGACTATCATGGACGCGGCAGCGGCCGTGAGGGACCCATGGGTGTCGAGGTTCCGGAGGAGGTCGGACGATGCTTTCTGGAAAGGTTGACGCGATGCGGCTGATCGCCCACCGCGGCGCCAGCGGCCTGGCTCCGGAGAATACTCTGGCGTCGTTCCGGCTGGCTATGGAGCTGGGCGCCGAGGCGGTGGAATTCGATGTGCACCAAGCCGCGGACAAGGAGCTGATGGTCATCCACGACGAAAGTCTGCGCCGCACGGCCGGCTGGCCCGAGCACATCCGGGACCTCACCTGGCAGGAGCTCTGTCGGTTCGACGTGGGCTCCTGGTTCGACGCACGTTTTTCCGCAGAGAGGATCCCACGGCTTGACGAGGTCCTGGATGTCGTGGGCAAGAAGACCGAGGTGCATCTGGAGCTCAAGCGCGGCTCGGCCATCTATCCTGGCATCGAGGGCCGTGTGGTCGAACTCCTGCGCCGGCGGCGGGCGCTCAAGACCTGCGTGGTGTCGAGCTTCGATCATCAGGCCCTGCGCGCTGTCCGCGCTCTGGAGCCGAAGGCTCGTTTGGGATATCTTCTGGGTGATACTCCGATCGCAGCCGCCTGGGAGGAGATCAGGGAGCTCTCAGCCGAGAGCCTGCACTTGAGCCTCCGGCAGGTCAACGCCGCCCGCGTGGCGGGCGGACACCGCAGGCGCCTGCGGGTGCTGGTCTATACGGTCAATGACGCGGCCGAGGCGCATCGCCTGCGCAAAATCGGGGTTGACGGCGTGTTCACGAATTTCCCCCGGTTGCTGGAGAAGACCGTCTGAAGGCCTTGAAAGCGCCGCCGCCGTCCGCCGCGGAGCTTCGACGTGAGATGGATCGTCTCGCTGGCGCGGGGCTGGCGGATCTCGGCTTTTGCGAGAAGGACCTGGCCCAGACCGCGTCTCTGACGTGGAGGATCAACGTCCTCAAAGGAGAGCGTCAGGCCGTCATCCCGGGGCATGTCTATCAGCGGCCGGAGCTCCTCGTGGGCGTGGCTGACTTCGTGGGCGACTCCTACAAGCTGGCCAAGCTTTGCGCGCAGTCGCCGGCCAAGGTTATCGTCTTCTGCGGCGTGCGCTTTATGGCTGAGACGGCCAAGATCCTCAACCCGGAGAAGACGGTGCTTCTGCCCGCTCCCGGGGCCGGCTGCTCGCTTTCCGAGAGCATCACGGTCGCGGAGGTGCGTCGGCTCAGGGCCCAGCACCCCGGCGTTCCGGTCGCGACCTACATCAACACCTCAGCCGCGGTCAAGGCCGAATCGGATGTCATCGTGACCAGTGCAAACGCGGCCTGCATACTCGGCCGGCTTTTCGCCAAGCACCCCAAGGTGATCTTCATCCCGGACGAGTTGATGGGCCGCAACTTGGCCGCCGCCCTGGGTAAGAAGGTCGGAGAGGAGCTCATCATCTGGAAGGGCACCTGCATCGTGCACGACAAGTTCGACGCCTTCGCGATCGCCCTCTACCGCGAGATATATCCGGGCGTCAGGATCTTGGCCCACGCGGAATGCAGCCCGGCGCTGGTGGCCTTGGTCGATTTCGTCGGCGGAACCGGTGACATGATGGGCTACGTGGAGAAGACCCGGGCGCCGTACTATATGCTGGTGACCGAGTGCGGCCTCGGCGAGCTGGCCCGGATGCGTTTTCCAGAAAAGAACTTCGTGTTCATGTGCCGGCTGTGTCCCTACATGAAGATGACCGACCTGCGCGGCGTCCTGCGCGCGCTCGAGGACCCTCCGCTGTCGGCCCGTCTCGAGGTCCCTGCCGATATCGCGGTCCGGGCCAAGGCCGCGGTGCGCCGCATGTTCGAGCTGGCCGAAGACACGGTCAAGCTCTAACGAGGATCCGCTTCTCCGAGAGGGGACGTCAAGGATTGGCGGAGGCGGGATCGGCCGGCATCGGGCTGCGCGCGGGGGTCGTAACTGCGGCATCCGCCGGAGGGTAAGGGTCCAGGCGTTGGGGGACGTAGATGTGGACTTGGCCGGCGTTGGCCGCATTGGCCAGGCAGTCGAGTTTGACCTCGTGGAATTTGTAGCTGGAGGCGCGCAGGGGTTCGATCGAGGTGATCACTTCGATATGGCCCGATTTGTTGTTGAAGCCGCATGCCTTGCGGTCGAATACGACGATGCTGCCCTTGACCAAGGGGTCCACGCGCAGGTCGAGCCGCCGCAGCGGCGCCTGGCGCCCGGCGAATGGGTCCTTCCGTGATTCGATCTTGTTCATGGCCCAGGCGAAGCTGTAGGCGCGGCGTGGACGCCGCGAGTCCCCCTTGGCTGTGACCTCTGCGCGATAATCGTCGCTCCAAAGCCCGGTCTTCTGGAGCGCCATGCGTACCCATTCGTAACAGCGCCCTCGGCGGCGGCGGCGGGTGTGCCGGTTCCAGCCATCGGCGCCCTCGGCGGCCGCCGAGGCCAGTTCATCGGCGCGCTTCCAGTCGATGGCGTCGAGTACGCTTTGGGACGGGCCCTGCGGGTCGGGTGGCGGGGCCACCACGGCGCGCCCGCGGTGCCGTTTGCGGCCCGATCGTGCCGTGGGCTTGAGCTGAGGACTCTGGGTCGAGGCAGGCTTGCCGAAGAGGCCCGCCACATAGAGGACGCGCCTCTGTAGGTCCGGTGTGCGCATGGCTTCGGTGAGTTCGGAGAAGCCTTGCTCCTGTTGTGGCGTCAGGGGGCGGTCCCGGGGCCTGACCCGGTCTTGGTATCTCGGCAGGGCGGATTCCGGGGGATCGATGCTCAGGCGCGCGGCCACGTGTATGACCATGTCGGCGTAGGTGGTCATGTCCTCCGGGCCGCGCCCCAACGCAAGGTAGGCGATCTGCGATGCCAGTGACTTGAGGTCGTCGATGTCTTTGGCGAAGACATCAACGAAATTCTTGGGGAAAGGGAAATCCGTGTCGGGCAGCGGCGCGCGGCCGGTCGGGTCCAGGAATGAGGCTCGCGCCTGAGCCAGGAATTCCCGGCGGGTCGCCGCCATGGCGGCGGGGTCCGGGGCCCAGGCGACGGCCGGCGCTTCGGGGTTCTTCTCGTCGCCTTTGACTTGGGCCGAGGCCGTAGCGGCACCTGCGCCTGCGGCGCAGGCCAGACTCAGGGCGCAGGTCCGAAGTGGACGGCCCCAGCGCCGTTTTTTCATCAAAGGAAGACTTGAGATCATGTTGTAAAAATCAGGTTGTGGATTCGTGTATTTGTTACGAATGACGCTCCCGAGTGGATATAATACTAAGAACCGGCTTATCTATGGACAAGACCTTTGAGCTGTTGGCTCCGGCCAAGGATATCGCCTGCGGGCTCGCCGCCTTGGAATGCGGCGCGGATGCGGTCTATATCGGCGCCGAGCGCTTCGGCGCGCGCCAGGCCGCGGCCAATCCTCGCGCGGACGTGGCCAAGCTGATCTCCCGCGCGCATTTTTTCCGGGCCAGGGTCTATGTCGCGGTCAACACCATCTTGCGCGATGATGAGTTGGCAGACGCCCGGCGCCTGATCATCCAGCTCTACGAGGACGGCATCGACGGCGTCATCATTCAGGACCTCGGGCTTTTGGAACTGGACCTGCCGCCCGTGCCGCTGATCGCGAGCACGCAGATGCACAACAGTACTCCTGAGCGAGTGCGCTTCCTGCGGGACATGGGCTTCCAGCGGGCGATCTTGGCGCGTGAGTTGTCGCTGGAAGAGATTCGGGATATCGCCGTGGCGGCGCCGGGTATCGGGTTGGAGTCTTTCGTGCATGGGGCGCTCTGCGTTTCTTACAGCGGTCGTTGCTACCTGAGCTACGCCTGGGGTGGTCGCAGCGCCAACCGCGGCGAATGCGCCCAGCCTTGCCGCAAGCCCTATCAGGTGAGCGACGGTTCCGGCGTCGTCCTCTTGGAGAACTGCCACGCGTTGTGCCTGAAGGACCTGAACCTCTCGGCTCAGATGGGGGGGCTCATCGCCGCAGGGGTCACCTCGTTTAAGGTCGAGGGGCGCCTTAAAGACGCGGCGTACGTGAAGAACACGGTGCTTTGCTACCGTCGAGCGCTCGATGCGGCCCTGGTCGAGTCCGGCGGGAGGAAGGCGTCGTCCGGTCGGGTGAGCGCCGATTTCGCTTCTGACCTGACTAAGACTTTCAACCGCGGGTTCACGACTTATTTTCTGAAAGGGCGCGATCCGGCGATGCACGATCATGCCGCGCCTCGATTCACGGGTGCGGCGGTCGGCGTGGTGCGCTCGGTGCGCGGCAACCGCATCGAGCTGGAAGCGCCGGCCGTAAGGAAATCCGTCCGGCCGGGACCGGCGGAACTTCCGATACCGCAGACGCCCGCCGCGCTGCACCCGGGAGATGGGCTGGCTTATTTTGACGGGAAGGGCTGCCTGTGCGGAACGCCGGTGAACAAGGCCGAAGGAGGAAGCGTCTGGGTGGAGTGCGCGCGGGGCATCGTCCGCGGCACGCGGCTGTTCCGCAATCACGACCGGCTTTGGCTTCGGGCGCTGGATGTGGCACACATCGAAAGGCGTATCGACGTGGCGCTGGGACTCCAAGAGACCAAGATCGGACTGAGACTGCGATTGCAGGATGAGGACGGCGTGGAGGCGGGCGCCGAAGTCGCGTGCGAAACGGCCAAGCCGAAGGATGCCGGCCAGGCTCTGGAAACGATGCGGCGGCAGCTGGCGAAGTTGGGAGGGAGCGGGTTTGTGGCCGGCAAGATCGCGCTCCCGGAGCGGCCGATGTTCGTGCCGGTCTCGGTCTTGAACGATCTGCGGCGGCGGGCCGTGGCGGCCTTGGTCGATGCTCGGTTGCGAAGTCATCTTCGGCAGTCTCGTCCGCCGGCGCGAGTTGATGCGGTCTATCCGGAGATCGATCTGGGATTTGAAGCGAACGTGTTAAACCGGCTGGCGGAGAAGTTCCTGCGGGCGCATGGGGTTCAGTCCGTCAAGCGCGGGCTGGAAGCGGGTCGGGTGCCCAAGGGCACGCGCGTCATGGTCTGTAAATATTGCCTGCGTCATGCCCTGAAGTCGTGCGGCGGGGGGAAACCGATGCCGCCTTTATTCCTAGACGATGGGAACGGCGCGCGTTTGTGCTTAGCATTCGACTGCGTCCACTGTTTGATGGAAGTCTACGTATTGCAGTCGAGATAAGCTGGTCTTTTGTAAACCTATCTCGGGATCAGTATCGCCGAGTTCGACGACCAGTGGCGCCAGCGGGTCGTGGTCAACTCAGCGGATGACTGCGAACTTCCTCAGGGTTGAACTGGTCTTCTTCCCGCTCTGGAATGTCTCAAAGAGGGCGAGGTAGGCCCCGCTGGCTATACCGCTCGCGCTCCAGGACTTCTCAAAAGCGATTTCATCGGGCCTATCCCATGGCGAAGTGGCCAAGGCCAGCGGTATCACGCAGCCGGTTATTTTTTTGGATCGAATGCGGCGGTCCATGGCGTGTTGCGCATCGAGATCAAGCCGCACCGGCGGATCAAGTGCGCCTAATGCCGGCAGAAGGCGGCCATGGCCCGCAGCGCTCGGTCCGCGGACCTGAATACCGGCAGGCCGTGCTTGCGGGCCTCGGCTACGTACGGCTCGTAGAGCGAGCCGCAAGCCACGCTGCAAACGACCGGCTTGCCCGAGGCCTTGGCGAGCTCTCCCAGCTTGGCCGGGAAAGACTCTATCAGCCCCTCTTCTGGTAAGGTTTTCATGGCGGGCGTCAGGGGGATGCCGGCCGCCACCAGGCAGTCTACCAGTGGCGATTCCAATACGGCGGCCGCGATTTCAATCAGAGGCGTGTCTGCGGCCATCGGCGTGACATCCAGGGGGTTGCGCACATCCACGATGGAATCGAGTTTGTGCTTCTTGAGTATCTCGGCCAATCGCCGGCCCAGCGGACCGCTTGGAGTCACGGCGCTCACCGGACCATGCGGCAGGATGTGGTCCGCCATGCCCGCGGCTTCGAAGCCCGCGTTGCTCAAGATGAAGAGTCGTCCCTGTCCCGGTGAACGGCCATGGCAGAAGCAGGCCATCTGCGCCAGCTCCTCGAAATGGTCGAAGTTCTCCGCGAACAGGGCGCCCGCGCTGCTTAAGATCGAGCGCATCACTACGAAGTCTCCGGCGATGGAGGCCGTGTGCCCCATGACCGCCTTGGTCCCGGTCGGAGTGCGGCCGGCCTTGTATACGATGACGGTCTTGCCGGAGGCTCGCGCGCGGGCCACGCCATGAGCGAGCTTGAGGCCGTCTTCCTCCTTCAAGCCCTCAAGGTAGACCAGGATGACCTTGACCGTATCGTCTTCCACGAGCTGCTCCACATAATCGCAGACGGTCACGTCCATCTGGTTGCCTACGGTCACGCAGTAGACGGGCTTGAGCCAGTCCATCTTGCTCACCATGGAGATGACGAAGGCGCCGCTCTGGCTGATGAAGGCGGTCCGCGCATGGGAGGGGTTTTCCTCGGCGCCGAGGACGAGCTTCTGTTTCGGGATGAAGAACGTGTTGACTTTGGCCGGCACCGACACGATGCCCAGGGAATTGCCGCCCGAGACAGCGAAGTCGGGGTTCTTGCGGCGGCCTTCGGCGATCACGTCCAGGATCTCGTCCTTGACCTTCTCGCTGCCTGCCTTCTCTCCTATGCCTCCGGAGATGAGGGCGACGCCGCGGACCTTGCCGGATTCGGCGGATTGGCGCAGGAGCTCCGGCACCTCGGGCGAGGGCACGGCCACTACAAACATGTCCACCGGCTCCGGGAAATCGGCGGGGCTCTTGAAGCACTTGGCCCCGTCTATCTCGCCCGCATAGTCTTTGAGCACGAACAGGCGCTTCTTGTCGAAGCCGGCCTCTATGATGTTGTTGAGGATGATGCGGCCCATGTTCATCTTGTTTTCGCTGACGCCAGCCACGGCTACGGTCACGGGCTTAAGCAAAGACCAGACTGCCTTCGGTGAGGGGAAATTTCGGGTCCCGATCCTGGCTTTGCGGAAGCGCAGGACGCCGTCCAAGGCCACGATGCGCTCATCGGAGACAGCCAGAGGATTGATCTCGATTTCCTCGATGGCCCAGGCACTGGCGCCGCTGTCGCAGAAGTGTTCGAGGAGCTTGCGGAAGCCTTCCAGCCAGAGCAGCATGGCCGCGTCTTCGGCCAGGCGTTGGCCGCCGCGCACGCCGCCGGAGACGTAGCGCCAGATCCAGGCTTGGTCGAGGAAGCGCTGCCAGCCGCCGCTGTCGGAGACGAGTTTGACTGCGGCGATGGCCGGGGAGAAGCCGGGCTTAAAGGCCGAGGTGAGCTCCTCGGCGTCGGTGCCGCCGATGCCCAAGGTCATGATGGGGCCGAAGGCTTTGTCGGCCCGGGCGCCCAGCATGAGCTCCTGGCCCAAAGAGAAGACCGCGTGGGGCACGAATTCGCTAACGAGGATGCCGTCGGCGTCCTTGAACTTGGATTTCATTTCCGCGAGCCTGGCCGCGGCGTCGGACTTGGCGCAGACCTTGACCCCGCCGGATTCGGTCTTGTGCAGGGTCTTGTGGGAGGAGACTTTGAGCACGACCTTCTCGCCGGGGAGCGTCGCCAACCTTTCTTTGAGTTCGGCGGCGGGAAGGGGGACACCCTTGATCCTCGCCAGGAAGCATTTAGGCGTGGTCAGGCCGAGCTTGTCGAGCACTTCATAGACCTCGATCTCGGAGAGGGCCCAGCGGCCTTCCTGCGCGGCTTGGGAGAGAAGGGTTTCTATCTCAATCATGGTCAATCCTTTTTTTAAGGCGAGGTGGAAGTAGGATCCAATCGACTTGGATTGTACAAAGAAAAAGACCGAGGCCAGGGAGAGGGGGTTTGGATCAGCGACCAGGTCCTGGTCGTCCCTTTTGGCACCACTCCAGCACCGCCTTGAGCTGAGCCGGACCGTCCAGACCGGCCTCTTCGAGTACCTTGTCCCAGCTTCCGCTGCTCAGGAACCTGCCGTTGTAAAACGAGTGCAGGGAGTTCTGCATTCCTTCCTGCGTGTGCACCCAGCGTGCCATGGTGGGCCAAGTGTAGTCTGTGATGGCCATGGCTTGACGGGCGAGCCGCTCCGGGTAGATGGACTGCTGTTCCGGCAATGGGAGGAGGTCGAAAAGTTCTCCACTGGAGACGTAGAAGATGTTGACTGGAACGCCCAGCTTGTCGAGTTCCGGCAGCACGCGCCTTGCGAAGAGCAGAGCCACGGCGCAGCCTTGCAGGACCACGGTCGCGTCGCTCTGGTCGCTGCGGCGCCAGGCATAGAGTCCTTTGGCCGCGGCGTGCGGCGGCGGTAGTTCCAAGGCCGCGCGGTCCGGTGTGACCCCGGCGGGTCGGGATACGAATGGAGCGATGACCGCGGGTCTGGCCCGCAAGGCCGCGACCAGCAGTGGCCAGACCTCCTGCGGCTCCCAGGGCGTCAAGGTGATGAGTGCGCCCTTAGGGAAGTTCCCGGCCAACAGCTGGAGGGGCTGGGGGTCCGCATGGGTGGGCCCGTCCTCGCCGGTCATGGGGCCGGCATGGGCGTTGACCATGATCCAGGGCCGGAACGGTTCGCCCGTGGCGTCGTGCCGGGCTTGTTGGCCGATGGAGTGCAGGCGTGCCGGGATGTGCTCCAGGGCCGCGATGAAGGCGGAGTAGGAACTCGTCACGCCGATGTGGGCGCCGAAGCTCGAGACTCCGGCCATCACTCCGCCCATGGCGTCCTCGCAGATGCCGCCGACCGGGACCAGCCTGGAGGCCGGGTTTGTCTTGACGTTATAGAAGCCTTGGGGGAAACTCTTGCCCACTGCGGAGACACTGGTGGATTCCATGAGGTCCGCGGCGCAGGCCAAAAATGAGCCGTGAGTGAGGTCGTTGAGATAGCCCATGGAATCGCCCAGGGCCGTGCGCAGGGCCATGGACTTGCCCGGGACGATGTCGAGTTCCACGGGCGCGAGTTCGGCCGATACAGCGTCCGTGTATATCGGGCCGGTGTCGGGTCCGCCCGGCTTTGGGGCGCGGGCTTTGGCCCGCAGGCGCGCAGCCGCGGCCGCGATCTTCTCCGCGGTCCAGGCCGGGATGTCAGGGCGCTGCTCCAGGGCCTGGCGCAGGCACAATAGGGTGTTGAAGTAGGTCTGCTCCATCCGGTCGGGAGTTTTTTCTCCCTCGAAGCGGGGGAGCTTGACCTTGAATTTCCTTTCGAAAGGAGCCACGGCCTGGTGATAGCCATCGGAGCAGAAAGGATGCCCGGCTCCGTGGGAGGCGCGGCCTTCGATGCCATACCGCCAGCCCTTCGTGGTCCGGTAGACGATGGCCGTGGGCTGGCCGTTGGATAGGCCTGCGGCCAGTTTCTGAGCGGAGAGTACGCATCGGAAATCCAACCCATCTCCCGCGTCGATGACGTTCCAGTCGTGCAGGGTCAGGAGTTCCATGGGGTCCCACTGGACGTAGTCGCCGGGAAACTGCTCGGCGGCGCAGACCGCGTTGGAGTCGACAGAGGCCTGGTTCCAGTCCACATGCATCCGCAGGTTCTCCAGGCCCACCGTGCCGGCCATACCCAGGGCCTCATGCACCCGGCCCGGGGTCATGCCGCCTTCACCTTCTAGAAGATGGATGAGGGGGGCCTGGGGGCCATAGGCATCGATCGCGGCCAGGGCCAGGCCTACGCCCATGGTCACTCCCACGCCGCTGGCGCCGGTCGCCAGGGGCACAAAGGGTACGGCGGGGGTGGGATGGCCGTCTAGGGGCTTGGCGTGATGCCGCTTGAAGAGGGGCGTGTTCTGTGTCGGATTGCGGCGGAATCCCAGTAGGTCTTCCAGGCGCAACTGACGATGTGTCGGCGCCAGCAGCGAGGGGTTGCCGATGCGCACCAGTTCGTTGCGCAAGGAGTACATGGC
This sequence comes from uncultured Elusimicrobia bacterium, assembly GCA_903830945.1. GTDB lineage: Bacteria > Elusimicrobiota > Elusimicrobia > UBA1565 > UBA9628 > UBA9628. Next base: position 32,259 of record CAIKVT010000036.1, read on the forward strand.
GTAGAGCCCCAGGGCCTTGTGCCCGGCCGCGTAGCAGAGCTGGTCCGCGTCGGATCGGTCCGGATGAGAGAAATCATAATCCAGGCCTTCATAAAGCAGGCTTGCAACGATGCGCCCCGAGGAGATGCTGCCGCCTGGATGCCCGGATGTCGGCACAAAATTGAAGAGGATGGCGCATAAGGTCCGATAGCAGAGGTCTACCTCTTCAAAGAATGCCTTGTCGGCCACCGGCAGGGCTTTGGCTTTGAGGAAAACACCGCGTCGGGGGCGCAGCTTGAGTATTTTTGGCTTGGGGGTAGTCCTGTAGGTGGGGGGCTCTGTGGGCATGCCGCCATTCTAGGAAAAATACCCTGTGCGAGTCAGCGTTGACTGGGATTGACGACAGAAAGAGTCAAACACCACACAGACAGCTTTAGCTGTCTGTGTGGTGCCGTTAAGAATATCTGGTGGGTGTGTTTACTCTACGTTGCAGACACGTTCGGTCTTGGTCCACTTGCCGTTGCAGCGGGCGCGTACCGAGATCGTGTGGGTGCCGCTCTTTTCCGGATACCAATCGAACCAGCAAAAGCCGGCGTCGCCGCGGCAGCTCTGCCAATCCGAGCCATCGATGGCGGCCTGGCATTCCGCCTCTCCTGCCGAGATCCTGATGGCGTAGTGTCCGCGCTGGACTCTTTCGCCCTGCTGTGGATATTCGATGTTGACCTTGGTGCAGGCGGCCGGCTTCTCTTCAACGGTCTTGCTCAGACCGGGAATCCTGACGGACAACAACCCTTTCTTTCTCACTCTTCTGACCCCCATGCGACTTGGATGACTATGTTAATAAACAAAATTCCAGATTAGCGTGTCCAGCCCCTGGCTCCGCATAATGGCGTCAGGATGACGGTATTGTGTTTTGCCGGAGTTCCGGCGGGATCTTGCCGACATTCTCGTCCTGGGCCAAGGGGTTGCGGTTTTGGCATCGGTGGCAGAGCCCTGTCGTCCGATGCGGGCAGTCAGGCCGGCAGACAGGCAGCCGGAACTGGAAGCGGGATCCTTGTCCGGGCTGGCTTTCCACATCCAGGGAACTGCCGTGGCTTTCTATGATTTGATGGGACACCATCAGGCCCAGGCCGTAGCCTTTGGCCGTCTTTTTGCCTTCTCCGGTCCGGTAAAATCCCTGGAAGATCGCTTTTTTATCCTCGGCCGCTATGCCGATGCCTGTGTCCTCGACAGAGATCTCTACTTCTTGCGGCGGATCGTCGTCGAGGGGCTTGAGGCGCACGCTCACCCGGCCGCTGGTTGGGGTGTATTTGATGGCGTTGCCGATGAGGTTGCTCAGGACCAGGATCATCGCGTCCGGATCCGCGGTGACCGGCAAAGCCATTTCTGGAAATTCCAAGCGCAGGTCGATACTTTTCTGCTCGGCCAGGGGGCGCATGAGCTCCAGCACTTTAGTGATCAGCAGGCGCAGATCGATCTGTCTTATGTCGAGCTGGAACTTCCCAGATTGCATGCGGGCTTGGTTGAGGAAGTTGCTTACCGTGGTTTTGAGGAGCTGGTGGATGCGCTCCAATGTCAGATAGATCTTGTGGCGCTGATCCGGGATTTGGTCGTTATCCCGCAGGAAGAACAGGGCCAGCCCCATGCTGGTCAGGGAGTTGTTGAACTCATGGCTGACCAAGGAGAGCAGGTCGCTTTTTAGGCGCAGCATCTCCCGCTCTTTGATCAGGGCGACTTTAAGCTTGGCTAGTGCCAGGACGAAGACGATGTATATGCCCAGACCGATGAGCGTATTCCAAAAGGTGACATGGAGCCGGGCCGGGCCCAGCCCCTGCCACAGCCGCGGCAGGTAATCCGCCAAGGCCCAACCCATAGCCGCTAGGCCGGACATGAGTAGACCGGGCTTCTGCCCGATATGCCAGGTCACCAAGGCGACGGGCAGGAGATAGAAAAGGCCAAAACCGTATTCGATGCCTGTGGCGTAGTCGCAGTATCCGATGGCGGACAGCAGGGAGAGGCCCACGCACCAGGCGATGCGTTTGTCGTTGGCCAGCCAGTCAGTGAGCCTCCGCATGCTGTTCAATCGTACTCCGGTTCAAGTCGGGAGAGTTCGGTTTCGAAGCGGGACTGGAATTTCAGGTTCAGGACATCCGTGCATACGGCGTAACGCGCCAGGGGTTCAGTCTTGTCCGCGGAGTCGAAGCCCGCGAAGTGCACGCCTACGATGCCGGTCTCGGAAATCACTAGCCGGTTGTAGGCCTCGTGCATGCTCAGGCCTTGCCGGCGTGCCAGTCCGGCCAGGTCCTGGCCCAGGACCCGGCGTGGGACTTTCCAGAGGGTGAAGAACCCGGCGTCCGTGGGGCAGGCTTGACGCAGCCCGGCTCTCTTCACGGCCGGGATCATATAGTCGAGCCGGCTGCGATAGAGGCGTTTTAAGGATTCCAATGCTTGGCGCGCCGCGGGGCGGTCCTTGAAGAATTGGCCATAGGCGGCCATGAGCGCGGGCACCGGGCCGGAATCCGTGTTGCCCTTGATGGTGATGTAGTCCTCGATGAAATCTTTGGAGCCTACCAGCGCGCCCAGGCGCGCGCCCGGGTCGCTGAAGGACTTGCTGACGGAATAGAGCTCCAGCCATTCCAGCTCGGGATAGTCCTTGGCCACGGCCGCCAGCGGGACATGGTTGTCGTCGGCCAGGCCCGCATAGGCCGCGTCGTTGACGAGACGGCTGCCGTGCTGCAGGCAGAACTGGATGAGCGCCTGCCATTCTCCGGCCGTGGCTGCCACGGACGCCGGGTTGCCGGGCCGGATGACGAAGATCAGGTCCGGCCGCTTGACCTTGGCTTGGCGCAGGGCGGTCTCCAGATGGGCCACGCAGAGGCGCATGTTCTCCGCCGTATAGAGCGGCCAGACCACGCGTCGGGTCCCCAGATATGAGGCGGACCAAGTCCCAGCGACGTCATAGGCGGGCAGGTTGGATGCGAGCACGAAGCGGCCGCGGCGGCGCCGGTCGGGTAGATGCAGGCCACAGGCCAGGGGGATGAGGGCGGTCGCGGTCTTGATGCCCGCGATGGGTGTTGCGCGCAGGTGAGCGAAGTCCTGGACGCGGATGCGGCCGTGGAGCTCCACCATGCCTTCGCAGAAGCCCAGCAGGTTCTTGTCTTCGGCGTAGGTGTGGTAGTCGTAACCGGGGTCTTGGCAGAACTGTGCTTGCAGGCGGCGGATCTCTTCCGGGGGGATGCCGTCGGGGTTGCCCAAGGAGAGGTTGAGGGCGGGCAGTCCGCTGCGGCGCTCATACTCGGCCAGCAGGACGTAGATGGACTGGAAGAGGTTGATGCCGGCGGGCGGGATCGCTCTGGGCATGTAAGTATCGTAGCAAGACCGCAATCTGCGTTACAATGAGCGGCGCCGCTTGCCTTTGGGAGGAGTGGTGAAGCCGATTACGGGCCGGGGCTCGGGTACGGGCTCAGGCGACGGGAGCTGGGGGATGGTTTCTATTAGGTCGGCGATATCCTGGTCGTGTCCGTCCAAGCGGTGTTCGTGTTCTGTTACCAGAGCCGCCAGTCCGTGGTCTTCGGCGATGAGCTCGCGCAGGCGGTCGAAGGTACGCATGATGGCGATGTTGACCCGGATGGCGCGCTCGCTGTTGAGGACCGAGGAGAGCATGGCCACGCCTAGGCTGGTGAAGGCGAAGGGGCGATAGCGAAGGCCCATTCGGATGCTTAGATTGGAGGTGCTGAATTGGCACCTCCATTTGCGGAGTTCGATGGGCGTGAGCTGCAGCATGAAGTCCTTCGGAAAGCGCTTCCAGTGGCGTTTGACGGCGCGATTGAGCGCTTTGGTAGGCACGCCGTAGAGTTCGGCCAAGTTTCGGCCCAGTATGACCTGCTTGTCCCGGATGCGGTAGATGCGGCGCTCGATGGTTTCGACAGCGATATTTTTCATGGCATAGACCCCTTGCTATATATACGACGTGGGGGCGAAAAAGTTCCAGTCTTCCCTGGGTCCAGGGGCTGATCGTGACTGTGAGTTGGGGTCTTTGTCGGGAAGTTGAATTATTTGTCCATTGTTAAAGGTGGGGAGAATAAATATCATTCTGTTTGGCGGCTTTCCGATTGGCCGTGTAATACCGACGATAGACACAGTAGGCAGGCACATAAATTCTCATTGAAGAGAAGCGAATTGGGATCGAATGAACAATTGGAATATCCCGGATTGGCTTGAACGGGAGGTCAAGGAACGGGACGAAGATTGCATCTATTGCCGCATCCCCATGGTTGAGTCTGGGGCCTCACACGGGTCCAGGAAGGCTATGGCAACGTGGGAGCACATCATCAACGACGAGAGCATCATCACTCGTGAAAATATCGCTAGATGCTGCACCTCCTGTAATTCAAGCAAGGGAACGAAACCACTTGTTGAATGGTTTGATTCAGACTACTGCAAGAAACGTGGAATCAGCAAGGATACGGTCACTGAAATAGTTAAAAAAGCTCTTCTAGCCCAGGTCTGCGTTATGCGGAACAAGAAAAGCTCAGGATAGAAAGCTTTATTTCATCATGAACCTCTTCTTCCGCGACGAAGGCTCTCGCATCGGCCTTCCCATCGTCCTCATCCACGGTTTCCCCCTCGACTACACCATGTGGCAGCCTCAAGTCCGAGCTCTCAAGAACCATTTCCGTGTCGTCACCTACGACGTCCGTGGCCTAGGCCGCAGCCCCCTTAACGACGCCCCCGTCACCATGGATAGCTATGTCGACGACCTCTTCAGCCTTCTCGACCACCTCAATATCTCCGCCCCAGCCATCTGCGGCTTTTCCATGGGCGGTTACATCGCCTTGCGCGCCGCGGAGCGCGCTCCCCAACGCCTTCAAGCCCTTATCCTCGCCGACACCCGCAGCGAAGCCGACACCGAACAAGCCAGAAATAACCGCATCACCACCATCCGCGCCATTGAAAATGACGGCCTCAAGTCCTTCACCGATGACTTTATAAAGAAAGTCTTCGCACCCCGAACACTCGTCGAAAACAAACCCTGCGTAACCTCCATCCGAAACACCATCCTGCACAGCGACCCCCAAGGCGTCTGCGCCGCGGCCGCCGCCATCATGAGCCGCATGGACACGACCGCGGCTTTGCCCGGTATCCGGGTGCCGACCCTCGTCCTGGTCGGCGAACAAGACGCGTTGACGCCTCCGGCCTGCGCCCAAGCCCTGGCCTCAGCAATCCCCGGAGCTAAGTTCGCCCGGATACCCGGTGCCGGTCACCTCAGCAGCCTCGAAGACCCCAAAGCCTTTAACCGGCATCTGCTGGGATTCCTGGAAAGCCTCTCCCATTGAATTGAACATCGTCCTCTACCAGCCCGAGATCCCCTGGAACACCGGCGCCATCGGCCGCACCTGCGTGGCCGCGGGCGCGACCCTGCATCTCATAAAGCCGCTCGGCTTCCGGGTCGAGAGCCGCGAGATCCGCCGAGCCGGCCTGGACTACTGGCCCAAGCTCCGGCTGGTGCTTCACGAAAGCCTCGACGTGTTTTTGGCTTCGCTGCCTCCCAAGGCTTCGGTCCTGGTCTTTACGACCAAGAGCCGCACCAGCTTCAGGGCGGCGCCGTATAGGGATGATAGCTATCTGCTCTTCGGCCGGGAGTCGAGCGGCTTGCCCGAGGATGTCATGGAGCGTTTCTCCGGAAGCCTCTACCGGATACCGGCGAGTCCGGAGGTGCGTTCCCTTAACCTTTCCACCGCGGCGGCCTTGGCCCTCTATGAAGGCCTGCGCCAAGTCGGCCTGGACCCGCAATAAATCCGACCCATCGCCCTGCTACATCATTACCATAGGGAGAGAGGGGTGAAAAGATTTCTGTTCGTGGCGGCGTTGATGATCCCCGGCTTGGCCCGGGCGCATGAGTATGTCCTGCGCGATTCCGGAGAGTTCCAGCCCCTGGGCCAGCTCGTGGAGTTCTACGACCGTTTTGGCTGGAGGTCCTACGAGGTCGAGTTCGACTTCGGCCTGGATGACACCAGCCGCAGCCTGAGCTCGGGCTCGCGCCTGGTCCTGCACATCGTCAAGCTCGATGGCAGCCGCTGGGACTATTCCTGCAAGGCCTCGGGCCGGCGGCCTCTGAGCGCCAACATCAATGTCCTTTTCGACAGCCGCGTCTCCGTGGTCGCGGACTGCCGCATCGATGAGAAGAGCTTCGCCAGGGCCGTGGGCCTCCACCCTGATGACGTTGGCACGCCGGATCTGGTCTTTCAGGCCATCGTCCAGGACGGTCGGGCCTCTGTCGGGGCACAATGCGGAATCGTCCTGCAGCCCTCGGCGCAGAGCGCGGCCACGGAGCTCAGCCCCTATCTTGCCGCGAGCGATGACCCCGGCGGACTGGCCGTGGTGTTCCAGCGCGACGCCTCCCTGCAGTAGGACCAACCTTCCCACCCTCCTAGGTCTATCGTTCTACGCGCCAGTAGGCCATTTTTCATCCCGGGGAAGTCCATTCGGCCCAGCAAAACTTGCGAGCATCCCCTTATAATCATCAGAGCATGGAAATCCAGTTGAGCCATGTCATGACCAAGGAGCCACCTATGAAATCCTCATGCACCTTCGCCACCCGAGCGCTCGCGGTCGCCATCTCCTTGGCTCTCTGGCTCCCCGGCCCCGCCGCGGCGGCTGGAACCGTGGTCCGTGGGCAGGCCGGCAACGCGGTCCTTCCCGGCAATCTGGCCGGAGCTTCCAGCGTGGCCGCGGTGCCGCTCAGACTCGATGCCATGGGCCTGCAAGGTAAATTGAATATTCCCAGTCAATCCCGCGCGTCCCTCACCCCGGTGCCGACCATCCAAGGGAACATGGTCGAGGCGGTCGTTGCCGAGTCCGTCTTGGCCGTGCCCCAGGCCGTGGTCGGTGCGGCGCAGACGGGTCCTGTCGAGTCCGCGGCAGCCGCTGATGAAGGCTCGGTCCTCAAACAGGCGCAAGCTATCATGGTCCAGCCCGGTCGCTTTGCTCAGTCGGCGCAGCGCATGAGCCAGAGCGCTCAAGCGGCGGTCAAGTCGCTTTTGTCTTCTCAGCAGGATGCGAAGGCGGCGGATCTTCCCGCGGCAGAATTCAGCGGTCCCGGACCTTGGGCTAAAGTGCAGGATATCGGAAGGCGGGTCGCCAACCAGATGGGCTTGCCGGAGGGCATCCCTCAGAGTTGGATCCACCAGTTGAATAAGATGGATCGTTCGATGAGTCCGGAGGCCAACCGGCTGCGAGACGTCGTGCAGCGGACCGGATTCAGGACGGTGGCTTTGAATAAGGAGATCCTGGATAATCATAACGACAAATATACAACACAGCTCGTCCGGGGCCCCATCACCGATCAAAGCCAATCTGGGCGTTGCTGGCTTTTCGCGGGTTTGAACATGATCCGCTCGGCGCTTATCGCCGAAAAACGGGTTCCCAAGGATTTCGAGTTCTCCCAGAATTATCTGCACTTCTTCAACATGCTTGAAAAATGCAACCGTCAGCTGGAGCAGGCGACTGAGATTCTCCTCGCGCGGTCCGTTGGGGTGAATATACCTAAGAATGTCCTGCTGGCGCGGCTGACGGGTGGGCTTGGCGATGGCGGTTGGGACCAGTGGTTCCAATTTCTGGTCTCTAAATACGGTCTGGTTCCGCGCGGGGCCATGCCGGAAACCCCTAGTTCCATGTCGACATCATTCATGACTCAGGAGTTGGAGAACACGCTGGCGGCCAGCGTCCAGGCGCTGGTGGAAAAGACGCGAGGATTGAAGCCCGTGGCTGCGGCTAAGGCGGCCTTGCGGATCCGCTCCGACGCTCTGGCGCGCGTTTGGCGGATTTTGGACACGCACTTGGGGACGCCGCCGTCCGATTTTGAATATCGGCAGGACGGCCAGCGTGAGAAGGTGGGGTTGGCGCGGGTCAGCCCCGCTACGGTCGTGCGCTACACTCCGCAGCAATTCTCACAGAAATTCGTCCAATTCGATCCCGCGGATTATGTCACGGTGACGAATTATCCCGGCAAGAAGAAAAACGGCGTCTTTACCATCGAGCGTTCCGCTATCGGAGCGGCGATGCCCGGACAGGATAAGTTCGACTTGCGGTTCATCAACGTGGGGGAGAAGAGGCTCGAGGAGCTGGTGACAGCGTCTATCCAGGGCGGCCAGCCGGTTTACTTCGGCGCGGATGTCGGGCAGGATGTCGATTACAAGAGCGGCATCATGCATCCCAAGATCTATGACCGCGCGCCGGTGTATGGATTCGCCCAGGATGAACATGAGAGGCTCTCCCGCACCGCGGCGACTCGTCTTCAGGTGCTAGGCCCGAATCACGCCATGGCCATCACGGGATTCGACCGTCCGAACCCGCAAGGCCCGGTCGTGAAATTCCAAGTCGAGAATTCCTGGGGCGGCGGCGTCGGGTCCAGGGGCATCTTCCATATGTACCGGGACTGGATGCATCGAAATGTGTTTGATTTGCTCATCCATAAGAAATTCTTAAATCCCGGCGAGGTTAAAGCCTGGAAGGGCGAGGCGAAGGTCATCGACGAAAACGACATGATCTGACGACTTGTGACCGATTTCCCGGATTTGAATCTCGTCGTCGCCGACCCTTGCCTATGACCGGCGGCCGCGGGAGGTCTTCAGCGCATGGTGGCGCGCTGGCTTGCGTCGCGGCGTGTTTCCTTGCATCCGTCCCCAGCGCCTTCGGCTGGGGCGACTACGGACACGAGCAGGTCAATGGAGCCGCGGTGCATCTTCTGCTGGGGCGGCACCGCGCTCTGGCGCAGTTCCTGCTCCCTCATTCCGCCTTGCTCCGGCGCCTGTCCATCACTCCGGACGCGGATTGGAAGTCCTCGGCCCGCCGGTCGGCGGCGACTCCGGAGGAATCGGCCAAGCAGCGCGCCGTAGACCAGCTCGAGCATCCACTCCACTTCTTCGAGGTCGACGCCTTCATCGCGGCAGAGAAGGACCCGGATACCATCATGCTGCTGCCCATGGGCGAATATCTTGACGTGCACTCTCAATACCGGGAGCTGCTGGCGAGCAACGCGGAGTACCTCCAGAGGATGGCCCCGGGCAAGCCTCTGGACCCGGCCGCCCACGGGACAGCGCCTTGGCGGGTGCTGCAGCTTTATGACCTGGCGGTCTCGGCGATGAGCCGGCACGATCCGGCCATGGCTTTGTTCTTTTTGGGAGTCATGGGCCATTACGTAGCGGACTTGGCGCAGCCTCTGCACACGACCGTGGATTTCAACGGTGCGCACAGCGCGGCTCCGGCTGCGGGCGTCCACTTCGCGTTCGAGGAGAAGATCCTGGAGCAAGAGGCGCTGCGTCGTTCTGGCGATCCCGCTTTGGCGCGGGACCTTCAAAGCGGACTTTGGCGGACTGACGCCACGGACCGGCAGGTCCTGGCCGCGGCGGCGGAGGTCATGGGCGACAAGCGGCTCATCGCGATTTCGAGGAAGAAGATACTCTCCGAGCTTTTTTCCCTAGCTCGCAGCGGCTATCCGCTGGTCCAGCCTGTGACACGGGCTTTCTCGCAGCAGTGTCAGGCGGCGCGTCGGATGGCCTCGCCCGTTGAGGCCGCGGCTATCTGCGCGTCCTGGTCCGACTCCGCCGGCAGGTCCCAGCCTCCGCAAGTCCCGGATATGGTGATTTCTGCCTTCGCGACGTCGGCCCTGTCCGTGCGGGCCTCACGGACCTCCTATGACACCACGGTACTCAAGGCCGCGGAGCAGCGCATGGCCCAAGCCGCGGTCCTGCTCGCGCGGCTTTGGGTCTCGGTTTACGAGAGCGGCGGCAGCCCGAATTTCGGCCCTATGATCGCCAGGTTCGAGGACATGCACGTCCTCGATGCCTATCCCGTCCCGAACTATCTGCCCAGCCCAGGCTCAGCTGCGGAGCGTACGGCCTCGCCTGCGGCCGTGGAGCCGACCACCTCGATCGCCGCGGTCCTGAGCAGCGCGGCGGCCTATGACCGCAAGATCCTGTGCCTGGTAGGCAAGGTCTCGGTTTTATTCCAGAAGACCTCGCGCGGGGGAGAGTCGTACTACACCTTCTGGCTCAGCTCAGGCGGCCGGAAGATCAAGGTTTTCTCCTACGGCCGGCCCGAGTTCCGGGATGGTGACGAGTTGGAGGCCTGCGGGCGCTTCGACCATGAGAAGCATATCAGCGGCCGCATATTCTTCGATGAGCTCTCCGCCAAGAGCATCCTAAGAGGCAAGTCCATGCGGGCCGGCTACGTGAAGCTCACAGCCACGGGCGTCCTGCCCGTCAAGCGTTGAGTTCGAGCCGGAGGCCTCGTCTTATGTGCTAGAATCCGGATGGCCCCATGGGACGCAGCTTGGCCGTCCAACTGAAGTCCGTCCGCGCCCAGCTCTACCGGGAACGCCTGGAGAATCGGCGCCGCAACGAGCTCTTTTCCTCCGCGATACGGACCAACGACCTGCGCGAGGTCGGGGCGCAGCTCTATAGGTACTTCTTCGAATATTTCGACGTCAACCGTGGGGATATCACGATCCTCACGGATTACGACGAGCGCGAGTTCTTCGACCGGGTGGGCTGGATGCCCAGACGGAGACTGCCCTCCATCTCCTGGTATCGCAGTCAAGCCGAAGGTCACTCCGCGTATCTTAAGGGCTTGGTCGAGGAGCAGATCTTCATCGGCTATACCGCCGAGAGCGAGAAGATCATTCGCGAGTCGCTTTTCATTGAGGCCAGCATGCTGGAGTGCATGATCACCAAGCGGCCTCGAATCGTCAACAGCGTGGTGCGCGAGCTCTCCATGGAGGAGATCGCGCAGGCCCGCCACCAGGAGACCCGGTCCTGGATGAACTGGACCGTTTTACACCCGGACAACTCTAAGGTCCTGGCTAAGATGCACATGTCCTTCAATAAGCCTCGGCAGCCGGCCTTGAAAGAGCTCGCCCGCCGGCTCCTGCCCTTCGCGGACCTATTGCGCTACCGCATCCTGCATACCCGAGACTTTCGGCGGGCCAAGTACCTTTCCGAGCGCGATGTGCTCACGGGCTTCTATCTGCGGCCCATAATCGTCAAGCGCTGGGAGCGTTTTGTGGAGGCGGCCGGGCACGGCCGCAGGGGGGGCGTCATCAGCGTGGCCATGCTCGATCTCGACTTCTTCAAGCGCTTCAATGACCGCTACGGTCATGACGTGGGCGACGCGGTCTTGAAGCGCTTCGCCCTGGCGGTGCAGGCCACGGTGCGCGTTTCGGACGTGGTGGGGCGCTACGGGGGAGAGGAGTTCGTGGCCCTGTTCCCGGGCGCGAACTCAGATGCGGTGCGCTCGATTTTGCAGCGGGTCCACGACAGCATCCAGGATACGGACGTCCTGCTGGCCTCGGCGCGTTCGCGCGGCTCCATCCCCGAGCGCCTGCGCTTCAGCGCCGGCATCTTCACTTTACGGGTCCGGCCGGGCTCGCCGCTGCCGAGCTTCGATGAGGCTGTCAAAGCCGCCGACGACCTGCTCCTCCGCTGCAAGGAGTCGGGCCGCAACTGCTGCGCCTTTTACGGCCGGTCCAGGGCCGTGCGCAGGTATCGTTTCGACTGATTTTGTAAAATCTATTGAGATGGAATCATAGGAGGCTTACCTGATCATGGCTTGGGGCAAACGAATCTTCCTGTTCATGGCCGTTAATCTGCTCATTTTGGTGACGTTGTCTTTTACCCTCAATCTTTTGGGCGTGAGGCCCTATCTCAGCGCCTACGGCATCGACTATGTATCCTTAGCGGAGTTCTGCCTGGTCTGGGGCATGGGCGGAGCCTTCATCTCTTTGGGCCTCTCTCGCATCATGGCCAAATGGATGATGGGCGTGAAAGTTATCGACCCCACCCAGGCGCGGGGCGACGCGGCCGAACTCGTGGCCACGGTGCATCGTCTGGCGGCGGCGGCCGGGCTACCGGCGATGCCCCAGGTCGGTGTCTACGACAGCCCTGAGGTCAATGCTTTCGCCACCGGGCCGACCAAGAGCCGGGCTTTGGTCGCGGTCTCGACCGGCATCTTGAGCGCCATGGATCGCGCGGAACTCGAAGGGGTCCTGGGCCATGAGATCTCTCATGTCGCCAACGGCGACATGGTGACCATGACCCTCATCCAGGGCATCGTCAATGCCTTCGTGATGTTCCTGGCCCGGGTCATCGGATTTTTCGTGAGCCAGCAGGTCAAGGAGGGGAATCGGCGCTGGGTCAATTTCGTGGTGGTGATGGCCCTTGAGATCCTACTCAGCCTCTTGGGCATGATGGTCGTCGCCTTATTCTCTCGGTCGCGCGAGTTTCGGGCCGACGCGGGCAGCGCGCGTCTGGCCGGACGCGAGAAGATGATCGCGGCTCTGGAGAACCTGCAGAGGACCTATGAGCCTCGCGATTCCCATGACCGGGCGATGGCCACTCTTAAGATATCGGGCCGGTCCGGAGGTTTCCTGGCGCTTTTGTCCACGCATCCGCCTCTGGCTGCCCGTATCGCGGCGCTCAAAGGGATTTGAAAACAGATTAACAGGCCCGCCATAAATTCTTAACGGCGTACGGCTACAATCTTGTCGTTCGCCATGGAACCTTTATCTCGGACCATCATTTCTTCGAAATGGACCTTGGAGCCTGCCGCCCTCCAAGACAGGATGCAGCGGCTTCAGCATCGGGTCGAGGGGTGCAAGCAGCGGCTTGCTGAGCAGAACCAATCCGTGGCCGATATCTACCGTGGAGCTTTAGCGCTCCAGGCGCAGGCCGCAGCCCTCAAGAAGACCTTCGACGGCATGGCGCCAAAGCTTCAGGCCGAGATCGCGGGCCAAGGCTTTGCGGGAGGACTCTTGCGGTGTATCCCATATCTCCTTATCGCGGCGGCGGGGATCGGCTATGGACTGACCAACTGCACCGTGGAAGCTGCCGCCCCCATGGCAGCGGAGGTGGCCTCGCTCCGGCTGCCTTCGAGAGAGGCCTTGGCCGCCGTGAGCGCGCTTGCGCCGGGTGATCCTGAGAGAGAGGCCTTGGGGTTGGTCTATGAGTACCGTCTCCCCGGTACGGATGAGGACATGCTCGATCTTGTCGGAGCGCAGGAAGACGCCCTGGGCCCGTCGCCTTGGGAAATCGAGTGCGATGAGAGCCATCGCTGCGACGTGTCCTTTATCCCCCGCATTGGGCGGGGGGAAGAGCCTCTTTACGAATTCGCAGTAGATCTGGGCGCCCAGGCCGTGATCCCCTCCACGACGACCGTCGAGAGACTGCGCTCCGACGCCGCGGCTCAGAACGCCGCCGGCTGAGAGAGCCGTCGTCTGATACTCGATTTCCCCTGTCGGCGGCCGGGATGGCCTGGAGCTTGAAGTGATATAATCAGAGCCGACGCAGCCGGAATGAAAGGAGACCCGCATGAGCATCTGGTCGGTCGTGAATGCCATCGCTCTTGCGCTGGCGGCCGCCCCTGCTTCTTCTAAAGCAAAGTCTGCCGCGGTCTGGTATGGGCACAGTGACGATGTGACCTGCGTGGCCTTCTCGCCCGATGGAACCAAGGTCCTTTCCGGCAGCCGGGACCGGACCGTGCGCCTCTGGGACTCAGGGACGGGCGAGACGCTGGCCGTCTTGGCGGGCCAGGAGACCCCGATCGCGGCCGTGGCTTTTTCTACCGACGGCAGGACGGCGCTTTCCGCCAGCGACCAGGCGGCCATACGCTCCTGGGACCTCGCCACCGGCGAGCCGGAGCTGTCCTGGCCGGGGCATGGGGGGTTCGTCTACGCTGCGGAGTTTGCTCCGGACGGCGCTCGGCTGATCACCGGCGGCAGCGACCGCAGTCTGCGGCTCTGGAACGTGTCTACCGGCCAGGAGAAGGCGGACTGGCGGGGGGATTTCGACTATGTCCAGGCCGTCGCTTTCTCGCCGGACGGGACCAGAGCGCTGGTGGGCGGAACCGACTGCGAGGTTCTGGATCTGGCCACGGGCAAGCGCCGCATCGTCCTGGCCGGTCCCGCCGGAATCGTGCTGGACGTGGACCTGTCCCGAGACGGGACTCTGGCTTTAAGCGCGGGGATGGACGGAAACCTCAGGCTTTACGACGCTCGGACCGGAGCGCTGAAGGCCGTCTGGAAGGGGCATCGCAAGGCCGTGGCCTGGGCGGACTTTTCCCCGGACGGGTCTTTGGCGCTTTCGGGGAGCTACGATTATACCGTGCGGCTTTGGGACGTGGCCACGGGTCGGGAGATCAAGGTCTGGACGGGGCACATGGACCGGGTCCGGGCCGTGGCGTTTTCGCCGGACGGCCGGTGGGCGCTTTCGGGCAGCGATGACCGAACTCTCCGTCTCTGGGACGTGGCCGCGGTATTGGCCGAGGACCGATCCCAGCGGCGCTGAAGAGCGCCACCCGGGGCGGTCGGGCTAGGCTCCGAGGGCTTCGGCTAAGTGGCTCGCTAGGGCCGAGTTGAGCAGCATGCTGATGGCACCGCAGGCACCGAGGTCAGCAGAGACGATCTGGATGTCGGCGCGCACCGCTTGGCCGTCTTCTCGCAGCAGCAGTTTTCCGAAGGCCATCTCGTCGAGCGTGGTCAGGTCTCCTTGCCAGACCTCGGGAGAGGAGAGGAAGATGATCATGAGCGCGGCGTCACTCAGAAGGTTGATCACCGGGTTGACCACCATGTTCGCGATCTCGGCCACGGCGTCGGGCTCCATGCCCGTCCAGGCGCCGGGCTTCTTGCTGAAGCCCTTGAAGAAGGCCTGGGCCACTGTCGCGGCGCTGGCTTCCGGGAAGGTCACGAGGAAGACTCCGCCTGGCAAGGTGAAGATGGCCCCGCAATGCTGCGCTCCCGCTTTCGGAGGCCGACGCATCTCATTGGCCGGGCCTTGGCGCAGGGAGAACTCGCCGGCCTGCCAGGGAGCCCCGGATATCTGGGTCAGCCGAGCCAGGCCGGAGTCCATGCCTGTGCGCATCAGGCGCTGCAGGTGCTGCTGGACCGTGCCGGAGAGGATCATCCTTGGGAGAAGCGGGTCAGTATCCGCCCCAGGTCGTCTAGGGTGAAGGGCTTGCTTAAGAACCCCGCGGCTCCGGCGCTCTGGACTTCATCGTGGACCTCTTGTTGGACGTTGCCGGAGACTACGAGGATCCGCGCTTTGGGGTCCAACCCGCGCAGGGCCTTGAGCACGGTAAGCCCATCGCCTTCGGCCAGGGAAAGGTCGAGGGTCACGAAATCGGGTTTGTGGGACTGATAAGCGGCGACCGCTTCCGGGAGCGTGGCGGCTTCAGCCACGACTTGGTGCCCGAAGCACTCCGCGAACTCCTTGATGAGGGTTCGGGTCACGATGCTGTCGTCTACGACCAAGATGCGCAACGGCATAACGGCACAATCATATCATAAAATATCACTGAAACTGCTGGCTGACATGAGAGACCTCCTGCGACGGATCATAATATTCGGTATTGTCGTGCTCTGGGGCGGGGCCCTCCGGGCGGGCGACCCAGGCAAGGCGACCCTGCGCCGTTTGAGCGTTGAGGCGGTCCAGTGGCGGGGTCTCTACGGCGCTGGGCTCGCCGCGGGGCTCAAGGAGGACGCGCACGCCATCACTCCGCCAGAACTCGACCTCATGACCCGCTTGGCGCGTTCGCCCGGGGTGGCGTCCGTGGTCTATCTCAACGGCTATGGTCAGGTGCGCTGGTCCGAGGATCCGGAGCTTATCATGTTTCCTCTGGAGGAATACCAGAAGAAGACGGGGGCGGTTCTCCAGGCGGCCGTCGAGGTCATGGCCTCCACCGCGGTCCGCGTCCGGCAGGCCTCGGACGCCCCGGTCTATGAGGTCGCCATCCCTATCGTTGCGCAAGGAGCCACGCAAGGCGTGCTCGACCTCTGGGTCAGGCGCGACGGGATCTTTGGACTGCTTGCCGCGCGCGCGTCATCCGCGAAGGGGTCTCAGTTCAGAACGGTCATCCCGACTCGACCTGCCATCGTCCGTCCGGTTCCGGCCGCATCTTCCGATGAGGGCCGGCACCAGGTCCAGCAATATTATCTTTCGGGCATGGTCTACTTCGAGAAGGGGGACTACGAAAAGGCCTTGAAGGAATGGGAGACGGCCCACAAGCTCGACTACGAAGATCAGGACGTGGCCGCGGGCTTGGCGCGCGTCCGCCGGATCCTGGGCCGCTCACAGTCGTCGGGAGAGGCGATCCCGCTTCAGGCCGCCCCGGTCTTTAACAAGAGTGAGACTCGTTCGGAAGACCAGCGGCGCTCGCGGCAGCACTATCTCGCCGGCGTCATCGGCTATGATCAGGGCGAATACTCCCGGGCCCGCGAGGAGTGGAGCGCGGCCCTGCGCCTGGATCCGGACAACGCCGATGCCGCGACAGGCCTGGCGCGGGTCGACCGTCTGGTCACGCCGGAGGATGCCAGGAATTGCGTGAACCTGTACCAGGCGCGCCGCTACGACGACGCGGCCGCGGCTTGTGCGGCGTGTCTGGAACGGGATACCAACAGCGCGGCCTGCGACGCGACGAGAAGGCTCCTGGAAGGGCGGGTGCCGTAAGCGCCTATGCCCGGCAGAAGGCGCGGCCGCAAAGGCGCAAGCCTGCTCTTCAAAGTCCTGGCCACGGCCTGCCTCGTCAGCGTCGTCTACGTCCTGTGGCTTCCCGACGTAGCGCCTCTGAAGTACAGCAACCCCAGGACGACCTCTTACATCGAGCTGCGCCGGGAGGCGGCATGGCGGGCCGGCAAGAAGTTCACGCCCCGTCTGGTCTGGGCGCCCTGGGGCCGCATCTCCGAGCACTTGAAGCACGCGGTCTTCATTGCCGAGGATGACACCTTCTACAGGCATAAAGGGGTGGACTGGGTCAGCGTCAAGGCGGCCTTGCGGAAGGATTGGGAGTTGAAGCGCTTGGCCTATGGCGGCAGCACCATTACCCAGCAGGTGGCGCGAAACCTCTACCTATCTCCCTCCAAGAACCCTCTGCGCAAGGTTAAGGAGCTGCTCATCGCCAGGCGGCTGGAGACCGAACTGGGCAAGCGGCGCATCTTCGAACTTTACTTGAACATCGCGGAATGGGGCAAGGGCATCTATGGAGCCGAGGCCGCGGCTCAGGCTTATTTCGGGAAGTCCGCGGCGGATTTGACTCCGGACGAGGCCGTGGCCTTGGCCGTGGTCTTGCCCAATCCCCGGCGTTGGAATCCGGCGCAGAAGGGCCGCTACGTCGAGCGCAATATGCGCCGGATCATGGTCCGCATGCGGGCTTCGGGACTGCTGCCGGAGGAGGCTTCCACTATTTCCGCCGAGGATATCCGGATCGACACCGTCACCGTGATGCCGGTCACGGCCGTGATCCCGGCCGCGCCGACGGCGACCGGCCTCTGAGCCTCGACTGGGCCCGGGGGGTGGGCGGTGGCGGCCGGATCCCGGCGCGCTCCAGGATCCGAGCGCCGGAACCGAAGCTGATGCGTCGGGAGGAGAGCCTGCGCTCTGGGTCGATCACGAGGCAAGCGGGCAGAGCCGCCAGTTGCCGCGGGGTGATGCGGCCCGCGTAGCCGGGCCAGTCCCAACTTGCCGCAGCGCCGGCCGGCGCCAGGTCCAGCATGAAATGCGCCCGTTCCGGCAGGTAATAGTAGCGCCAAGGGGCGTACTCGAGGGGGCTCCAGTGGATGACGGGGACCCGCCGGTCCAAGGCGCGTCGGATGAGGACGCTGGATTGCGCAAGCCGCGGGTCGATGACGATGTTGGAGGTGAAGTACGCGGCGACCCCGCCGGCTGCCGTGGTCGCCAGCAACAGGCGCGCGGCGCGTCCGCAGGCGCCGGGGCAGAGTTCCTGCGCGGCCAGGGCCAGGAGCGGGTAGAAGAACATCGGAAGGAAGACCAGGTAGCGGGGTTGGCAGATGGGGCGGCCGTGCAGGGCCTCGAGCGCCGCGGCCGCGGCCAGGGGCAGGGCCAGGTTGAGCAGGCAGAAGCGGACGGCCGCGCGCTCCTCCTGGGTCAGTCCGCGCCGCGCGCGCCACAGCCCGGCCGCGGCCAGGGCCAGCGCGGCCCAGCCCAAGGCCCGGGTCCAACCCGGGACGGCCAGGCCGAGGTAGCCGGCGTCGCACAGGGCGGTGCCGAAAGCGTGGGCCACCAGGCCCGGAGAGAGGCGCTCGCTGAGGAGCAGTCCGGAGAACGCGGCGTGCCGCTGCGCCAGAAGGCTCGGCACCCAGGGCATGAAGGCGAGCCAGACCACGCCGTGCAGAGCCAGCCAAGGCCCCAGGCTGCGGGCCCGGAAGCGCGTTTCCAGGAGCAGGCTGCATCCTAAAGACAATAGGAGGAGATGGTAGTAGTAATGCGTGTAGATGCCGCCCAGCGCCACGGCCGCGTAGAGCAGGGCGCGCCGGTTGGACCAGGCTTCGCGCAGGCTCCAGGCCAGGAGGGCCTGCGTCATGGCCAGGAGCAGGAACAGGGCGTAATGCCTGCCCGTCTGGGAGGCGTGGATCCACAGGGACGAGGCGGCGGCCAGGAAGAAGGCCAGGACCGCGGCCCGAGGCAGCAGGCGGCGGCAGAAAGCCCAGAAGAGGGGCAAAGTCGCGATGCCGCAGAGGGCGGAGAAGGTCCTCAGGCCTAAGAGCGGGTCCGACCAGAGGGGGAGCCACAGGCGCATGAGCAAGTAGTGCAGGGGGGGGCTGCTCTCCCGGGCGCGCACCAGCGCCCAGGTGCCTCGACCTGCTTGCGCGATGACCATGGTCGAGGCCTCGTCGGACCAGAGCGAGAGGCGGGTGAGCCACAGGCAGCGCAGGACCGCGCCCAGTGCGAGGATGGCGGCGGCCTCGGGGTTTCGGCGGACCCAGTCCCGGCAGCGGGCCAGCGTCATGGGGTTATGATATCAAAACGTCATCGGAGCGTGCTCTGATTGTTGATCGGTATGAATTTTTCATTAGTAGTCTTGACTTTATACGGCATCGGGGTTATCCTTCGACTATGGGTAGGAAGAAATCTATCTCTTGCGGGATGGGCGCCGTCGCTTTTCTCCTGATCGGCGCGCTTTGCAGCGAGGCGTGGTCGGAAAGCATGACCTTGACCACCTACTATCCTTCACCGACGGGGAATTACAAAAGAATCCGGCTGAGTCCCTATGCTAATCAGGCATCCATGCCTCAAGGCGTTCCGGCCGGGACCTTGGCTTATTGCTGCACCGCTGATAAAGATGGGAATAACCAGCCTGTAACAACATATAGCTTGTTTCTTAGCGTGCCGTCGGGCAGTTCGACAATATGGGTTCCCGTCGGCAGCACTTCCGACGCGGATATCATAAATGCCACCCTGGCTCAGGTGCCGAACTCCATTTCTCTTAAAACATATTCTCGGATTTATGGGTCAGGGCAATGGGTGTTGCCTTGGGCCATCAGTAATAAAATAGGAATTATTCTCAACAAAACAGATACGAGGTATGTTCAAGCCGCAAATCCATTGACCGCGACAGCTCTTTATCATGGGCAGATCACCGGTACCATATGCAATACGCCGCCGCCGATAGTGGTATCAAATGATGATCATGACCCTTCATCGGATATATTCTCTGGCGCGTCGCCGACGTCGTTTGCACATTCCCCATTGCTCCAGTTCTATTCCAACTACGGTGGCTACCTCGCCACGCAAACTTCGTATGGCGGTGTATTTTCGTCCAGCAACCCGGATTCCGATTGCCCTTTTTACAGCAAATATTTCAACTCATCTGGAGGGCCTGGCGTTGTCTACTCATTTCATGCGTGTCGATCACAGCACTGGGTCGTGACCCATGGGGTAGGGGCTTGGACTGACACAGCAACTTATAAATATGCTCAGACCAGTTGCTCGACGTTGAAACCATCAAGCACTCTTTATCGATTCGTGGAAATAGACCCCTACATAAGAGATGCGGGTAAAAAAACTGAGCAGAAATATCCTTATTGGTTAGCTTCCTATTATTCTTGTATCTGCAGCGACAATGTGCATCTTACTTTCGATTATTCGTATACGCGCACCTGGAAGCCTTATCTCGGGCTTCTGGCGACATTAGCTTACGCTGCAGGCAATAACAAACTGCTCCTACAAGCCTACTATAACATCATCTACACATCCGGGCAACCGTTGCCGCAGATCTACCCGGGAGTGGCGAATTACACGACTTACGACACTTATTTCCTAAACAACCTGCAGCTGACGGTCGGTAGGTAAAGCGGAACAACGCCGCTGGATAATCCGCCGGCCTCAGACAGGGTCAACGACTAGCGTTCCCGCTGCGGGACCTTCTTGACGAGGATGTAGAGTTTCCCCTCGTTCCATTGGTTGCGCGCCGTGGTCGTGGCCTGCTTGCCGTGCCCCGCGTAGATGTCAACGCGTCCCGGCCCCTTGATGGCGCCGCCCGTGTCCATGCCTAGGGCGAAGCGGCTGTTGGCGAACTGGCCCAAAAGCCGCCCGTCCTTGTCCGCCTGGGGCGAGACCGTGGAAAACCAGGCCAAAGCTCCCAATGGTATGACCGCCGGGTCTATGGCGATGGAGCGCGCCGGCACCAAGGATTCCATGACCGAGCCCAGAGGCTCGCCGTCAGGCGGCAGGGCCGCCAGCTCGAAGAATGTGTAGCGCGGGTTCTGGGAGATGACCCAATCCTCGGCCTCTGGGTGCGACTTGAAGTAGTCGCGGATCTTGTCGTAGCTCAGATCCTCCCGGGGTAGGGCTCCGGCTTTGATGAGGGTCAGGCCCACGGCGTTGTACGGCCGAGCGTTGGTCGCGGCGTAGCGGGCCAGCATCTCCTTGCCAGAGGGGTACTTGAGGATTCCTGAGCCCTGGATGTGCAGGTCGAGCACGTCCCACTTGTTCTGCAGCCAGGCCAGTTCCAGGCCCTTGCCGCGCAGGGCCTTGCGCACGTCGATCTCCTCCCGGGTGAAATAGGGGACCACGCGCTTGTCCTTGCTCACCCGTCCGACCAAGGCGTCGTTGCCGCTTTTCACGCCGAAGGCGGCGAGATCCACCTCCACCATGTCCGCGGGGCGGCGGTAGATGGGGATCGGATACTTGGGAGATTTTTTGGTCGAGGCCGGCAGGGCGGGCTGATAATAGGAAGAGAATACGACCTTGCCCTGGCCGTCCGAGCCAACGGATTGGAACACGTCGAAGCGTTCGCGTACCAAAGAGTCGAGCTCCTCCGGGGTCTTGGCCTCGTCAAGGATCTTGAGCAGCTCCCGGATGGAATCGGCGAGTATGGCGGGACCATAGTCGCGGCCGCCGACGCGCACGTACTTGGGGCCCGTGCTCTTGCCAAGGTAGCTCAAGGTCTTCTTGGCCGCCTTGATGAAGCCGGCTTTCGACTGGAACGTGTCCGCGAAGACCGGCAGCTCCTCCGTGGCCAGCAGGCGCAGCGGCGCTGTCGTCGGCGAATCCATCGCCGCGGCCGTGGCGGTGGACGGCGTCGGAGCCGGCGCCGCGGCCAGGACCCCGGCTAAAGACAACAAGATGGCAAGCAGGTTGGTCATGGACGAAGTATAGGATTTCCTGCCGGATGGGGCAATAATGGGGGATGGGCGGATGGCGAATCGAAACGATTTATCGAAGTAGTCATTGACAACAGCTCCCGGTGCTGTTAAACTTTAAATATGGGCCGGTTTAATTACACTGTCCAAGACGGAAAAGGCGAGAAGACCTCCAGCAGTCTGGAGGCGGGCAGCGAGGGCGAGGCGATAGCCGCACTTCGGGGCCAGGGATATTTCATCCTCTCCATCGTCGCCGAACGCACCCCGTCTTCCGCCGCGGCCAAGGTGCAGGAGGCCGGTCAGGGCCGTGGATGGTTCTGGCTGTTGGCGTTGGCCCTCCCAGTCCTGACTTTCATTCTGCTGGGCCGCGGTCAGCCGGGCTCTAAGCCCGCGCCGTTGCTGACCAGCCAGTCCCCCACGTTTGTAGAACAGGCCGCGCCCCTTTTCCTGCCGGTCAGACTTTCCCGGGATGAGGCGCAGAGACTGCGCAGTTCGGCCGGGTTCATGGTGGATGGAGGCGGGCTGCAGATAATCCTTCCCGCGGACGGGATGAGCCTGAAAGCGGAGGCGCGCTTCTCGTACGATCCGAAGCTTCGGCAACTGCGGCCGATCAACGAGTCCGCTCGCGGGTTGCTGGACATCCGCCGGGGGTATCCCAAGCTATGAGGAGCGCGGCCATCGGTGGCGTCTGCCGGCGACGTGGGGCGGCTTTGGTGGAGATCATCATCAGTCTATTGTTGATCGGCGTTGCGGTCTCCGCTATCATGAGCGCCATGCTTTCGACTTCAGTCCAGTCCACTCAGAGCAAGGGCCGGGAGCGGACCGCCTTGTGCCTCAATCAACTGCTTCAGGAACTGAGGAACTACGTGACCGCGGAGACTTCTTCAAGCCCGGATGCGCCGGGCGGCGCGGGCGCCTCTGGGTGGAAGCTTCCGAAAGACACCTGTAGCGGCCTCGGCGCTAATTGTTGGGCGCTCGCTGTGGGGAGTCACAATCTCGACTTGACGCAGGCTCGTGCCGTGTGCGGGCAGAATTTAGACGCGATGAAATACGACGTGACGGCCGGGCCGAACGGCACCTTCCAGGTGGCCGCCACGGTTACATGGACTCCTGAATGATGTCCTGCTCTCGTCAGCCGGGCTTTACCCTCATAGAACTGCTCGTGGCCGTCGCCCTGTTCGGCGCGATGGTGGTCGGGTTGTCCGCCTTCTACGGCATGGTCTTCGGCGATCAATACCGTAAATTCGCTGACTTGGCGGTGGCCAACGGCACGACCTCGGTGAGGCGGGCCTTCGATTCGGCCGTGGGTTCCGCTACGTATATTCAGGCCCCTCTTGTCGGCAATGTGGGAAACTACCTCACGGTCTGGACCAACCTTGATACCGACGGTGCCACGGCTTTGGTGACTGGGGTGACGCCTCAGTTCAGCCATCTCTGTTGCACCCCCGATGTCCGCTGCACGACAATATATCTATACCAAGGCACAGGCTCGGCAAACGTCCCCAGTGCTTGCGGCGCAAATCCCGCTTCCGGCGTGACGCGTATGTTGTTGGTCGGTGGGTCGGGATTCAGTGACACCAGTCTCGCGTTCAACCGGCTGGAACCCAACTTGGTTCAGATGACGAGCGGAATCACTCTGACCGATACGCGGATGTTAGAGCATTCGGCCTTCGTGGAGACGCAAGCGGTGGTGAGCGCCAATGACCAGAATTGAATGCCGGTTCCTACGGGGACGCCGCCGCGGCGTTTTTCTATTGCAGGCCATGGTCCTGGTCATGATTCTGGCTATTGTGGCTGCCGGCATGCTGTGGCTGAGCTTTGGCCGGCATGTCCTGCTCAGCCGGGCCAATGCGTCGGAATCCAATCAGCAACTGGCGGCAGGCGTTCAGAGCCAGGTCCTGGCTTGTCTAGATCTAAATGCGACGACTTACGGTACATCGGATTGCACGGTGCCTAACGCCTGTTTAGTCACATCCATCGCGGGCGTGAACGTGACAGTCTCTTCCGTTGGCAGCGCGCCGAACTGCCAGCTGACCTTCACCGTCAGCGATTAACAATGACGAGGAATTAGTCATGGATGAGCGTGAGATCACCATCCATGTCAAGGTCTCGCGCCGGGCGTTCATCTGGGCGGCGGCGGCCCTGCTCATGTGCTGCAGCGCCAATGAGGTGGTCTCCGAGAGCCTGACCATGACCACGTATTACCCGGCGCCGTCGGGTGTTTACAAGCGGCTGACCGCGACCGAGGGGGTCGCTGTCGGAACGTATAAGGCCAGCGCAGCGCCTGCTGGCGACCTGATCGTGAGCGGCAGCGTAGGCATCGGGACGACTTCACCAGCCAATAAGCTTTCCGTCGCAGGGAATGCCGACGTCTCCGGCAACATTGCCGTCGGCGGGCTGATGATGGCGGGGCAACATGCGAGCGCGCAAGAAAGCGCTCTCTCGAAAGTGGAGGGCGCTTTCTATTACGCTACGGACCTCCATCAATTCCGGGGCTTCCAGAACGGGGCCTGGCAGACGATCGGAGGCGGCGGAGGTGGAGCGGTTGCTTTTGCCACAAACACCGTGACGGGCGCCTTTAACATCGCGGCTGCCGGCAATTACATAGTCATGGGAAAAGCCTGGGTTCAGTGGGGGGATAACAACGGCTTGCAGTCCCTGTCCATAGACGGAGCGACGGTGGATTCTAATTCAAACGGAGATTATGTCGGCTCAGGCGGGACTGGTGGAGCTCCGGATGAAGCGTTCTTCCTGGCTAAAGTGCACCTTACAGTCGGTAACCACACGTTCGCGATGACCTGCGCCGGCGGCCGTGTGGAGAAGAACCCAGCTTTCGCGGTTTTCCCGTTCCTCTAATGAGCGCCTCTGGATTTTTCGGGATGATAGCGAGGCGGATCGATCATGAATGACCGTGAGATCACCATCCATGTCAAGGTCTCGCGCCGGTCGTTCATCTGGGCGGCGGCGGCCATGCTCATGTGCTGCAGCGCTAACGAGGTCGTTTCCGAGAGTATGACTATGACCACGTATTACCCGGCGCCGTCGGGCGTCTATAAAAGGATGACAACAACGGGCAACACCCATCTTGCCCGCGATAACGGCGGGACGGTATACATAGGTGAGAACCAAAGCCCCGCCGGCACGCCGCTCATTGTAAACGGCGACATGCATGTCGGGTTACAGAGCGGGGCCACCATCCACGCCACGGGCGCGATCCAGCCTGGGGATGATCAAACCTTGGTATGCGCCGCGGGCTCTCAGGGCGCGATCCGGTGGAATAAAACTTCCCAAGCGTTGGAGGTATGTAACGGTGTCGGCAATTGGCAAACGGTAGGGGGGATAACGGGAGTGACCTGTCCAACCGACTGGGGGTGCTCTGTCGGCGGCTCCAATATCGTTATTAGTCCACCCTCTAATGTCATCGGGGCGGTGAATAATATCAGCGGTGATACGATATCTCAAAATCCTCAGACTTTTAAGATTATTTACAATCATGTCATCCCCTCTCCGATATACCTGTGCCCGGCAGTACCCAACATATACGCTGGGGTGGCCTGCAACTTTTACTCAAACTGCCCATACGGGGTTCCCGGTCCGTCGAGTAGCTGCGTCGGTCAGAATGGAGCTAGTGCCACTTGTATGTATTACCGTTTCCAGATGACCTCATGTTGGCAGTGGTGCCATTCTCCTACTTTACTGGGGTACACGGGTCCTGTCGCCACAACTCTGTACTGCACTCAAATCAATTAGACGACACCCCGATAAGGCAAGAATGGTCAAGGAGCCCTTCATGTTTCGTTGCGGGCGGCCGATTGAGAGTCGTGAGGGAGATAGCTTATGCGTAAGGTGAGCAGTTTTGTCTTGATGTCAGGACTGATATTGGGCGGCATGGGGTCCGTCCTCGGGCAGAAGGTTTTGCCCTCGGATTCTCGTCCCGAGTCGGCGCCGGAGGAGGTGTCGTCGGAAGCGAAAGAACTGCAGATAAAGATGTATGCAGAGCATACCCGGACGATCAGGGAATTCAGCCCAGGACTCTACGCATTCCAGACGCGGCTTAATAAAATCAAGAAGGAAATCGAGATCATCGAGAAGCATTTCGCCAAAAAAGAGATCGATCAAGAGCAGGCCAAGAATGAGCTCGTGCCTCTGGTGAGGGAAGAGCGGGAAATAGAGAATGATCCGGATTATTTGGCCGAACAAAAACTCTTGCAGGTTTACCTTTCTTCTCCCGAGTATCGGGCGAAGGTTGAAAAAACGATGCGCACGCTCCGCCCGAAACAGCCGGCCGGCCAGCGCTAGGCTGAAATAGTCGGCTGCCGCCTCCTGGCGTCGCAAGCATCTGGATAATGCCATGCCTTGTCCCGGCGGCCGCTATTTTTCAGGGCTTTTCTCTTGCTTTGCCCGCTGGAATATTTGTATGATATTAATGCTTAATTTGATAGTAAAAGATAAAAGATAGCAAAATATGGAATCTCTATCACTCCGCGGCTGAGGTGCCATGTATCTTAAATCCATAGACGTCGTCGGCTATAAATCCTTCGCGATCAAGACCCACCTCGATTTCGCCCCCGGCATCACCGGCATCGTGGGACCCAACGGCTGCGGCAAGTCCAACATCATGGAATCCGTGCGCTGGTGCCTCGGCGAGATGTCCTACAAGTCCCTGCGCGCCGACGCCATGATCGAGGTTATCTTCAGCGGCACCGAGAGGCGGCCCCCGTTGTCCATGACCGAGGTCACCCTCACTTTCGACAACTCTTCCAGTCAGCTGGCCACGCAGTACTCCGAGGTTACGGTCACCCGCCGCATCTACCGTTCCGGCGAGTCCGCCTATTTCCTCAACCGCACACAGTGCCGCCTGCGCGACATCCGCGAGATGTTCCTCGACACCGGCGTGGGCGGGGAAGGCTACGCCATCATCGACCAGGGCGGCGTGGAGTTCATCCTGCGGGCCAAGCCCGAGGAGCGCCGCGCCCTTTTCGAGGAGGCCGCCGGCGTGTCCAAGTACAAGGCCAAGCGCGAGGAGGCTTTGCGCAAGCTCGAGCGCGTCGAGGTGGACATGGCGCGCCTGCAGGACTCGCTCTCGCTCATCGACGAGCAGGTCAAGAACCTCGACGCCGCCGCGCGCAAGGCCAAGCTCCATAAGAAATATGAGGAGGAGCTCGTGGGCCTGGAAGCGGCCAAGACCCTCTCGGACCTCACGATGCTGGAGTCCCAGCTCGCGGAGCTCTCCGGCAGGACCGGCCCGGCCCAGGAACGGCTGGAATCAAAACGCGCGGCGTTGGGCGCGGAAGAGGCCGAGGTCGCGCGCCTGGAGCTTGAGAAAGTCTCCCGGCAGGCGGAGCGGAGCACCATCGGCAACCGCATCGCCGAGCTCAAGGGCGAGGCCGGCAAGCTCGATGAGCGCTGCCGCGCCGCGGGCGAGACCATCACCGGCGTGGACAGCCGTCGCGCCGACTGCGACAAGGAGTCGGCCAACGCGCGGGGCCGGCTCTCCGAGGTCGACCCGCAGATCGTCCAGGCCGGCGCCGACGTGGATCGGGTGCGCGCCGCGCTGGAGGGGGCGCAGCGGGAACTCGCCGGTTGGCAGGCCCAGGTGGATGCCGCCGCGGCAGCTCTGGCCGAGGCGGAACGGGGGCTGGAGGCGCACCGTCGGGAGTCCCTGGCCGCCGCGGATGCGGCTTTGGGCGCCGCTCGGGAAGTTTCCGTCCGCGAGTCCGACCTGGGACGGCAGGTCTCTGATTTATCCAAGTTCATGCACGCCTTGGAACGCGACCTTGAAAACGAGCGACGCAGTCAAGGCGAGTTCGAGGCTTTCAAATCCGAGGTTGACGGGCAAGCGGCGTGCGCGGCCGCGGCCCGGGAGAAGGTCGCGGCGGCCCAGACGGCTCTGGCCGACCTGCGCCGGCGGCAGGGCGAGCTTTCCGCCGAAGTCCTGCGTCTGCACACCGAGGTCTCCGGAACCAAGGCGCGCGCCGAATCCCTTGAAGCCCAAGGCGGCCAGAACCCTTATTGGGTGGGCGCCCAAGCGGTCCTCAACGCGGGCATCGAGGGCGTGGTCGGCAGCGTGCGCAGTCTCATCAAGGTCGAAGAGGCCTGGCGTCCCTACGTGGAGGACGTGCTTGGAGAGCGCCTTTTCGCCGTGGTCTGCGAGCACTCCAACGCGGCCCGGGCCGGCATCGCGTTGCTCCAGGCCGCCGGTTCCGGCCGGGCACGGTTTTTGGTGTTGAGCACATTGAGCGGGGGTCCCGGCGAGCGAGCCTGCCCGGAACAGGCTCAGCCCTTGCTGCGCTACATCCAGTACGACCCGCGCCACGAGGCCGCGGTGCGCTTCCTCTTCGCGGAAAGCTACGCCTTGGACAAGGCCCTCTTCGGCGACCATTGGGTCTGCGGCGGCGCGCAGCCGGGCCCCGGCGTGCAGCTCTCGCTTTCGGACATCGAGGAGCTGCGCCAGCGCCTGACGGCGATGGAGGCGCAGGCCGCGGAACGGTCCGCGCACGCCGCGCGCTGCGTGGAAGAGTCCGCGGCGGCCGAGGCCAGCCTGCATGAGGCCCTCTCTGAAGTCAGCGTCGAGGCCACGAGGGAAGAGTCCTTGCGCAAGCGGCTTCAAGAGAAGGATGAGGCCCTCGGCCTGGCCCGGCAGAATGTCGGGCTGGGGACCGGGCAGGCGGCGGGCACGCTTCGGGAAGCAGCCTTGATCAAGGAGGGCCTGCTGGGCTTGCGGGTCCGCCGGGACGAGGCCGGGCAGCGGGAGTATGTCTGCCGGCAGGCCGAGGCCGAAACCGCGGTCCAGACGCAGGCCGCCAAGGATGCTATGGCGGCGAAGCGTTCCGCGGCCGAGGTCATCAAGGCCCGGCTGGAGGGCTTCGAGCGCGAGATGGCCATCCATGCACAGAATTTCGAGCGTTTGGCCGACAATAAGAAACACCTGGAGGCGACCGTGGCCGAGCGCGGTCAGGAGCGTGAGGCGCTGGCCCGCCGGAGGCAGGAGGCCTTGTCGGCTCAGGACCAGTCGCGCCAGCAGATCCAGGTCCTGCAAGGCGAGCTGGCCAAGCACGAGAACGAGGCGGCAGCCGCTCAGGCGCGCCTGCAGGAGACGGACCTTGCCCTGCAGGCCCAGGCCCAGGCCTTGCATATCTTGAAGTCCGAGTCTGAGGCGGCGCAGAAGGAGATGCACGAGCTTGATCTGCAGAAGAGCGGTCTGGCAACGCGCCAGGAGATGCTGCGCACCCAGCTCTGGGATCAGCGCCAGCTCACGTTGGAGGAGGCCAAGACCAAGTACGGGGAAGTGGTCGTGGACCTTGAGAAAATAGAGACCCTGCGCAAGCGCATCTTGGGCATGGGGCTCATAAACTCCGCGGCTCCGGAGGAGTACGAGGCCCTGTCCCAGCGCCAGTCCTTCCTCAACGCCCAGCTCAGCGACCTGACGCAGGCCAAGGACGACCTCAAGGCCGCCATCCAGAAGATCAACGCGACGACCCGGGAGAACTTCCGCCAGACGTTCATGGACGCGCGGGAACACTTCCGCCGGCTCTATGGCGTACTCTTCGAGGGCGGCGAGGCTGACTTGGTCCTGACCAATCCGGACGACATCCTGGAGACCGGCGTGGAGATCGTGGCCCAGCCGCCGGGCAAGCGCCTGCAGAGCATATCCCTGCTCTCCGGCGGTGAGAAGACCATGACCGCGATCGCGTTGCTCTTCGCCTTCTTCATGGTGCGGCCTTCGCCTTTTTGCATGCTTGACGAGGCCGACGCGGCCCTCGACGACGCCAACATCGAGCGCTTCGTCAACATGCTCAAGGAGTTCGGCTCACGCACGCAGTTTCTCATCATCAGTCACAACAAGCGCACCATGGAGGCCGCCGATACTATCTACGGTGTGACCATGGAGGAGAAGGGCGTGAGCCAGATCGTCTCCATCGAATTTCAGAAGCGCGCCGGCGGGCCAGGGCATGCCGTCCCTGTAGGGCAGGCGTTCTCCCCTGCGCCGTCGCCGGCTGCTTTTGCAGCCGACGCTTTCGTTCCGGTGGCGGTTGAAGTCGCCGCCGTGCAGCAGACTTTGCCCATGGAGGCGCCGGAGCCGGTCTCGGTCGCGCCGCTGGTCGCAGTCGTCGCGGTGCAGAGCCCGCCGCAGGCCGATGCCCTGCCAACAGCGCATCCTGGAACGACGGACGAAAATCCGCCGCAGGGTTGATCGACAGGCCGCCATAGCCTGGGTTCCGTGCCCAAGACGAATTTGGCGCTGACGCCTACTATTGGTATCATGTAATCCTAAAAATGCTTTACGGTGTCTTCTCGGACGTCCATGGAAACCTTGAGGCCTTGGGCGCGGTTTTGGATTTCTACAGCGCCTCGCGGGTCGAGGGCTATATCTGCTG
The DNA here is from genome assembly GCA_903830945.1 of uncultured Elusimicrobia bacterium. Taxonomy (GTDB): domain Bacteria; phylum Elusimicrobiota; class Elusimicrobia; order UBA1565; family UBA9628; genus UBA9628. The sequence continues at coordinate 62,043 of CAIKVT010000036.1, forward strand.
CGGAGATGTCGTGGGTTATGGCCCGGACCCGGATGAGTGCCTGGGTCTTATCCGGGCGCTTGAGAACCTGCATATCGTCTGCGGCAACCACGACTTGGCCGTCATCGACCGTATCGATGTGGAGTGGTTCAACCCCTACGCGCGCGCGGCCACGCTGTGGACGCGCGCCGCCCTGGGGGAGGAGTCGCGCCGGTTCCTGGAAAATCTGACGGCGCGGCTGGAGCACCAGGACTTCAGCGTCGTGCACGGCTCGCCGCGGCGGCCCGCCGACGAGTACCTGCTCAGCGTGGCTCAGTTCAGGAATAATATGTCCCTGGTCAAGACCTGGCCGCTGTTTTGCGGGCATAGCCATATGCCCTTATGCTTCCAGTGCACGACGGCCGGCCAGGTCGAGGCGCTTTTTCTTGAGGAGCATCAGACCATCACCGGCGACGTGGCGCCTTACGGGAACGTGCCCGTGGCCTATAACCCGGGTTCCGTGGGCCAACCGCGCGACCACGATCAGCGAGCCTCATGCGCGCTTTGGGACAGCGAGGCGCGGACCTTCCAGGTGTTCCGCTTCGCTTACGACGTGGCCGCCACACAGGCCAAGATCCGCGCCAACGGCTTGCCTGAATATCTTGCTCTGCGCCTGGCCTCCGGCCAGTAGGGAGTCCAAGTCATGAACGAAAAGCAACCGACCGGCATACCTGACGACCATGAAGACTTCGCGGAGCTTTTCGAGGCGAGCTTCCAAGAGACGGGCAGGCTGGCGCCCGGCCAGATGATCGAGGCGGCGATCGTCAAGATCGCGGCCGACTGGATTTTCTTGGACGTGGGCCGCAAGGGCGAAGGGTATTTGGACAGGAAGGAGCTGCTCGACGACGCCGGCAACCTCACTGTCAAGGAAGGCGATAAGGTCCGCGCCTACTACCTGCCATCGCCCAGCCATGAGATGCACTTCACCACGAAGATCGGCTCCGGCCCTGTCGCGCAGGCCCAGCTCGCGGACGCCTGGAAGAGTGGCATCCCCGTGCAGGGCAGCGTCGTTAAGGAGGTCAAGGGCGGTTTTGAGGTCCGCATCGGCGGCGGCGCGCGCGCTTTCTGTCCCTTCTCGCAGATGGGCCTTCGGCGGGATGAGGACCAAGCCGAGTGCGTCGGGAAATCATTTATTTTCAAGATCACCGAATGCGCCGCGCGCAATGTCGTCTTGTCCAGGAGAGCGATCCTGGACGTTGAATGGCAAGCTAAGGCGCAGGCCCTCAAGGGCTCGCTTAAAGAAGGGATGCGGGTCAAGGGGACCGTGACTTCGATCCAGAAATTCGGCGCATTCATCGACGTGGGCGGCGTGGATGGACTTATTCCGGTCTCCGATATCGCCTGGGGCCGCACCGAGAACGTGGGAGACGTGCTCTCGGCGGGCCAGACGGTCGAGGTGGTGGTCAAGAAGCTCGACTGGGAGAACCATAAGCTTTCTTTCAGCATGAAGGACACCTTGCCGGACCCCTGGCAGAGCGCAGCACGGACCTGGCCCGTGGGCTCCTATCAGAACGGGACCGTCACCCGCCTGGCTCCTTTCGGCGCCTTCGTCGCCCTGGGGGATGGGGTGGAAGGTCTTATCCACATCTCCAAGCTGGGCGCTGGCCGGAGGATAAACCATCCGTGCGAGGTGCTTAAGGAAGGCCAGGAGATCGAGGTGCGCGTGGAAGCGGTCGACCTGGAGAATAGAAAACTCTCGCTCTCTTTGGCGGCGGTCAGCCGAGCGGAAGAAGATGAGGCCGCCGATGTGAAGGCCTATCTGGACAAGTCGTCGGCGTCGGCCTCCCAGAGCCTGGGAACGTTGGGGGAGCTCCTGAAGTCCAAGCTGGAAAAGAAGGCATGAAGCTCTTCGAGGATAACAGTCTCAGCATCGGACGCACGCCTTTGATCCGGATCAATAAGATGGCCCAGGGTCTCGGGGCCACGGTGCTGGCCAAGACCGAGGGACGCAATCCGGCCTATTCGGTGAAATGCCGCATCGGCGCCTCGATGATCTGGGACGCGGAGAACAAAGGACTCCTCAAGCCGGGGGGCGATAACCCGACCGTGCTCGAGCCGACCAGCGGCAATACGGGCATCGCTTTGGCTTTCGTGTGCGCGGCGCGGGGCTATCGATTGACCCTGGCCATGCCGGAGACCATGTCGCTGGAGCGGCGCCGCATGCTTAAGGCTTTCGGGGCCGACGTGGTCTTGACCGAGGGCGCTCAAGGCATGCCGGGCGCGATCGCCATGGCCGAGGAGCTTGCGGCCGCGGCGCCGGGCCGCTACTGGATCCCTCAGCAGTTCAAGAACCCGGCCAACCCGGATATCCACTTCAGGACCACCGGCCCGGAGATTTGGGACGATACGGAGGGGGCAGTGGACCTATTCGTCTCCGGCATCGGGACGGGCGGGACCATCACCGGCGTGAGCCGCTACATCAAGGAGGTCCGCCAGAAGCCCATCTGGTCCGTGGGCGTGGAACCTGCCGCCTCGCCCGTGCTCACCGCTCTTCGCGCTAAGCAGACGCCTAAGCCCGGTCCTCACAAGATCCAGGGCATCGGCGCTGGATTTAAGCCCGACGTCCTGGACCTATCCTTGGTCGATGAGATCCAGACGGTTTCCAACGAGGAAGCGGTGGACTTCGCCCGACGGCTCCACAGGGAAGAGGGGATCACTGTGGGCATATCCAGCGGCGCGGCCATGGCCGCGGCGCTGCGGCTGGCGGCGCGGCCCGAAAACAAGGGCAAGCTTATCGTCGTCATTTTCCCGGACGCCGGCGACCGCTATCACTCTTCCGTCCTGTTCCAGGACATCATCGTCTGAGGGCGGCTTATTTCTCCGGCGCTCCCGCCAGGCAGGGCTTGGAGAGTTCGGCCTCGTGCTCCTGCAGGCATTGGGCGATCCGGAAGCCGATGAGCGGCGCGTCCTTGCAGAATTTCTTGACATCGGACTGGCAGGCTTCGGCGATGTAGTGGGACGGCTTCTGGGCCTTCTCGCGCAGGCTCCTGCAGGGGCCTATGAGTTCGGCATCGTGCTCCTGGAGGCAGTTCAGGATGGCGTCGGCGAAGAGCGGGACGTAACGGCAAGACTGCTCGATGACGGTCTGGCAGGAGGCGCGCAGCTCGCGCAGTTCCGCGCGGCGATTTTGGCAGGCTCCGGAGAACTCGGCTTCATGCGAGTCCAGGCACCTCATGCGGATGGCCTGGGGCTGGCTGCCCACGCAGAATCTTTCCAGCTCGGTCCGGCACGGGTCTCCGTAGAGGACCTGCTTGGGCGTTTTGACGGATTGTGCGGGCACAGGCGTCGTCGCAGGCTGCTCCGTCGGAGTCGATTGAATCACCTGCGGCGATTGGATCGTTTGGGTCGACGGGCTCGGGGGCGTCGGCGGAGGCGGCTGCGAGGGCAGGTCTGCCGGCGTCGCGAAAGTCGGTTGGGTCGTCGTGGCTGGCTGGTCCGGCTGCGCCGACGCTGCGGAGGCGAAGAGCCAAGCCGCCCCGGCTAAAGCGAAGAGTGTCGATTTTTTCATGAGGGTATCATAGCGAAACCCGGACTGCTTGACAATCGCCGTCGGCTCTGGCGAGCCGTCCGGCCGCGGCGTCTTGGTCCGGTTTTATCCGGGACCCTCGGGTGAAGCGACGTTGAAATGACTTCGCGCCAACAGTGCGGAGAGATGCATATTCCGGCTCGCTATCGTGGTATAATAATTCTGCTTTCCTGAATAACGGAGGAGGATCCGTCATGATGAGACTGACAGTCTTGTTTGCGTCCCTTTGCATTCCCGCCTCAGCCGCACCGCTGGTTCCTCTGTCGGACGCTGATTTTGCCGCTTCTGTCTCGCGTGTCAGCGTCCAGACCAGCGTCCTTTCCGCAAAATTCATGGCCGCGTCCATCGACATACAGGACGCGCAGATCGTGGCCTCGATGCGCGAGCAGAATCCCGAGGTGCGCATCGCGGCGCTCAAGTACGCTCGTTCCACTCCCCGGATCCAGCATGCCGTCGTGCGTCAGCAGGTCTCGGCCATGGCCGCCAATGAATCGGACCTCGACGCGAAGGTCGAGGCCGTCCGCACGCTTTACTGGGTCACGTCCCCCCATGAGACGCAGCAGCTGCTCTTTAGATTGGCCCGGCAGGATCAGTCGCCCCGGGTCCGGAGCATGGCTTACAAGGCCCAGCACACGATCGCGTCGCACACCTCCACGATCGCCAGCGACATCGTCAAGGAGTTCGGCAGCGAGACGGATCTGGAGGTGCAAAAAGCCGCGGTCTGGGCGCTTTTCGAGAGCGGCGGTTTTCCTATCGTCCGCGACACTCTGCTGCGCGTGAGCGCGGATGCCGATCTGGACCAGGGCCTGCGCGTGGCGGCGGTCAAGAGCCTCTACGGCGCCATGCAATATTCCGAGATCTGGCACGGGATGCTCCGGCTGGCCAACGACGCGACCCAGCCCAAGGACCTGCGCTTGGCCGCGATCCTCGTCTTGAACGGGAGCAACAGTTCGGAAGTCATCCACCCGATCGAGGCTCTGCTGCGCAACTCGGATCCGGATGTCCGCGCCGCGGCGCTCCAAGCCGCCGGCAATCTCACCCCGGAATTGCGCCGATTCTTCCACCTCGGGTACACGGTCGCTAATCAGTACATCAGCCCTATAGAAAACGAGTAGGGCCCGGCGTTCCGACGGCAAGGAGATCGTCACTCCGCGATGGCTCATCATCTCTATCCACGTGGGGATGTGAAGCACCGCGCGGGCTCAACTGAGGTTCTCCGCAGGGTTAAACTGGATCGGATTTATAATCCGACGCAATCCGTAAAAACAGTGTGGGCCGTTCTGTCCGACCATCCTGCGCCGCCGCCGGGGGCTTCCGGCCCGGTGGTAGACCCATAGGGCTCAGTGCGCCAGCCGGCCTAGAGCGTCGAGGTCTACGGTGTCCAGGGCCGCGCGCACGACCTTCATGTCCACGTCGCGTCCAGTCACCTTGATCGCGAAGCGTTGAGCGGCGATCAGTTGGATCGAGCCGGCACGCTCGGCCTTGCGGTACTCCTCGAGCGTCTTGGCGCCCTTGTAGATCGTGCTCCGCTTGAAGCCGGTCTCGTCTCTTTGGTCGATGTTCGAGGCGTCCCATGCCGTGGAGAGCAGGCCGCTGTAGCTGCCCGCGTCGATAAGCTGGATCTCGATTTTTCCTCCGGTCGCGGATTCATAGGTGCCCGTCGCCGCGGACATCTCCATGGGCCCTAGTCTCTGGCGCCCGCTCTCCGCATCCGTGCGCCGCATGTCCGGGATCTCTCTGGGCAGCAGCCCTTTGAGGGCGTCCGGCATCACCGCCTGGATGCTCGTATCCGCGCCCAGCGCGCCCAGCGCGCTGCTCAGCGCTTGCATGGCCTGGGCGGTGGCCGGGGGCTGGCCCGAACTGGGCGCGGCGCCGGTCGGAAGTGCGCCCTGGCCGGCCTCGATGAGCGATTGCAGAGCGCGCGTCTGGGGGATCATCCCGCCTCTTTGCGCTATCATGCGGCGCAGCTTCCACATGGTGAAAGTCGAGTTGAGCAGTCCCAGCAGGGCGAGACCGCTGAACAGCAGGGCTACGACGGATGCCTTCATCCGTCCTATCATATGGACTTCGGTCGAGGCCGGCAGGAAGAGGTATACCCCGTAGAGAGACACTGCTATGGCCAGCCATAGGCCCACGACCGGAAGGGCTTGGACTACCGCGTGGATCGGCATCAGTGCGCTCATGAAGGCGATGCAGCGTAGGGAAACCTCGAAGGGCTGCTGGGAGCCCAGGACGGTCCAGATGACATGGGTGATCCCAGCGACCACCACGGCCGCGATCGGGACCACGATCAGCGCGGTGAAGATCGAGAAGAGTCCGGCGAAGAGCGCGATCGACGTCCCTGACCCGAAGAGCCCGAACACGAGGCCCAGGACGAGTCGCAAAAGAGCGCCGGCCAAGGACATGGTGAGGAGAAACACCATAGGCTCCTGCCAGCCGCCGCTTCTGGGCATGGTCCGGAAGAAATCGACGGGATCGAGCACCACGGAGCGCGCCCGTGGCAACAGGCCTTGCGTCTGGGCCAATAGGGCCGGCCCGCTATCTATGGTGCGGGTTGGGGAGGGGTCCTGCGCCGGGGCGGCGGCGCCTGAAGGCGCGGCCGCGGGGAATATGTCGGCGAATGTTTTCGGCGATCTCCGCATGGGGGGCGCGGTCGCGGGGATGGGCGTCGGCGGGGGCGAAACGGCCAAGAGTACGGCTTTCTCGATATCGGCGGCGGAGGCCCCCGCCTTCAGGAGTGCGGCTTTGAGCGTATCCATGGGATACTTATCTTTATTCTTGCGGATGTAGTCCACGCAGCGCGGGTCGACCATGAATGTTTCCTTGCCTTTGGCAGCCTTGCCATTTTACACAATATCGTTCCGATACAACTTGGGACAGACTGGGGTTCGTCCATATTGATATAATCTAAGACATGGTAGAAGTCGGGTCCGCAGCCGGAGCGCCCCGGGGCGTCGGACCGGAACCGGAATCCGAGGACAGGGCGCTGCGGGAGTCCACGCTCCATCCCGAGCGCATCCCCTACCGCGGGCCGGTCTTCCATTTTTTCTGGCCATTCACCCGGTATATCGTGACCAGCTTTTCGGCGGTGGCCGCGTTCGTCTTCTTCAAGCTTCTCAACCGGACCATCGTCATCGGCAAGAAGAACGTGGGCGTGGGGATGAACACCGTCCTTTTGGCCAATCACCAGAGCATGATCGACGGTTTCCTGGTGGGCGCGATGGTGTTCTTCCCGAGAAGCCTTCTCCAGCCCGAGCTTTTCCCATGGCTGCCGGCCGCGTGGGAGAACTTCTTCGAGAACCCGCTCATGCGCTGGTTCTCCGACAACTGGCGCTGCATCCCGGTCCGCAAAGGGCGCAAGGATGTGGGCGCAATGCTGCGCATGGAGGCCTGCCTGCGCGACGGCATCATGATCGTGTTCCCGGAAGGGACCCGCACCCGCGACGGCCGGCTCCTGCCGCCGCGCTCGGGCATCGGCTACGTGATGCTCAAGACCCGGCCCAAGGCCATCCCGGTGTGCATGGACGGCATGAGCGGGCTCCAGCCCGTGGGACATTTCTGGCCGCGCGTGTTCCGCACCATCCTGATCTACTACGGTCGGCCCGTGGACCTCACGGAGTTCTACTCCCGGCCGGTCGGCCGGGAGGCGGCGCAGGACGCCATCGAGAAGGTCTTCGCCGAAGTCGGGCGTCTGCAGAAAATCCTGGCCCGCTACCGGCGCACCCGGCGGCGCCTGCTCGCCAAGAAGCCCTGGTTCTGTCGGCTCTATAAGCCCTGATCCGCCCCTAGCGCACGGTAGTGCGCTGGGGTTTTCCCTTGTAAACGTTAATAGGTCATAAAGCCCAATGCGGTTGGGCCATTTTACTCCCTCCCGTTGGGACCCCCGGCCCATGATAGGTTCCTGCGCTTCTGTTACCATGTGCCTTAGTCACAGGAGGACGGCATCATGGTTTACCGCGACACAGAGATCATCCGTAAGCACGGAGGCAAGGTCCCGGAGGCCTTGTCTGAGCGCCGCGTGACCACCAGCGTGTTTTTTAAAGCGGACAGCCGGAGCTACCTCTGGGTGACGGACCGCAGCGGCCGCAGTTTTCCCCGGAACTGATCGTCGGCCCATGAGATGATGCGTAAGGCTATCGCCGCTTTTCTGAGCCTGGCCCTTGTCGGCCTCTCCGCCGGTCTGCAACCTTGGCAGGCCATGGCTGCGGAGGTGGCTCCGGTGCGGGTCGCCGGCTCCGGCGCGCTGGTCGTCCCGCATGCGGCCGTAGGCGTCCAGCTCCAGCCGGCAGGCTTGACCGAGGCGTCTCTGTCTGGATTGCAGGGGACCTTGAGGACGCTTTCGTCCCCCTCGGCGCTGCCCACGCTCTCGGCTTCCGCCGTCGCTCCGATCTCGGCCGCCTTTCCCCAGGCCCTGTCTCCGGCTTTGCCGGTCGCGCTCCCGGCGGCCCAGACACAGGAGGCGCCGCCCCAGACCGCTTTCCAGCGGACCATGCATAACCTCCAGGCGCCGTTCTTGGTGCAGGCTATTCCGGCTCAGGCCGGAAGCGAGATCGCGGCCGACTTGGCCGGACGTGATTTCGCGCAGAGGCTGGGTGAGAAGCTCCCTTTCAATGCAGCCGAAGCCGCAGCCCCGGTGGCGAGCGATCCAAGCTCGATCGTGCCGCGCCTGGAGCCTGCGGCGAGCCGGGGCTCGCTGTCTTCGCAGGAGCAGTTCGTTCTTCCCTCGCCGGAGGGGACCGCCGGTAAGCGGGCCAAGTCGCCGGTCTTTCCGGCCGTGGTCGCTGTGGGCGCGGCTCTGGTGTGGGAGGGCATCCGGGCCGCGGCGGCTCTGGCTGGCGGGGCCGCGGTCCATGCCGCGAGCGCGGCTCCGGTCTACACTGTTTTGCAGGCGGCGGCCGGTGTCGCAGGCTTCACGGTGTTGGGCGCCGGCGCGGTCTTCGCCGCCAGCGCGCTCCTGGACCTCGGTGCCTACGCTTACGGTATGTGGAGGGGCCGACAGGTCACGGACGCGGATTTCTGGGATTTCGTGCGTGGGGAAGTCATGGACGGCCGCATGGATGCCGGCGTCGCTGAGATGCTGCGGATCTACCGGCCCGGAAAGATCTCCTGGAGTATGGACTTCGGGTTCACGGACGGCGACAACCTTCATCTTCGGCCCGAGCTCGCCGCTACTCCGTGGCTCTTCCGCCAGGTCCTCGGCCACGAGCTGCGCCATCTGCGCGGCGGCCCCCAGCGCGGGCCGCCGGCCGGTCGCATCCGGGGTCTCTGGCGCCAATTCGCCTCCGAGCTCTATGCCCGGGCGGGAGAGTTCCAGGCCGCCAAGCTGATCGCGCGCATCCGCATCCCGGTCTTGGAGCGGGCCCTCCGTCTAGCCCAGCTTTCCTTGGCCCTGGCCAGGCCCTACGATGTGCTCGTGGTCAACGCCGGGTCTCCGGAACTCGAGAACCCCGCCATCTACCAGGCCCTTTCGGGCGGTCAAGCTCGCGTTTCGGTCGTCCAGGGCGCCGACCCGCAGGCGGTCTTGAGCGACGCTAAGAATTTCAGCCGATTTCAGGTGGTGGTCCTGGATCAGTCATCCACTCTTCTGCCGGAGGAGAGGTCTGCGGATTCCCAGCGACTGAGCCGGGCCCTGGGGCAGCTCGACGATCTCTTCTTGCTGGCCACGCGTCTCGTGCCGCAGGCCGGGGCTTTTTCCGACAATGCCGCTCACGCCCAGCGTTATCAGAGCCTGGCCGCCGTGGCAAGGGGCCTCGACTCCCGCGACAAGAGGGCGCGGGAGAATTTCGAGAAGCTGGTGCGCGAGTTCTGGCAGGATATCGCCGCGACGCGTTTGAAGGGCCTAAAAGCCACCGATCTTGTGGCCTCTCTTTATGGCTCCATGCTTAATAAGGGTGTCGCTTTCCTGCCGTTCGGACCCGAGGCTGAGGGCCTGCCGGTCTGGGAGAAGCTCCTGCGCTTCTGGGAGGCCAAGGACGGTGGTCAGTTCCGCCTTGTCCGCGTGGACCTGGAGGATGGCGGGCACATCCTCATCCTGCGTAAGATCGAGTCGCGCGTGGGACTCTGGCTGCGGCCGCAGAAGGGCTTCCTCGCCGTCACCATTCCGGATGCGGATGCTTCGAGCGAGGCCCGCGAGTCAGCGCGCACGGCGCTTTCCGCCGCGGGCTTTGCCGACCAGCTTGCCAAGTTAGACGAGTTGGGAGTCGAGATCCGTCATGTTTTTGGCGCGGACGTTGGTCGCCAGGAGATCTATGTGACCGTGCCGCGGCGCAATGCCGGGGCGATCCGGCGCTTCGTCTCCGGCATCGCCATGGACGTGGGAGCCTCGCAGACCAACTTCGAGCCGCACCTCTTCGAGTCCGCCGAGCTGCATAAGGTCAAGCCTGTCTGGCAGGCCGGCATTACAGGCGTGGACGGTACCATCATGTGGATCGATACCGGTGCGGATAAGACCCATCCGGATTTCGAGGGGCGCCTGGACGTGGTGGATATGGTCAACGAGGGTCCCGAGGATTGGATCGGGCACGGCACCCACGTGGCGGGCATCTCGATCTCTGGGGGTACTCCCTACACCGGCATGGCCAAAGGCGCACACGGCATCATGGCCAAGGTCTTCTCCCGGGAGAACCCCGGCGCCTCGGACGGCGAGATCATGGGCGCGGCTGCCATCGGCATGCAGAAGGGAGTCGACGTCATCAACTTGAGCCTGGGCAGCAAGGGCTCCTCCGGCGACAACCTGGCTACCTTCTTCTCTCAGCTCACGCACCGGAAGAACGCCAACGGCGAGTACCCCTTCGTGGCGGCCAGCGCGGGCAACTCCGGGCCCTTCGACCAGACCTTGAGCCAGCCAGCGGCCGGGGAGGACGTCTTCGCCACCGCGGCCGCGGCCGTGGGCGAGGACGACCACTCCGCGGAGATCGCCTTTTACAGTTCGGTGGGACCTGACGTGGATAAGCGTTACGCGGTCAAGCGCGTGCGACTCAAGCCAGACGCCACGGCCAAGGGCGGTAATGTCATCACGGAGCCGGGCTCGCCCAACGTCTACCGCCTGGGCGTCTATTCCGCCAAGTCAAAGGACATGCCGAAGAATCCTTCGGATACGGCGGACGGCAAGTACACGGCCATGTCCGGCACTTCGATGTCTTCTCCCATGCTGGCCGGCATTGCGTTGCTGGTCCGGCTCGCTTTGGGTGTGACCGGGGTCGAGACCCCGTTCGTCAAGGAGCACAGTCCTCTGGTCCTCAAGGCCGTGATCATGCGCACCGCCGACGACATGCGGGTACCGGTCTGGTTCCAGGGCGCGGGGTTCATCGACGCCTGGGCCGCCGTTAAGCTCGTGGTCGAGTCCGTGGGCTACGTCTTGGGCAGCCGGGTGGCGCGGCTCTGGGCCAAAGTCAAGGGTGCCCAGGCCCCGCCCGCAGGCGATCCCTTCGAGTGGGTCGCACGCTATGAGAAGGTCTTGGGGCTCGAAGATAAGGTCTATAGCGCCGCCGAGTTGGCCAAGACGGAGGCCAAGGCTCGCTTCGACTACGGGGCCCAGGACGATGCGGCGGGTGGCGAGACTGCGGCCGACTCTCGTCAAGCCGCGGGAGGTGCCGTCGCATCCGCGGTGACAGCCAAATTCAACGCGGTCCGGGCCGAGGTCCTCTCCGATCTCTTGGCCGCGCTCCAGGACCCGGTCTGGCTGGTGCGGCGCCAGGCGGCCATGGCGTTCTTGAACCTCAAGACACCCGAGGCTGCCATGCCTTTGGCGGAGACGGCATTTAACGACGCCGACGGCCGCGTGCGGCAGATGGCGTTGTTGGCCCTGGCCGAGAATCCCAGCCACGCCGCGGATGTCACTCTGCGGAAGGCTGTGGAGAGTCCGCTCTGGGACGTGGCAGTCTATTCCGCATATGCCCTGGCCCGGCATGGCGACCGATCCGGGGTCAAGCGTATCCTCCTGGAGCTCTCCAACGCCGATAAAGCCGTGCGATTCTCGGTGACTTGGCTCTTGGGGCAGCTGGGGGACAAGGCCTCGGAGGGCGAGGCCGACGCCCTCTCGGCCTTGGTCCAGAATACGGCTGAGCGGGGCAACATCCGCCATCTGGCCGCCGCAGCCCTTTTCAATGTGGCCGCGGACCAGCCGGCTGCGGTGAGCGACCTCGTCATCAAGGATCTTCTCGGGGCCGCCGGGCCCCAGAATCTGGCCTTGACCCGCACCGTGGCCAAGTTCTTCCCGGTCGCCTTGCGCAACAAGGCCCTCGTGGTCCGCCTCCAGGCCGATCCACTTAAGTCCGTGGCGACTGATTTTGTGCTTAAGAACCGTGTCGCGGTCGGCCGGCCGGGCGCGCTGGGCGATCTGGTCCGCCTCCTGGCGAGGGTGGTCAACGTGCCTCTGGACATGCCCACGCCGGTGCCGGATCCGTCCGGCGCGGGCGTGCCAGGGGTGGATCCCGCCTTCGGCGACCTGGACGTCATCGTCGGCCTGCCCGAGGGTCGGGAGCTTTCCGCGTACCGTTCCTCGAGCGTCGGCGCCGTCGAGTCCCTTGTCGAGGCCGGCTTGCCGGCCTCGCTGCTGGCCAGGTACGGAGCCGAGTTCAAGGCCGGCTTGCCCTTGTCGCGAGCCCTCTGGCTGAGCGTGCCGGGCCATAAGTTTTTTGCTCTGAGCCTGGAGCTCCGGCACGCGGGCTATTCCGTGAGCCTGGCTCAGCCCGAGCACAGCCTCTCTCTGACTTCGCGCAGCGATGGCGTTGAGGATGGCCTTAGCGTGGACTTGAGCGAGGGACTGCCGGAGCTCCCCGCCGGCGCCGACCTGTCGTTGGTGCGCGTGACGGCCGCGAAGGGAGTCTCCGAGGCCAAGGTGATGGCCGCTCTGGAGGCCATCCGGGCGCGGGCCGCCGATCCCCTGAAGCATCCGGTCATGATCTCGGTCAGCCTGGGCAGCCAGGCCATGCCGGGGCCCGGGGCCCTGCCCGGCCTCATCGACCGATTGCTGCTCGACAACGTGGGCGTGGTCCTGCCGGCCGGCAACGAAGGCCCGGCCGAGGACTCTGTGTCGGCCCTGGCCCGGGGCAGCCTCGCTTTGGTGGTGGCTGCTGCCGGCAAGACCGAGGGCCTGGAGAGCTACTCGGCGCGGGGCTCGGCTCAGGCCCCTGCCATCTCCTGGGCTGACCTGGTTGACGATCTGGGCGCGGCCTTGCCTAGCCTGCAGGCCGCGGCCGGGTCTGCCGCACGGGCCATCCTGGGCGAGGACCCTTCAGCCGCATCAAGCGGGTCGAAGGCGGTCTCCATGGGCACGGGCGCGGCCGCCCAGCGCACCGCGGAGAAGCTCGCCTGCATGGCCCGCCGCATGGCGGAGATCTTCGCTTCCCGCACGGCGGCCCTGCCGCCGGGCTATTTCTTCTACCTCGTGGAACTCGTCCGGCGCACCTTGAGTCCCTTGCCTGGCCGTGAGGCCTATGAGACGGGCGAGGGAGTGTTCGACCGTCCGGCCAAGGCGATGGAGTTGCTGGAGACCCGGCTCTTGGATCCGTTCGCCGTGGAGCAGGAAGCCGTGGCGCTTGCTCGGACGGCGCGCCTGCGCTACCAGCAGAGCCTGACGGCCGGCAACCCGGCCGGGGCCGCACAGAAGGCGGTGTTCAGCGCCGCTCATGCGGTGGCCGGTCAGACGGTGGCCCAGCCGCGGCTTATTTCCGCCGTCACCGAATTGACCCGCCGTCTGGCCGGCGGCGACTACCGTTTCTCGGCCGTCACTCCCCAGGACGGTTTCGGCTACGTCCGGCAGCTCCGGGCGGTCCTGGCCGCTGGCACGCAGACTGCGGGCGGCGCCATCGTGCCTTTCGTCTTCCGCAGGACCTCGGGTGGGACGCTCAAGGCCAGGGCCGCGGGGTTGGAGGGATTCCTCTACGCCAAGTTCGAGCTGGCCCGCGAAGGAACCTTGGACCTGAGCCAGCTTGCCGACTATTTCCGCTATCTCGACGACCTGCTGGCGGGAATCGAGCGGGCCAAGCCTTTGCGCCGGGACCTTGCCGATATCCGCGACTCCGAGGCCGACGCCGCGCAGAAGAACCGTCTTTTGGATTCCCGCCTCATCGCCGCGGCCCGCGAGTTTCAGATCGAGCTGCGGGCCGCGGACGCTTACAATTGGTTCCGGCGCGCGGGCATCTATGAGCTTTCGTCCGGGGACTACGGCGCCGCGACAGTCGAGAGGAAGTTCTTCGACCTGCTCGATGATGGCGAGTTGCGGCGGATCCAATCGGCCGCACACGTCGACACGATCCTGCTCAGGACCGGATTCGGGGAGGACGGCGAGGAGGCTTTCCGGCGGTTGGTGCGGCGCGCACATTCCTTGGACCTTAAGGTCGCCGTGGAATGGACGGGATCGGAGGCTTTCGACGATGCCCGGGCCTCGGACCTGGGTGTGGACGTCGTGCGCCGGGATCGGAGCTACTTCGTCGGCGGTCAGAAGCTGGGTCTCGCCCAGGCCGGTCTTCATGATGCCCTTGCCGGTCGCGACGCGGACCGCATCCGCGCCGCGCTCCGGGATGCGGCCTTCTGCGCCTGGCAGCGCGGCGGGCCCGCGGGCGTCGGCGCCATGCTCCCGGTGCAGGCCGGGCGGTTCTGGAAAGCCGCGGCACTGATCGCTTTGCTGCTGCGGCCGGTGGTGGTTGCGGCCGGTCCGGAGAGCGAGTTCTTGAAGTTCGTGTCCGCGAAGTCCGCGGAGTATCGGGATCTCCTGGAGCGGGGGACCATGGAGGTGCTCGACACCTCTCCGGGTACCCCCGTCGTGGCCTACGCGCTGAGCGCGGTGTCCGGGAAACATCGTAAGACCGTGATCGCGGCGGCGAACTTCGCCGATCAGCGCAGCAGCGGGCTGTTTCGCTTCAAGGCGGCGCAGTCGGGCTTGGACGCGTTCGCGCCGGCCGCCGGTCAGGACTACGTCCTGCGCGACTTGGCCGAGAATGACGCCGCCGGGCAGCCCGTGACTTATACCCGATCCGGCAGGGAGCTCTTGGAGCAGGGATTCTATATCGAGCTTGACAGCGGCGGCGTGCATCTCTTCGAGGTGGAAGAGGCTCTGCCGCCCCAGCTTGACTCTGACATTTTAAGACCTAAGACCCAATAGGGGGTGGGCCTATTATCGGCCCTCTTGGACCTCGATGGCCCATGAGGTCCGCATAGCCCCCGGCTATAATTCCTAATAGGGATTCGCGACAAGTAGCCGGCATGGTCCAAAGCAACAGCCGACATCATCTTAAGCAAGCGCTTTGCGCGCTCATCATCAATGCCCTGCTGTTTGCTCAGCAGGGTTTCCTGTTACAGGCCTTCGCCGCGACCGTCGTCAGCGCGCCCCAGACCGTTTCCGGTGCGGGAGTCGTCGGAGGCGTGGGCACTACCCTGGGCTCGGCGTCTTCCCTCTCCGGCATCAATTTCTCGCTTGACCGCACTGTATTCAATCTGCCCCAGACCGCTTGGGGTGCGGCCCCGACGGTCATCTTCCAGCTTGCTCTACAGCCTGCCGCCGCTCCGGCGGGGGCGGCGGTCGGCTCTGTCGCGGCCCAGGCGGCGACCTCTGTCCGCCTGGCGCAAGTCTCGGAGAGTCTCCAGACCGATTTCAAAGCCATCGATAAGCAGGACGTGCCGGGCGATCAAGCCCAGAGTCTGGGCGGCCGCGTCATGGATAAGGTCCTGGGGCAGAAGATGCCGGACCTGCCCCCCCTGGCCGAGCCCGTCGCCCTTGTCGAAACTTCACACCATAGCGCCAAGATCCACGCCGCGCTCAACAACGGAGCGCATGGCCCCGCGGCCCAGCAGAGCCGCGATGGTTCCTGGTGGAAAGATCCTGCCGCCCAGCATATAGCCGTCACAGTCCCGCTTTACGCCCTGCGCCGCGCCGAGGGCGACCCGGGCATCGGCAAGTTCACGGACCTCGGCGCGTACTACCGTGACGCGCTCGTCCCGCAGGGTGTAGACACCATCCATCTCCTGCCTCATTTCGCGGTGCTCGACGAGAGCCCTTACGCGCCGGTGAGCCTCTACGCCTTAAATGAGAGCAATATCGACTGGGCGGCTGTCGATGAGGTCAAGAACGACCCGGAGCTGCTTGCCAAACTCGCGGTCACGGACCAAGCCGAGCGGGAGGCGGTCAACTATCAAGCCCTTTGGACCAGGGAGGAAACGGTGGCGCAGGCGGCCTACCGCATCTTCCAGCGCGACCACGTCGCGCCTGGGACCTCTCGGCTTCAGGACTACCTGGCTTTTCTCAAGGAGAATGCCTATTGGGTCGACGACTACGCCGAGTTCATGGCCCTCTCCCGGCTCATTGGCAAGCCGTCCTTGTTGTGGACCAAGGACGACGAGCAGCGCGCCCGGAACGATCCCCGATTCACCCTGCTCCAGAACACGCACTACTACGCCCAGTGGAACGCCTTCCAGCAGTTCGGATCGGCGATGGACACTATCCATCAGGCCGGAGGGCACGTGCTCTTCGACATTCCCATGTTCCGCGCCAAGAACTCGGTGGACGCCTGGAAGCATCCCGAGTACTTCAAGGATCTCAAGACCCGCAATCCGGGCATCGTGAACCAGTGGATCCATGAGGACTGGCTGGACTTGGCTTTGTGGGACTGGACTAAGCTCAAGAGCGAGGGCTATCGTGTCATGCTCGACCCGTTCCGACATTGGCTTAACCTGGGCTTTGACGGCGCGCGGGTGGACGCCCTGCATTTCGCCTACAATTTCGGCAACGGTCAGCTGGCCAGCGGCGATGAGCCGGGAGACGATTACGTCCGCGCCCTGGGCGAGGTGCTCAAGGCCAGCGGTGCCTTTCCTTTGGCCGAGGCTTTCGAGGGCAAGGCTGAGAACGCCCAGCGCTATGGCTTTGTCACGGTCTATGGGGATTGGAAGAAGCTGAGTTCCCACGATGATCCCAGAAGCGAATGGTTCATGGCGCGTCTGCTTGATTTGAGCCGGCAATCGACCTCGGGCCGGAACGGCAGTTTCGTGGGTTACACTTTAGGAGATGAGTGGAACGATCCGGTTCCGGTGAAAGTGGTCAAGGACGGTAATTCCTACTGGCGCTACCGCATCCCTGTGCCTTCGGACCCTGATTACAAGAACCGAGTGCGGACCGACAACCGGGGCCAAATGGGGGGCTGGAAGGCCATGAAGGAAGGCGACATCTGGAAGGCCGTGGGGCCGCTCTGGAGCGCCTTTAAGATCGCGGGCGACAGCTTCGTCAAGCATTTCAACGACTCCGTGCAGATCTGGGCCGCGAGCCTGGATTGGTTTCAAGAGGAATGGGGTCGCGACACCTTCATCTCTTTGCCGGGACTGCTGCTCTCCACCGGCCGCGCCGCCGAGGCCAAAGAGAACATGCGCAACTTCGCCAAGTACGAGCATGATGGGCTGATCCCGAACCGGATCCGGGATGCTGCGCGCTGGTCATCGACCACACCTGACGGCGTGGAGTACAACACCGTGGATGGCTCCATGTGGTTCATACAGGCGGTGAAGAAGTACGCGGAGACCACCAATGACGCCGCTTTCGTCGAGGAGATGCTGCCGCTGCTGCGGCGCGTGATGGACCGCTACGCTTCGGGAACGGGCTACGACCGCTACGGCCGTTTCAACCGGATCTCTATGGACACGGATGGGCTGATCGTGAGTCCGGCCCAGGCGACTTGGATGGACGCGGACCCGGAAGGCCGCGACCACCCGGTCACGCCGCGCAACGGCAAGGCCGTGGAGATCAACGCCTTATGGTACGCGAACCTGCGCTTCCTGGCCCGGCTGGAGCGCCAGTCAGACCACGAGTCCGCAGCCCAGGCCTTGGACTCCCGCGCGGACTTGGTCAAGAAGTCTTTCAATGAGAAGTTCTGGTACGTCAGTGAGGACAGCCGGAAGGCCTGGGGAGGCTTGGGCGGGGCCTTGGCCGACGTGGTGGAAGGCGACCCGCATTCTCGGGCCATCCGGCCTAATATGCTCTTCGCGGTGAGCCATGGCGAGGACCTCTTGAGTCCGGAACGCCAGGCGGCCGTGGTCCAGGCCGCGACCCGGGATCTGCTCACGCCTTATGGGATGCGCACCCTGTCTTATCGCGACAGCCAATATCACGCGACCTACGATACCTCGCAGCCGCCGATCGTGAAGGATCAAGCCTACCACCAGGGCACGGTGTGGCCTTGGCTGATGGGCACCTACGTGGACGCCTTGGCGCGCGTGCGGAGGGCCCAGGGTTGGGACGAGGGCCGCATCCGAGACGAGGTCCGTGGGGTCATGACGCCTTTGGTCGAGTTCCTGGTGAGCCAGCCCGAGGGGTCCTTGCCTGAGGTTTTCGACGGCGGCCAGCCGGCAGACGCACTGCGGCGTTTCTCCTTGGCCGACCCGCTGGGCCTGCGTGACGTCATCGTGAACATTCTGCGCAGTCAGAACAGGGGAGGTACGCGCTCTCAGGCCTGGAGCGTGGCTGAGGCGATCCGCGTGCTGGTGGAGTACGGCCTAGTCGGCGCCGTTGCGCGGATGCAGCCAAGGCAGCTGCCGGACTAACTCTGCCGTCGGATTTCCCAACCACTCTCAATCTTCCCGGCCTAGATCCGCCTTTAGGGTTCGCAGCAGAGCACGGTCCCCAGATCCGGCAGGTCGAAGGGCTTGGCCATGAACGCGCCGACTTCAGCCTCCCTGACCTTGGCTTCGTTCTTGGGTTCGCCGCTCATCATCACGACCTTGAGGGGGGGGTCCTGGTTCCGAAGCCGCCTGGCGACTTCGATGCCGTCGAGCTCATCGCCCAGGTCCACGTCGGCCAGGAGTATGTGGAACTTGCCGACTTCGAAGGCCTGCAGTGCCGCAGCGCCGCTGTCGGCGGCGACGACTTCCCAACCCAGCTTGGTGGTGAGGTAGAAACTGAGGAGTTCGAGGAGCGAGGGTTCGTCCTCGACGATCAGGATGCGTTTAGGCTCGGAGGGCATAGGTCCGATAAGTATAGGATCGGACCCGGGAAAATGCAAGGGGGCTGTCTATTTTTCTGCCGCTATTTAGCGGGCCCTATTTGTTCGGCCGGGGCTTCTCGAAAAGTTGGAGGAGGCAGAAGAGGGTGCCCTTGTCGTGAGGCTGATCCCCGATGCGTTCGGAAGCGAGCCTGTACAGGCCGAGGCGCTCCACCCGCAGTCCGTAGTCCTCGCGCATGGCCAGCTCAGCAGCAGTCCCATAGCCGTGGGCGAGCAGGAGCCGTCCGCCCGGCTCCAGGCGGGAGAGCAGGCGCTCTATGAATAGCGTGAATGCCTTCTCATATGAGGGTCCTTTGGTCGGCGCCGGCAGGTAGTAGAGCACCTCGGCCATCACCATGAGATCGTAGGACTTATCGGGCTGCCAGGTTCTCACGTTGGCCTGTATCCATTCCACGTGCGGCTGGTCCACCAGCGCGCGTGCTCTGCATAGGGCGGCCTCGGAAAGGTCGAGCGCAGTCACTTGGTCGCAGATCTCGGCCAGCGTTCTGGTGAAGTGTCCCTCGGCGCAGCCTACTTCCAGGGCGCTGCAAAAGCGCCGGCCCGTGAGCAGGCCGGACATACGCTCAAAGCGCGTCAGTTCGTAGGGGGACGTGGCGTATTGGTAAGGGTCCGCGCCCCGTCGGAACACGCGCCGCAGTTTGTCCCGTGCCGTGAAGTCATGGCGGGCCAGCATGAGGCGCTCGAGCAGCTTAAGGTCGTAGCGGGCGAGCAGGTTCTGGACCCACCTGGCCTCGAAGAGACGCTTGAACATTAGGTTAGTTAGCCGAGATCGTGGCTCCGCCCAGCCAGTACAGCTCGACGCCGTAGGTGCAGCCGTGGCTCGAGCAAGCCGCGCGCACCACGTTGTCGATCCGGTGCAATTCGCCTTCGAAGAGTTTCCCGCAGGAAGGGCACTTCGATTGCTTCAGCGGGACATATTCCGGATAAGGTTTCACCATGGACTTATTATACCGTTTAACCGGATTTTTTACGGGACTTTACCGAATATTTTATTTTCTGAAACAAATCTCTCGGCGCTAAGGTTTACAATATCATGCCGGACCGTGTCCGGCCGCCTATGCGCCGATTGCTCATCGTCGAAGACGACACCGACGCCTCCAGCTTCATTCGGTACGTGCTGGAGCAGGAGGCGTTCGACGTTCAGGTGGCGCAGACCGTCGGCGAGGCCCGCGAGGCTCTGGCCGGCCCTCCCGCGGACCTGGTCGTGATAGACCGCGGGCTGCCGGACGGCGACGGTATCGAAATCTGCCGGGAGATGCGGGACCGACCCAGCCTGGCGCGCATCCCCATCATGTTCCTGACCGCTCATAAGACCCCCGTCGACATCGAGGATGGCTTCGCCGCGGGCGCAGACGATTATCTGATCAAGCCCTTCAGCTTTATCGAGTTCCTGGCTCGCATCAAAGCCTTGTTGCGGCGCGCCTCCGGCTCCGGGGAGTTCTTGAGCGAGTTTGACGATGAGCCTTCCTGAGGCCTAGGCCCGCCAATCGGTCGATGGCTTTGAGGTAAGAGTCGATGCCCTTGCCGCTGATCGAGGCCAGGCAAGCCGGCTCGATGACCGAGCGGCGGCGGAAGGTCTCGCGTTTTTTGACGTCCGACAGATGGACTTCGATGGTGGGAATGCCTATCGCAGCCACCGCGTCGCGCAGGGCGTAGGAATAGTGCGCGTAGGCGCCCGGATTGAAGATCACGCCTTGCGCCCAACGCCGATGCGCATGGAGGATGTCGATCAAGGTCCCCTCGCAGTTGTCTTGAAAGATGCGCGTCAGGGCGCCGAGCTTTTTGGCATGGGCGCGCAGGTGTGCGTTTAGTAGGGCCAAAGACATGGCCCCGTAAACATCAGGCTCTCGTTCTCCGAGCAGGTTCAGGTTGGGGCCGTGCAGGACGAGTATCCTCATCTCATTTCTCCCAAGATAAAGCGGACGGCTTGGCGGATGCTGGACTCAGGTACATGGGCGTTCACAAGCGGCCGTCCTACGCCTTTCAAGAGTATGAATCGCGGGCGGCCGCGGCGGGTCTTCTTGTCCTGTCGCAAGGCACGCAGCACATCGGATTCACGCAGGCGCAGTCGGGGCACGGGCATGAGACGCAGGAAGGCGTCTAGGTCGTCGGCGGTGCGCGCGGGTAGTCCGGCGCAGGATTGCGAGAGGCGCAACGCGGCGCGCATGCCGCAGACTACGGCTTCGCCGTGGCGTAAAGGCCCGAAGCCGGCGGCCGCTTCCACGGCATGGCCGACCGTGTGGCCAAAATTCAGCATCTCGCGCAGGCCCCTGGTCTCGCGCGGGTCGCGGCTGACTACGGTTGCTTTCCCGGAGGCGGCGCGGCGTATCCAGCGATCCAGGGAGGCTGGTTCGCCGGCCAGGAGCCGCGGCCAGTCCTGCCGTAGTCCGCTCAGCAGGAGAGGGTCCCGGACCATCCCAAGTTTGACTGCCTCGGCTAAGCCGCAGAGGCGCTCGCGCCGGGATAAGGTGGAGAGAAAGTCCGTGTCGCAGACTACGGCCAGGGGCTGGTGGAAGGCTCCAACGAGGTTCTTGCCTTCGGCCAGGTCTATAGCGGTCTTGCCGCCGATGCCGGCGTCCACTTGGCCTACGAGCGTCGTGGGCAGGCTGAGCCAGGGGATTCCGCGCTTGTAGACTGCGGCGGCGAAGCCAGCCGCGTCTGTGACCGAGCCTCCGCCCAGCGCCAGGATGGCTGAGTCGCGGCCCAAGCCCCGGCGCAGCATCGTTTGCAGGAGTCGGGAGACCGCGTCCCAAGTCTTGGCCCTTTCGCCGCCGGGTAAAAGATGCCGGCTCGTCCGGATCCCGGCGCGGCGCAGGGCCGAGGCGACTGTTGCCCCATGCAGCCGCCAGGCCTTTGGCTCGGAAACCAGCATGAGGCGGCCGCCGGGGGGCAGGCCTTTGAGCCATTGCCGGGGCCGCAGGGCCAGGCCGCGTCCGATGAGCACCATGGCAGGCATCATAGCAAACAGCTTTTGAGCTTCCGAGTGATGAGTGCAGCGGCTTGCGCGGGGGTGCGTTGGGTTGTCGAGACGGAGATATCCGCCTGACTGTACAGGCCGCGGCGTTGGGCCAGGAGTCGGCGCATGCGCCCGCGACGCTGGGGCCCGGAGCCTAACAAGGGACGTAGTGCGGCGTCGTCGCGCAGGCGGATCCATAGTCGATCTTCGGCGCAGGTCATGCATACCAGGATGCCGGAATCGGCCACGAGCCTGCGATTCTTGGGGGAGAGCAGGGCGCCGCCGCCTAAAGCGACGACGAGTCCTTGGCGCCGGGCTGTTCGGCGCAAGGCTTGCGACTCGGACCGGCGGAAAGCGGCTTGCCCGCGGCTGAAAAGTTCGGCGATGGTCCGTCCTGTGCTGCTTTCGATGTGGGTGTCGAGGTCTACGAAGTTCCGTCGAAGCCTGCGGGCGAGTCTGCGACCCACCGAGGTCTTTCCCGTTCCCATGAAGCCGGTCAGATAGATGGTGTCAGGCATTCTTGGGGTTCACTGACGCAGGGACCGCAACCGAGGCAGGATCTCCCGCATGGAGTCGCCGCCTGTCTTTTCCAGCAAAGCCTCGGCCAGGACCAAAGCGACCAAGGCCTCCGAGATGACGGCCGCCGCGGGCACGGCGCAGACGTCTGAGCGCAGCGCCGGAGCCGGGGAGGCTTGTCCGGTCTTGAGGTCTATCGAGGGTAGGGGCAGGGCCAAGGTTGGCAGAGGCTTCATGGCTGCGCGCAGGTACAAGGGTTCGCCCGTGGTCACGCCTCCGTCGATGCCGCCGGAGCGGTTGCTCCTGTAGGCGGCCCGGCCCGCTTTCCAGTAATAGGAGTCGAGAGCCCGGGAGCCGGGCAAGGCCGCAGCCTCGAAGCCCAGCCCTATGGCCACGGCCTTGATGCCGTTGAGAGCCATGAGCGCTCCGGCCAGGCGGCCATCGAGGCGTCGGTCCCAGTGGGCGTAGCTTCCCAGGCCCGGGGGCAGGCCCTCGGCCCAGACCTCGAAGATGCCGCCTAAGGTGTCTCCTGCGCGGCAGGCGCGCTCTATCGCCCGAGCCATGCGGCGTCCCACTGCCGGGCTCGTGGCGCGCGCCGGTGAGGCGTCGGCCCGGGCGTTGAGCAGGCAGACTTCGCAGGGCCGTGCCGAAGGGTCTGCCTCTCGTCCTATGCGGATCACCCGGCTGGCCACGGCGATGCCGCATTCATTCAGGAAGCTTTTGGCAACGGCGCCTAAGGCCGTGCGTGCAGCGGTTTCCCGCGCGCTGGCGCGCTCGCTCACGTCGTGCAGGTCCGTGAATCCATATTTGCGCGCTCCGGCCAGGTCGGCATGGCCGGGTCGTGGGACCGTGAGCGCGGGTTGGCCGCCGTCGCCGCGGTCCTCGTTGGGTATGCGGATCGCGATGGGGGAGCCCAAGGTCCGGCCGTGCCTCACCCCGGAGATGATCTCGACGCGGTCGCTTTCGAGGCCTTGGCGTGGACTGCGGCCGGTGCCGAGTTTGCGGCGGGCCAGCTCGAGCTGGATGGACGCGGGGAAGATCCTTAGGCCCGCGGGCATCCCTTCCAAGATACCGATGAGGGCGGGGCCGTGGGATTCGCCGGCGGTGAGCAATCTCAAGGGCATGGGAGTCTCTCCAGGAGGCGGTTTTTTAGGGTGGCGCGTCGAGGCGCGCCCAGGGGGCCGAACCAGAATTCCCAGGAGCGTAGGGCTTGGGACACGAGCATGCCGCTGCCGCCCAGCACGCGGGCGCCTAGGCGTTGGGCTTGGCGCTGGAAAGCGGTGCGGCGGCCGTAGACCAGGTCCAAGGCCAGGCCGCAGCCCGGCCAATCCGGAGCCGCCGGTGAGCGGTCCGGCAAGCCCAGCAGGCCCAGCGGTGTGGCGTTGACGGCGAGGTCCACGGCCGCGGGGCGGCCCGCGGTGAAGACGGTGCTCGGGAAGCTCGCGGCCATGGCGCGGGCCAAGGCCAGGGCCGCTTCGGGACGGCGCGCGGCGATGGTGACGCGGCGGGCGCGCAGGCGGCCCAGGGCGCAAAGCACGGCCCGGGCCGCGCCGCCCGCTCCGAAGACGAGAGCGTCGCGGCCGGCGACCGTGAACCCCGACTCCCGCAAAGTGTCGGTGAAGCCGGATGAGTCCGTATTGTGGCCCAGGAGTCGGCCTTGGCCGCAGCGGATGACGTTGACAGCGCCGGCGAGCCTGGCTTCGGGGGTCAGGCCGTCGAGCAAACCGACGATGGCCACCTTGTGGGGCACCGTCACGTTTCCGCCCAGCATCCCGGACCATCGCAGGAGCTCGACTGCGCAGGTCAGCCGCTCGGAGGGGACGTCGCAGGCGCGGTAGAGCACCTTGCGCCGGGTCAGGCGGCCGAGGTCGGCCATGAGGCGCGGGGAGAAGGAATGCGCGACGGGGTGCCCCAGGAGGCAGAGCTTCACGGATTCTCGGGGCACGAGCTATTATGGAAAATTAATGAAAGCCTGGCACGCCTTATGGGCCACCTGCGACTCAGGTCCCGGAGAAACGCTTGAGCTCGGCGCAGAATCCAGGGTAGGAGACCGCGATGCTCTCGGCGCCGGCCACCGTTGTCCGGCCGGCCGCGATGAGCCCGGCCACGGCCGCGGTCATGGCGAGCCGGTGGTCTCCCCTCGGATCGAAGCGGGCACCGTGCAGGCGAGCCGGCCCGCTCACCACGAGATTTCCGCCTTCTACCCGTGCCCGGGCTCCGAAGAGCCGCAGAAGCCGGACGGTCCCGGAGAGCCGGTCGCTTTCCTTGCGGCGTAGTTCGGCCAGGCCCTGGAACCGGCTGGTTCCTTCGGCCTGGCTCGCGGCTAGGGCAAGAAGAGGTATTTCGTCGATGAGGCCGGGAGCCTCTTTGGTGGAAGTCGTGGTCGCTGTCAGAGCCGCTGATCGGATCAGGAGGCCGCATGCGGGTTCCGGCTTGCCGGTCAAGGCTGAGCCGGCGATATGCGCGCCCATGCGCCGCAGGACCCGTAAAAAGCCCGTGCGGCCTGGATTGGCGCCTATGCGAGGCAGGCGCAGCCAGCTGCCCGGCACTATAGTGGCGGCTACGACCCAGAAAGCGGCGGAGGACGCGTCACCCGGTAGGCGCCAACGGACTGCTCGCAGGCGGGCGGGGCCCGTGATTGCGGCGGTCCGACCTCGGCGAGCGACCTGGACGCCGAAAAATGGCAGGAGTCTCTCCGTGTGGTCGCGGCTGGGAAGCGGCTCAGTGACCGTGGTCTTGCCTTGCGCGAGCAGACCCGCCAAGAGCACCGAGCTTTTGAGCTGTGCGCTTGGCGCCGGAGAGGCCCATCGGATGTCGTGCAGGTCCGCGCCGTGGATCTGAGCGGGCAGACGGTCGCCGCCGAGCAGGCGGATGCGGGCTCCCATGCGCCGCAGGGGCTCGGCCAGGCGGCCCATGGGCCGGCGGCGTAAAGAGGCGTCTCCCGTGAGCCGGGCCGCGAAGGGCTGTCCCGCCAGTAGGCCCATGAGCAGGCGCGCCGTGGTCCCGGAGTTTCCGGCGTCGAGGCTGCGCTTCGGCGGCCGCAGGCCGCGCAGGCCCCGGCCGCGGACCTCGACTGTTCCGCCCCGACGGATGATCGACACGCCCAACCGCTTCAGGCAGCTTTGGGTCGCCAGGACATCCTCGGAGTCGGGCATGTCGAGGAGGCAGGAGACGCCTTCGGCTAAAGCGGAGAAGACTAGTGCGCGGTGCGCGATGGACTTGTCTCCTGGAACTGTGATCGTGCCGCGCAAAGGCCGGCCGGGTCGGACCTCAAGTAACATCAGGCGGCGTGTCACGCCAGCTTGCGGTCGAGCGTGGTGAGTTGGCTCATGAGCGCGCGAAACTCGTCGAGATGCAAAGACTGGTGCGAGTCTGAGAGAGCGGCTTCTGGATTTTCGTGGACCTCGACCATGAGGCCGTGCGCCCCGGCCGCGGCCGCGGCGCGGGAGAGCTGCGTCACGAGGCTCCGGTCGCCGGCGGCATGGCTGGGGTCCACCACGACCGGTAGGCGGCTTAGCTCGCGCACGGCTGCAACGGCGCCGATGTCCAGGCTGCAGCTGGTCGTCTCCTTTGATTGGCGCTGGCCGCGCTCGCAGAGGATGACTTGAGGGTTGCCGGCGTAGAGCACGTACTCGGCGGCCAGGAGCCACTCTTCGATGGTGGCGCAGAGGCCGCGCTTGAGCAGGACCGGCTTATGCGCACGGCCTAACTCCTTAAGGAGGGGGAAGTTCTGCATGTTGCGCGCTCCGACCTGGAGCAGGTCGGCGACTTCGGCGACGGCGTCGAGGTCGCGTAGGTCGAGGACCTCGGTGACCACCGGCAGTCCGGTTTGGCGCTTGGCGGCGGCGAGTATGCTCAGGCCTGTTCGGCCCAGGCCCTGGAAGCTGTAGGGTGAGGTGCGCGGTTTGAATACGCCGCCGCGCAGCATGTGCGCGCCCGCGGCCTTGACCGCGGTCGCGGTGCGCATGTAAGTCTCTTCGCCCTCCACGGAGCAGGGGCCGGCGATGACGATGAGGTCGGCTTCGCCGAACTTCAGGCCGCCGATGTTCACGATGAGATCCCCGGGGTTCTCTTCGCGGCCGGCGAGGCGGTAAGGTGAGGTCATGACCGGCCCAAGGGCTTGAACTCGCCTCGGCGGCGGTTCTTGCGTACGTTGTTCCAGAGGAAGTATCGGCCGTTCATGGCCACGTAGACGCCGGGCGGCAGGCTCTGGGCGAAGGAAAGGGCGCTGCCCAGGTTGAAGAAGCCGTCGGAACTGCCGAATTTGTAGGGGACCATGGCGCCGGTCAAGACCACGGTCTTATCGCCGATCCTGGGCCCCAGGACTTTGGCTGTCTCCACCATGGTGTCGGTGCCGTGAGTGATGACGATGTGTTTTTCCGGGGACGCTACGCAGGCTTTGAGGATGCGCCGCCGATGCGCCGCGGTCATGCAGAGGCTATCGATCATCAGCAGGGTCTTGACCTTCACCGTGAGCCGGCAGCGGCCCAGGCGCAGCATTTCGGCGACGTGGCTCTTGCGGAAGAACAGAGAGCCTTGGAGTTCGTTGTACTCCTTGTCGAAGGTGCCGCCCGTGATGATGATTCTGATGCTCAACTGTCCCCCAACGGATCGGACGGCCCCCGTGGGGGGCCGTCCGTTGCGCGGCGCCTACGGCGCCGCGCTCGGTTATTTGGCATTGCGGCCGTCCTTGAGGAAGGCCAGGAAGCCCTTGTAGGTCATGTAGATGTCGAACTTGCCCGAGACTTCCCAGGGCGCGTGCATGGATAAGAGCGCCACGCCGCAGTCCACCACGTTCATCCCGTAGCGCGCCATGAGATAGGCTATGGTGCCGCCGCCGCCTTGGTCCACCTTGCCAAGTTCCGCGGCCTGCCAGACCACGCCGGCGCGCTTGAAAATGCGCCGGATCTGGGCGACGAACTCGGCCGAGGCGTCGCTGGCCCCGGATTTGCCCCGGGCCCCGGTGTACTTGGTCAGGCAGGTGCCCTGGTTGAGCATCGCCGCGTTCTTCTTCTCCGAGACCCCGGCGAAGAGCGGGTCGAAGAGGGCGTTGACGTCGGCGGAGAGCATCCAGGAGTTCTCCAGGGCGCGCTTCAAGACCAGCTCGCTGTAGGCGCCGCCGCAGAGGGCCAGCATCTCGCTGACCGTGTTCTCGAAGAAGTTGGAGTACATCCCGGTGGCGCCGACCGAGCCGATCTCCTCTTTGTCGCAGAGCAGCACGCAGGATGAGTATCGCGGCGTCCCGGGCAAGTCGAGCAGGGCTCTGAGCGCGGCATAGGCGCAGACGCGGTCGTCCTGGCCGTAGCCGATGATGAGCGAGCGGTCGATGCCGGCCTCGCGGGGCGGCCCGGCGGGGACGAATTCCAGCTCCGCGGAGAGGAAATCCTCCTCGGTGACGCCGTAGCGCTCGTGCAGGAGCTCCAGGACGCGGAGCTTGATCTTCTCCTTGGCCTTCTTGTCTTTGCTGGGCATCGAGCCGACGAGCACGTCCAGGTTCTCGCCGTCATGGCTTTCCGCCAGGGTCTTTTTTCCTTGGTCAGCGGCCAGGTGCGGCAGGAGGTCCGTGATGCAGAAGACCGGGTCGCCGGGCTCTTCGCCGATGGCGATCGTGATCTTCTTGCCGTCGGGCTTGACGAAGACGCCGTGCAGGGCCAAAGGCATGGCCACCCATTGGTACTTGCGGATGCCGCCGTAATAGTGGGTGTCGAGCAGCGCCATCTCGCCGCTCTCGTAGAGGGGGTTCTGCTTGACATCGAGCCGCGGGCTGTCCGTGTGGCCGCCCACGATGTGCAGGCCCCGCTCCAGTGGCTGCTGGCCCAGGACCGCGGCCAAAACGGTCTTGCCCGCGCAGCTGCGAAAGACCTTGTCGCCTGGCTTGAGCGCGGCGCCGCCCCGGATGAGCCCGTCGAGGTCTTGGAAGCCCGCGGCTTCCAGGAGCTCGATCGCCTCGTCGTGGGCCTTACGCTCGGTCTTGGCCTTGCCTAGAAAGTCGCGGTATTCGGTGCAAACGGCCTCTAGCTTCTTGGACTCGGCCGGAGACAGCTTTTCGTAGCCGTTGGCGCGAGTGTAGGTCAGAGCCTGTTTCGGGGTCTTTTTGGCCATGGCGCTATCTTAGCAAATGGGGTCAGGTCTTGACATTTGACCTTGGACCGGCCAGGCGCCGCTATCTGGATTTCCCGGTGGACTGTTGGGGAGGCGGCGTTTGGGAAGGGACGACCAGGCCGGTGGAGTCGTTGGCGTTGGTGGAGTTAAGCGGCGTGATCACGCGGAACTGCTGGGACAGGGCCTCTTTCATGGCCGGGCCGATCTCGGATTGGATCTGGCTGGAGACGACGGCCCTGAGCTCGGCGGTGTGGTCGTCGAGCCGGCTTTTGAGTTTGGCGCTGAAGAGTCCATAAAGGAACAGGGGCTCGATGACGAAGATGAAGAGGATCGCGCCGCCGATGAGAGCTAGGTCGCGCCGGCTCAAGGAACGGAGAAAATCCACGGTTTGGGCGCGGTTCGGCAGGCCAGGCCCGTCCCAAGAGAAATTGACGGCGAACGACCAGGGCTTGGCCGCAGGCTTCTCCGGAACTGCCGGGGTGTTCTCCATGGTCGATAGTATATATCTTTTGTCTTTCCGAGCCGCGCTCAAAAGACGCCAGCCAAGCATGGAGTCATCGTCGCGGGACGGATCGATGGATGAAGCAGGCGTGGGGCTCGCCGGGTTTCAATGGAACGGCGGGAAAACGCCCCGCAGCTGCACGGGCTCGGTTCGGATGGGCGCGCCCATGCACCGGAGCGCGGCCTCGACCTTGGCGAAGCCCTCCATGGCCGTGTATCCCGTCTGGTCCGTGTACCACAGGTAGGTTTTGCCGCCGTCCTTGTCGCGCAGGAGATAGCCTTTCGCCTCGGAGCTGGCCATGAGCGCGGCTTGGCCCGCGGCCATCATTCCGCGCCGGCCGCCCATCAGCGATAAAAGCGCCAAGATCCGCACCAGCCAGACCGGGGCTTTCATGGTCACGGCCTGAACCTCGGCCAGTCCGCTGAAAGCCAGGTCTTCTTCGCCCCAGAGGTGTCCGATGCGCAGACGATCCGGCAGCACGGTCACGTAGAAGGCGCTCCAGATCGCGCCCCAGTAGAGGACGAGGAGGCCGAAGAGAGCGAAGATCCAGAAGACGGCCGTGAAGAAGAAGTACTCGGTCGCGGCTTGCCGGGAGCTGCCCACGATGAACAGGGGAAGGGCGAAGAATATGAAGAAAAGAAGAAGAGCGGAAGCCAGGTCCGAGCCCACGATCCGCCAGCGGGCCACCATAGCGGTATCGGCCGCGCGTTTGGGCCAAGGCAGTAGGAAGTAGACCAGGACCGTCAGAACCGTCAGCCATGGCGTCCAGCGTATGGACGGGTAGCAGAACGCAGGCGGGATGCCGTAGAAGCCGCAGTTGAGCCCCGAGGTCCTGAGACGCGGGTGATAGAACAGCTCGAGATAGCGCGGCGGCGTGGAGTCGAGCTTCAGGTAGTAGGCTTCCTCGGCCGAGAACCGGCCGGAGACTGCGGCGAAGGGGGGCTCGGCCGCCCAAAAGAAGAGCCTGGTGAAGTCGTGCCGATCCTTCCCCCATCGGTTTGCGGGACGTCGGCTGGCCTTGAGCTGGTCGGCCATGACGCGATGCTCCCAGCCTGGGGGGACCACGCTCTGCTCCAGGGCTGCCTGCGCGCGGTCGAAGAACCCCCGCCAATCGGGGCCCGAGACCACGGCGACGCGGCTCTTGATCCGATAGGCGATGAATTCCTCAGGGGAGAGCTGGCATTCGGCGCGGCCGTCCGGCGTGGGCCGACGCGAACCCTCCTGGGACTTGGCGAAGTCTATCAGCTGGATCGAGAGGAACGGGACGGCGGGGGTCAGCCGCAGCAGCCAGGCGACTGCGGCTAGGCCGGCGATGAGTACGACGCGGCGGGTTATCTCGCGGGGCATGGCGGCATTTTATCTTAATGCGCCGCGCCCGCGGCTGCGGGTAGGAGGGCGAAGGCGGACTGTTTCGACTTCAGGGAGTTCGGGTATCTAAGAAGAACGGCAACGGTGATAGCCACCCGACGGCTCACCCGGCCCCTCATGGGGGCCGGGTGGTTTCGCGTCTCGCTTCGCGAGATGCGAAAGGCGGGACGTCAATGTTTCTTGGCCGCCTCGTCGATCTGCTTGATGATCTCGTCGAAGTGTTCGGCTGGGTAGGCGCCGCGGACCGGTACGCCGTTGATGAGAAAGCCCGGCGTGCCGTCGAAGCCGAGGCTCTCGGCTTCCTTGATGTCGGCGTCGATGGAGTCCTTGACGGCCTGGCTCTGCAGGTCTATCTTGATCTTCTCGACGTCGAGCCCCAAGTCCTTGGCGGTCGCTTCGAAGAACTCGTCGCCCAGCTTGTCCTGGTTCAAGAAGAGCTTGTCGTGAAAGGCCCAGGCCTTTTCCACGTTCTGCAGGGTCGCGGCTTCGAGCCATTGGGCCGCGGGTCCGGCCTTGGGGTGGAAGGGCAGGGGCTTGTTCTTGAAGATGAAGCGCAGGTCCTTGCCGTACTTTTCGCGCAGGGCTTCAGCGATCTTGTAGCCGCCCGGGGCCCCGTTGGGGGTCTTGGGGCCGCAGTAGGGACACTGGAAGTCCGAGTATTCGACCAAGGTGTACTTCGCCTTCTCGTTGCCGCGGATGCGCGTCTTCTTGGTGACGGCAGGTTTTAAGGGATTCTTGATGTGATCTTCCATCTCCTTGGCCTGAGCTTCCTGTTGTTCCTTCTGCCGGCGCGTCTGCTCTTCCTGCGCGGCCTGCTGCACGATTTCGAAGAAGTCCTTCTTGTTCTGGCGCAGGACATCGAGGATGAGGCCGGGGTTGGCGTCAAGCGCCTTCTTGAGGTCGTCGCGGGTCAGTTCGGCGGCGGAGGCGGCGGCCGCCAGGGAAAGCGCGACTATGGCGAACGTCAGCGAGCGCAGTGTCATCATATTCTCCTTGATGCTGGGTGGAACGGGCGGTCTTGCTTTTAAGATATCATTTTTTATGCTTCGGACGTCCCTCATTCTTTACTACACCAAGCTCAATCGCTTCAGTATCGCCGCGTTGGCCGGCGCCTTGGAGCCGCGCTTGGAACTGCGCGGCTTGCCGATTTCCTTCCCTTCTGACCCGGCGCGGCTGCGCCTGGCCTTGCGCGCTGCTTTGCGCCGCCAGGACCGCGTGGTGGTCGGCTTTTCCCTGGCGACTCCTCAGATGGACGGCTTGGCCTCATTTTTGGCCCGCCTAAGGGAGGATTTTCCGGAGCGTGTGCTCTGGTTGGCGGGCGGGCCCCATCCTAGCGCGGACCCGGCCGGCACTTTGCGGTTGGGCTTCGACCTCGTGGTCCGCGGCGAGGGGGAGGAGACCCTCGCGGAACTGCTCACGTGCCTGTGCCAGGGCGAGGACGGCCAAGGCCTGGCCGGGGCTTCGTGGCTGGACGGCCAAGGCCGATGCCGTTTGGGAGGGACCAGGCCGCTCGCGGACCTCGACCGCCTGCCGCCGTTCTCTCCCGGCCACCGCATCTTCGGGCCTATCGAGATCACGCGCGGCTGCCCTTTCGCCTGCGGCTTCTGTCAGACCGCCGCCCTATTCGGCCGGCGGCCGCGGCATCGCAGCCCGGCCGTGGTGGCCCACTACGCGGGCTTGCTGGCCGCACGGGGGATGTTCGACTTGCGTGTGGTCACGCCCAACGCTTTTTCTTACGGCTCGTCCGACGGTCGAGCTCTCAACCTCGCCGCCCTGCGCGAGCTTCTTCGGGCGGTGCGACGAGCTCAAGGTCCCTCCGGGCGGATATTCTTCGGTTCCATGCCTTCGGAAGTGCGGCCGGAGCACGTCAGCGCCTCCACGTTGAGCCTTGTGCGCCGTTACGCCGCCAACGACAACCTGGCTATCGGGGCGCAGTCCGGCAGTCAGCGCGTCCTCGACGCGGCGGGCCGGGGGCATAGCGTTGCAGATATCGTGGCCGCCGTGACCGCGACCCGTAAGGTCGGGCTCAAGGCCAACGTGGATTTCATTTTCGGCATGCCTGGGGAGATGGAATCGGACCAGGAGCGGTCCTTGGTTTTGATCCGGCGCTTGGTCGCGCTGGGCGCGCGCATCCATGCCCACTGGTTCATGCCTTTGCCGCAGACGTGCTTTGCGGCCCTGCCGCCGGCGCCGATGCTGCCGCTTTTGGGCGCGGAGCTCGCCCGGCTGGCCGCGGCCGGTGTCCTTTATGGGCAATGGCAGGCTCAGGAGAGCCTGGCCAGGCGACTGGATTGTAGTCTCGATAAGTTGGTTTTTGAGAAATAAATTTGGCGTAAAGGAAAGCAAAGTGTATATAATCTATCAGAAAATTTCGGGTCATCTTGAAGCCTCACAGGAGTGGACATGAAAAGGATGTTGCTGGCGGCCGCATTGCTGTTCTGCGGGAGTTCGTGTTTCGCCGAATCGATGAACCATAAGTTCGGACTGGGGATGCGCAGTGACAGCGCGGACGTCCGGTATTTCATCACCGATTGGCTGGGAGTGCATGCCGGCACTTCGCTCTGGTACCAGAGCGCGGACAAGGGGCAAGGCCGCGACGCAAGCGGGTACAGCGCGATGTTCGGCGCCTTCTACAATAAAGAGCTCAAGGACATCAAGGAAGGAGTATTTTTTCAAAGCGGCCTGACTACTGCCTACGACTGGGGTAAGTCCGATGCCTATGCCCAGGAATATCATGAATGGGTTCTGAACCCTTATGTGGGCGGCGAGATGGTGTATAAGGGCCGCTTCGGGGTCGATTTCAAGGTGATCCCGTTCCAGTACATCCGCTACGTCGAGCGCGGGAACTGCTTTACGGGATGGGGCAGCATGGCCGCCAGCATGGGGGCGCACATTTACTTCGGCGGCTCCTGAGCCGAGATTTCAATCGTTGGTCTTGGCCACGAGGTTCTTGTATGATCGCTGCGTTCTCGTCGGGGAATTTTTAGTCGATGATCAAGACCTGACCCCCACGTTCACGTTGGATTTCCTGAAAAGGAGGTTGTTATGACAAATTCCCAGACCACGATATCACGTTATCTGCTTTGCCGGTTGAAGGAAGCCGGTGTCGATCATCTCTTTGGCGTGCCGGGCGATTATGTCCTCGATTTCCTCGACGAGGTGGTCGCCAGCCAGATCCAATGGGTCGGCACCTGCAACGAGCTCAACGCCGGCTATGCAGCTGATGGGTACGCCCGGATGAAGGGCGCCGGCGCGGCCGTGGTGACATACGGGGTCGGCGGTCTGAGCATCCTCAACGCCGTGGCTGGCGCGTATGCCGAGAGGGTTCCCCTCATTATCATCAGCGGCGCCCCGGCGAGCCGGCGCCGCGAAACGGGCGCCCTCGTCCACCACCTTGTGGCCGACTATTACCTCCAGCTGGAGGTCTTCAAGAAAGTCACCACCGACGCTGTCATTCTTCTTCGGCCTGAAACAGCCCCCGACGAGATCGATCGGGTGATCCGCAACGCGATTGTGCGAAAGCTGCCCGTATACATCGAGCTGCCCGCAGACATGGCCCATGCCCCCTGCCGCGCCCCTGGCCCGCTTTCCCTGGCTTCGACGGCGCGCTCCGACGAGGAAAGCCTGAAGGATTGCGTCGCGGAAGCCGCCGCGCTCATCGACCAGGCCTCCTCTCCGCTCATGCTGGCGGGCGTCGAGCTTTCGCGCTTTGGCCTGGGATCCGACGCTCTGCGGTTGGTGGAAACAGTGGAGCTTCCCTTCGCCACGATGCTCAGCAGCAAGAGCGTGCTTCCTGAACTGCATCCCCAGTTCGTGGGCCTCTACCAGGGAGGGTGGAGCCGGGAAAGCGTCCGCCGGCAGGTGGAATCCTCCGATTGCTTGCTGTCGTTGGGCGTATGGATGACCGACCTCGACACGGGCCTCTTCAGTTTTAAGCTGGACAGCCGCCGGATGATCGCCGCCGCGGGCGACCATGTCCGCGTCCGCAATCACTACTACAACAACATCCAGCTCGGCGATTTCATCCGGGCCCTGGCTTCGGCCATACGGCCGCGGTCTTACCTGGCTTCTCATCCCGCCGCGACCAACCTGGTCAGAAAACCGTTCGCAGCCGACGCGGATCGTCCCTTGACCGCACCGCGGGCTTACGAGCGCCTCAACTGCTTCCTCGACGATCAGATGATTCTCTTGGCCGAGCCGGGAGACGCTTTTTGCGCGGCGCCGGAGTTTCAGATCGAAGAGGCGCGTAACTTCATCGTGCAGTGCTATTATTGTTCCATCGGCTATTGCACTCCCGCCGCCCTGGGGGTTGCCCTCGCGGAGCCCGGAAAGAGGCCCGTGGTTCTGACGGGCGACGGTGCTTTTCAGATGACCGTCCAGGAGATTTCCACCTTGATCCGGCTGAAATGTCCCGCTATCGTGCTGGTGGTCAATAATGATGGCTACCTTATCGAACGCGTTCTTCATGCGGATGGGCCGTATAACGATATTCAGAGGTGGGATTATTCGAAGCTTCCCGCCGCCTTTGGCGGCGGCAGCCAAGCCATCGGGATCCGGGTCACAACGGAAGGTGAGCTGGACTGCGCCCTTGCCGTGGCTTCCAAGGAAACCGACAAGCTGGTCCTCATCGACCTTTGCCTGGCCGGCAGAGACTGTTCCCAGGGGCTGGCGCGTTTGGGGGAATCTTTCCGCCAGGCGCAGCGCAAAGGGTGACGCTAGAGGCGCTTGAGCGCGATGCCCTCAATCGTCTGAGCCACCCGCTCGGCGCGGTTGACCACGTCCTCGATCCTGTCGTAAATGTGGGACCACTTGACGACCTCGAGAACGCCTTCCGGCCTGGAGGATGGCAGCTCGTAGAGTTCGCCTAAGCCGAGCAGGAGGAATCGGTCCGCGTCCTCTCGCGCTTTGGCGACATTGCGGGCCTGGGCCTCCACGCCTTGGCCGCGGTCCATGATCTTGAGCATCTTTTGGATTTGATCCGCCATTTCCACGATGTCCGAGGATAGTTCTCGGGCGGGAACGCGGGTATCGTTTAGGTTGTAGAGGCCGATCCGCGCGGCCACGGTCCTGGTCGACTGGATGCAGGCGGCCAATGCCAGGTTGAGCTCGTGGATGTCGTCGCGGTCGCGTGGAAGAAGGAAGGTGAGCGAGAGCTGGCGGGTGATCTCGCGCGAGCCCTCCTCGGCCGCGCGCGCCAAGGCATGGATTCGGGAGCATTTTTCGGCAACCCCATTGTAGTCTTGGAGGATCGTTTTCAGGGCCGAGGCGCTTTCAGCGAAGAGTCGCGCCTGTTCGCTCAAAAGATTGTGAAATGGAAACGACGGGCTAAAAAGGCTGTCGGCATCGCCTTTCATAGGGGCCCTCCTTTTTGGTTGCCCAGCCGCCGCGAGAAGTCGTTCATGTAGACATAGAAGACGGGCGTGATGTAGAGGGTGAACAGCTGCGAAAAGAGAAGCCCTCCCACTACGGCGACGCCGAGGCTTTGGCGCGCTTCTCCTCCCGCGCCCAGTCCCAGGGCGATGGGCAGGGCGCCGAATATGGCCGCGAGCGTCGTCATGAGGATCGGCCTGAAGCGCGCCAGGCATGCTTGGGTGATCGATTCCTCGCTGCTGAGATCTTGAGCGCGTTCGGCTTCTAAGGCGAAATCCACCATCATGATGCCGTTTTTCTTAACGATGCCTACCAGCATGATGATTCCGACGTAGGCGTACATGTCGAGCTCCATGCCGAGCGCTTTAAGAGAGGCCAGCGCCCCGAAGCCGGCCAGGGGCAGGGCCGTCAGGATCGTCAGGGGATGGATGAAGCTCTCGTAGAGGATGCCCAGGACGAGATAGATCAGCACGACGGTGATGACGAGTAAAAAGCTCATGCCGGCCAAGGAGGATTCGAAAGCTTGCGCCGTGCCCTGGAAGCTCGTGGTGATGGTCGCCGGGAGAGTCTCGTGGGCGAAGCGTTTCAATTCCTCGATCACCGGGCCGATGGACTGGCCGGGCTTTAAGTTGAAGGCGATGGTGGCGGCCGGGATCTGGCCCGCATGGTTGATCGAGAGGGGGGAGACGGACTGGGTGAGGCGCGCCAACGTCCCCAGGGGGACCAGTTTCCCGTCAGAGGATTTGATGTAGAGCTTATTGAGGGAGAGCGGCTCCTGCCGGTAGAGGGGATCAAGTTCCAGGATCACGTAATAGAAGTTCGTCGCGGTGTACATGATGGAGACTTGCCGGGCCCCGTAGGCCGAGTAGAAGGTGTCCTGGATCTGCTCCAGGGTGATTCCGAGCAGCGCGGCCTTGTCCCGATCGACCTCGATGGCCAGCTTGGGTTTGCGGCTTTCCAGGTCCGACTTGACGTCGGTCAGGGCCGGCATCTTGCGGATCTTGTCTTCCATCAGGGGGCCGTGCTTGTAGAGGTCGTCGAGGTTGGTCGATTGGAGGGTGAACTGCCACTGGGCCGTGGCCAGGCGCGAGCCGATCGAGATCACCGGGGGGTTGACGAGAGAAACGACAAGGCCCGGCACCGCGTTGAGCTTGGGCCGCAGGCGCGCGATGATCTCATCGACCGAGCTCCGACGCTGATGCCGGGGCTTGAGGCTCACGAAGGCGAGGGCTTTGTTGTCACCGCCGAATCCCACGACCGAGCAGAATTTGGCCGCCCCCACGTCCGGGTCCTGAAGGAGGATCTCTTCGAGCAGCCGTTGGTGGCGGCCCATGTCGATGAAGGAGGTCTTGTCGTCTACCTGGGAGAAGATGCGGAAGAAGTACTGGTCCTGGGTCGGGATGAAGCCCTTGGGCAGGGCCTTGAAGAGCAATATCATCGCGACGGTCACGGCGAGGGTGAACAGGAGCGCTTGGCGGCGGCGGTTCATGATTCGTGCCAAAGACCGGGCATAGCCTTGTCGTAGGGCCTCGAAGCCCCGCTCCAGGGCCGAGAAGAACCGGCCCTGGGATGATGGGGTAAAGCCGACAAGCAGGCGGCTGGCGAGCATCGGCGTCAGCGTCAGCGAGAGGAATCCCGAACATAGGATCGCGGCCGTGATGCAAACGGAGAACTCCCTGAACAGACGTCCAAGGATGCCTCCCATGAACATGATCGGGACGAAGACGATCGCCAAGGACAGCGTCATGGAAAGAACCGTGAAGCCGATCTCGCGCGCCCCCCGGATCGAGGCTTCCTGCGCCGTTTCTCCCGCTTCCATGCGGCGGATGATGTTTTCGAGGACTACGACCGCGTCGTCGACCACGAAGCCGATGGAGAGGGTCAGGGCCATGAGGGAGAGGTTGTTGAGGGTGTAGCCGAGCATTCCCATAAGGGGGAAGACCGCGACCAAGGAGAGCGGGACGACGAGGCTCGGGATGATCGTCGGCTTGAGCGCCCGGATGAAAAGGAAGAGGACGCCCACGACCAGGATGATCGTCGCCGCCATGGTGAGCTGGACGTCGTTGATCGATTCTCGGATGAAGTCCGACTGGTCGTAGAAGAGGTCCAGCTCCATCGCGCCGGGCATGGCGGCCCGCAGGGAGGGGAGCTTCGCCTTGATTTTTTCAGCCACGAGCGCTGTGTTGGCCCCGATCTGCTTGCGCACGCGAATGACGAGGCCCGAGTGCTTCTGGCCGTTCTTGAAATAGGACCCCTGGGTCCGGTCGTTTTCGACACCGTCGATCGCCCGCCCCAGGTCTTGGATTCTCAATGGATAGCCGTTCTGGTAGGTGACGATGAGCGAGTTGAACTCATGGGCATTGCGCAGTTGGCCGTTCGACTCCAAGGTGAAGGCGGACCGGGGGCCGTCGAGGGTTCCCATGGGCAGGTTGACGTTGCCTTTCTGGAGGGCCTTGGCCACTTCGTCGAGCCCGATGCCGCGGTCGGCGAGGCGCTCGGGGTTGACCTGGACCCGGACGGCGTAGCGTTGGGGGGGGACCGCGTCCACGAAGGCCACGCCGTCCACGGCGGAGAGGTGCGCGATGAGGACGTTTTCCGAGAAGTCGTTGAGGGCCGTCACCGGCAGGCTTTCCGAGTTCAGGGCCAGGAAGATGATCGGCATGTCGGCGGGGTTGACCTTCTGGTAGGTCGGGGGGTTGGGCATGTTGCGCGGAAGCACGCCCATGGCCGCGGAAATGGCGGAATTGACGTCGAGCGCGGCGGCGTCGATCTTGCGGTTCAAGGAGAACTGGATGTTGATCGTCGTGGCGCCCAAAGTGCTGGCCGAAGTCATGGACTCGATGCCGGCGATCGTGGAGAACTGTTTTTCCAGAGGGGTCGCGATCGTCGAGGCCATGGTCTCTGGGCTGGCGCCGGGAAGGGCTGCGTTGACGCTGATGGTCGGGAAGTCGACGTCCGGGAGATTGTTGATTGGGAGCTTGCGGTAGCTGAGCGCTCCAAAGAAGAGGATCCCGCCCATGACCAAGGTTGTCATGACGGGGCGGCGGATCCAGCTTTCGGAGAGGTTCACGGATTTGGAGAGGAGGCCTCTTCGCCGATGACCTTGACCTTGCGCCCGTCTTTGAGCTTGTTTTGGCCGTCGGTCACCACTATCTCGCCCGGCTTTAAGCCTTGGCTGATGACGGCCAGAGCCCCGCAGGTCTGGCTCACGACGACCGGCCGCAAGGCGGCCGTCTTGTCTGGAGTTACGACGAAGACGTAGGAGCCCCGCGGGTTGGCTTGCACGGCCTCGGCCGGGGCGACCAGTGCGTCGGGGAGGGTCTCCAGGAGTAAGATGACTCTCACGAACTGGCCGGGCCAGAGAACCCCGTCCTTGTTGGAGAATTCGGCCTTGAGCCGGATCATGCCGCTCGCCTTGTCGACCGAGTTGTCGAGGAAGGAAAGCCTGCCCCCGGTGCGCTTCAAGTCCGTTTCCGGGGCGGAGACCGATACGGCCGGCGCGGCCGAGGCGATCAGCTTTTGCAGATGGGGCAGATATTTCTCTGGCACGGAGAAAGAGGCCTTGGCCGGATGAAGCTGGTTGATCACGACGAGTTGCGTCTTATAGGCGTCGACGACCGAACCCTCGTCGGCGAGGTAGTTTCCTGCCCGGCCCGAGATCGGCGAGCGCACCTCGCAGTAGGAGAGGTTGAGCCTGGCCTGTTCCGCCGTGGCCCGTCCCGATTCGACCATCTGTTCCAGGGCCGCGGCCGCGGACTGGCTCTTCTCGAATTCCGAGCGGGAGGTCGCCCCATGTTCCAGGAGATAGGAGGAGCGGTCGGCTTCGGCCTTGTTGAACTTGGCCATCACAAGGTCTCTGGCGAGCTGGCCCTCGGTTTCCTTGAGCTTTTGCAGCAAGGGGGCCGGATCGATGCTGAAGAGAAGATCCCCGGTCGCGACGGCCTGACCTTCGCGGAAGTGCCTTTTGAGGATCTGTCCGGACACGCGGGATAAGACGGGAACGGAGTTGTAGGCTTCGATCGTGCCTATAGTTTCCACGGTGACCGGGACGCTCATGCGCGAGACTTGCCCCGCTCGGACCGGGACCTCCGAAAGCGGCGGGGGTTTTATTTTTGAGCAGCCCGAAACGAGAGCCGTCGCAAGGACGGTCAGGGCCAAGACTTTTACCGTTAGCGGTTTTTTAGGGGGCATCGTGGGTTCCTTCGCTCGGGTGTCGACCATGATACTAAAAAGATGAGAGAGGAGCATGTCGCCTTTATGTATAATCCCCCCGGGGATGCACTCAATACTTCTGTCCGTCTTCCTGCTGAGCGGCCTGGCCGCGGTCGCGGATGAGCCCGCGATCTCTATTCAAGACGGAGAGGTCCTCTCCTTGCAGCGCTGTGTTGCCATAGCCCTGGCGCGTGACCCGGACCTACGCGGCCTGGGTTATGCCGCCGACGCCGCCGACGCGCGCCTGCTCCAGGCCCGATCCCAGTATCTGCCTTCGGCCAGCGCCACGGCGGGCTACCAGAAGAATGACGCGGTCAAGAGGAACTTGGAGGATCCTTACCGCAGCCCTGCTCTCAATACCTTTGACGATAAGACCGTCGGAGTGTCGGTAAGCGAACTCATCTTCGATTTCGGCAAGCGCTACTCCTCGGTCAAGGCTGCTCGCTTCCTGCGCGACGCGGCCAGGTCCCAGCGCGATTCTTTGGCAGTCAAGGTCGCCGCCGACGTCAAGCAGGCTTATTATGCAGTGCTGCAGGCCAAGCGCGCGCGCGCCCTGCGCTCCGAGATGGTTGAGCAGTTTAAGCAGCACCTTTCCGTGGCCAGGACGCGCTTCGAGGCGGGCGTGCGGCCTAAGTATTTTGTGACCAAGGCGGAGACGGACCTGAGCACCGCCGAGCTTGATTTTCTGCGGGCTGATAAGGAACTGCAAGTAGCTCAGGCGGTCTTGGCTGCGGCCATGAATTTTTTCAGCGCGCCGGCTTTCGACATCGTGGACACCCTCGACTTTGAGAAATATGAGGCCGAGCTCGATGACATCTTGGCTAAGGCTTTTTCGACGCGCCAGGACCTCCAGGCGCTTTCGGAGCAGACGAAGGCGGCCGGTAAGAGCCTTGCCGCTGCGCGAGGGGACCTCTTTCCAGCTTTTTACGCGACCGCAGGCTACCAGTTTGCGGGCAGCCGAGCGCCGCTTAGCAACGGCTGGAACGCGGGAGTCAATGTCACCGCGGACCTCTTTTCAGGATTTCGCAAGATCGGCGAGCTTTCCGAGGCAAAGGACTTCCTGCGCCAGACCGAGACCAAGGTGGAGAGCCTCAGGCGCCAGATAGGGCTTGATGCCCGTAAGGCTTTTCTCGCCTTGCAGGAAGCGGAGAAGGCCATCAAGACCGCGACTCAGGGTCGCGGCCAGGCCAAGGAGAATCTGGAGATCGCGGAGACCAACTACACCACGGGTTCCGGCACGCCGGTGGAGGTAACGGATGCGGCCGTGCTCTACAGCAATGCCAGCATGAGTCTCATCTCAGCCCTCTACGACTACAGGGTCGCCCGAGCCAACATCGAGAAGACCATGGGGATGAGGTAAGGCAAGCCCGGCCATGGGGAGCCTAATTTTAAATGTTCGGCTCGAGCCTGCTTGGAAGCGTCCAGGATCGTCTTGGTCTTGATTTTTTCCCTCGCGCAGAGAGACGTTCCACTCGATCCAGATCGGCCACTCGTTGCCCTGATTGCGCGATAGCCGCCGAACCCCGAACGCTTCAAGGTTCTATAGAGACAGGAGACCTGCGGCAAGGACTCCATCGCGGCGAGCGACTTATACAGGGTCAGCCGTAGGGTCCTGTTGAATCTCTTGTAGACCTCGGCCTAATCTATCCCGCACTGCTCCATGTAGTCGTTTCTAAACACCAGTCCGACTCCAGAGAGGCGCATGGCATTGACTTCCACTCGGGTCGCAGAGCATTCGTTGTAATACCCATCGACATGCGCGCCTTCGTGGATGAGGACTTGCGCGATATAATCGGATGAATGTCCGCTATATAAGGTCTGAGCACATATGTAAATTTGGTCAGAACCACGCCTGGTAAAAGCCAGCGTATGGGATGAGCAGCCTTTGAAGTCGTTTCCGGGCGTGGGCCAATGGGACCTGGCGGCACCCAAGCTGGCACGGACGCTCCGGAAGATGGTCTCCCATTTGCTGTCGGCCGCTTGCGCGGCTTCCTCCAATATGGAGAATGCCTGTCGCACGCCATCGCCTACGTCGTCTCTCACAGAGAGGGAGAGTCCTTGTGGCTGAAAATGCCCGGGGACTTCGTTGCTTGCCGACGGGTCGTCCAATATGTCGGGTGCCTTGACAAAAATGCTTGCCGCCGCAGCCTGCCGCGCGTGTTCACCGGCTTGGCGAGCCTGCATTCCGGAAGTGGTTGCGGAAACCGTTTGTAACTGATTTTGGAAAGCCATGCTCAGCTGGCTTTCGAAATCCGCCGCCCTGACGTTGAGCACGGACCCGACCATCAGGATGCCGCTCAACGATGAAACAGCCGTCAAAACGACCAGCCTTCTATTTTTCATGCACTTATCTTAGCAAGGCTGCGGCTGAACCGCCTGAGCCTTGCGGGTAAGTCGTCCGCATCTTTAGTCCTAGGGGGAATTCCCTTTTGGCCTAGCTCAGGAGAGCCGGTCCAGGCGCTTAGGGCGCACGCCGATGCCGGCTTTGACTCCTGAGAGGTCGTAGACGCCCCTCGGTCCTATGCTCAACCCCGTCATGGGGTCGCGGCTGAACCATAAGGGAGTGTCGAGGTCGACGAAGGCAAAGCCGCCCAGGCCCGCGGCGAAGTGTGCGGCCGCGGCCGCGGCCAGGGACGATTCGATGTT
The DNA here is from genome assembly GCA_903830945.1 of uncultured Elusimicrobia bacterium. Taxonomy (GTDB): domain Bacteria; phylum Elusimicrobiota; class Elusimicrobia; order UBA1565; family UBA9628; genus UBA9628. The sequence goes on from CAIKVT010000036.1 coordinate 104,243, forward strand.
GGCTCCGATCATGAGTCCTAAACCGGCGGAGCGCGCCAGGGCCGCGATGTCCCAGGCCTCCAAGAGGCCGCCTTTCATGAGCTTGATGTTGATGACCTGCACGGCGCGCTCGCGGATCAGGCGCAGGACCGCCTCGCGGCTGCCGGCCGACTCATCAGCGGCTACGGGGACGCCGCCGCGTGAGGCCACCGCGCGCAGGCCGGCGTAGTCGTCCGCCGCTGTGGGCTGCTCGAAGAGCACCGGCACGATGCCGGCGCGCCGCAGTCGGCGCAGCAGGCGCAAGGATTCGCCCGGACCGTAGCCCTGATTTGCGTCGAGCATGAGGCCCAGCCCTCGGGCCTCCTCGGCAACGGCGCGCACCCGCGCTTCATCCAGGTCGAGCCCCTGGCCGACTTTGATCTTGATGGTGCGTATGCCGCGGGCCTTAATGCGCCGCGCGGCCAGACGGGCTTGGTAAAGAGGCACTAAAGAGACCGTGATGTCGGTGCGCACCGCGGTCTCGGCGCCGCCGAAGAGAGAGCGCAGCGGGATGCCCACGTGCCGGGTCCAGGCGTCGAGAAGCGCCATCCCTAAAGCGGCGCGCGCGGCGCCGCAGCGCGGCAGGCGCGCCTCGAGCTCCTCGAGGAGGCTCCGCCAGGCGGCCGCGTCGCGGCCGAGCATCCCCGCGCGCGCGGCGCGGGCGCCGCGCAGGGTCCCTGACTGGGTCTCGCCGTTGTAGGCCGGCAGGGGCGCGCCTTCGCCCCAGCCGATGGCTCCGGAGGCCAAGCGCATCCGGACGATGACATTGCGCACTTCGGCTGTTGAGCCGCCGGCGATGACGAACGGTTCGTTCATGGGGGCTTGCAGGGGCCGGACGTCAACGGAGATGATGGTGGAGTCGCGGGGGCGCATCAGGGGAGGTCTTTGGATAGGCAGCGGTCGGAGAAAGAGAAGTTATACACCGCGGCGCCCGGTAGGTCCGGGCTGATGGTGAGCTCATGCAGCGCGTCGTCGGGGTTCTGTGTCAGGTTGAACAGGCCTGGCTCGCGGGTGGTCACGTAGCTGCGGCCGTCGTCGTCGAACTGGATGTCTTTTCCGGCGTTGTCGGGGTGCAGCCACATCTTGTCCTGGCGCACGAAGAAGACACCCGCCGTGGCCGCGGGAGGAGAGAGGACCGCGAAAGCGTGGCTGCCGCGGTAGATGAGGCGCAGCAAGGCAGGCCGCCCCGGGTTCTTTTGGGCCAAGCGCAGGTCTTCCGGATTCATGTCCCATTGACCGGAATATGCAGTCTCCCCGTCACGAGCCGACGTCAGCATGGCTTGCGGCCCCGGGGCCTTGGCTAGGGGCAGGGTGCGGCCCCGGCGCAGACCGAGGCTGAGGTCGGCCGTCATGGCGCCGCAGTCCATGTTCCGAGGGTCAGGGTAGAGCGCCGGGACCTTCGGCACCGTGAAGCCCGCGGTATTGAGGGCGTCGCGGATCTCTCCCTCGAAGTCCGAGTAGCCGCCCTCGCCGAGGTGGTCGAAGATGAGGTGGGTTTTATAGTCGACGAGGAACACGGAGGGCCAGCCCTCGTTGCCCAGCGCCTGCCAGTAGGTGCGGTTGTTGTCCAGGAAAACCGGGAAACGCACGCCGAGGCGCTTGAGCTCGGCGCGCACCAGAAGCGGGTCCTTCTGAAAGTCGAACTCTGGGGCGTGGACGCCGATGATGAGCAGGCCGTTGAGCTCGTAGCGCTCGTTCCACGCTTTGAGCGCGGCCAGGGCTCTCATCGAGTTGAGGTTGGCGGTGCTGAAGAAGGCGATCACCACCACGCGGCGCAGGCGCGCCTGTTTGAGGGTCAGGGGTTTGGCGTTGAACCAGACCGTGTCCAGAGGGAACTCCGGGGCGATAGGAGTGTAGGTCCGGCCGGCCCGGCCCGGGATGGGCGACAGCAGCAGGGTCGCCGCGAGCAGGGCGGTCTTGAGGCGCATCATCACTTCGCGGCGGCCGTCGTGGCGGGCCGCGCCATGAGCAGGATATCCACCAGGCTGGAGAGCATCTCGGCGCGGTCGGTCTGGGCCGATTTCTGGTAGATGGAGACGAGGTTGCGCATCATGCGCGCGAGGATGTCTCGGGCGTCGGCGGGCGCGACGTATTCCGGCCGGAACTCGTATCCGCTGCGCGAGAGCATATGCTGGACGTCGGCCAGAGTCATGAGGCGGCCTCGGTCGTAGGCGTCGAGATAGCTTATCTTCGGGCCCAGGCGCATCCCGACCAGGAAATGGCCGGGAGTGGCCACCCCGTAGATCGGCAGTCCGAGGCGCCGGCCTACGAGCAGGTAGAGCACGGCTAGGCTGACCGGGATGCCTCGGCGGTTCTCGATGACCCGGTTGAGATAGGAGTTGTCCGGGTCGTAGTAATGCTTCTCGTTGCCGCGGAATCCCTTGGCTCCGAAGAGCTGGCTGCTGAGCTGCTGCAGGGCCTGCGCCGGGGGCGCGCCCTCCGGCAGCGTTCGGCGGACCAGGTCCGCGATGGCATCGAGCCGGGCGCTATATTTGGCGGGGTCTGCGTCGGGATAGCCGAAGCGGGCCACGAGCCAGACCCCAAGCTCCAGGTCCGGGGCGGGGGAAGCCGCGAATTTGCGGAAATCCTCCTGCAGGCTGTGAAAATGGATCCGGCGGGTCAGAGCGTCGATCCGGGCGGTGATATCTGGATCGCAGTGTCCACGCAGCTCGTCGAGGTAGGGGATAGTCGGGGTTCCGAGGTCCAGGATCTTTTGCTGGATACGGTCCAGGTTCTGCGGGTCGTCCTCGTCGAGCAGGGAGATCAGGCTGCGGATCTCGGTTTCCGAGAAGGCTTTCATGATGATGAGTCCTTTTCGCGCCAGGCTTTGACGAACTCCACTACTGGAGGGATGAAGGAGATGATGATGATGGCCAGGATGACGTAATGAAAATGGTTCTTGACCACGGGCAGGCCCGCGAACTTGTAGCCGGCCAGCAGGAACGTCGTGGTCCAGGCTATGCTGCCGATGACGTTGTAGGCCGCGAAGCGCGTATAGCTCATCGTGCCGATGCCGGCCACGAAAGGCGCGAAGGTCCTGATGATGGGTATGAAGCGCGCGAGGATGATGGTCTTTCCCCCGTACTTATCGTAGAAACGATGGGCCTTGTCCAGGTTCTTGCGGTTGAGCAGCCAGGAGCCGTCGCGGGAAAATATCTTGGGCCCCACCCACTTGCCCACCGCGTAATTGACCATATTGCCTAGCACCGCGGCTGCGCTTAGGAGCGTCCAGACCCAAGGCAGGCTGACCGGAGAGCCTTCCCGCGCGGCTAGGGCGCCCACGGCGAAGAGCAGGGAGTCTCCCGGCAGGTAGGGCGTCACCACTAGGCCGGTCTCGCCGAAGATGATGAGGAAGAGCACGCCATAGAGCCAGGGCCCCAAGAGCGCGGCCCATTGGCTGAGATGGGCGTCGAGGTGGATGAAGACGTCCAAGCCGGTGCGCATGAGGGCCATAGCGGAGGGATTATAGCAATCTCTTCGCCAGCATATTGTAGAATCCGGTTCCCCTGATCGAACCGAATCATGAATAGCATCAGACCGCAGGAAATCCTGGACATCCTCGAACTCTTGCGCGCCATCGAGTCCGCAGGCGGAGGGGGGACACGCACGGTGCTGGCCACCTTTGTGACGTTGGAGGGCTCGGTCTTCAGCCGGGCCGGGGCCATGGCGGTCTTCGTCCCGACCGTGGGATTCTCCGGCAGCGGTATCATCCCGGTCACGGAGCTGCAGGGCCCCTTGCGCAGGGAGATCGATGCGGTCGCGGCCGGCGGCGGCTCCCGGCTGACCACGCTGGACCTGGCCGAGGACGATCCGGTCCTGGGCTTCGGCTTGGGCGCGCCGGGTCGCGTGGAGGTCCTTCTCGAGCTCGTGGACGAGCGTTTGCGCGAGCACCTTATCGCGATGAGGGAGTCTCTCCTGCGCAACGAGGGCGTGGTCTGCGGTCTGGAGATCGAAGGCTCGGACCTTGGCCGCCGCGTCCTCTACCGCGCCGACGATCCGCGGGTCAAGGAATGCTATCAAGAGATAAGCCCGGAGCTTCTGGAGACCTCGGTCGCGGGCCAGGTTCAGCGCACCTTCCTCTGTCCCGTCCACCCCATGGGAAAGGCGCTTGTGTTCGGCTCCGGCCCCGTCGCTGCGGCTTTATCCCGGCACCTGGCGGAGCTGGGGTTCTCCGTCTTTGCCGCGGACTCGCGGGCCGGCCGACTCAAGGGAGTGGACTGGCAGATCCCCGGTGTCGTTCTCATCGAAGGCGGCTGGGACCAGGCGCGCGCCGCGGCCCACCCCGACGAGGAGACGTCGGTGGTCGTGCTCACGCGCAGCTACGCTCTGGATCTTGAGACCCTGCAAGGCGCTCTTAAGAGCCCGGTCTCCTACGTGGGTATCATCGGCCCGCAGAAGCGCACGGCGCGGCTTTTGCTGGAGCTCTCCGCTTTGGAGGCGCAGCCGCGGCCGGGTGTTTTCTTCGCGCCGGCCGGCCTGGATATCGGCGCCGAGGCTCCGGTGGAGACCGCGCTCTCCATCGCGGCGGAGATACTCGCCGTTCGCTCTGGACGCAAGGGGGGTAGGCTCTCTTCGCGTCCTGGCGGCGGCGCGGCGGCCCGGTCTCGGGTCCGCACCCCGGGGTTGATCTTGGCCGCGGGCGCTGGGACGCGCTTTGCGGGCGGCAACAAGCTCTCCGTCCTGTTCGAGGGCAAGCCGGTGTTGCGGCACGTGGTGGACAACGCCCTGGCCTCGCGCCTCGATCCGGTCATCGTTATCTTGGGCTGCGCCGTGCAAGAGGGCCTCAAGGCCTTGGCCGGGGTCAAGGACCCGCGACTGCGCGTAGTCTTTAATCCACTGTGGGAAAGCGGCCAGTCCTCCTCTTTGGAGGTCGGCCTGCGTGAGGTCCCCCATAACGCCTCGGGCGCGATCAAGCTGCTAGGCGACATGCCGCTGGTCAAGCCGTGGCTCATCGAACGCGTGCTTTCGGAGTTCGAGCTTTCCGAACGGCTCGCTTTTCCGGTCTACGATGGCCCCGATGGCCCGGAGGGAGGCTTCCCCCTGGCGATCCCCCGGGCGCTCTTCGGCGAGGCCAAGGCTTTGGCGCGCGATGACTCGGACGAGGCCGTAGCCAGGGAGCATTGGTCCGAGGCGGTGCGCATCCCCCTGGCCGACGGCCGCACCCAGGCGGACATCGACACGGCCGCGGACTTGGATCTCCTTGCCGGCGGCTTGCGGTAGCGCGTCGGATTTCTCCGTCGTGAAATGACCCCGTAATAACTTTTTGGTATATAGAGGTCGTAGGGGGACCGATATGCGCCGAGGCGGTCGTCTTGTTGCAGCTTTTCTCATTCCGATGTTTCTGGTGAAGAGCACCGGGGCGGCGGACATGGCTTTTTTGGCGTCCGTTCGCGCGCCCGTCCTGTTTTCCGTTCCGCTGCATATGTCGCCGCCGAGCCGGATCGCATCTTCCATAAAAAAGGCGGCCGCGCCCCGCGTGGTCCCGCCCGTGCAGGGGTTGTGGGGCGCGTTGCGCGACCGGATCGCTCCCACCGTGGACGCTTGGGAGCACTGGCTTGAGCAGCCCATGGAAATGCCGGACCCGGCGGCGTGGCTGGCGGCTTTGATAAAGGAAGATCCCCGGCCCCTGCTGAGTTGGCCCGAGGCCCAGGCGCCAGCCGGCCTTGCGGCGGCTCCTGAAGTAGCCCTGGAATCTGCTCAGGACCGTATGCTCATCAACCATGACGGTTTCGATATGATCTTATTCGGCCAGGATGCGCGGCTGGAAGTTGTCACCTATGAGGCCGTGGCCCCCAGACTCGAAGGTCCCTGGCGCCAGGCGCACGGTCTGCGTTTCCGCATCAACTACCTCAAGCCGGAGGGTTACCTGATGTTAGGCGCTCACGGCACAGTCGACATGACGAGGGGCTCTCGCACGAGGCGGTCCTATATGGATCTGGCGCTGCCTCCGGCCTACTTGCGGACCTACGCCCTCTATCATGAAGGCGACGTGGTGGGCTACGAGATCGAGCTGGAGAACATCACGGGCCGCGACTTGGAGAACTTGCTCGTGTTCACTAACCAGGAGGGCTTCAACTACCGTGGCGGCATGGGCAGGCTGCTCGGCCAAGTCCAGCTTTCAACCATAAAATCTTTGGCCGCGGGCGGCCGCGTCGTGCTGTCGGGGACTGCGCGCATGTCTGGTTTCGAGGCCGCGGGGAGTATTTTCGAGCAGACCCATCTGACCGTGGACACGGAGGGGACGCAGGCCCGCCGCACGCGGCTGGTCGACGACCCGCAGGCCGGCATCGTGGACCCTCCGCGATCCCGATGAGCGTCGGCCGTCGCTTTTTCTGCTATCAGGCTAGAGTGTGGCGGCTGGCGGCACCAGGGGGCAGGGGCCTTCCGGGAAAATAGACGGCGTGAATGGGCTCGACGGAGAGAAGGTCTCTCGGCTCACGGATGTCCCGATCCGAGGAGCGACGGAGCTATGGCTGCCACTGCCAGTATCCCGAGCCCGTAGGCGGCCGCACCGGCGGCCAGCAGCGCCCACGCCAATTTCGGGAAGAGACTCGCGCCGGCCAGCTGACGCAGCACGATGATCGGCCCTACGATGCCGATGATGACCGTAGCCGCGTTGTACCACCGCCCCGACACCAGGGATATCGGCAGGAAGAGCATGTTGCCGATCATCCCAGCCAATAAATAGAGCGGCTTGATGCCGCGCAGGCGCTCCAATGCTGCCTGGACTTCTGTCGGGGCCTGCCCCGGTAGGCGCAGGGCCGCAAGGTCCCGCTGGTTTTGGAGGATCTGGGGAACGGTGAAGACCGAGAACGCGGCCGTGGCGGCCAGGCCGAGGGTAGCGGCGATGGCCGCATGTCCCATGATGAGAGGTGCGGCGACGAAGATCGTCCCCAGGGCCGCCGCCGTCACGAGACCCATCTTGCGGCGGGAGAAGTGGCGGGTCCAGGCCAGCTGGGCGAGGATGATCATGGCGTTGCCTGCTCCCAAAAGCGAGTTGCCTATGAGCACGGGACTGGCGCTGGTCAGGAAGGTGGGGAAATTGAACAGGTTGCCCGCGACCTGGGCCAACTGAGAGGCGGCGCTCACCCCTGCCAGGCGCTCTATGGCGACGCGGGCCTCTTCGCCGCCTTTTTGTCGGGCGCGGATGTTGCGGAAGTTCTCGACGATCTGGACCCACGGCGCGAAGATGAAGAGAGAATTTGCCGCCCAGCCCAGGACGGTGAGCCATGGGACGCCGGATTGCGCTATGCCGATGACCGCCAGGCCGGCCAGGGGCGCCCACTTGAGCAGCCGCCGGGGGGTAAGCAGGCCAGCTTCTTTGGTCGCTGTCGGGATAAAGGTCTGGGGAGCGCGGGCGCGGTCCGCGGCCGGCAAGCTCAGCCGTGGCAGCGGTCCGTTTTGGGAGATCGATGCGGCGGGAAGGCCTGTTGGCTCGGCGGTCAAGCTCGTAGCACCGCCGTAATTCTTATTCAGAAGCCGCTGGATGGCTTGCGAGTTGCCGTTGGCCTGGGCGCGGCTGATGCCTGTGGTCAGGAATTCCAAGGCCCGTTGGGTCGCGGCTGGTCCGGTGCTCTCGGCCGCTGCGCTTGAGCCTTCTGCGGCTTTGGTCAAGGAAAGGCTGGGCAGGGCGGTGGGCAGAACCATCGAGGAAGACGGCTCGAGTCGCTTGATATCGAGACCGACCTGCGGCGAGAGTGCCGGGGAAGTCCATTGCAGGCGGATCGCGGATAACCCGGGTGTCAGCATGTCGCGAGAGGGGTTAATTATCGCTAGTCTGGGGATATAGGCCGGCGCTGACTGGGCTGGAATCGTACGGATGATGGTTGCGGCTGCGGCGTAGCTGGGTAAGCCCGGCGATAGGGCCGGCAGAACGGCGCAGAGCGTTAGGCGACAGCAAGTCTTGATAGGACGATCCATTGACGACAGTATACTTTAGGCTGTTAAATTCAAGAAGTGTCTTATAGGTAGTGGAGCCGCGGATTTAGGGCCTAGGAGTCATTGGGACTTACGGAACACGGCTGTCCCAGGAAAATCTCGAATCCCGGCTCAGCCCGGCAGGCGCACCAAGGAAGGGTCGTAGATTTCGGGCGCCTCGAAGCCGAGGATTTCGCAGATGGCGGCGGCCACATTGCTTAGGCCCGGGCACTGGACTTCGGCTGGCTCCCAGGAGTTGGCGCCTGAGTAGTCCTTGACGATGAAGGGCACCGGGTTGAGCGAGTGCGCTACATGGGTCGAGCGCTTGCCATTTTTCTCCGTGAACAGGACGTCTGCGTTGCCGTGGTCGGCGGTGATCATGAGAACGCCCTTGGCTTTCTCAACGGCCGGGGCGATGCGCGAGAGCCCCAGGTCAACGCATTCCACCGCGACACGGACCGCGGCGGGCACGCCGGTGTGGCCGACCATGTCGCCGTTGGGATAGTTGAGGCGGATGAACTTGTAGCGGCCGCTCTGCACCGCGGCCACCACGGCGTCGGTGATCTCGGCGGCCTTCATCCAGGGCTTGATGTCGAAGCGGAGCTTGTCGGAGGGGATCTCCACGTATTTCTCGAGCTTTTCGTCGATGTAGCCGGAGTTGTTGCCGTTCCAAAAGTAGGTGACATGGCCGAACTTCTGGGTCTCGGAGATCGCGAAGGAGGTGACGCCCGCGGCGCAAAGATACGATCCCAGCACGCGGTCGATGGCGGGCGGCTCGACCAGGAAGTTCGCGGGGATGTGGCCGTCGCCGTCATACTCCATCAGACCCGCGTAGAAGACCTTGGGCATGCGTATGCGGTCGAACTCCTGGAAGTCCGGCTCAGCGAAGGCCCGGGAGATCTCGATGGCCCGGTCGCCGCGGAAGTTGAAGAAGACCACGGCGTCGCCGTCTTGGATGGTGCCCACGGGCTTGCCGTTCTCCGCGATAACGAAACTGTCCATGTATTGGTCCGTGATCTTGGGGTCTTCGGCGTAGTAGGTCTTGACCGCCTCGGAAGCGGACGGGAACTGGCGGCCGATGCCTAGGACGTGCGTTTTCCAGCCTTTTTCGACTACGGCCCAATTGGCGTTGTAGCGGTCCATGGTGGTGACCATGCGGCCGCCGCCCGAGCCGACGCGGAAGTCGCGGCCTGAGGTCGAGAGCTCGGCGAGTTTCTTTTCAAGCGGCAGGACGTAGTCCAATGCGCTCTTCTGGCCCACGTCGCGGCCATCTAGGAGTGGGTGCACCCGCACCTTTTTGAATCCGTCCGCTCCGCAGCGGTCCAAGAGCGCGTAGAGCTGGGAGATGTGGGAGTGGACGTTGCCGTTCGAGAGCAGGCCGATGAAATGTACGGTGCCGCCGGTCTGGGCGCGCTTGCGCACCTCGCTCCAAGCCTGGCCAGAGAATATCTTGCCGGAGGCGATGGCGTCGTTGACGAGCTGGGCGCCCTGGGTGAAGACGCGGCCGCAGCCCAAGGCGTTGTGCCCGACCTCGGAGTTTCCCATATCCTCGTCCGTGGGCAGGCCTACGGCCTTGCCATGCGCCTTGAGCTTCAGGAAGACCTTTTCCTGGAAGAGCTGGTCGAGAGTGGGCTTGTAGGCGAGGAACACGCCGTCGGACTCGTCGCGCTTGCCCAGACCCACGCCGTCCATGATGACCGTGACCAGGGGGCCGGGGAACGGCTTGTAGCCCTTGAGCGGGAGCAGGGAAAGCTGGGGCATTCGGTCTCCTAGGCGGCTTTGAACTTGAGGAACGCGGGGAGGTCATCCAGAGCGACCAAGTTCTCGGTGCCGGTAGCGAGTTCCTTGGCGTTGACCTTGCCGGCCGCGGCTTCGTCAGGGCCGAGGACCAGGGCGTAGCGCGCCTTGACGCTGTCCGCGTACTTGAACTGGGCCTTGAGCTTGCCTGTGCCGGGATAGACGTCGATGCGCAGGCCCGCGCCGCGCAACCGCTTGGCCAGGCCTAAAGTCTGAGGCCAGAGCTCATCGGAGAAGACCGTGAGGCAGGCGTCCGGCCCCGAGGCTTTTTGCGCGCCGGCTTCCTCCAAGACGAGCATGAGGCGTTCGAAGCCGATGGAGAGGCCGCAGGCCGGGGTTCTCTGGCCGCCGAATTTTTCGGTCAGGCCGTCGTAGCGGCCGCCGCCGCCGATGGATCCGGAGAGGCCGGGGCAGCGGAACTCGAAGACGGGGCCGGTGTAGTAGTCGAGGCCGCGCACCAAGGTCGGCGAGATGGTGAAGGGGCCGTAGGAGTCCGAGGTCTGGGCCAAGGTTTCGCGGATCTGGAGCAGGCCGGCCATGGGCTCGGGCGCGACTTTCTTGAGGAAGTCGTGGTCGGCCTCGCCGCTGCTGACGAAGGCGCGTAGGTCCTCGGGGACGCGCCCGTCCAGCAATTGCCCGATGTCGGCGAGCACGGCCTCGGCGCCGACCTTGTCGAGCTTGTCCATGGCGATGAAAATGGAGTTCCTCTTGTCTTCGGGTATGTGCCAATGGTCGCACAAGGCGAAGAGCATCCTGCGGTCGTTGAGCGCGACGGCGGGGGCGGCGAGCCCGAGTTCCTTGAACACGGTCATGACCGCGGAGATGACTTCGATCTCGCAGCGGTTGCTCTCCGAGCCGAGGATGTCCGCGTCGCACTGGATGAACTCGCGGTAGCGGCCTTTCTGGGCGCGCTCGGCGCGCCAGACCGGGCCGATGTGGAAGGCCTTGAATGGGGTGGGCAGCACGCCCCGGTGGCGGCTGTAGTAGCGGGCCAGGGGCAGCGTGAGGTCGAAGCGCAGGCCCATGTCCGCCAGCTCGCTTGCGCCTTGGGAGAGGTCGAGCTTTTCGCCGCGCTTCATGATCTTGAAGATGAGCTTCTCGTTCTCGCCGCCGGCTTTGCCCATGAGTACGGCAAGGTCTTCGGCGGCCGGGGTGTCGATGGGGGAGAAGCCGTAGGAGCGGTAGACCCGCGAGATGGTCTCGATGACTCGGCTGCGCAGGGCGCAGGAGTCGGGCAGAAAGTCACGGAAGCCTGAGGGGGGGGTCGTCGGGATCGTACTCATACGTTAGTATTCTAGTAAATCTGTGTTGGAAAATCGGCGCTTCTGGTTTTGTAGTATCTCTTCTATGCTCAAGGTCTTCTACGGCTGCTTCCATCCCGACCTAGAAGACGCCTTCGCCTCCCGCCTCGCCGAACTCGCGGCCCTCAAACAACCTATCGCCGTTGTGGCCCCTTCCCGCCGCATGGTCGAGCGCCTCGAGCGACTGATCGCAGTCGAGAAGGACCTGCCGCTGCTCGACTTCCACTTTCACACCTTCTATAGCCTCGCCTTGGCCGTGACGGAGGACGCAAGAGGGAAAGATAAGCTCATCTCCGATCCCGTGTTCCACGATCGCGTGGTCGACTCGCTGCTCACCGCACAGCCTGCCCTTGCCCGCCTCTTCGGCGGCGAAGCCCGGCCCCGGGCCCTGGCCAGCGCCCTGCGTTCCAGCATGCGCGACCTCATCGACGCCGGCGTCTCGGCCTCGGACCTCGAAGAGTTCTTCGGAGAGGATCTCGTCCACCAGCCTGAAGAGCGCCAACGTCTCCAAGCCCTGCTCGACCTCTGCCGCCGCTATGAAGAACGCCTCGCGCAACTGCGCATAGCTTCGCCATCTTCTATCACACGCCTGGGCGCTCAGCAGGCCGAGACGAGCGGATTCCTCGGCCGCTTTAAGGAAGTCCTCTACTACGGCTTCTACGACCTCACCGGCCTCCAGCTCGAATTCTTCGAAGCCGTCTGCAACCGTTGTCCCACCTGTCTCTACTTCCCATTCCGCAAGGACCATCCCGCTTTTCGTTTCGCCGCGCCTTTCTTCGAACAGAAGCTCGTGTCTCACGATGCCGAGGCAGTGCCCCGCTCATCCAAAGGCCGGCCAGTCCTCGACGCGGCCTTGGACGGACTCTTCCAGCCAGCGGCAAAGCCTGTTCAAACATCGTTGACGGTCATCAGCGCCTCCGGCACGCGCGATGAAGCCTGGGCCGCGGCCAAGGAGGTCCTGCGCCTCGTTGAGAGCGAAGGTTACGCCTACGAGGATATCGGCGTGGTCGCGCGCACCCTCGAGCCTTATCGCAACGCGATCGTTGAAGTCTTCCGCGAGAACGCCATCCCGCTCCACATGACCAGCGGCGAGACACTCCTGCGCCATCCTCTCGCTAAATGCGCCTTGAACCTTCTCACCATGCGCCAGCGCGACTTTTCAGCCGAAATCGTGGAAGACGTCTTCTCCTCGCCCTATTTCCGCGGCCCCGCACCCGTGTCCCATTGGCGCCGGCTCATCGAGCATCTTGGCATCCACGCCGGCTGGCTGCAATGGCGCGGCAAACTGGAAAAGAGCTCCTCAGGCCCGGTCCAACTGCGCCCCGAGCAAGCCCGCGACGGCGGCCCCGGCCTTCAGGTTCCCCGGAAGGAAGTGGAGGCGCTCTGGAAGCTCGTCTCCGGATTAAAGGAAGAGCTTTCTGATGAAAAAAAACTTTCCTGGTCTGCTCGGGCTCGCCAAGCTCAGGCTCTCTTGGAGAAGCACCTCTGCCTGCCCAAGGACGCGGACGCTCGCGAGATCGCGGTTTGGGAAACGGTCGTGGCTGAACTCGGCGCCCTGGAAGCCTTCGATCTCCTGCAGGAGCCCTGCGACTTGGCCACCTTCTTGGAGACCTTCTCGGACAAACTGCGTCGAGCCGCCTTGGAGCCCGAAGAAGGCGGCCGCGGCGTGCGCGTGCGCGACGCCATGGACGCACGTGGGGAAAGCTTCCGCGCCCTTTTCTTGATCGGTCTTAAGGAAGGCCTCTTTCCGCGTACTGTTCTCGAAGACCCGCTTTTGCGCGACAGCGTGCGCGCGGCCTTGCGCCATCCGGCCGGCTACTGGATCGCTCAGAAGGCCGCGGGCCACGAGGAAGAGCGCCTGCTCTTCTATCTGATGGCAGCCTCCGCCAAGGAGCGGCTTGTCTGCGTGTTTCCGCGTTCCGACGAAGCCGGCCGCGCCCAGGTTCCTTCGCTTTATTTGCGCGAGCTCTGCCGCGTTGTCGGGGTCGACTTCACCGGTGACGCCGTGCGCCATGTGCCGCGCCAGCCCGCGGCCAAGCTGGCGCAGTTGGATGCGCGGGCAGCCGCTCCGCAGGAGCTGGTCCTGCGTCTGGCTTTGGAAGGTCAAAGCGTTGTAGGCCGCCTGCCTGAGTCCATCGCGGACGCGCGGCTTTTAGATGAGGTTTTGGAGCGCGCCTCCGCCATCGGCGCCTGGGGCAAAGCAGGAGCCTTTGACGGCATAGTCGAGCCGCCTCAAGAGTTCCTCAAGACCTTGGCACGCCAGGGCCTCTCACCCAGCGCCCTGGACAGCTTCGCTTCCTGCCCTTTCCAATTTTTCGCGGCCCGCGTCTTGGGCTTGGGCGAGCCTGAGGATGCGGCACACTTAGGCGAGGTTCCCCCATCCTTGCGCGGCCGCATCTACCACGAGATCCTGGAGCGCTTCTATCGCGGCGCGCCGGCTGCGCTCTGGGATTCGGATATGGCCTGGGATCAGCGCCTGCAAGGCAGCGTCGAGGCGGAATTCATCGAGCGCGGCTGGCAGGAGACGGGCGTGTATCCCGTGCTCTGGCAGGCTGTGCGCGCGGTGATCATGGAGAGCCTGCGTGACTTTTTGGCCTGGGACCGGGCGGAGGTTCTGCGCACCGGCCTGCGTCCGGCGCGCTTCGAGGAACATCTTGAAGGTGATGCCGCCGAGCCCCGTCCCGACGAGCTCGCCGAGGTGAAGTTCCACGGCATCGCGGACCGCATCGACCTCGCCCCGGACGGCCGCTGGCGCGTGGTGGATTACAAGACCCGTTGGGGCCGAGGGGGCAACCTCAGCCGTCTTGCTGCGCAGGGCCGGCTCCACCAGCTCCCGCTTTACGCGGAGTTGGGGCGCGACTTGCCGGGACATGAAGAGCTGGAGAGCGCCTGTCTTTACGTCCTGGAAGACTCCCTGGAGACCACGGGCCGGGAGCGCTGCCGCCGTTATGAGGCAGAGCGGCTTAAAGAGGACCGGCCGGCGTTTCTGGAGGCGGTCGCCGCGCGGCTGCGTCAGATGCGCGCCGGAAGATTCCCCATCACGCCTGAAGACGGAGAGTACGGGATCTGCAGTTGGTGCCCGTTTCCGTTGCTATGCCGCAAGAGCCACGGCCCCTCGCGGGTGCGCGCCGCGACCTTGACCGTCTCCGGAGAATCTAAGTCCGGGAGATGAGCAGCACGCCCGCGGTCACGAATCCGATGCCGGCCCAGCGCGTCAGGCTTACGGTTTCGCCCAGGATAGCCTGGGCCAGCAGGGCTACCACCACGTAATCCATGGCGGTCATGGGCAAGACCTGTGTGATCTTGGCCCTGGAGAGGAGCATCAGGTAGACGCAGAAGAAGGTGGCTTGCAGCGCCACGCCTAACATGACCCAGTGGTTGGTCACGGCGCGCCAGGCCATGGGGCCGAGCATCCCGGGCCCGGCCTCGGTCATGTCTCCGATGGTGCTCATGCCCTTGGACAGCAGGACATGTCCCGTGCCGCCGATGGTGACGGCGATAAGGACGATGCAGAAGGTTTTGATCAAAGGGCCTCCAAAATATTGCGAGCCGACATTATACCACTTCGTGGGCCCGGAGCCGGCCCGCGAGGGTGAGTTCCTCACGGTCGTGAAAGAGGTGCCGCGCTCGTAGGATTGCGCAGCGTTGGGCGATGCCGGTGCGCTCCGAAAAGACCTCGCGCAGCAGCAGCAGAGGATCGTGGCGGCCGAACTTGAGATTGACGATGAAGCGGGAACACCAGCGGCCCTCCACCCACAGCCGCAGAAGTTCGAGGACCTTATGCGGTTCGTCCAGGAGGTCGCAGAAGAGCCAGTCCACCGGCGGTCGGGGCTGGAACTTGAAGGCGTCCTGCTCGGCATGCTTGATAGAGGGATTTCCCGAGGCGCCGCCCTTTAAGGGACCGTTGTCCACGGCCAGGACGCGCGCCCCGCGTTTGGCTGCGCTGTAGCTCCAGCCGCCGGGTGCGGCGCCCAAGTCCGCCACGGTCTGTCCCGGCTGCGGAGCCTCGCCCAGCACGCCGTAGGCTTCCTCGACCTTGAGGAAGGAGCGGGATGGGGCCTGTGGGTCGTCGGCCATGCGGCGCTGGCCGCCGGCCCGGGCGCGGCGCGCGGCGAAGGCGCGGCCGAAATCCGTGAGATAGACGAAGAGGCCGCGGCGCTCTCCGATCTCTGGTCGGCCATTCTGGGCGAGTTTGATGACCCGTGCCATGCGGCTGACCCGCCCGTGGAAGGCGTCCTCCACGCTGCGGCAACGCGCCTTCAGGCCCTCGACCGCCGCGGCCTCAAAGTATAGCGGCCAGGGCGTCTCGTAGCGCTCGTCAACGCTGGTGCGCAGGAAATAGTCGGCTACGCCCCCGGCCAAGGCGTTGACCGTGGCGGCTTTGAGTTCGATGGGCTTCAAGATGGAGAGATGCGCGAAGCAGAGCTCGCTCTGGTCGTCTTCGGCGAGGACCCAGCCCGGGCCTTTGGCCAGGGTGGAGCCGGCTTCTTTGGCCAGGAACGGCTCGAAGCCGGCTTGGCAGATGTGGAGAGAGGGGGTCTTCTGTCGCATGGCTGCGGCCTTCGTGGGATTATAGCGTTTGTGCGGCCCGCTTCACCCTACTTGGGAATTGGTATGCTCTGATTAGTCCAGGAGGAATCCGTGAAATCAACCCAATTCGCCGAAGAAGCCGCCGGCAAACCCATCGCGCCCGACTTGCTCAAGAAGATGGACGCCTACTGGCGCGCGGCCAACTACCTCTCCGTGGGCCAGATATATCTTTACGGCAACCCGTTGCTCAAGAAGCCGCTCAAGATCGAGCATATCAAGCCGAGGCTGCTCGGCCATTGGGGCACCACTCCGGGGCTCAACTTCATCTACGTGCACATGAACCGCGTCATCAAGGAGCGTGACCTCGATGCGCTCTTCATTGCCGGGCCGGGCCACGGCGGGCCGGGGCTGGTGGCCAACACCTATCTGGAAGGCACCTACAGCGAGGTCTACTCCAACATCTCGCAGGACGAGGAGGGGATGAAGAAGCTCTTCACCCAGTTCTCCTTCCCGGGAGGCATCCCCAGCCATGTGGCTCCGGAGACTCCGGGCTCTATCCACGAAGGCGGCGAGTTGGGCTACGCTCTCTCGCACGCTTATGGCGCGGCCTTCGACAATCCCGACCTTTTGGTCTGCTGTGTGGTCGGAGACGGCGAGGCCGAGACCGGGCCGTTAGCTACGAGTTGGCATTCCAATAAGTTCCTCAATCCGGTTACGGACGGGGCGGTGCTGCCGATCTTGCATCTCAATGGTTATAAGATCGCCAACCCCACCATACTGGCCCGTATCCCACATCAGGAGCTCGAGGATCTCATGCGCGGCTATGGCTACAAGCCTTATTTCGTCGAGGGCTCAGATCCCATGGCTATGCATAAGCTGATGTCCGAGACTTTGGACAAGGCGCTGGCGGACATCAAGCGCATCCAGTCCGAGGCGCGGAGCAAGGGGTTCTCCAATCGACCCGCCTGGCCTATGATCGTTCTGCGCACTCCCAAGGGCTGGACCGGGCCTAAGGTGGTCGACGGCAAGCCGGCAGAGGGCAGTTGGCGTTCGCACCAGGTGCCGTTTTCCGATATGTCCGAGAAGTCGGGCCACGTGCAGCTCTTGGAAGCTTGGATGAAGTCCTATAAGGCCGAGGAGCTCTTCGACGCCAAGGGTAAGCTCAAACCGGAGTTGGCTGAGCTGGCCCCGACGGGCCAGCGCCGCATGGGCTCCAACCCGCATGCCAACGGGGGAGAGCTTCTGCGGGCGCTCAAGATGCCGGATTTTCGAGACTATGCGGTACAAGTGCCTTCGCCTGGAGCCGCTGAGGCGGAAACCTGCCGGGTGCTGGGGACGTTTTTACGAGACGTGATGAAGCAGAATCTGGAGAGTCGCAACTTCCGGGTCTTCGGGCCGGATGAGACGGCCTCCAACCGGCTGGGCAATCTCTTCGAGGTGACGGACCGGGCTTGGATGGCGGAGAAGCTGCCCACGGACGATCATCTTTCGCCGGATGGGCGAGTGATGGAGGTGTTGAGCGAGCATCAATGTCAGGGCTGGCTGGAGGGCTATCTTCTGACGGGGCGGCATGGTTTATTCTCGTGCTACGAGGCTTTCATCCATATCATCGACTCGATGTTCAATCAGCACGCGAAGTGGTTGAAGGTGACCAACCACATAGGCTGGCGTCGGCCGATCGCTTCTCTTAATTACCTGCTGACTTCGCACGTGTGGCGGCAGGATCACAACGGCTTCAGCCACCAGGACCCGGGTTTCATCGACCACGTGGTCAATAAGAAGTCGGATGTGATCCGGGTCTATCTGCCGCCGGACGCGAATACCTTGCTGTCGGTGGCGGACCATTGCTTACGCAGCCGGCACTACATCAACGTGATCGTGGCGGGTAAGCAGCCGGCGCCGCAATGGCTGGACATGGACGCGGCGATCAAGCACTGCACCAGCGGCATCGGGATGTGGCAGTGGGCTTCGAGCGACAAGGGAGGCGAGCCGGACGTGGTGATGGCTTGCGCTGGGGATGTGCCGACCTTGGAGACGTTGGCGGCGGTGCAGATGCTGCGGGAGAAGATCCCGTCCTTGAAGGTGCGGGTGATCAATGTGGTGGACTTGATGACTTTGCAGTCGCCGAGCGAGCATCCGCATGGGTTGCCGGACGATGACTTCGACGATCTGTTCACGAAGAACAAGCCGATCATCTTCGCCTATCACGGCTATCCGTGGCTGATCCACCGTTTGACGTACCGGCGGACGAACCACGATAACCTGCACGTGCGGGGGTATAAAGAAGAGGGGACGACGACGACGCCGTTCGATATATGCGTGATGAACGACTTGGACCGGTTCCATCTGTTTTTGGATGTGGTCAACCGGGTGCCGAAGCTGGAGTCGGTGCAGGCGCATGTGAGGCAGGAAATGCGCGACAAGCTGGTTGAGCATAAGGAATATGTGCGCAAGCACGGGCAGGATATGCCGGAGATTTTGGAGTGGAAGTGGAGGGGGTAGGAGTGGGCGGTAGGATAGGCTAAGGTTTTAAGAGCGTTTTCGATTTCGTGGCCCAATCTCGCCGAAGAGATCAGGCGCACTAAACTGACGCTGGATGGGAGAAAAGGTCTGGCGGCGCCTAACTCATCAACCTCGGAAGCCGCCGCCGGGCTTACGCTTGAAGCCCCCGGGCTTGCTCTTGAAATCGCCGGGCTTGCGGCCGCTGTATGGGCCGCTGGCGCCCCACTTTTTCTTGGGGCTGAAATCGTCGCGCTTTCCGTCGGAGCTTTTCATCTTATCCCAGGGCTTCTTCTCCCAAGGCTTCTTGCCGCCGAAATCGCCGGGTTTCTTGTCCTTGTCCCAGGGTTTCTTCTCCCAAGGCTTCTTGCCGCCGAAATCGCCGGGTTTCTTATCCTTGTCCCAGGGTTTCTTCTCCCAGGGCTTCTTGTCGCCGAAACCGCCGGGCTTTTTGTCCTTGTCCCAGGGTTTCTTTTCCCAAGGCTTCTTGCCGCCGAAGCCTGTTTTTTTGTCTTTGTCCCAAGGCTTCTTTTCCCACGGGCGCCTCTCGCCGGAGGTTCCAGCTGAGACGGCGGGTGGGCTACGCCGCCGGTCTTTGCCCGAACGGCGTTCTGGCCCGGTGTAGCCGCCGTTGTCCGGCTTGTCGGCCGGACGTGCCTCGTTGACGAACATCTGGCGGTGTCCGACGGTGGAGCCGTTGAGCTTGGTGATGGCGGCCTGCGCCTCGGCGTCCGTGCCCATAAGCACGAAGCCGATGCCGCGAGAGCGTCCTGTCTCGCGTTCCATCAGGATCTTGGCGCTGACCACGTTGCCGCAGTCGGCGAACAGCTTTCCCAGTTCCTCCTGGGTCAACTCGTACGGGAAGCCGGTGACGAACAGGTTATTGCCCATGCCATATTATCGCATTTCCAGCCGCGGTCCCTACGGCCTGCCAAGTGACTCCCTCCGGAAAAAGAATGTAGAATGGGGTCAGGCTTTCATGAATTTTACGAGGTTTACCAAAATGGGTGCAGGAATATGGAATCTGTAAAATTCGTGAAAGCCTGACCACGTATGATCTGCACATCCTGCAAGAAGACCGAGGCCGTGGTCTTCATTAAGCACATCATCGATAACCAGGTCTCCCAGGCCGCGTTCTGCGCTGCCTGCGCGGCTAAGGCGCACGTTCCGCTCAACCCCGTCAATCCCATGGCCGCCCTCCTGCAGCTCGCGGCCAAGGCCGGCGCGTCTCGCGCCAGGGTCTCGGCCGCGGCGCGCTGTCCGGGCTGCGGCACGAGCTGGACGGATTTCCGTGAGACCGGTCGTCTGGGCTGCGCGTGCTGTTATGACCATTTCGCGGATCTCTTGCGGCCTCTTGTCCCCCGGGTCCATGCGGGCGCCTACGTCCATCGCGGCAAATCCCCGCAGACCCCGCCCCGGCGGTCTAGCGCATGAAGCTCCAAGGGATGCTTCGCTGCCGGATGGGATGGGCTCAGGCCGAGGGGCCCAGCTACGACGTGGTGCTCGCCAGCCGCGTGCGCTTGGCGCGTAACCTCGCCGCGGTCCAGTTCCCGGGCCGGGCCAAGGCCGCGGCTCTTAAGGCCGCGCGCGAGCAGGTCTTCGCCGTGGCGCGACAGACTTATCTTAAGGGCGCCGCCTATCTTGAGCTCGACGGGCTTGACGCCGTGGACCTGAGGTTTTTGGCCGAGCGCCACCTCATCAGTCCTGCCCTGGCTGGGGAGCCCGGCTTGGGGGGGGTTGTCGTTGACCCGCGTGAGTGCCTCAACCTGATGATCAACGAGGAGGACCATCTGCGCCTCTTCGCTCTGGCGCCGGGGCTGGACCTGCGCCAGGCCGCGCGTATCGCGGGAGGCCTGGACGACGAGCTCGCGCGCGGTCTTGACTACGCCTTTCGGCGGGACTGGGGCTATCTGACCGCCTGCCCGACCAATCTGGGCACGGGCATGCGCGCTTCGGCTTTGGTGCACCTCGTCGGGCTGGGGTTAGGCGGCTACATCAACAAGCTGCTCGAGACCCTGCCCCGCGCGGGCCTCATCGCACGCGGGCTTTACGGCGAGGGTACCCGGGTGATGGGCGACTTCTTCCAGATATCCAACGCCACGGGCTTGGGTCGTACCGAGGCCGAGCTGGCGGCCGCTGTGGAGAGCGCGGTGGAGGCCTTGGTGCGACGCGAGCGGGAGGCCCGCCAGAAGCTGGCCTCGGGGTCAGGCCGCACCCGCCTCGAGGACACCGTGTACCGGGCCATCGGCGCCCTGACCGGCGCGCGCCTGCTCTCTTTTGAGGAGGCCTGCCGCCACCTTTCGGCTCTGCGTCTGGGGCTTTCGTTGGGCTGGGATGTTCCCGGCGACTTCGGGACCGTCAACGAACTCATGGTCCTGACCCAGTCCGCTCACCTTGCGATGCTGGCGGGCAAGCCTCTCGTCGGCGACGACCAGGCCGTCCTGCGGGCCTCTTTGGTCCGCCGCCGCCTGACCGGGAAATGACCCCCTCATAAAATTGATAGACTAACAGTTCACAGGAGAAACCCATGGCTTTCCACCTATTGCCCAAGGAAGAGAAGTTTTTCAAGCTTTTCGAGGCCCAGGCCGCCTACAACACCAAGGCCGTCAAGACGTTCAAGGAGTTGGTGAAGAGCTGGGACGAGAAGTCCGCCGCCTTCGAGGTCATCCGCGAGATTGAGCACGAGGCCGACATCACCACCCACGAGATATACGATAAGCTCAACCGGACCTTCATCACGCCCTTCGACCGGGAGGACATCCATCAGTTGGCCAGCGAGATGGACGACATCGTGGACATGGTGCAGTCCCTGTGCAACCGCATGCATCTCTACCATATCCATAACTCCACCCCCGACCTCGTGGTGCTCGTCGACATCCTGGATCAAGCGGTCGACGCCATCCGCAAGGCTATCGCCGATCTTCAGGACAAGGACAAGACCCGCCGTGTGCTGGACTACTGCATCGAGATCAACCGCCTGGAGAACACCGGGGACCATGCTCGCGACATGGCCCTGAGCAAGCTTTTCGAGGGCCAGCCCGACCCCATCGATGTGATGAAATGGAAAGAGATATACGAGCTGGTCGAGGCCGCCGTGGACAAGTGCGAGGACATCGCCAATACCATAGAGACCATCCTCGTCAAGCAGGCCTGAGGGCTAGCCATGGAGCAACTCCGGGCGATCAAGCAGGCTGAAAGCAGACTTTCCCTGATCGGCGACCATGCCAGCGTCCTGTCTGGAAAACTCGAAGACCTTCTGTTTCGCGCCCAGCGCATCGCCCAATCCTTGAAGGACGACGCCAAGGTCAAGAGCACGGATAGCATGTTCGGCTACGACCTGCAGAACTTCAGGCGCGATGTGCGCGCCTTCGGCAACGATGCGGGGGGACTCTCCTCTGCGCTTGGAAGCATCACGCATGCCGCCCAATATGACGAGTCGTCTTTGATCCACGCCCAAGCCGTGATGCGGCTCTCCGACCGGCTGTACAAGAGCCTGTGCGCGCTCCTGGACCAAGCCGTGCTGGCGCATCAACACATACGCCAGGCTGAATATAAGGTGGATGCTTGGTACATGGTCCAGGAGGTGGAGTCCTTGACCCAGCAGGCCCAGGTCCTCCCCGGCATCGCCAATAAGCTGCTCGTCGCGGTGAGTTCCAGGCAGGTCGCTCCGTCCGCTTCCATGACGACCAATGTATTCCCTGATGGTTGTCAGGGCGGCATCGCTCCTGCGCCGCCGGTGCTGCAGCGTCGAGCGGCGGTCCCGCTCAGGCCGGTGGGAAAGCCGTTTCCAAGTTCGCCGAACTCCTAGCGCGCCGCGGCGCGCTTATCCCTCGACGCGGATGCTGACGATGGCGTCGTTCTGTTTGGTGGCGTCGACCACGTCCTGGCCCGCGGTCACCTGCCCGAAGACCGTGTGGATCCCGTCGAGGTGCGGCGTGGGGCAGTGGGTGATGAAGAACTGGGAACCGTTGGAGCAGATCCCCGAGAGCCTTTTGCCCGAGGCTGGTTCATGCTCGCAGGAGCCGGCATGGGCCATGGAGAGGGTGCCCTTGCCGTGCTTGAGTTTGGGCCGGATCTCGCATTCGATCTTGTAGCCCGGCCCACCCGTGCCTACGCCCGGGCCGCCGTCGCGGCTCAAGGGGTCTCCGCCCTGGATCATGAAATCTTTGATGACCCGGTGCCACTTCTGTCCGTCATAGAACTTGGAGTTGGCGAGATTTTCGAAGTTCAGGACGGTGCCGGGGCAGTCTGTGTCGAAGAGTTTGAGCTTGATAGTGCCGCGGTTGGTGACGATGATGGCTGTCTTCATGGATTGAGCCTAGCAAATTTTGCAAGGAATTGACTGGTGAATTTTTGCGGCTCTATGTTTGATATCATGGTGGCTTCGAGCCGAAGCAGAATTATTCGATCCTCAACCCGAGAGCCTGAACATGAACGCGAACAACGATTTAAAAACAAGATTCATATTCCCATTGTCCGCGCTTTTCTCGTCGATGATGATTTTCAGAGCGCATGCTGAAGTCGGCGTCGTTACCGTATCGCCCGCGAGGGGGCAAGAAGATATTTTCCAGTACATGCGCAGAGCTCAGCCGGCCAACAGCGCGGCCGAGGAGCATCGCTTGTATCAAAGAATCGTCGGCGCCTGCAACCCTTTTAAGGAAGGCGACGCTGCGATAGGGGTTGCCGCTGCCGATGAAGATTCTAGAGCGAACGCCAGAGCATTGCTGGCCAACACCGCCATAAAAACGATTTCCGACCATCCTTTATACAGCGATGAGCTGCAGGCGGTCATAGCAAAGAGCATTGATCAGGATGTCTATGCCGGGGTAAAAGATACGACCATCGGCGATCTGAAAAAAATCATATTAACTCGTTCGGAAAATGAAATAAAACAAATCATGCCCGGTCTCAATAGCGATGTCATCGCCGCGGTCGTCAAGTTGATGGGCGATGAGGAGCTGATCCGGGTCGGGCAGAAAGTCTTCAATCCTTTGCCGAACAGCCGGATCGGGTCGAAAGGATATTTCAGCGCGAGAGTGCAACCGAATTCGCCTACCGATGATCCGTTTGATATCCGCTGGCAGGTCTTCAACGCCTTTGCCTTTTCCGTCGGCGACTTGCTGTTGGGAACGAACCCCAGCGACAGCTCGATAGTGAAAGTCACCCTTATTGAAGAGACGTTGAAGGACATCGTGGAGACATTCGGACTGAAAGGAAAACTCCCCTGGGTGGTCTTGGCCCACATCGACGACCAGGATCGGGTGGAAAGGCTGAAACCGGGAGTCACCAACCTCTACTTTCAAAGCATCGCTGGGGCGGATTCCGCAAACAACGTTTACGGTGGGCTCAGTAGCGCCAAAATGATGGTTTATGCGGACAAAAGAACCGGAGATTTTGGATTATATATGGAAACCGGGCAAGGATCCGAGTTCACCAACCAGCAAGGCCATGGCGTCGACATGGTGACATTGGAATCACGGAAATACGGTTTGGCCCGCGCGCTTAAGCAGAAAATCGCTACTGCCAAGTTGATCCTTTTGGGTAACAAGGCGGAGATCTCAAGGAAAAACAGCGGGGAGGATTCCTGGGTGGTCGTCAACGATGTGGCCGGTTTTATCGGCCCCGAGGTTTTTAAAAGCAGGGAGCAGCTGTTGCGGGCCGCGCTCGAGGACACGGTCATGGGAAAGCTGCACGGCTTGGCTATCGGGCTGGATGTGTGTTCAACGCTGCACATGTCGGTATCGCTTGATGATCTCGATTGGTGTGTCGACCGGGTGGCCCAGGCGAACCCCGCTTATCTGATGGCGCTTCCCACCAAGAACGATCCGATGTTGAGTTATCTCAGCACCTCCTTTCAGGATCATTTGCGGGTGAGAGAAAGGCATGGGTATAAGATCAATGACGTCATGTGGCGATTTTTCAAGGAAATCGAGGTGATCGACGAAGGCGGAAATCCCACCCGTCACTTCGGCGAGCCGTTGTGGGTCTATCTGCAGTATGCGAAAAGAAAGGCGGCTAAAGGAGATCTTCAATTCGCGGGCATGTCGGATGAGCAGATAATGCGCAAAGGGCGCGAGCAGATGGCTTTGGTGAAATCGCACGGGGTGCCTCTCGCCGTCGGGTTCGGGAAAAAGACATCCGATATGAACCCGGAGCTGGCAAAAGAGGTTCGCTCCCTGTATCGCGATTCGAAGAAAAGCGTCTGGACCGAATTGTCGCAGGATTTCATCGAAAAGCGGATTCCCAAGCCTATTCTGCGGCTAAGAACTCAAATTCAGGATCGCGACGATTACATCGGGCATCCTTGCAACGGCGAGGCGTTGAATCAGGAGTCGATAAAAAAACTGGCGGACTTGAGAAAATCGCGCAAGCTTGGCGGCAAAAATTACGACGTGCAGATCGTGATTTCTGATGGGCTAAACGCCAGGGCGCTCATGGATAAGGGACATCTTCTTCCGTATTTGGAAGAATTGAGAGCCGCTTTGGCGAGGGCCGGATTTGAAGCGGCGCCGGAAAACATCGTCGTCACTGGAGGCCGCGTGCGCGCGGGTTATCGCATTGGAGAGCGGATTTTCGGCGGCGGCGACGGGGAAGGACTGTTGAAGCCGAAGGCGGTGATTCACATCATAGGGGAACGGCCGGGAAACGGGCATCAGACTTTTTCATCCTATATCGTCGCGCCGACTGTCGAACGGTGGAACAAGGGCGGCATCGATCATAACGACGCCATTCTACTTTCCGGCATCGCGGACACCACTTTTAAGTCGATGGGCGACGCGGCTTTTCAAACCGTCAGGTTGATCGAGGATCTGATCGCAAAGAACGTTAAGTGAACGCTGACTTATGGCTGCTCGCGTGGTGAATTTTTTGACTCCGTGTTTTGTATTATAGCGACTTCGGCCCCCTTGCGGGCGCTCGAAGTCGGAATGGGGCGGGAGCGATGATATGAAAGCTTTGGTCAAGAAGAAGAAGGAACATGGTCTCTGGCTGGAGGACGTTCCCGAGCCGTCCATCGGGGAGCGCGACGTGCTCATCAAGATCCGCCAGACCGCCATCTGCGGCACCGACGTGCACATCTATGAGTGGGACGAGTGGGCGCAGAAGACCATTCCCGTGCCCATGCACGTGGGCCATGAGTTCGTAGGCGAGATCGTCAAGCTTGGAGCGGCCGTGCAGGGCTTGAGCGTGGGCGAGAAGGTTTCCGGTGAGGGGCATGTGGTCTGCGGCCACTGCCGCAACTGCCGCGCCGGCCACCGACACCTCTGCATCAACACCAAGGGCATCGGTGTCAATCTTCCCGGCTGCTTCGCGCAATACCTAGCTCTGCCCGCCGAGAACGTGTTTCCTATCCCGCACGGCGTCAGCGACGACGAAGCCTCCATCCTCGACCCTTTCGGCAATGCCGTGCATACGGCGCTGGCTTTCGACTTAGTCGGCGAGGACGTGCTTATCACGGGCGCCGGCCCCATCGGCATCATGGCCGCGGCCGTGTGCCGCCATGTGGGCGCGCGCCACGTGGTCATCACGGACATCAACGAGTACCGCTTGGACCTGGCTCGCAAGATCGGCGTGGAGCATGCGGTGGACGTGCGCAGCAGGAAATTGCCCGACGTCATGAAAGAGCTGCGCATGACCGAGGGCTTCGACGTGGGCCTCGAGATGTCCGGCACCCCGGCCGCTTTCAACGGGATGATCGAAGTCCTTAAGATGGGGGCCAATGTGGCGCTGCTGGGCATCCTGCCGCAGAGCACCACCATCCCCTGGAACCAGGTCATCTTCAAGGCGTTCACGCTCAAAGGCATCTACGGCCGCGAGATGTTCGAGACCTGGTACAAGATGTGCGCCATGCTGCAGAGCGGCCTGGATATCAAGCCGGTCATCACGCATCGCTTCTCTTTTCAGGACTATCAGAAGGGCTTCTCGGCGATGATCTCGGGCCGGTCCGGCAAGGTGATCCTGGACTGGACAAAATCCTGATGCGCGCAGGTGATATAATGAATGATATGAACAACGATAAGCCTCTTTTCCTTTCCGACGCCCAACTCAAGAATGAGATGGGGAAGTGCGAATACTGCGCGGAGAAGCCTTGTCAGTCGGGTTGTCCGGCGGACTGTTCCCCGGCCGACTTCATCATGGCCGCCATGAAGGGGGACACGCCCGACTACAAGCGCGCCGCGGCCGTGATCATGGGCCATAACCCTTTGGGCGGCGTGTGCGGTGCGGTCTGCCCGGACAAGCACTGCATGGCCAGCTGCTCGCATAAGGATTTCGACGCCCCCTTGAACATACCGGCCATCCAAGCCACGCTCATCCAGAAGGCGAAGGACCTGGGCGTCATGCCTCGTTTTGACCTGGCCAAGCCCAACGGCAGGGCAGTCGCTGTCGTGGGCGCCGGCCCGGCCGGTTTGGGCGCGGCCGCCCTGCTGGCCCAGAAGGGCTATTCAGTGGACGTCTTCGACGTGGACCGCCGGGTCGGCGGCATGTGCAACCTCATCCCGGATTTCCGCCTGGACAAGCGCGTTCTGGACACGGACATCGAGTTCTTGAAGTCTCTGGGCGCGATCTCTTTCAAGACCGGCAAGAAGGTTCCGGCTCCGACCCAGCTCGCGGCCAAGTACGACGCGGTAGTCGTGGCCTCGGGCCTGGACAACCCCATCCGCCTGGGCATTCCGGGAGAGGAAGTCTCGCTTAACTGGTTCTCCTACCTCAAGGACCCGGCCAAATATCCGGTCAAAGGCCGCCGCGTGGCGGTCATCGGCGGCGGGGCTGTGGCCGCGGACTGCGCGGAGACGGCGGCGGCACAGGGCGCCGCTCAAGTCGAACTTTTCTGCCTGGAGAAGCTCGGTGAGATGCCGCTGACGGCCAAAGAGATGAAGGGCCTGCTCGATACCGGGGCTCAAGTTACCGGCCGCATCAGCGTGGCCGCCATTGTGGTTAAGGCGGGCAAGGCCGCCGGTTTGCAGACCGTCAAGGTGGCCCTCCCCAGAGGCAAGAAGTTCCATCCCCGCGAGGTCAAGCCTGTTCCGGGCACCGACGCGCAGCGCGCCGACGTTGACTGCGTCATCATCGCCGTCGGCAGCCGCCCGACTTTGAAGGCGGAACCGCACAAGGGCGTGTTCTTCGCGGGCGACCTGGAGAACGGCCCCACCACGGTCGTGGAGGCCGTGGCCGCCGGCAAGAACGCGGCCCTGGAGGTCGACGCCTGGTTGGGCAAGGGGCTCAAACCTTCGTTCGATAAAAAAGTGAAGAGCCGAGCCAGCCTTCCGGGCCGGCGCCTGGTGCCGGTGCCGCTGGAGGCCGATTTCTTCGGCCGGCGGATCCTCTCGCCGTTTTTGCTCTCCGCCGCGCCGCCAACGGATGGCTACGAGCAGATGAAGAAGGCCTACGAGGCGGGCTGGCCGGGCGGCGTCATGAAGACGGCGTTCGACGGCGCGCCTATTCACATCCCGTCCGAGTATATGTTCGCCTTCACGCAGTCGACCTACGCCAACTGCGATAACGTCTCGGGTCATCATCTGGAGCGGGTCCGCCGCGAGGCAGAGCGTCTCATCAAGGAGTATCCGGATCGTTTGACCATGGCCTCCACCGGCGGTCCGGTGACCGGCAACGACGAGAGCGACAAGAAAGGCTGGCAGTCCAACACTAAGAAGCTCGAAAGCTGCGGCATCATGGGCATCGAATACAGCCTCTCCTGCCCGCAAGGCGGCGACGGCACCAAGGGCGACATCGTCAGCCAGGACGCGGAGCTTACGGCCAAGATCATCGGCTGGGTCCTGGGCATCGGCGACCCGGACATCCCCAAGCTCTTCAAGCTCACAGCCGCGGTGACCGCGATCTATCCGATCATGGCCGCGATCAAAGGTGTCTTCGCGCGCTACCCCAACGCCAAGGCCGGCGTGACTTTGGCCAACACCTTCCCGACCTTGGCCTTCCGCAAGGGAGAGAAGGTCGCTTGGGACGAGGGCGTGGTGGTGGGCATGAGCGGCGAAGGGGTCATTCCGATCTCGAATCTGACCTTGGCCAACGTCTCGCGCATGGGCGTGACCGTGTCCGGAAACGGCGGGCCTATGGACTACAAGTCCGCGGCCGACTTTCTGGCCCTGGGCGCCAAGACCGTGCAGTTCTGCACCATCGTGATGAAGCAGGGTTACGGCATCATCGACGAATTGCACTCGGGCGTCTCGCACCTGATGGAATCCCGGAGCCTCAAGTCCATGGGCGAACTCATCGGCCGGGCTTTGCCCGACCCGGTGCGGGGCTTTATGGAACTCACCCCGGTCAAGAAGGTTTCGCAGGTCCGCAAGGAGTTGTGCATGCACTGCGGCAACTGCACGCGCTGTCCGTACCTGGCAGTCGCGCTGGACGACCAGAAGGTCCCGAAGACCGACCCGGAGCGTTGCGTGGGCTGCTCCATCTGCGCGCAGAAGTGCTTCAGCGGTGCCCTATACATGCGCGAACGGACGAGAAAGGAACTCGCCGTGTTGAAGGAAGCTTGAGTCTGGAGATCGGGGACACAATACTTAATTCGGATTTTGGCGGGAGATAAGTATCGTGTCCCCAATTAGGACCCCAATTAGGAGGGCTGAAATCATGGCGCGCAACCTGCTCATTAAGAACGGTATCATCGTCACACTGGGAGATGAGAACCGGGTCCTCTACGGCCACGGCCTGCTCATCCAGGATGGACTTATCAAGACCATTGCGCCACAGAAGGAATTCCGGGGCAAGTACGCCAAGGTCATCGATGCCAAGGGCAAGGTAGTCCTACCGGGCTTTATCAACACGCATATGCACTTCTATAGCACCATGGTGCGGGGTCTGGGTAAGGCCGCGCCCTCCAAGGACTTCCAGGAGGTTTTGGAGAACTTGTGGTGGCGGTTGGATAAGAAGCTGACCCTGGAAGACTCCTATTACAGCGCGCTGCTGCCCTTGATCGACGCGATCAAGCGCGGGACCACGACGCTCATCGATCACCACGCCAGCCCTTTCGCCGTCAAGGGATCCCTCAATAAGATCGCCCAGGCGGTCAAGGAGACGGGCTTGCGGGCGTCTTTGTGCTACGAGCTCTCGGACCGCGACGGGGCTAAGGTGGCGCAGGACGGCATCGACGAGAACGTGGCCTTCATCAAGAGATGCGCCAAGGAGAAGGACTCGCAGCTCAAGGCCCTTTTTGGTCTGCATGCCTCTTTCACCATCAATGACGCGACCATGGAGAAGGCCGCAGCCGCCGGGCACGATCTGGGCGCGGGCTTCCATGTGCACACCGCCGAGGCCAAATCCGACCAGGACTTTAATATCAGCCATTTCAACCTGCGCGTGGTGCAGCGCCTCCATAAGTTCGGCATACTCGGCCCCAAGACCATCGCGGCGCATTGCGTGCATATCGACGAGGACGAGATGAATCTGCTGCGCGACACGGGCACGGCCGTGGCGCACAATCCTCAGTCCAATATGAACAACGCGGTCGGGGTGGCTGACATCATCAAGATGTCCCAGAAAGGCATTTTGGTCGGCCTGGGCACCGACGCCATGACCGTGAACATGCTCGAAGAGGTGCGCGTGGCGCTATGGGCCCAGCACCTTAGCCATAACAATCCGAGCGTGGGCTTCATGGAGGCGCTGGGAACCTTGATGTTCAACAACGCGCGAATTGCCAATCGCTACTGGGACCCGAAAGTGGGCGTCTTGAAGGCCGGTTACGCCGCGGACGTCATCCTTATGGATTATTGGCCGCCCACGCCTTTCGATGAGAATACTTTTTTGGGCCACCTGGGTTTCGGGCTCTCGCAGTCGTTCGTGGACACGACCATCTGCGGGGGCAAGGTGCTCATGGAGGGTAAGAAGCTCAAGATCGGCTTGGACGAAGGTGAAGTCGCGGCTAAGTCGCGTGAGCTCTCCGAGAAGCTCTGGGCGCGGTTTTAAATGCGGTTGACTTCGCCTCTTGGCAAGTGATAATTTTTGGAATGCGCTTTTGGGCAGGACAGCGCCGACTTCGGGGGAATATATGAGACGAGTCTCTGGCCTACTGAGTTTGATCCTGGCGGGCGCCACGGCCCCGCTGTTCGCCTCGACGACGCTGGACGTCTACGTGAGGGCCCCAGGAGGTTCCGCCATCGCAGGTTCTTCGGTGGCGGCCATGAGCTTTGGCGCCAACGGTCCGGACGGGAGTGTGTTCACAATGGGCGTGACCAGCGCCGGCGGCCTTGCCCACCTGACGCTCACCGACAATAAGCCTTACGAGATAGTCGCGGCCATGCAGGGTTATGTCCCTACCATACGTGACCAGTTCAACGACCCGGCGCACCCGCACGTTTACCCGACGGGGGGCTTGCTCCCGGCTGCGACCATCTACATCAGCAGTATGGATCCTCGCGTTGGCCACCTGGGCGAGATCGACGTCGAGGTCCAGCACGCCAGCAACAACGCTTGGCTCTTCTGCGACGTGCGGCCCAACAGCGCGGCCAGCGACGTCAGCCTGGCCTACGGAATGACGCAGACGGACGGCAGCGGCCAGGCCACCCTCGCCGGCAACAACGTGGTGCGCTTCTGGAACGTCCCCTTCTCATCCGGGTCTACCTATAATGTCGGTTGTTTTGACTCGGTTTCCAGCAAGGGGGTCAGTTCCCTGGTCCCCGATAATTTTTGGACTAGTCCCCTGCAATACACCATAGCTGGCGGCCAGTCCTTCGATTTCAACGCGGGCATGCCCCCGGTCCAGGTCCAGAACCAGACCCAGCAGGGCTCCGGAAACGGCCTGAGCGTCGACGGCGTGGTGGTCGATACGGCCACCGCGCATAATTCCATCTCCAACATCGGGATCAACTTCAATTTCGTCAGGAGCGACCCCTATTGTCAGAAATGCTTTGACAACCGCTGGGTCAACACGGACCAGAACGGTCGGTTCCAGCTTTATGGCCTCCAGCCGCAGACCAGCTATTATGTCACCCTCAACGCCGGGTGCAATTGGCAGACCAGCACCTGCTACCAGGGAGTTCAGAGCACGGTCACCGCTTATGCCCAATATTCTCTTACTTCGGCGACCAATTCCGTCCTCACGCCGGGCGTCGACTTTTTCTACGCCAGCACAGCCGCGATCTTGGCGCTGCAGCTGCAGATGCCGCAAGTGACGGGCGGCGCGAACAGCATGGCCGTCTATGTCCAGGATCAGGACGGCAACCCCCTCCCTCAATCCGGCGTCAACCTCGGCCCCGACGGCCGGAATTGGGAGACCAAGGGCGACGGCTCCTGCCACCCGGGCACGGCCTGGCAGGCTTCCAATCCAGGCCTAGCCAATATCAACCAGCAGGCTACGACCGGCTACGCGCTTCTGACCGGCCTCCCGGGCGGCAACTATATGCTCAACATCTGGACTCAGTTCTCCCAGAATCAGGGGACTTCTTTCAATGCGGGGACCCAGTCCACTAACTCGTACACAAGCCCTCAGGGTGATGTGTGGGATTGGAACCATTTGTGCGGCAGCGGAAACTGGCGGCTGAGCATCGCTACGGACACTCATAGAATAAGCATCTACGACTCGTTCGGGAACACGCTCTTGTCCGGCCAGTCCTCGGTCACCGTGCACATCAACGTCCCCACGGCCACCACCGGCCTGGTCAAAGGCACATTGACCTTTCCGCCCAACACCACTCCGAACCTGACAAACGATCCCATCAATATTACCATCCAGCCGCAATGCGACTCCATGGGCGGCTGCCAGGGCCAGGGCGGCTACGCGGCCATCTCCAAGCAGTTGACGCAGAACACGACCACTTACCAGATCCACGTCTCCAGCGGCTATTCCTACTATATGAACGTGACTTCCAGTTATTGGGGGCAGGTGCGCGACGGCGGCGGCGATAACCAGGTCGATCTGACGAGCACCGGGACCGTGACCGTGGACATGAATTTCGCCCGGTCCGGCCGCCTCGTGGGCAAGCTTTACAAGCCGGACGGCAGCGTATTCACCCCTACCACCTCCGGCCAGAGCCAAGTGCAGCCCAACATCAGCGCCAACGGCGATAATTCCTATGGCTGGAGCCAGGTCAATCCGGATGGCACCTATTCCATCGGAGGGCTGCTTCCCGGCCAGTATCCGCTGCATATCAAAGCCTGGGTCAGCGGCGGCGGCGTCTTCAACTACACGGACGCCAGCCCCGTGCCTAACGCCACGATCACCGCCCAGTTGGATACCTACAAGGACATCAGCATGGTCAAGGGCGTGCCCGTGCGTGTAATTGTGGATACCAGCACGCTGCCAAACATGACGGTCTCCGACTGTTCCTCTCCTGTGTCTGGAAAATCGGATTGCCCGCCACAGAACTTCGTCGTGAAAATGGTCTCGGCCGGGACTGTCTTCGACGTGGACATGCTCTCCAGCTTCGTCCTCAATGGCGGCAGCGAGGACAATACCGCATTCCGCTTCTTGCCGCGCACGAGCCCCGCCAACGCCAACAATTTGAGCGGCCGTATCTGCAATGACGGCAATTTCGTCGGCCCGGCTTTTTGTGTCAATCGGGTTCCTTCGCCCTCGAATTTCGATATGTATCTCATGCGCAAGGGCGGTATGGACCAATACAGCGGCGTCCGCCCCTATTTCACGATCCTTAACTCCACGAGGAACATCGTGGTGGACGATAGCCACACCGTGCCTGGCTATGTCTGGGGCTCGAGCACGCTCACGGTCAGGCCGGTCAGCCTCGCTCCGGCGACTAACATGCATGGCCTCGCCGGGACCACGCTCACGGGAAAGATCGCCGGGAATTCCATCTTTCTGCAGAGTGAATTCCAGGCCCTGGGCGGGAATTTTGAGAACTTCCTGAAGTACATCCCCCTACTGGCTCTCTACGACGCGAATAACAGCCTCAAGGCCGTGGGGAGCGTGATCCCGAATCCGGGCTGCTTCCTCAGCACCACGGTATACAACGGACAGACCATGTCCATCGACGCCGCCCTGAAGGCTTCCATCGCCAACGGGGACTGGAATGAGTTTCAAAACCTTTTTTTCGGCGCCAGCGCTCCTTGTGGAGGGGCTAACTCCTGGGGCTTTGATATCCGCGGGCTGACCGCCTATCAGAGCTACACGGCCGTGCTCACGACCCCGAACTATCCGCCTTACCAGTTCCCGGTCACCATGGACGTTACCGACGGCAGCACGAAGACCCTCACCGCCATCGATCTGGACTCGGTTGTAGGCGTGGGCGGCAGAATCGACGGCGTCGTCGTCTCCACGCCCTCTTTCGTTCGCCTGCCCAACGCCACCGTGACCATCGCGGCCCCGGGCCTCAAGCAGAAGACCTTCAACACGGTCGAGACAGGCACCTTTACGGCCGTGGGTCTTCCGGATGGGAACTATAAGATCAGCGCCGTGGCCCAGGGCTACGTGATGCAGGCCCAGAGCCAGGCGATCTCTAAAGGCAATACCGTATCGGTCAGGCTGGCTTTGCCCACCGCCGACGCCTCCATCTCGGGCACGGTCTACGCGCAGAAGATGCCTTACGTCAAACTGCAGCCTGATGCCCTGATCCTGGCGCGCTTGGAGGAGAGCGACACTTATCAAGGCGATCTGGCCGTCTATAAGACTTACACGAGTTCGGTCGGCTTCTACCAGCTCGACGGTCTCCAGTCCGGCCTGACTTATCGGATCTATGTGAAGGCGCCCGGCATGATGATCATGAGCGCCACCACCGTGACCATCGTCGGTGTGGCCGGGGGTATGGATTTTACGCCCACGCCCAAGCCCCTGGACGTCGAGGTGTACGGCCTGCCTAGTGGAACGTGCATCTCGGGGACTTGTACCGGGACCTACGACTTCACCATCCTCAACCCTACCGACTTCGATGGCAATAGCGCTAAGGCCTACTATGGCGTGGCGCCTTACGACTTCACCGTGTCGCATGGCACGGACGTGACGAATAACTTCCAGAACCTGCCCAATAACCAGGTCATCCTACAGGTGCCTCTGGGGGTTCTGAACCAGACGAAGGATTACGTCCTCCATCTCGAGGCCTATTCCATCCTGGACCGCAGCAAGCTCGTGACCAAGGAGATCACGTTCGGCGTCAATCGCTCGGCCGGCGCCGAGATCTCCATCGACGACGCCATCCTGGGCGACGACACCAAGGACGACCGCGGGCACAGCGCCAACGACGCCCTCCTGGACTTCACCGGCAACAACGCTTCGGCCGTGACGATACCGGCGGGCTCGTTGATTCCGATCTCATCGGCGGCGGTGCCGACACTGTCCTTCAGCGCGGTGGCGCCCGCTAACTCTACCCAGGCTGCGGTGGTGGGCAACGACGCGGCTTTCGCCAGCCCCGTCTATCAGATCCAGCTCGCCAGCGCCAACTACGGCACGGACCGGGGCGTGGACATCACTCTGGCCTACGATAAGTCGAATAGCGACCCCACCGATCTGGCCGTCTATCACCAGGACCCCACGACGGGCCAATGGGATAACCTCTTGGGCCAGGGCTTCACCCAGACCATCGACCCGGTCAAGAGAACGATCACGGTCAAGAAGCTTAAATCCTTGGCCAGCGTCTTGCGGGTTCGGTCTGACCTTAAGGCTCGCATGACTTCGCAGGGATTGGCCCCGAGCGCGGCCATGAGGCCCTTGGGGCTGCGGCCTGACGACATAGGGGTCTTCGGCATCCTTAAGCCTTCACTAGTCGGGAACACTTACAACAGCACCGCCCTTAAGATCTTCAATTTCCCGAATCCGTTTAGCCCGAGTTCTCCCCCGACGGCTACATTGAAGTTTGCTCCTGGCATGGTTACAACCAAGGGTACGGTCATCCGGCTTGACCTGCCAGCTAACGTCACCGGCGGCCACGGGACGATCCGCATTTATAACCTGGCCGGGCAGATGGTGCGCGAGCTCGACCTCGACAATATCACGGGCGGCAAGTACTACTACACGGGCTGGGACGGCAAGAACAAGAACGGCGCTGACGTGGCCAACGGCGTCTATTACGGCATCCTCAACTTGCCCGGGGTCAAGGCTAAAGACGGCACGTTCAAGATGGCGGTGATAAAATGAACAGAGATAAGATCATGGCAAGGACAATGCGATTCCTCGCTCTGACGGCCGTTGTGCTGCTCGCCGCGGCCGCTCCATCCGCCGCGGCCGGCGTGGGCACCACCGGCGCCCAGTTCCTCCAGGTTGGAGTGGGGGCCAGGCCCCTGGCCATGGGCGGAGCCTTTTCTGCCTTGCCGGATGACGCCAACGCTATCAACTGGAACCCGGGCGCCTTGGCCGAGGTCAAGACCAAGAACCTCACCGCCAGCTACAACGCGCTCTTCAAGGACGAGAACCAGGGCTTCCTGGGCTACGCCTCGCCCGTGGGCCAGGCCGGCACGGCCGCAGTCGGATTCAACTACCTCATGGTCTCCGACATCCCGCGCCGGGCCGCCGAGTCCGATGCGCCGGACTCGACTTTTGCCAACCAAAACTACGTGGCGAGCCTCGCTTATGGCAGGTCCGTGATCCTGGATAAGTTTTCTCTGGGCGTCAATCTCAAGTACATCCGCGAGGACCTCGATAACTTCAAGGGCAGCGCCATGGCCGTGGACCTGGGCGCCTTGTATAAGACTCCGGTCGAGCATCTCACCGCGGGCCTGGTCATGCAGAACCTGGGCACCAGGATCGGACCCGATCCCTTGCCGCTGACTTTCAAGGGCGGCGCCGCCTACCGGTTATTCAAGGAGCGCCTCGTTTTGGCCTCGGACGTGGATTGGCTGGCCATGGACCAGCGGGCCTACTGGGATCTAGGCGGTGAGTTCTGGCTCGACAAGGCCCTGGCCCTGCGCGCCGGCTACGAGCTCGGCCACGGCGTGGACAAGACAGGCTCGATGGTGGGCTTCGCCACCGGCTTTGGCGTCAAGATCAGCCAGCTCGTCTTGGATTATGCCTTCGTGCCCTTCGGCGACCTCGGCAACACCCATCGCTTCACGCTCGGGTGGCGCTTCTAATGGGCCACTGGGGATTGACGCGGACGCTGGCCGCCGCGGCCCTTCTTGTCGCAGCCCCGGCCTTGGCCCAGCAGGGCCCAGGCTGGAAGATGCAAGGCAGCCTCGACGCGATGGCGGGGCAGTATTTCTATAACGGCGGGGCGGGCGCCGTCAACGGCTACTTCAACGGCAACCTTCAGCTTCTGCGCAGCCTGGGCACCGATTCCGGTTTCTATCTTGACGCCACCGGCAACTACACGGGATTCAAGCAGGTCAACGAGCTCGCGGGCGGCGGGACTCTGTTCCAACAGAGCATGGACTACTCCTTGGGCGCTAAGTGGATCAAGCGTTTCGAGGGTGGCTACAGCTTCATGCCCCGCCTGGGCGTGCACAGCCAGCTTTTTCGAGAGACCACGGATGAGACCTGGGGCAAGGGGCTCTACGATTTCTGGCGCACCGAGGCCGGTCTGACTTGGGAGCGCAAGACTCGCCTGGGCATTGGCGTGCCTTGGACCTACCAGTTCACGCTCGACCTTTACTACACGCACTACCCGCATTTCCAATCTTTGGCCTCGCAGTTCGGCACCGAGCAGGCCGCGCCCGACCCCGGCAGCCGAATCCTGGACACGGTGAGCACCCAATTGGGCTATCGCAGCGAGTTCGAGCTGCCCGACTTCGTCAGCGTGTACGGCTTCTATTCCATCGACTTCATCTCCTTCAACGACCAGAAGGTCGTCGATTCCCAGGGCCAGTATCTCAGCGCCCTGCGTTCCGACTCCTACCAGACCCTTAGCGTGGGGGCCAGCAAGCGGCTCAACGACCTCGACGTGTTCGGTCGCGTGCGGCCCGTGGTGGCCCTGAGCCTGATCGCCGCGGACCTGTTTTCGAACCAGAACCATTTCGATGCGGATCCTTCGCGCCTTAAGTTCATCGGCGCTTACTACGACTATTGGGAGGCCCGTTTCGATCCAAGCGTGAATTTGACCTTTCTTAAGACTATGACCACGGCGCGCTTGGGCTATGAGGCGGCGCTGCGCTTTTACACGGGCCGGGTCACACAGAACGGCGACGGCAGCTATACCGGCGACAAGCTGCGCCAGACCTCCCACAGCGTGTTCGTCGAGGGGACTCATCCGATCTGGAAAGGACTCTGCGTCAAGGCGCGGGGAACGTGGTCCGCCGTCAGCTCGAATATGGACTATCAGCAGACTTACGTCTACAACTA
Source organism: uncultured Elusimicrobia bacterium (assembly GCA_903830945.1). Classification (GTDB taxonomy): domain Bacteria; phylum Elusimicrobiota; class Elusimicrobia; order UBA1565; family UBA9628; genus UBA9628. Next base: position 141,479 of record CAIKVT010000036.1, read on the forward strand.
TCACGATTACAACTACTACGCGGGGTTAGAATGGAAATTCTGATGAAGCGGTTATTGTTGGCGGCGGTGCTGGCCGGGGCGTTGGTCGCCCGGGCAGCGGCCGCGATCATGCTGATCCCCAACGGCGCGGTGCAGGTGCGCGCCGGTGCCGGCGCTTGGGCCTCGGCCACGGGCCCCATGGAGATGACCGCGGGGCAGGAGGTTCGCACCGAGGCTGGCGCGGCCGCGGAAGTGAAGTTCCCGGATGGCTCCAGGGTATTGCTCAGCCCGCTTAGCCAGTTCAAGATGGAGAGCACGGATCACAAGGAGACGATACTCGGTCTGAGCTTGGGTAAACTACGCGCGGCTTTTTCGGGCTTCATGAGCAGCCGCGTCTCCATCCGCACGCCTACCGCGGTCTGCGCCGTGCGCGGTACGGTCTTCGAGCTGGGCGCAGACGCCAAGAGCACTCAGGTGAATATGGCCGAGGGTGTGCTCGAGATCCAGGACCAGAAGGGACAGCGGGCCGTGGTGACCTCGGAGGAGACCGTTACCATAGGGGAGCAAGGCATGGAGACGCCCCATCAGGTTGCTTTGACCGACAGCCGGGCCCTTGACGCCGTGCGGCCGATGGTCGTCAACCGGGAGAGCGCGCGCGATGCCACGCGCCGGATGCTTGAGGACATGCGCAACCGGGAGCTCAAGGCCAACGAGGCTCAGTTGGGAAAGGACGCCATCGACGCTTTCGGGCGGCGCGTGCGCATCGAGGAGTATCTGCTGCGACCGGACAATAAGTCATTTGAGTTGTTGTTCCTGAGCCATCGCCAAGACCGCTTCGACTGGGGACACATGGTCGAGATTTTCAACAGTAAGATCCCCGACGACATGAGCCAGGTCCCGGCTATCATCGCCGGGACCTTTTTGTCGCAGACCCAGCCTTCGCATTGGCTCAAGTCCATGGAGTTCTACGCCACCAACACGGTGGACGCAGAGCGGGAGCAGATCTCCTTGGGAAATCCGACCCGCATCGACTTCTCCGGCTATTTGAACCATGTTCCAGGCACGGATTTTCGTTATTATCCGATATCGATTGATGATGTCCAGACCCTCTACGGGCCGGGCGTGCCGGGAGGCGCACGAGTCCAGTTCGACCAACACCAGGATTTCGGGCAGACATCGGGCGGGCTGTTCACTTGGACCCAGAGTATCGTCAACAACCTTGGTACTCTTGCGCTTCTGGATCAGCTTCAGATGGATCCGTCCAGCGTGGTCGACGTAGACCCCGCGAACCACGGAGGCGCCCCGACCGACACCGCAGCCTGCAATCTTGGCGGAGATAACTGCATGTTTAACTCGGGGAACGCGGAGTTCGCGGGGCTCGCGACCGTATCCTCGTCGCCGAGCGGCCCCGGCAAGGCCGATTACCTGGTGTCAACGACTTATTCTGACGGCAGCACGCTCGCCGTCGAGAAATTTTTGGTCAGTAACGACGGGAAGATCTACAACTCCGCCGCGACGGCTGACACCTTCACGCAGAACGGTTCTTATAACCTGGAGATCAATATCAAGTCCAATCTATTTCAGGGCCGCGATATAGACGTGCTCATCGCCCCCGAGATACTTCAGCAGAAGAAAACAGAAACAACCACGGCTGACAGTCTCCAGCCGTAGCCCTGAGACGCAGCGACTTCAGCCCGCTTCTTCCATCTGCGGCGGCACGGCTAGCGGCTCCTGCAGAGGCGCCGGCAGCGGCACAACGCCCTTCGTCTTCCACCGTCCTGTCGCATAATACCCCGTGGAGAGCGCCAGCCCCATCCCCCAGGCGATAGGCACGCCCCACCATATCCCGTCGATCCCGATGCGGCCCGCCAGCCACGTCGAGATCGGGATGCGGATGAGCCACAAAGATAGGATGGTGATGAACATCGGGATCATCGTGTCTCCGGCGCCGCGCAGCACGCCCGTGAGCACGAACATGCTTGAAAAGACCACATAGAAGCCGCCCACGATCAAAAGGTAGCGGGCCCCGATGGCCACCACGTTGGGGTCCGCGTTGAAGAGCGCTATCAAGGGCCTGCCGAACAAGATCACTGAGAACGTTGTAGCCGCGGAGAAGGCCCCAGAAATGAGCAGAGCCGCCCTCAAGCCGTGCTTGACCCGCCCCAGCTTGCCTGCCCCCAGGTTCTGACCGGTGAAAGTCGACACCGCCGCGGAAAGGTTCATGGCTGGCAGCACCGCGAAAGCGTCGAGCCGGCCTGCGGCCGTGAAAGCCGCGATCGCGTCCGTTCCGAAGGCGTTGACCAGGCGCGCCAGAGCCATCATCCCCGTGGCTACGAGGACCTGCTGAACCCCCGTGGGCAGGCCGATAGCCAGGCCCTTTTTGAAGATGCCCCAGTCGAAGACCAGCCCATGCCACCGCGGCTTGACTACCTTGTGGGAACGGTTCAAGTGCACCACGCCCAGGACGCAGGCGACGGCCTGCGCGATGACCGTGGCCCAGGCCGAGCCCGCAATGCCCCAATGGCAGACCAGGACGAAGAGCGCGACCAGGACGATGTTGAGCACGGTTGAGACCATCAGAAAATAGAGGGGGGTCTTGGAGTCGCCTAGGCCGCGCAGGATGGCGCTGATGGTGGCGAACCCGAAGAGGGGCAGCATCCCTGCGAACATGATCTGTAAAAAGATCGTTCCCTGATCCAGCAGTTCGGCGGGGGTCTTGAGCATCACCAGCGCGGGCCGGGCGAGCCCAAGCCCGACCGCCGTGATCGCCAGAGACGCGAAGAAGACGAAGACCAAGGATGTGTCGATGGCGCGTTGGACCTTCTGCATGTGCTTGGCGCCGTAGTACTGCGAGATGAGGATGGAGAACCCCATGGTCACCCCGATGCTCAAGGCGATGAGCAGGAAGAGGATGGGGAAGCTCGCGCCCACGGCGGCCAAGGCGGATTTGCCGATGGCCCGGCCCACGATCACGCTGTCGACGATGCTGTAGGACTGCTGGAACACGTTGCCGATGAGCATGGGGACCGCGAAATGCAGGATGAGCTTGCCCTCGGGGCCGGCGGTCAGGTCTTTCATGGCGGGGCCGATACCTACAGGTTATCAAAGTTTTGCTATGCTTGAGGCTACTGCCCGGTTACAAGCATGCCCATAGAGTTCAAGGATTACTACGCGATTTTGGGGGTGAAGAAGGACGCCTCCCCGGATGAGATCAAGAAGTCCTATCGGCGCCTGGCCAGAGTGCACCATCCGGACCTCCAGCCCGAGAAGCAGAAGGCCCAGGCCGGCGAGAAGTTCAAGGAGATCAACGAGGCCTACGAGGTCCTCTCCGATCCCGGCAAGAAGTCCAAGTATGATCGGATCGGGCCTGGCTGGGACGCGGCGCAGGCCCCGCCGCCGCGTCGGGAGGCCCGCCAGGCGAGCCCGGATGCCGAGTCCTTCGCGGGCTTCAGCGATTTTTTTGAGTCCCTTTTCGGCGAACGTGGGTCTAGGTCTCAGTCGGGACGGCCTTTTCGGGCCGGCCCGCGCCAAGGCCAGGACATCGAAGCCGAACTGCCCCTGTCCTTGGAGGACGCTTTCCGGGGCGGGGAGAAGAAGCTGACCATCGAGGCTCCGGCCTTGTGTCCCGCCTGCGGCGGCTCGAGCCGCCAAGGGCGCGGCTTCTGCCCGGATTGCGGCGGAGTAGGAGAGGTCTCACAAAATCGCTCTATCACTACTCATCTGCCGGCGCACGCCCGCGACGGCATGAGGTTGCGCCTGCGCGGCCAGGGAGCCCCGGCTCCGGGCGGCGGCCGGTCGGGGGATCTTCTCGTGCGCGTGCGCCTGTTGCCGCATCCCCTGTTTAAGGTTTCGGGCGTGGATCTGGAGACGACCGTGACCGTGGCGCCCTGGGACGCCGCCTTGGGCGGCGAAGTCGCGGTGCCATCTTTGGGCGGGACCATCCGCATCAAGATCCCGGCCGGCACGCGAACCGGGCGGCGCCTGCGCATCGCGGGCAAGGGCTTGCGCAAAGAAGACGGTTCCAGGGGAGACCTCTACGTTGTGGCACGCCTGGACATCCCGGAGAGCACCGACGGCCGGATGGCGAAGCTCTATGAGCAGATGCGCGAGGCCTCCCGATAAGGCGGCCCCTACGCTAACGGCCGCTGCCGCGGAACATCTTCTGAATGCGGGTGTAGGCCACTTGTTTGATCCAGCCGTCCAGTGCCTGGTGCCGTTTGAGCAGATCCGAGAACTCCTTGGCCGGGAAGCGAAAGAGCCGGCACGCTGATTCCGTGCGCACCGTGGCCGAGCGGGCGGACTTCAGCAAGAACCCGATCTCTCCGAAGAAGTCGCCGCAGCCGAGCCGGCCCACCTCGCGCGCCGCAGTCTTTCCGGCCGTGCGCCAGACCGACAGCTCGCCCTTGTAGACCACGAAGAAATCCTCGCCGCGCTCACCTTCTTGCAAGACGTCATGATAGGCGGGCCAAGCCTCCAGCGCGATGGTCGGCAGGCTCTTGAGAAGGGTCTCCAAAGCCGGCGCTTCTGAGAGCGCCTCCGCGAGCTTCAAGGACTGGGCCAGCCAGTCGAGGTCTTTGGGGCGGATGTTCTGTGATTCCGGTGTTTTGGTCATGACAGGTCAGTCTGCCGGATTAAGGCCGGGCGGGATCGGGGCGGTGCTCAGGTTGCTACCGCCGTCGACCTCGCTTCTCCCCTCGAACCAGAGCTGGATCTGTTGGATCGCCTCGGTCTGCTTCATGGTGCCCGCTTTCATCTGCTGATAGAGCTGCATCTCGAGCCGATCCTTGCCGTTGCTTCCGTCGGGATCCCCATGGGGCTGGGGCCAGACGTTGTCCACATAGCTGTCTCCGCCGACGGCCAGGGGGATGAGGTGGTCGAACTCGTAGTCGGACCAGTCGTTTTGCGGGATGCCGTAATGCGCCGCGATCTCCTGCTTCATCTGCTGGGTGACGTGGCGCCTGCAGTAAGGGATCTGCTCGGCGTAGCGGTATTCCGAGAAGTCCGGGTCACTCGGGGTGCAGAGTTTTCCGGGAGTGAAGGACCAGTCCGCGGGCACCCGCTCTCCGGCGGCGGCTTGAGGCGCCGGCGCTGATTTCCGTGAGGCTGCCAGCGGGGCGGCCGTGCCTGCTGGCGGAACTGAGGTCTGCTCCAGTGCCGAGGGTCCGCCGAAGAAGCGGACAGCCAGGGATTGCGCCGCGCCGCGTTGGATGACGTTCGCGGCGGCGGCTGGTTGTTGGTCCGCCGCCTGCGGTTGCGCGGCGGTCAGGGCAGGCGCCAGGAGGAAGAGGGGAAATATGATTCTTGGGACGCTCATATCGCGGCCTTCATGGTTTAATTATTGGGTATAAGGGCCTAAATTGTCAAGGTCCAAAGGTCCTAGATGGCCGTGACCATCTTTGTTTATATCAAAAATGAGAGGATATGGGGCCGGGGAGGACGCCGGGACCTACCAGGCGTCCATCGTGTCGAGTGACTCGCGCCGCTTTTCCAAGTCGGATTGACGGCCGGCCGACCGAGCCAGCTCCTCTGCCTTGAGACGCAGCTCCTCGGCCGAAGCCAGCAGGCCTTTGGAGTCGCCGAGCCGGTCCAATTGGTCGGCCCGGTTGGAGAGCAGATCCAGCTTGGCCTGTTCTTTGCTGGATTCCGCCTTGAGATTGTTGGCCGTTGTTTCCGCCTGCTGCCCTTCGGCTGACGAATCGGCAGCCGCGTTGGCCGCATTCTGGTCCGCGGCGGCCACGCCGGATTGAGCGGCGGTCCTCAGCCCGGTTTGCACTCCCGTTTTTATGGCGTTGCCCAGAGCGCTGCCTCCAGGGAGGAAGCCGAGGGCGCCCGCTATGGCGCCCATCCCGGCCGCGCTGTTCTGGGCCTGGGCCTGCTGCTGTCGGGCCGCTTCGAGCTGTGCAGCCTGACGATGTTGGGCTTCGGCGATCGTCTGTTGGACCTGCTGCTGCAGGGCCGACACCTTCTGCGCCCTGAGCTTATAGCGGTTGCGCAGATTGCGCGCCATCCGGTGGTATCTGTCCGTATCGGCCTGCAAGGAAGCCGTGTCGAGAGCTTTGAACCCCTCCGGCGCGGGCTGCGCCGCGGCCGGCAGAGCGGTCAGCAACGCCAGGACTAGGCCGCCGCCCCTAATCATGGGGACTCCGGGGAGGCTCTTTTTCCGTGGAAGCCACGATCTTCAAGAGCAATTCAGCCTGAGCGTCCATGCGCTGGACTAATTTCGTCATGTCGGAATGGCCGCCGAGGGCGCCCGCGATCTTGGCGGCCGCGCGGGCGCGGCGGGAAGCCTCTCGGGCATTGGCGGCGGCTGTATCTTTGGGGTCGTCCGGGTTCTCGCTTCCCCGGTTATAAAGCGCTTCTTCTTCTTGCTCTTTGCCCTCCGCGTCGTCGGCGAAGGACGAGGAAGTCTGGGAGAGTTCTTCGGCCTTTGTGGCCAGCTCGGCAGGATCGCCCATGAGCGCGGCCAGGGCGCCGCGTTGGCCGGCTAATTCGCCCAGAGCTCCTAAAGCTCGCGAAGCGGCATCTTTGTCACCGGGAGCGACCGCCAGCGAGACCTCGGAACAAGAAGAAGGGACGGCGTCCAGTAAACGAAAAGCCGATGCCAGTTCCGCGCGCAGGGACTCGGCTTTGGCGCCGAAGAGGTCGTGCTCGCGGGCGATCGCGGCAGTCAGGACCTTGCGGCATTCCAGATTGCGGAAGGCCGTCGATCCGTTCCGGATCTGGCCGATCTGTTCGTCGAGGTCGGTCTTGGCCGGGTAGTATTTCGGAGCCGCCTCTTGGAGCCGGGCCTTGATGCTTCCCGATTCCTGGGAATGGGGATAGTTCTTCAGAAACCATTGCCAGGCCAAGCGGGTGCCCAGCGCCTTAGTCTTCTGGTACTCGTCTTTTTCCAGCTTGGTCTTGAGGGGGCTGACGCCATCTGCCCCTGGATACTGGGCGAGGAAGAGGGCGATCTCGTCAGTATCGCCGGCTTGGCGCAAGGCATCTAAGCGCAGCTTCTGCAGGGCTTTCCTGAGTTCGGCAGCCTGGGGGTCATCCGAATAGGAAGAAAGATATCTTCTGTAGTCGTCCTGTTGGCCCTTGCCGTCGATCAGGAGCTTGCAGGCCCTTTGCCGAGCTTCCTGGGCCATCGGGTGGTGAGGATGGCGGTCGATGAAGGTCAGGTAGATCGCCGCTGTGTTTTGCTCCTGGGCTTCTTTCCAATAGGCGATGCCGAGTCCCTCGGCAGCTTCTTGGGCGTGGGAGCTTTTTGGGTAGTGGTTGATGAACGACTGCCAATCCTCGGAGCTGCCCGTGGTTTGGGCTCTATGGAACTCGTTTTTTTCCGACAAGGCGCCCTGGACGGTCTCGACCATCCCCTGTTCGGCGCAGCCGGCCACGAAGCACAGCAGCGGCAGCGCTGCCAGAGCGCGGAATTTCACCATGAAAAGCCGACGCCGGCGACGATGCGGTTCGAGTTGAGGGTCTTGAAGGTGAATGAGGAATCCGTGAAGTTGCCGGTGCCGCTGTAAACGCTGTTCTTGATGACCAGCGGGGTTATCAGGTTAGTGAATCGGTCCTCCATGAACAGGTTGAAGTGGTTGGAAATCAGCCACCGGCCCCCTACGAAGAGGTTGTACCCAAGAGCGCCAGAGAGACCTGGGGTATTGGGAGAATAGGTATTATTCGTAAAGTTAAAACTCGTGTAAGTGTAGGACATCAGTGGCGTGCAAAGGCCCGCCCCGCCGTAAAGCCGCACAAAGCGCAAGGGTATCCCGGCGATGAGGTCGACTCCTGGCTGGATCACGAAGCCGCCTTGCTCGGCGGTACTAAGCGACCCTGTCGCTGGATAAGGATATTTAGCCTTGGCGGAATAGAAATCCGTTACAAAAGCGCCGCCCAGAGAGAAGCGCTCCCACTTGTGCATGGCGCCGACGCGCAGGCCGCCTGCGATGCTGCTGCCGACCTGGAGATGGCTCATGGATTGGTCGTCAGGCCCATTGCCGATTCGTAGGCCGGTTGATTGTTTTTTCACAACCGAACTTTCCGTCGCATTGACGGGCGCGAAGGTCGCTCCACCTACGAACATGTCAAAAAAACCTTCCGCCGAGGCAGGGCCGGCGGCAGCGAACATGAGCGAGATAATCAAAGCGCAACGAAATATTTTTGTCATTTTATCCCCTGAGATGACGGTTTATTCTACTGAAGTGTTACTTTACCTGATTTTCGACCCGGCGCGCAACGGAGATCGGTCAGTGGGCCAGGGTCGCGGCATAACCCGCGGCCAGCCCTGAAGCCCAGGCGAAGTGGAGGTTGCAGCCGCCGCTGTCGCCGTCCACGTCGAGCATCTCGCCGGTGAGGTGGAGCCCCGCCGCCTTGCGCGAGCCGAAACCGCGCGGGTCCACCTCGTCGACGCTCACCCCTCCGGCCGTGACCATGGCCTCGTTCCAGCCGCGAGCCCCGATGATCTCGAAGCGCCAGTCCTGCAAGAATGCCGCCAGGCGCTCGGAGGCGTCGCGGCCCAACGAATCCAGGGGGCGGTTGGCATCCCAGGCTAAAGAGTCGCAGATCGCCCCGGACAACTGGGCCGAAAACATCCCAAGGAAGAAGTCCTTGAGGGGCCGCTTCGAGCGGCCGGCCCAGCGGCCGATGATCATGGCGCGCAGTCCCTGCGGGGTGAACTCCGGGAACAGGTCGAGGCTGCCCGCCACCGGCCCCTTGGCCAGGGCCTGGACCGCCTCGCGGCTCACATCCAAGGTCGCGGGGCCGGAGAGGCCGTAGTCCGTAAATAGGACTTCGCCTCGGCTGCGGGAGATCTCGTGTTGGCCGCTGAACATGCGCAGGCCGGCCTCCACGCGCAGCCCATGGAGACGCTTGATCGCGCTGTCCTTGACGAGCAGGGGGACCAAGGCCGGAGAGAGTTTGCTCACCGAGTGGCCCAAGGACCTGGCCAAGCTGTAGCCGCTCTGGCTGCCGCCGAGCTGAGGGTAGGACGCGCCGCCGCAGGCGAGTATGATCCGGTCGCAGGGCAGATCCTCGCTCTCGTGGGCCTGGACCAAAGGAGTATCCTTTTTCCAAGGCACGGCCGCGGTCTTGAGGATGAAGCCGCCGCCCTCGCGCTTGACGGCCGCGGCTTCGGTGCCGAGCCGGACCGTCACGTTCAATCGTTCCAGTTCCGCTTTGAGCACGTCAAGCACTGCGTGGGACTTGCCGCAGCGGGGGAAGATGCGGCCGTCGCTTTCCGTTACGGTCAAGAGGCCCAGTTCCGAGAAAAGCCGGTCCGGCTTGAAGAGGGAGAGGACCTCGCGGATGAAGGCGGGCTTGGCGCCGTGGTAGCGATCCGGGGTGATGCGGCTGTTGCCGAGGTTGCAGCGCCCGCCCCCGCTGGCCAGGATCTTGCGTCCCAACGAGTGCCCGCGCTCCAGCAGCGTCACCTGGGAGGTGCTGCGGGCCGCGGCGATGGCTGCGACCAAGCCTGAGGCCCCTCCGCCGACGATCGTGATACTACGCGGCGGCATTCGGCTACTTCTTCCCGCGCAGGGCCAAGGCGACCTTTTCGGCCGTGATCGGCATGCTCTTGATGCGTATGCCAACGGCGTCTTCGACCGCGTTGGCCACCATGGAAGCGGCCGGGATCATGGTGTGCTCGCCCACGCCGCGCGCTCCGTAGGGGCCGTCCGGCTGAGCCGTCTCGATGATGATGGGCACGACTTCCTCGGGGATGTCTAAAGCCGTGGGGATCTTATAGTCCGAGAAGTTGGCGTTGAGCAGACGTCCCTTGGCGTCGAAGCGCATGTCCTCGTAGAGAACCGTGGCCAGGCCCTGAAGGAGACCGCCCGTCACCTGCCCGCGGATGAGGCCGGGGTTGATGGCTTTTCCGACGTCGGCGGCCAAGACGGCTTTTAAGACCTTAATCTTGCCCGTCTGCTTGTCGATCTCCAGGATGATGCCGCCCGCGCCCGTGGTGTAGTGCACGTTCGGGTGCCCGCCCTGGCCGGTCTCGGGGTCGGAGATGGCGGAGGCGAACTCGGGCATGAACATGCCGTGGCCCATGATCGGGCCGCCCTTGAAGGTGTGGTCCTCGGCCTGGATGCCGGTGATGACGAAGTCCTTGAGCGCCAGCTGCCAGCCTTTGCGGGTGCGGCATTTGACGCACTCGTCTTCGAGATAGAGGCGGTCTTTCTCCATGCGCAAAGTCCGCTGCACGATGTCAAAGATCTGCTCGCGCGCGTCCAAGGCCGCCTTCTTGACCGCGTTGCCGCAGCCCCAGGTGACGTGGGAGCCCACGGTCTGCCACTCGTAAGGGTTGCGGTCCGTGTCCGGAGTCTCGACGCGGATCTTTGAGACCGGGACGGCGAGCACCTCCGAGGCGATCTGGGCCATGACGGTGAGCAGGCCTTGGCCGAGTTCCATGCCTGAGACCAGGAGGTTGATGCTGCCGTCCTCGTTGAACTTCAAGAAAGCGGAGGATGATGCGTTAGGCGGCATGGCCGGCGCTTTCCAGTACAAGACCAAGGCCTTGCCTATGGCCTTGTTGGGGTCCTTGGAGACTTCCTTCTGGCCCCAGCGGATCTCGACTGCTGTCTTGCCGATGGCCTCCTGCAGGCCGGTGGGGTTCATGTGCGCGCCATAGGCCAGGACGTCGCCTTCCTTGATGGCGTTCTTTTTACGCAGGGCCACGGGATCCATCTTGAGCTTGCGCGCGACCTGGCTCAGGTGAGACTCCAGGCCGAAGCCGAACTCGGAGTAGCCGAAGCCGCGGTACGGGCCGCCGGGGGGGAGGTTGGTGTAGACGCAGACGGAGTCGATCTTGACATTGTCGATCTTGTAGGGGCCGGTGGCGGAGAGGCCGGTGGCGTTGACCACGTTGGCGCCGTATTCGACGTAGGCGCCGGCGTCCCAGTAGATGGTGTGCTCCAGAGCGGTGATGGCGCCGTCTTTCTTCACGCCTATCTTGAGCTTGGAGACCACGCCCTGGCGCTGGTAGGTGTTGTAGAACTCTTGGGCGCGGTTCCACATGACCTTGACCGGATGGCCTTTGACCGTGGTGGCCAAAGCCGCGCCCAGTATCTCCATGGAGACGCCGGCCTTGCCGCCGAAGCCGCCGCCGATGTAGGGGGTGATGACGCGGATGTCCTTGTGCGTGATGCCCAAAGGCGCCAAGGCTTCGGCGAAGCCGTGGCGTTGGGTGTAGGGCGACTGCGAGGCGGTCCAGACCGTGAGGCGGCCGGAGGCGTCGTAGAGGCCGACCGCGCCGTGGACTTCGATGGAGCAGTGGGCGTAGCGGGGGACGGTGTAGGTGTCCTCGAATACGAGGTCAGCGGCCTTGAAGCCTTGATCCGCGTCGCCCTTGCGGATCTTGCGCCAGTGGGCGATGTTGGTGCCGGCCTTGGGGAAGAACCAGGGCACGTGCTGGTATCTGCCGAGGTCGGGGTGGATGAGGGTGGCCTTGTCTTTCAAGGCGGTCATGGGGTCGAGCATGGGGGTGAGTTCTTCGTACTCGACCTTGATCAAAGCGGCGGCTTTCTTGGCGATCTTTGGGTCCCAGGCGATGACCGCGGCGACCTGCTCGCCGACGAAGCGGACGCGGTCCTGGGCGAAGATGTGGCGGTCCTTCATGTACAGGCCGAACACGTAGGGGAAGTCCTTGCCGGTGACGACCTTGACCACGCCTTGGACCTTGAGGGCGGCCGAGGGGTCGATGCGCTTGATGCGGGCGTGGGCGAAGGGGCTTTCCACGATGCAAGCGTAGAGGAGCTTGGGGCCGAACTCGATGTCGTCGACGAACTGGGCCGCGCCCATGACTTTTTCCAGGCCGTCGATGCGGGGCACGGAGTGGCCTACGGTCTTGTAGTCGTGGGTGTGGGCGGAGGGGGCGTGGAGGCGTTCGCCGAGCTTGATCTGGCCGGCGATGGTCTTGTGGCCGTTGCCGTTGTGATGAGGGTTGTGGATGAGCTTGGAGTTCGCCATGAGATCCCCCAGAATGGAAAGCTACGGGATTCTACCAATTTGGCGCTGGTTTTCTGCCGGATTCAGTAGAAATTTCTTATAGTATGCGGTATGCGAAATATCACTATCGCCGTGATGCTGGTGCTATTTCCCTGGCCGTGCTTGGGTCAGGAGTCCGGCCTCCCCCAGCCGCCCCCGGCCTTCCTGGATGTCGGGGACTATGAGGCAGGGACGGAGAGCGCAACGACGCCTTCCGATGGACTAAAGGGCGCCGAGTCCCTTCCGCCATCACCCAATGCGTCGGCGGTCGGCATCGAGTGGGTGACTATTCCTGGCGGGAGCTTTATGATGGGCGCGGGCGATTTGACGGACACAAAACCGCGGCACGAAGTGACGGTCGAGACTTTCCAGATGGCGAAGACCTTGGTGACGAACAAGCAGTACCAAGCTTGCGTCCAGGCTGGGGCGTGCACTCCTCCCAGCGGCATACCCTCGGACATGCAAGCCGATGACCAGCCGGTGGTTGATGTGGACTGGAATCAGGCCGAGGCCTTTTCGGAGTGGGTCGGCGGTCGGCTGCCGAGCGAAGCCGAGTGGGAGTACGCGGCGCGCAGTGGGGGCAAGGAGCGGAAGTATCCGTGGGGCAACCAAGACGCTACATGCAAGAGGGCCGTCATCAGCGCGGACGCCGACGGTTGCGGGCGCAATGCGACTTGGCCTGTGTGCTCAAAGGCGGCCGGCAACACGAAGCAGGGGCTTTGCGACATGGCGGGCAATGTTTGGGAGTGGGTGCAGGATCGGTACCACGGATCGTATGACGGCGCGCCAACTGACGGGAGCGCATGGGAAAATGCCGCTGGCTCCAGCCGGGTCATGCGCGGCGGTTCCTGGCATTTCGCGGCCAGGTACGCCCGGTCCGCTCGCCGCGGCCGCGGCGCCCCGGGCTACCGCTTCAGCTACCTGGGGTTTCGCCCATCGCGGTCGCGCTGAACGCTTGGCGCTGGAGCCCTTATGCGGTGAGCTGCGGACGGCCGCGGCGCCGTCAGCCCGGCTCACCGAACACCGTATAATGCCACGGCTTGCGCGCCGCGCCCGTGGTTTCGAACATCACGTGCTTGGCCACCGTGTACTCCTCCAGCGCGTACTTGGAAAGGTCCTTGCCAAAGCCCGACTCCTTGAAGCCTCCGTGCGGCATTTCCGAGGCCAAGGGCAGGTGGTCGTTGACCCACACCGTCCCGAAGCGCAGGCCGTTGACCATGCGTAAAGCTCTCTGCACGTCCCGCGTCCACACCGAGCCGGCCAGGCCGTAGCGCACGTCGTTGGCCAAGGCCAGCGCCTGCGCCTCGTCATTAAATCCTAGCAAGCACACCACCGGGCCGAAGATCTCGCTTTGCACCAGTTCAGAATCCTGGGCCGCTCCCGCCATGATCGTCGGCTCGAAGAAGAAGCCCTGCCGCAAGCCCTTCGGCCGCCTGCCGCCCAGCAGGACGCGCGCGCCTTTGGCGCGCTGGAGAAAGCCTTCCACTCGAGCTCTCTGCTCCGCGGATATGAGCGGTCCCATGTCGGTCCCGGGCTTTGAAGGATCGCCCACACGCAGCTTGCCCGCCTCCTTGACGAAAGCCGCGGTGAAGCGTTTGAGGGCGCTCTGCTCCACATAGATACGCGTGGCCGCGGTGCAGTCCTGGCCGCAGTTGACGAACGAAGCCACCACCGCTCCCTGCACGGCCGCGTCTAGGTCCGCGTCCGCGAAGACCACGAAGGGCGCCTTGCCGCCAAGCTCGAAGGTCAGACGCTTGACCGTGGCAGAGGCCTGGACCATGATCTTGCGGCCGGTCTCCGTGTCGCCGGTAAACGAGATCATCCGCACGTCAGGATGCGAGGTCAAGGCGCGCCCCGTCTCCTCGGCCCCGGTCACCACGTTGAGCACGCCCTCCGGGATACCCGCCTCCAAGGCCAGCCGCCCTAACTCCATAGTGGTCAAGGGCGTCAGTCTCGAGGGTTTGATCACGCAGGTGTTGCCCGCCGCCAGGGCGGGGCCCAGCTTCCAGGCCGCCATCATGAGCGGGTAGTTCCAGGGCGTGATCAAGGCCGTCACGCCTACAGGCTCGCGCCGGATGACCGAGGTGTAGCCGGCCGAGTACTCGCCCGTGCCCGCGCCCTCGGGGCAGCGCGCGGCCGCGGCGAAGAAGCGCAGGTTGTCCACGGCGAAGGGGATGTCTCCGTCGCGGGCCAGCTTAACGGGCTTGCCCGTGTTGCGGGACTCCAGTTCAGCCAGGGCGGCGAGGTCGGCCTCGATGAGACCGGCCCACTTCAAGATGACGGTGGAGCGCTCGGCTGGAGACTTGCCGGACCAGACGCCGGAGTCGAAGGATTTCTTGGCTGCGGCCACGGCCCGGTCCACATCCCGGGGGCCGGCGTCTACGGTCTCGGCGATGATCTCTTCGGTCGCTGGGTTGAGGATCGGCCGCTTCGCGCTTTTCACCATGAGACCTCCGCCAGATTAAGACTACAGCTCGAGCTTCTGCAGGGCTTTGCGCACCAGCACCGCGCAGAGGAGCGCGAATGCCCCCAGGGCTATGAGCGTGCCCGGCACATCGCCCAACTTGCCCTGCAGGCGTTCTCCCAAGCCGGTGATCCCGGGCGCGAACTGCAGGATCACCAGGATCATCAGGCCTGCGATCGAGCCGCCGGCGACCAGCCCGGTTGAGTACAGCATGCCGCTGGAGAGTTCGCTTTCGTCCGCCTGGCCGCGGAAGGCGTCGGCGATCCAGCGCATCGCGCCGCCTACGAAGATGGGGAAGGTCGTGGCGATAGGGAGATAAGCGCCTACGGCCCAGGCCAGGCCGTTGACGCCGCAGAGCTGGACGGTCAGAGACAGCGCCGCGCCTACGAAGATGTAGCCCCAGGGCAGGTCGCGAGAGAGCACGCCCTGGATGATGGTCGCCATGAGCGTGCCCTGCGGGGCGGGCAGGCGTTCGGAGCCGATAGGGCCCCAGGCGGAGTGGTGCATGCCGATCACGGTAAAGCCCACCACGGCGACCGAGACCAGGACGCCGATGAGCAGGCCGATCTGTTGGTTGAAGGGCGTGGCGCCTACCAGGTAGCCGGTCTTGAGGTCCTGGGAGGTCGCGCCCGCGTTGGCCGCGGCGATGCAGACGATGGCGCCTACGGCCAGCGCCGCTGCCTGCGCGGCGGTCTGCCGGGACGGGTCGTTGGCCCAGCCCGCGAGCAGGAAGATGAGGCAGGTGCCCAGTAAGGTCGCGATAGTCATGCCCGAGATGGGGTTGGAGGACGATCCGATCAATCCCACGATGCGCGAGGACACCGCGACGAAGAAGAAGCCGAAGACCACGATGAGCAGGCTGACCAGGAAGTACCAAGGGAAGCCTACCGGCATCTTCTGCAGGAAGGGGATGAGCAGAGCCATGACCAAGGAGCCAGCGGCCACCCATGTTATGGGGATGTCCCGCTCCGTGCGCAGCTTCTTGGCCGCGCCCGCGCGGCCGCGCATCTCTTTGATGGAGTCCCGCACCGAGGAGTAGATGGTGGGCAAGGTGCGCAGCAGCGTCATCATCCCGGCCATGGCGACCGCTCCGGCGCCGATGTAGCGGATGTAGGCGCGATAGATCCATTCCGCATGGTTATGAGAGTCGATCCAGCCCTGGGTAAAGCTGAGTTTGAGCAGGTCCGTCTTGATCTTGTCGTCCGGGACGAACATGGAGAGCAGGGGGATCAGCGCCAGCCAGGAGAGGACGCTGCCCGAGATCATGATGCCGGAGAGGCGCGGCCCGATGATGTAGCCTACGCCCAGGTACTCCGGCGTGATCTCGCTGGGCAGCATCGCATTTTTGTACACCGCGTTGGGGCCGGTGTTCAGGAGCGTGGGGACCTCCTTCCATAGCGCGAAGAGCTTGTTGAGCACCGCGTAGGCCATGGCCGTCCAGAAGCCTCCGAACACGGTCTTAGCCATCTCGCCGCCGCGCTCGCCGGCGATGAGAACCTCGGCGCAGGCGGTGCCCTCGGGGTAGGGGAGCTTGCCGTGCTCCTTGACGATCAGGGCGCGGCGCATGGGCACCATCATCAGGACGCCGATGACGCCTCCGGCCGCGGCCAGCGAGATGATCTGGACGAGGTTGAAGTACTCCTTGGCGCCGCCGCTGGCGATGAACAGGAAGGCGGGGGTGGTGAACACGACTCCGGCCGCGATGGACTCGCCGGCCGAGCCGATAGTCTGGACCATATTGTTCTCGAGGATGGTGGATTTTCCAAACCTCTTGAAGACCGCGATGGAGAGCACGGCGATGGGGATGGAGGCCGACACGGTCAGCCCGGCGCGCAGGGCGAGGTAGACGGTCACGGCGCCGAAGAGGAGGCCGAAGAGCGCGCCCAGGAGGACGGCTTTCAGCGTGAATTCGTCGACATTCGCGTCATGGGCGACGTAGGGCTTGAAGTCGGACATGGTGGGCTCCTGGGATGGTTTGGTCGTGAAGACGGACAGAGGATACCAAATTTGGCCGGCATCCTACATCCCGCCACCGACGAGGAAACCCTGAGGCTTATCCAGTCGTTGGCAAACCGTCCTTGGTTTGCAGGTCCTCCCAAGCCGCTATCAGTTCCGCGGCCTCACCTGCGGTCCCGGACTTCCCCATATCCTCCAGGAGTCGGCAGAGCTCACTTGCGCGCCGGGTTCCTATGGCCCCAGTGGACCCTTTGAGAGCGTGGGCCGCCTGTGCGAGTTGCTTGGATTCCAGACCTCCTGACATAGGCCCCGCCAACCGAAAGGTCTGCAACGGGCCAGGTCAACCCGCGGCGAATGATTCAGCGCTCTACTCGACAGACTTAGTCCCTCTTGGTGCCTGACGCAAGCCCATTTTGAAGTCCCAGCCGCTATGCTGTAAAACGTGGACTCATGGAAATCAGTCGTCCGATATTTTGTAGAGTCCCCATCAACATCCAATGACCTTGGGAACATGAAAAAAGCATTCGATCTTTTCCTTCCGCCTTTCGTGGACACTTCTCGCGTAAAACCTCGCGAGATGCTTTATGTCGCCCATGAAGCTCCCCCCTGGCCCACAGTCCTTCTCGCCGGGCTCCAGCATGCCCTAGTCGCCATGATGCTGGTCGTCTATCTGGTGATCGCCGGCACTGATATCGGATTGACCTCTGGAGCACTGCGGGGCTTTGTCACGCTGGGTGTCTTGATCATGGGGTTGGGCACTCTCTTGAACGGACTGACTACGCGGGTCAGCGCCGGTCACCTGCTCGTCGTCATCCCCGGCACCATGACCATGATGGTCTTCATCCCCGTGGCTAAAACTCTCGGATTGGGTGCGGCCGCCGGCGGCGTCTTCATCGCCGGCATCGTCGTCTTCTTCCTGGGACGATTTCTACCCCGGCTGCGGGCCCTCTTCCCACCGGAGGTAACCGGCGTCCTTCTTCTGCTCCTGGGAATGAGTCTTCTGCCGGGCGGCGTGCGGCGTTGCGCTGGACTTTCGGAGGGAGGTGGTGCCCCCGTCCAGATGGATCATGTCCTCATCGCCATCGCCGCCTTGGGGACGATTACTTCCGTGGCGGTCTGGGGATCGGCTCGCTTTCGCGTCCTTAGCCTGGGCATGGGCGCGGCGGCCGGTCTTCTGGCGGCTGCTCTCACGGGGCACTTCGGCGCCAGGCAGTTGGCTGCCGTAGCTGGACAGCCGCTCTTCTCTCTTCCCGTCGGGGATTATCCGTTCCCGATGTTGGCCTGGGTTCCGGGCGCCATCATCCCACTGGTCTTTTGCAGCGTGATCGGCGCCGTGGACGAGCTGGGCTGCGGCGTGGTCATAGATCGGATGAACAACGACGAGTGGCGGCGGCCGGACATGCCGATGCTCGGTCGGCTCCTGAGCGGCAACGGCATCTGTCTCTGTTTGAGCGGCCTGGCAGGCACGCTGACGACCGGCTGTTCGTCGGCTCATCTCGGCCTTGCTCACGCGACCGGCGTCGCGGCCCGGCGGGTGGCGGCGGCCACGGGGCTTCTGCTTATCTTGGCCGCTTTCCTGCCGCGGTTGGCTACGTTCATCATCATGCTGCCCGCAGCGGTGGTGGGCGCGATAATGGTCTACGCCGCGGCCTACATGATGGTCTCCGGAGCGGAGCTTGTCCTGGCGCGCCTTCTTAACGGCCGCCGCCGAGCGACGGTGGGCCTCGGCTTGGCCGCCGGGATGGCGGTGATGCTCGTTCCCGAGCTGACCGCGTCGGTCCCCCTCGATCTCAAGCCGCTATTCGGCTCCGGCATCCTCGTCGGCGTCTCGATGGCCATGGCGCTCAACCTTGTGTTCCGCATCGGTATGTCCCGAAGCGGCGAGCTTGAGCTCGGGGGGAAGAACCCGGCCGAGCAGGCGGCGCGCTTCCTGGAGGACTGCGGGTCGGCGTGGGGCGCGCGGCGCGACGTCATCACCCGCGCCGGGTTGGTGGCAGGCGAGGCGCTGGAGGCGCTGGCTGTGGCCGGGCTGATGAAAGGCGCGGCGCGGCTGAGCGCCAGCTTCGACGAGAATCGTCTGCTCCTGACGCTCGATTATCCAGGCCGGGCCTGGCAGCCGGCTGAAGTCCGGCCCGTGGTCTTGGACGCATGGCTCGACAAGGGAGGCGGCTTCGAGCTCAACGAGACGATGAGGACCGTCTCATCGAACCTGATCTGCAGCCTGGCCGACCGCGTCGAGAGCGGAGAGCAGGACGGACGAGGGCGTCTGCGGCTCATCTTCGACCATTAAAGGCGCAAGGAGCGCTTGTCGACGGATGTGACGGACTCAGGCGCGGCGGCCCGGCCCCGGTCAAGCTCAACAGCGACTAGCCGGTTGGGCAGAACAAAGAGGGGTTATTTCTCCTGCAACTTGAACGGCCCCCAGAGGGGCTACTTCTTGGCCGCGGCTTCGATGGCCTCGATGATGGGCGAATAGCCCGTGCAGCGGCACAGATTTCCCGCGATGGCTTCCTGGATCTCCTCGCGGACCGGATGCGGGTTGTTCTGCAGGAGCTCGGTCGCGGCCAGCACCATTCCCGGGGCGCAGAAGCCGCACTGGAAGGAGCTGCGGTCCACGAAGGACTTCTGGAGCTTGGTCGGACCGTCCTTGGATATCCCTTCCAAGGTCACGACCTCGCCGCCGTCGGCCTCGATGGCCAGGACCAGGCAGGAGCGCACCGTGCGCCCGTTCAAGAATACCGTGCAGGTGCCGCAGTCGCCGCGGTCGCAGCCCACCTTGGGGCTCTTGACGCCGAGCTTGTCGCGCAGAACGTCGATGAGCACGTCGTTGGGCTCCACATCCGCGCGGCGCGAGATGCCGTTGAGCTTGAGCTGGATGCTTGTCTTGGTCATAGGACGCTCACTCCATAAGCCGGGCCTTTGCCCGCGAGCCTCGCCGCCGCGGTCTTGAGTCCCCGCTCGAGCATGACCTGGGCCATGTGCAGACGGTACTCGGAGCTGGCTCTGATGTCGGTGATGGGGGATATCTCCTTAACGACCAAGGTCTTGGCCTTGGCGATGAGCGCTTCCGAAAGCTTCTTGCTTTTTAAAAGCGCTTCGATCTTTTCGGCGCGCTTGGCGATCGGACCCACGGCGCAGAAGGCGAGCTTCCAGAGGTTGCCTTCCTCGGCCAGGACCGCCAGGCCCACCTGGGCCAGGTCCTCTCCCCGGTAACGCCCAAGCTTGACGTAGCAGCCGGCCGACTTTTTCTTGGGCAGGGGCAGCTCGACTGCGGTTACGAGTTCGTCGGGAAGAAGAGCCGTGCGTTTGGGGCCCGTGAACCACTCTGACAGCGGGATCTTGCGCTCCTCGACAGGGCCGCGCGTGTGCACGCAGGCGTCATAGACGAGCAAGGCTGGAGCTCCGTCGAGGGATGGCACCGCGGAGCAGAGGTTGCCCACGAGCGTGGCGCGGTTGCGCACCCCGCAGGAAGCCACCGTGCGCGAGGCTTCCCAGAGCGCGGGAAAGCGCTCTTTGACCAGGCCGGACTCGATAAGTTCCGTGAAAGTGACGCGGGCCCCGATGGAGAGCGTGTCGTTCTTGACGTCGAGGTGCCAGAGTTCCGGGATGCCCTTGATGTCGATGACCGCTTCCGGGGTCTTCATCCCTTCCTTGAGCCAGACGATGAGGTCGGTGCCTCCGGCCAGGAGCTGGGCCCGGCCTTGATAGCGGGAGAGCAGGCCTGTGGCCTCAGACAAGTCCTTGGGCTTATGGTACTCGAAGTCGGTCGCTATGGGCATGCAGTCTCCTTACGGCGCCCAAGCCACGATGCGGCACATGGCGCTCTCCAGTTCGATGCCGCGCAGGGGGAAGCAGCCGATGTAGGCGCGCTTATTGGAAAGTTTCTCGATGTCGCCTCCCAGGTTCTCGGCGTGCACGATCTTCTTCGGGAAGAGCACCAAATGCATCACCTGGTAGTAGGTCTTGAGGGGGAACATCTCGTCCCAGGATTTTCCGTAGTCTTGTTGGAGCTTCTCATCCGCCTCGGTGAAGGACTTGGGATGCCAGTTGCGGATGATGGTGTTCATGGGATGGTCCGCGCTGCCGCAGTCGACGCCGATCCACTTGAACTTCATCTCCAGGCACCACTTGTGGAAGCTCGGGCCCGGGCCCGGGTGCTTGACGAAGTAGCGCAGCTCGTCGGATTTTGGCTGGTCCCAGGCAAAGCGGTGATACCCTGTGTTGATGATGAGGATGTCGCCCTTCTTGATGTCTACCTTGCTCTTGAGAAGGTCAGGCTCGTAGAGGCCGTAGTCGCTCATCTCCTTGGAGATGTCCACCACCGCGCCTGGACCTACCCACTCGGCCATGGGGACCTGCCCGATGGAGCGTCCGCTGGCGTGGAAGTGGATCTCGCCGTCCATGTGCGTGCCTACGTGGTTGGAGGTGGTGATGACCTGGCCGTTGGCGCCCTGGCCCATGTGGGCGCCCGCGATGCGCTTGAAGTACTGCACCGAAAGCGGGATGTAGCTGGGCCAGGGCGGGGTGTGCACGCTCAGGCGCTGGGTGAGGTCGTACATCTTGATCTTTCCCATCAGGTTGATGAAGTCGTTGGTCTTCATAAGCTACCCCCTAAGTTTTTTCGCGAGGCCGATGAGTGCTTTCTGGAACGGCTCCGGCGGGGCCGAGAGGATGCCCGCGCCGACCTGGCCGATGCCGGGCTCGCGGTGGGCCACCCCCGTGTCGATCACGGGGAAGATGCCCTTTTCCAGCACCTTGATCGCGTCAATGCCCGTGGGGCTGCCGCGGAAATTCAGGGCCGGGATCTGGTAGACGTTGTTCTCGGCCTCGGTGATCTCGTACATCGCGCGCGTGAAGTTGACCGCGTCGGCCGCGCTGCCGCCTACGAACTGCACGATGGCCGGGGAGGCGGCGATGGCGAAGCCGCCAAGGCCGTTGGTTTCGGTGATGGCGGAGTCGCCGATGTCCGGGTTGGCGTCGGCCTTTGTAAATCCAGGGAAGAACAGTGCGTCCGGGACGGGGGCGGGCCCAGTGAACCACTCGTCGCCAGTGCCGGAGAGCTGGATGCCGAAATCCGTGCCGTTGCGCGCCATGGCCACCAGCAGGGAACTCTCGGGGATGTCCCGCGCCGCGTCCAAGGACACCTTGCTGGCGGGCATGGAGAGGTTGAGGAAGAAGTGGTCGTTGCCATTGATGAACTCGAGGACCGTGGCCGCGGTCTCCGGGTCCGGCGCGGTGCGCACCACCGCGGGCGCGAGCGCGCGGTAGAACAGGGACGTCGCGGCCCGGTTGCGGTTATGGACCTCGTCGCCCATGTGCAGTGCCTGGGCGATGATGTTCTTCAAGTCCACCTTGCCGACCTTGGCCACGGCCTTCTTGAGGACGGGATAAAGGACCGTCTCCATCCATTTGAGCTTCTTGACCACGTCCGGGCCGTAGGCGCCGTAGCGCAGGACCTTGCCTAGGCCTTCGTTCATGGTGCAGTAGCCCAGGTTGCCGTGTTCCTCGTTCTTGAGCACGAACACGGGCATGGAGGCCGAGATCACGCCGGCCATGGGGCCGACGGCGGAGTGCTCGTGGCAGGGGGAGAACCCGATATCTCCGGAAGCGGCGAGCTTGATCGCCTCATCCGGGCTCTGGGCCAGGCCTTCGTAGATGAGCGCGCCCATGACCGCGCCGCGCATGGGGCCGCACATGCGCTCCCATGTGATGGGCGGCCCGGCGTGGAGGAGGAGATTCTTCTTCATGCCGGGGATGACGTCGAGCGCCTTCTCGAGGCCGATGAGCACCGGCTTGGCCGAGAGCACCTTGGCCGCGGCTTTGGCGTTGGCTTTGGCGATGGCGTCGGCCTTGTCCCGGACCGTCTGGAGCGCGCCCGCATCCGCCGCGACCGGCGGCCGCCAGTCCACTTGGACGGACGGCGCGTGGCAATGATCCAGACTTTTCTTGAAGGATTCCAGGCCGAT
The DNA here is from genome assembly GCA_903830945.1 of uncultured Elusimicrobia bacterium. Taxonomy (GTDB): domain Bacteria; phylum Elusimicrobiota; class Elusimicrobia; order UBA1565; family UBA9628; genus UBA9628. The sequence goes on from CAIKVT010000036.1 coordinate 163,811, forward strand.
GTTGATGACCTTGAGTTCGTCTTGGAAGAGGTCCTTGATGGGCATCGTTTTCGATTATAACACTTTGGCGGCGGGGCGGTGGGGTGGCCGGTAGGAAATCCTCATAGGGCTAAATAGGTCTTGAAATCCCAGCGAATTCGACCTATACTTCTGGAAGTGGCGGGGGGCCATCATGGTATTGTCTCGCCTGCTCCCCCTCTCTCCTTCCCGCCACGAAACGCCGCAGGTCGGGCAGCCTGATGAGAGAGTTCTGGGCTCATAATCTCGACGTCGTATTCTTCTTCTATGGTCTGGCTTTCGTGGCTGCCGGGCTGTTGATATCCGCGCAACGCCGGGACATCAGCCAGCGCAGCATCGCCAAGACCTTCGGCTGGCTGGCGGCGTTCGCGCTGGCCCATGGCGCCAATGAATGGGTGGACATGTGGCGTATCGTTCGGGGCGACGGCGCCGCCATCCGGATCGTCGGGCTGCACCTGCTGACCATTTCGTTCATCTTCCTTTACGAGTTCGGCCGCAGCACATTCTCCCTGTCCAGCCGCGGGAAATGGCTGGTTGGCAGAGGGTCGACCTTTGGCCTGACGGCGGCGTGTCTCGTGCTTATGGCGTCGGTGGGAAACGAGCCGGCGGTCTGGCCCAGGTATCTGCTGTGCCTGCCGGGCGGGCTGTTGGCCGCCGTCGGAGTCGGCTTCTACCTATCTGATACCACCGGCCTATGGTCGCTGCCGGTCCGCCGGTACTTTGTGGCTGACGCCTTGGCGCTGGGTCTCTACGCTTTACTCAGCGGCCTTGTGGTGCCCCAGTCCTCTTTTTTCCCGGCCTCGGTGATCAACCAGTCTGCGTTTCTGGACTTCTTCTGCGTTCCCGTCCAGGTCTTCCGGGCTTTATGCGCGGGAACCTTGGCCTGGGCGACCTGGAGCATGTTGTGCTTCTTCAATAAGGAGGCCAACGAGCATCTACAGCGTGAGACCGCCACGCGCCAAGAGGCGCAAGCGCAGCTTCTGCAGGCCCAGAAGCTTCAGGCCGTGGGCCTGCTCGCCGGGGGCCTGGCCCACGATTTCAACAACGTGCTGACCACTATCATCGGGTATAACTACTTCCTGTTGGCAGGCCTGGATCCGGGCAGTCCGCTGCGCAGCTTCAGCTTGGATATCCGTAAAGCCGCGGACCTGGCCGCGTCCTTGGCTCGGCATGTCTTGGTCGTGACCAGCAAGCAGGTCGTGCAGTCGCGGGTCATGGAGCCCAATTCCGTGATCCTGGAGATGGCCAAGATGTTCCGGCGGCTTCTGGGTGCCAACATCAAGCTCGACTTTCATGCGCACTCTGACCTGTGGCCGGTCAAGATGGATTGCGGCCAGCTCGAGCAGGTGCTCATGAACCTGGTCATCAACGCCCGCGACGCCATGCCCCACGGCGGCCGGCTTACCATCGCCACGAGGAATCTGGCCGTGCGTGAGGGCGGCGGGCCGACGGCCGGGTTGGCGCTGCTGCCGGGCCAATATGTATGCCTGGAGGTCAGCGACACGGGTACGGGGATGGATGAGAGCGTCCAGGCGCGGATCTTCGAGCCGTTTTTCACCACTAAGGAAGTGGGCCGCGGAACGGGGCTGGGGCTGTCCACGGTCCAGAGCATCGTTCGGGACTACCACGGGGGGATCTCGGTCGAGAGCACTTCGGGCAAGGGTTCGGTGTTCCGCATCTACTTGCCTCGCGCCGAAGGCGGGGTCGAGGCCCTTCTGCCCGGGGAGATCCACAAAGCCGGCGGGGAGGGGCATGAGACCATCCTGGTGGTGGAGGACAATGCCGCCCTGCGCTCTTTGATCAAGAAGATCCTGAGGGAGAAGGGTTACCGCGTCTTTTGCGCCGAGACCGGCCGAGAGGCCCGCTTGCTTTGCCGCCGGCTCAAGGAGCATATAGACCTTTTGCTCTGCGATATGATCCTGCCGGACTGTCCCGGCACGGAAGTTGCCAAGGTGCTCTGCGCCGAGCGGCCCGGGATCAAGGTGGCCTACATGTCGGGTTATCCAGGCGGAGTCCTGGGCGGCAATTTGAGCTTCGACGGGGCCGTGCTCATCGAGAAGCCATTCCCTCCGGATGCTTTATTGGATTGCCTGCGGCATTTGTTGGACTCCCAGAAGGCCGAGACTCTGGCTAAGGCTCCGCCGCTGCCGGGGCTGGAGCCGGGTTAGATTATCGGCTTGGCCTCTTTGTCCAGCTCCTGGGCGATGCGGCCGGTGAACCTGGCTGCGGCCGCGTTGGTCGGCAAGACTACGGCGCCCGCGTCCCTAAGCCGCTGCTCGACTTGGCTGCGTACCTGCGGGTCCTTCTCCGTGCCGGTGACCGAGCAGACGAAGCTCAGATGGCGGCCCGCGTCCGCCGCGGTTTTGCGCGCAGCGGTGATGGCGGGCACCAACTCCCCGGCTGGATCCATGTTCGAGCCGTAGCCCAGCACTACGTCCAACAGGATCACGGCGGTCTCCGGGTCCTTGGCCTCATCCTGGATGCGCCGGTTGCGCAAGGAGAAATCTATCATGGGATGCGGCCGGCCAACCGTGAATGCGTCCTCGCCCAGGTCCACCACCGTGTGCCCCTGCGACTTCCAGGCGTCTGCGAGCGCCTGATAAGGCGCCAGCGGCGCGTTGGAATACACCTCGCGCAGCAGACCCCGGAAGATCACCTGCGCCTCGCCGCAGAAAGTCCCGCCGCTGAAAAGCCCCCGCACATACTTCTGAGTTTTTCCAAATCGACCTATCTCTTCGGCCGCCTTCTCGTTGAGCTCATCGTCATGGCCTTTGAGACGGTGCCGGACCGATTCCACCGTTTTTCCCTGGGACAGAGCCACGGCCAATAGCGCCGCTTCCTCCAAGGTCACGGCCGCGGTCATTCCGTAGCCGGCCACGGTCTTGGCGTCGGCGCCCAGGAACATCGCCACCACGGACTTGTGGACCGCGTGTGCGGCCGCGCCCAGTTTTTTGATGACCGTTTCGTGCGGCGGCTTTGAAATGAGTACGATCACCTTGGTCGCTTCGTCCTCGGCCAAAGCGCGCAGGCCTTCCAGGAACATGATGCCGCCCACATCCTTCTTCACGTCCCGTCCGCCCGTGCCGATGGCTTGCGAGATCCCGGCCCCTTCGTTGGAGATGATGGACGAGACCTCCTGCAGGCCGGTGCCGGCCGCGGCCACGATGCCGATCTCGCCGCGGCTCACCGCGTTGGCGAAAGCCAGCGGCACGCCGTTGATGATGGCCGTGCCGCAGTCCGGCCCCATGACCAGAAGGCCTTGGCTCTGCGCGAAGGTCTTGAGCGCGACCTCGGTCTCGATCGAGACATTGTCCGAGAACAGCATCACATGCAGGCCCCTGCGCAGGGCCTTCATGGCCACCTCGCCCGCGTAGCGGCCCGCCACCGAGATCATGGCCATGTTCGCGCCCGGCAGGACCTGCAGAGCGCTCTCAAGGCTTTTGGGAGCGTAAGAGGCGTCCTGCTTGGAGCGCTTGCGCATGCTCTTGAGTAAAAACTCAGCCTCGGTCAATGCGGCGACGGCTGATTCTTCGTCCGCGGTCTTGACGCTGATGAGTAGGTCCGTGTCCCCGGCTTTGGCGAGTTCTGGGCACAGGAGTCCGGAGGATTTTAAGATGGCCAGATTTTCCGCCGTGCCCATGACCACGGCCGCGTCGTTGACGCCGGGCTTGGCGGAGAGCTCCCGGCCCACGATCATCAAGGTCACGGAGTCAAAATAGGCGCCTGTCTTGATCATTCCTTTCACGACCATAAAGAAGCCTCCTTTTCTAAAGCCAATATCAGCCCCACGCAGGTGTCCGCGCCCGAGGTTTCGCCTACGGCCAGCAGTCCGTCCAAGCGGGTTTCCAATTGCTCCGGCTTTTCGCTGGCGAGCAGGTCGCGCAGGTGTTGGAAGAAATGGCCTTCCCGTGCGCAGTCCAAGAACGCCGTGGAGAGAGGATTGCCACCGCAGGCCGCGCCATAGACCCGTTCGATGTCCGCGGAAAAATTCCCGCCGCAGACCTGCTGGCGCACATGCAGCCCCCAGAGATAGCCGGAGAGCAGGTCGTCGCCGCTGGGCGTCAGCCCGAACCCGGCCCCGCGCGCGGCGCGGGCGCCAGCCTCCAGGTTCCCGCTGCGCAGTTCCTGCGCGGCGGCCTGGAAGTGCCGGGTCAAGTTCCGCTCGAATGACGAGGCGGACTCGGCGCGGCGGGACGCATCAAGCAGGAAGGCCAAGCTTTTGGGATGGGCTTTGCGCAGCAGCAGATCCCGGCATCGGCGCATATCTAATCTGGTCCCGCTTGTCGGGAGCCGGGAATCAAAGAGGGGGGAGTTGGTGAAGACCGCGCCGTCCAGGGTGAATGAGTCCGCGCCTATCTCCAGGCGGCTCAAGCCGGAGAAGTCGAGGCCTCCCATCACGATGTTGATGGGACCGCCGCCGACACCGGGGCCCACCACGCTGACCAGGCGTCTGCTCTGGCTGAAGTTCGCGGCTTGGGAAAATCGCGAATGAAGTGTGCAATCGCCCGGCTGGATGCGATCTCCGAAGCTCAAGACCTTGATCATGGCGCTCGTTGCCCGATGTGAGTATATTAAATCAGCGCATATCCTCGATGTGGATCCGACGCGCGATCAGTTCAGCCGCGGGAAACTCCCATCCACGGCGCCGTCGGCCGAGAATCGGATGAGATACCCGCCCGGGTTGTTGTTCGACTGGAGCAGTATCTTCCCACCCCGCCCATCTTTTATCCCGAGGAAGTTCTGGATATGGCCGAACGTCCGGACCCAGCGCCCATCCGGCTCGAATTCGAGCACGCCTGAATTAGCGACCAGGTAGAACCTGCCATCGGTCAGCGACGAGAAGTCCCCGGTCGGAAGATCGAACGCGTCGTCCATGCCCGGTAACTGTTCCGACAATCTCGCGAAATTCGATCTAAACTCATGATCGAACCTCATGTCCTGGGAGAACTGCACGAGCCCTTTTTGTCCGCTCTTGCGGTGGGCATCGCGGAACTCCGTGTAGCAGTCCTTGAATTCCCCGAACAGGATGAGGCCTCGAGGGCTTTCTCTCGCGCCATAGATCTCGATGGGTGAGCATTCTTTCCATGGCCCGTCGAGCACGGGAGTCATATGTCCGCTCGAGTCCATGATCGAGAACCGGAACGGAGGCGGCGCCGCGCTGGATTGGCCGCCTCTTCCGATGCGCAGGATTCGGTCTCCGCTCAAGGGCGCTATATGGTCGAACCCCATTTCCGGACGATCGAACGGATAGCGGCTTACGATCTTCCCGGTCCTGTTCAAAAGCACGGCGATGCCGGAGGATTCCTTGCGGGGCCCGTTGTTCTTGTTCCCGATCAGAAGGATGTTCCCATTCTCAAAAAAATGGATAACCTCCAGCGGATAGATCTTTGCGGATCCGAGATCCGGCCGGAATGAGAGGTCGATCCGGTTTCCATCGGCTAATCTGCGCAGCGAAGCGTCATCCCGATCGAACACGATCACGTCATCCGTGCGCGGGACCCGCGCCATGGTCAGATCGTGCGGCTTCAACGACACTTTGAAGTCCGGATTCAGCGTGCCGTCGAGATTCAGCCGGATCACCCGCCCATCGATCGCGAGGAGGACGGATTCATCCGGCAATCCCAAGATGACACGGCAGCAGACGTCGGGAGACTTCTTGTCGACGATGGAGCGCACGACCGGCGCTATCCTGGACAAGAAATCGCGGTCGACCAGCCCGTCTTTTCTTATTTTCACGATGGGCCCGAGCGGCTGGCCATCGATCAGGACCCCTTGCGACACGCTCCCGAAGATCAGAGTCTCGCCAGCCGGCGAGACATAAAAATCCAGAGGCGTTCCGCCGACGCCTTTCACTCGCGCCTCCGTGGGGACGACCTGGTTCCTTCTATTGGAAAGCAGTTTCTCTTTTTCGCTCGACAAGCCGTCCCAGGATCGATAATTGCAGATCGCGGGTGCTGTCTGGTGGCTGATGATTCTGGTCGTCACTGTCGGGAATCCGGAGAAATCTACTTCCTGATCGTACTGGTAACTAGGGAAGGGATTTAGGATGCGGAGGCTCGGGAACATGGCGAAGTCCTCTTGAAAAGACATCTTTTCCCCATGGAAATACTTCCGCCTTCCAGAGTAGCCGAACATCTCGTGGCTCCAATGCCATGAGGAACTGTTCGTCTTGTCAGAGATTGACATGAAATCGCCGAAGGAGTAAGCCCCGTTCTTAAATGAGAACTCCACAGTTTCATGACACAGGTAGGAGTTCTCAAGACTGATGTATCTGCCTTGATATTTCTTCAACCCCTCCAGGCTTTTCGCGTGACCCGCCGGACAGACGAACAGCCCGCTCAAGAGGCACGATATGAAGACAATCTGTTTTGCCATTCTCAATTCCATACCGTCATTCTATAAAAGAGGCCCCGACCCTTGAGGGTCGGGGCCTGGGTTGGGAAGTTTCTTGCGATAACATCTGTTTTGTTCCATCGAAATCAGCTTATTCGGACTACAATTTAATCAGCGGCGTAGTGAGAGAGGGGCAGCCATGGCAGATGATCCGATAGACGAGAGTTTGGCGGCGCAACTGCGTTGCCTGCGCGAAGAGGTCGCCGGCATACGAGCGCGCCGGTGGATGTTCTTCCGGGCGGCGGCGGTGGTCCTGCTCCTGTGCTGCGCCGCCAACGAGGCGGTCACTGAGAGTCTGACCATGACCACGTATTACCCGGCGCCGTCGGGCGTCTACAAGCGGCTGACCGCGACCGACAGGGTCGCTATTGGAGGCGGAGCCTATACGATCATCTCGGCGCCGGCTGGCGGCATGATCGTGAGCGGCAAGGTCGGCATCGGGATGACAACCCCAAACGTCGCATTGGACGTGAGGGGGGATATCAACGCTAGCGCAACCCTCAACCTGGGCCTGACCAGCCAGCCAATCTGCAAGGAAGGCAGGATCTACTACGATTCGACGCAGCATATGTTTTTCGGCTGTTCTGGGATCAATCCGGCCTGGCATGCATTTTGGGGGGGGGCGTCCTTAGGGACAAACTGGGTTTCATATGGGCCTGTTACGGGATCAACAACTCGAAGGCTTGGAACGACATACACCAACGATTTCAGTTACCCACTTTTGGTGCTAATTCGCGTGCGCAGCAACGTCAACCCTGGTTGCTGGGGTGCTAGAGTGTATGTCAACGGAATAGACATATCCCTGCCCATTGGTTGCTTCGGCGGCGCCGAGTCCACCACCACGTTCATCGTCCCCGTCGGGGGCACGTACCGGGTCGTTGCGGTGCCAGAGGGCGGCTCGGTGGGTGAAGTCGTTCAATGGGCAGAGCTTCAATAGCAGTAAATGTTCCTCCGGCTGATGATTTCTACTCCGCTTAGCCACGGCTCTGCCTCGACATGCCTAATAATTCAGGAAAGTCGGGAATTATGACACAGCCTGAGAATGGAATATCAAAGAAGCCGGGACGAGGAGGTCGACGACATCTGCCTTATGCTTTCACCGAGCAAGGAGTCGTCATGCTCTCCGGCGTGCTGCGCAGCGCCCGCGCCAGGCCATCGGCTTCAAGCCTGATAAGTCTGGGGAACTCTAAGGCACTGCGGCCTAGAGGTGGAAATATTTGGACAGCCGGCACCTGTCTGGCGTAAGGAAATCCGTCCGTCAGGCACTTGCGGAGCTTCCAATACCGCAGGCGCACGCCCTGAATTGGTATCATAGTGCTCTTATGGCCAAGAAAGATAAGGTTGTCGTCGGCATCGACCTGGGCGCGACCAAGATCCTCGTGGGCGTGCTCAAGGGACGCAAGGTCCTCGCCACGGTCAAGGCCAAGACCGACCCATCCGGCGGCGAGGGGGACTTCTTCGCGACCATCGCCGCCACGGTTTCCAGGGCCCTTGCAGACTCCGGCCTCAAGCCTGCCCAGCTGGCCGCGGTTGGCGCGGGTTGCCCGGGCGTTCTCGACATCAGGACGAACCGCATCATCTCCTCCGCCAACATCCCGTTCATCAAGGACTATCCCCTGGCGCGTAAGCTGCAGAAGCTCCTTAAAGTCCCGGCGACCGTGGAGAACGATGCCAACATGGGCCTTTATGGCGAACAGCAGTTCGGCGCCGCGGCCGGCTGTGAGCATGTCGCCGGCTTCTTCCTGGGCACGGGCATCGGCGGGGCGCTGATCCTCGACGGCAAGCTCTACCGGGGCTGCTCAGGAGCGGCCGGCGAGCTCGGGCACATCTTTGTGGATCCATTGGGGCCGGGCTGCGGCTGCGGCAACCGGGGTTGTCTGGAGTCCTTGGCCGGCCGGCTCGCCCTGGCGGGCGAGGCCGCGGCCCTGGCCGCTCGCGGCGGGGCGCCGCGTCTGATGAAGGAGGCGGGTGCTGACGTGCGCAAGTTCAAGAGCGGCGCTTTGGCCCGCGCCGTGGCGGCCGGCGACCGTCAGCTCAAGGACCTGGTTCGGCGTAAGGCCGCTTTGGTCGGCATCGCCATGGCCAACATCGTCAACACCTTGGATCCGGAGTGCGTCGTTCTGGGCGGCGGGCTCATGGAGGCCCTCGGAGAGGTCATCCTTCCCGCGGCCGAAGAGTCCATGCGCCGACATGCCATGCCGGACATCGCGGCCCACGTGACCGTGGTCCCGGCCAAGCTCGGGGACATGGCCATCGTCATGGGCGCGGCCCAGTGGGTCAGGGACCAACTCGATGCCTGAGACCGCGGCCATCAAGCAGACAGCCGCCGTCATCGACATCGGCTCGGGCGCGGTGCGTATGGTCGTAGCCGAGTTCGGCCCGCAGGCGTCCATCCGGCGGCTTGAGAACCTCTCCCAGCCCGTGCGTCTGGGCCGTGACGTGTTCACCACGGGACGCATCTCCGCCCCGGTCATGCGCGAAACCATGGAGATCCTGCGCAATTTTAAGACCGTGGCCGACACTTACGGCGTCAAAAGGCTCCACGCCATCGCCACCGCGGCCGTGCGCGAAGCGGTCAACCGCGATAATTTCGTGGACAAGGCTTTCCTCCTCGCGGGCATCGACGTGGAGGTTGTGGAGGGCGCGGAGGAGAACCGTCTCGACCTTCTGGCCGTGGAGAGCGCCCTGGAGGACGAACTTCAGCTCCAGAAGAAGAACTGCCTCATCATGGAGGTGGGCTGCGGCGCTACCGAGATCATCGTGTTGACCAAGGGCAAGGTGGAACTGACCCGGACGCTGCCCATCGGCTCCATCCGCTTGCCTGAGCGCTTGGTCCCGGGCCGCGGCGAGCCGGGGGTCATGCAGCGCGTCATCAGGCGCGCCGCGCACACCATGGCCGAGGACGCGCGGCGCGAGTACGATCTGGGGCAGGTGGATACTTTTATCGCCATGGGCTCGGATATGCGTTTGGCCGCTCGGCAGATCGCCGGCGCCACGGAGCAGGGCCATACCGTGCTGGCGGTCAAGGACTTCCTGGATTTCGCCAAGCCTCTGGCCAAGGTCCCGCCCGAGGAGCTCGCGGCCAAGTACGCCATCCCTTTCGCGGACGCGGAGACCCTTTATCCCGCGATCCTTATCTCCACCTGCTTTCTCGCCGAGACCAAGGTCGAAAGCCTAATCGTGCCTATGGCCAGCATCCGCGACGGGCTGCTCCTGGAGATGTCCCAGATGGCCTCGGGCGGCAAGCGCACCGACGTCTCGCGGCAGGTGAGCAGCTCCGCGCGCAGTTTGGGCCGCAAGTACCGATACGACGAGCCCCACGCACTGGCCGTTGGGGCTCTGTCGCTCAAGCTCTTCGATCTGCTCAAGGCCGAGCACGGCCTGGGGCTCCGGGAACGCATGCTCCTGGAGACCGCGGCCATCCTGCACGATATCGGCATCTACATCTCGCCCACCAGCCATCATAAGCACTCCGCCTACTTGGTCAACGCTTCCGAGGTCTTTGGCCTGCGCAAATCCGACAAGGAGATCGTCTCCAACGTGGTGCGCTACCACCGTCGGTCCCTGCCCAAGCCCACACACACGGCCTACATGTCTTTGCCCCGGATCGACCGCACCGTGGTCGCGAAGCTCTCCGCCATCCTGCGAGTGGCCGACGCTTTGGATAACCCGCACCAGCAGAAGGTCCAGGATTTCACTTTGGACAAGGCGCAGGACAGCTACACCATCTGGGTGGGGCCGGAGGCGGGGGACGTGTCGTTGGAGCGCCAGGCCGTGCAGAGTAAAGGCGACATGTTCGTGGAGATATTCGGCGCGTCCATCGCCCTGAAGCAGAGGTCCGCGTGAGCGCGGCCGAGGCGGAGAATTTCTTCGACCGCGAGCTTTCCCTCATCGAGTTCCAGGGCCGGGTCCTGGCCGAGGGCATGGACCCCGACAATCCCCTGCTGGAGCGGCTCAAGTTCGTGGGGATCGTCAGCTCCAATATGGACGAGTTCTTCATGAACCGCCTGCCGCGGCTTGAGCCGGACGAGCCGGTGAGCGCGGCGATCCGGCAGAAGGCCCGGGACCTCATGCGCACGCAGTGGAGCTATTTCACGGAAACCATGGCGCCGGAGCTTGCGGCCGCGGACATCAAGCGCGTCCTGCCGGGCACGCAGGACGAGCGGCAGACCGCTTACTTGGATAATTTCTTCACGAAAGAACTGCTGCCCATACTCACCCCCATCGCGCTGGCTCCGGAGCGGGAGGCGCCGGCTCTGAGGAATTTGGGCCTTTACCTGGTGGCCGCCCTGGGCGAAGGCGCGCGCCGGTCTTCTCTCAAGTACGCCCTGGTCGAGATCCCGCAGAATTTGCCGCGCCTGGTGTCGCTGCCCGCGGATACCGGCTGCCGCTACATGCTCATCGAGGATGTCCTGCGCATGCACGCCGGCGCGCTCTTTAAGGGATTCGAACTCGTGGCCACGGGCCTCATGCGCCTGACGCGCGCGGCGGTCCTGCCTCTCGATGAGGAGCGTGACGAGGACTTTATGAAGCTGATGTCCGAGGCGCTCAAGGCCCGGCGCAGCAACCCCGTGGTGCGCCTTGAGGTCTCGGCGTCCGCGGCCATGACCGCCTTCGTGCGCGACCGCCTGGACCTGGGCGCCGCCGAAGTCTACGAGTATGCGGACTGGCTGGACCTCAAGGGGATCTCGCAGTTCGCCTTCCAGGCCGGCTTTCAGTCGCTCAAGCGCCCCGCCTGGGAGCCCAGGCCGGCATCCGACTTCGAGCGGGCTGATGACGTGTTCAAGCTCCTGCGCGAGAAAGACGTGCTCGTCCACCATCCCTACGAGAGCTTCGACTGCGTGGCCCGCTTCTTGCGCGAGGCCGCGGCCGACCCGGACGTTCTGGCCATCAAGCAGACCCTTTACCGCGCGGGCCGGCAGTCCTCGATCATCAACTCGTTGGAGGCGGCGGCGGAGTCGGGCAAGCGCGTGACCGTCCTGGTCGAACTTAAAGCTCGTTTTGACGAGGAGAACAACATCGAATGGGCCAAGCGCCTGGAGGCCGCCGGCGTCAGCGTCATCTACGGCGTGGCGGGCTTCAAGACCCACGCCAAGGCGGCTTTGGTGGTGCGCCGCGAGCCGGACGGCATCCGGCGTTACGTGCATCTGGGCACCGGAAACTACAACGAGAAGACCGCGCGCCTCTACTGCGATCTGGGCCTGTTCACCTCCAGGGAGGACTACGCCTCGGACATCTCCGCCTTCTTTAACATGGTGACGGGCTATTCACAACCCGCCGACTGGGCCAAGGTCGAGGTGGCGCCTTACGGCCTGCGCCGGCGCCTGCTGCGCCTGATCACGCGCGAGGCCATGACTTCGACCAAGGCCCGGCCGGGCCTGATCACGGCCAAGATGAACTCGCTGGTGGACCCCGAGCTCATCGAGGCGCTCTACGCCGCCTCCAAGGCCGGCGTGCAGATCCGGCTCAATGTTCGCGGCATCTGCCGCTTGCGGCCGGGCGTCAAGGACTTGAGCGACAACATCGAGGTCATCAGCGTCGTGGATATGTTCCTGGAGCATGCCCGCGTCTTCCACTTCGCCAACCGCGGCGAGGACGAGGTTTATCTCTCCAGCGCGGACTGGATGCCGCGCAACCTGGACCGCCGCATCGAGCTGATGTTCCCGGTGGAGGACAAGGACCACAAGAAGGAGATCATCGAGCTTCTGAAGCTTTATTTCCGGGACAACGAGAAGGCCTGGCGGCTTGCGCCGGACGGCTCCTACAGGAAGGTGGCGGGCGACGCCAAGAAACGGTTTCGGGCGCAGGAGCATCTTTGCCGGGCCGCGGCCGAGAAGGCCAAGCTCTTGGCCCTGTCCGCCCCTCTTCAGCTTAAGCCGCGCACCGCGCCTAAGCCGGCCTGAGCGTTTAAGCGGAATGGCGGGGCGGTTGGCCCAGCTTTTCGCAGAGGGCGTCGACTTCGCGCTTCAGTTCGACCATGCGCAGTTCGCGATCGATGGTTGTCCGCATGAAGCGGCCCAGTTCGTCGTTTTTGGCGCGGAGTTCTTCAGTCTGCTGGCGCAGCGCCTCTTCCGCCCGCTTGTTCTCGGTGATGTCTCTGACTGCTGCTTGGAGGAATGTTTTTTCGCCCTCTTCTATCCGGGAAAGCAATACCGTCGAGAAAAACTCCTCGCCGCTGATCCGCTTGTGCGTCCACTCGAAAAAGTGGGAGCCTTCGCGCATGGCTATTTCGATCATTTCTTTTGATTTCTCGGCGGAAGCGCGGCCATCCGGCTGCCGCTCCGGTGATAAATCTCCGGGCGTAAGGGAAGCGGACTCTTCCGTGTTCTTAATCCGGAACATCTCTATCGCCGCCGGGTTTGCCATGGAATATTGCCAGGAAGGCGGCTCCAGAGTCATCAAGGCGTCGTGGGAGGCTTCAAAGATGCCGCGGAAGCGCTCCTCGCTCTTTTGAGCCGATGACAACGCCAGGCGGATGCGCCGATACGCGAACCCGATGCCAAAGAGCCCAAGGGTCCAGATCAGGAAGGAATACAGCGTCAGGGAGACGCGCGCGGTCCGCCCGGCCGCCTCCAGAGGGGCCAAGGGCACGGTGCTGGTGATGCTGCCGTTGATGTCTCCGATTTTATACCCGTCCGCGGCATGGCAATGGAGACAAGCGGCCCTGGTGGGAAAGGCTTGGACAAACTTCATGCGCTCGCCATCCACCAGCGCCAAGGCCGTCCGGCCTGAGTCACCCTCCACATGCGACAAGCTCGAAATATACCCGCCAGGCAGGTTCTGTCGGGCGCGTGACTCATAGATCTGGCGCATGGCGTAGGCATGGCTCAGGAGAGTGAGCCTGCGGCCGGAGGGGGTTTTGATGTCCTTTTCGGGGACGTTCAGGAAGGCGTCCGGCGGCGTCTGCTGGGTCATTGGAACGTAGACACCGTCATGTTCGATGATCCAATTGCGGAAAGAGACATCCATGTCCGCGATGGTTTTGGCCTCGTTCGCGGCGATCTTTAGGACCTGCGACCGCTGTTGACTCAGTGCCAAGTTCCACAAAAGAAGCATGCTTATCGTCCAAGCGACGGCGGTAAGACCGGCATAAAGCCTCAAGTGTCTTGCGCCAGGGCGGATGTTAAGCGGACTATTGAATGTAGTAGGCATAAATAGTGCCGGCGCGCTAGAGCCGGCCGATCATCAGCGTCGTGTTGAAGGGCGTATCCTGGCGCTTGACGGCTCCGAACCCAGCTTCTTGCAGCCAGAGGCGGATCTCCGACTCGGTGTAGGTGTCCCCTCTCGGCGTGTCCACCAGCATGTTGAGCGCAAAGAACACGCTGAAGGCAGGGGCCGTGCGGTCCTCGTTGACGACAAACTCCTGGACTACGATGAGGCCGCCGGGGTTAAGGGCTCGGGCGCATTTCTCGAAGAGCTTTCGGATCCCGGTCGGCGAGCAGCTGTGGATGATGGCGGAGAGGAATATCAGATCGTTGCCGCGGGGCAACCCGTCCCGGTTATAATCACCCACGCGCACGTCGACGCGTTTCGCGAGCCCCGCTTTTTTGATGTAGTCCTTCGTCAGAGGCGCGACCTGGGGCAGGTCGAAGACCGTGGCGAGCAGGCCCGGCTTAGCTCGGGCGAAGGTCATGGCATAGGCGCCTGAGCCCCCGCCTACATCCAACACGCGGGAAACCTTGGCTAGAGGGATCGACCTGACTATCGCCTTGGCCTGCGGCACGGCTCGCGCGTGCATGGCCGCGATGAAAGGCATGAAGAAGTCCCGTCCTCGGCGGGAGGGAGGGGCTTTCAAGACGCTGCGGCCCCGGCGCACGGATTCGGTCAAGTCGGACCAAGTGTCCCAAAGATTCACCGTGTGTCCAAGTCCAGCGAGGTAGTCCGGCCTGCCCTGCACTAGAAAGCGCGCGGCCGTCGGCGCGTTGCGAAAATACCCGTCTTTTTTGCGTAAAAGACCCAGAGAGCATAACGCGCTCAAGAGCCTTGCCGTGGCCCGCGGGTCCGCTTTGACCGTTCGCGCCACCTGCGTCGACGTGCGCGGGCCATGCTCCAGCGCGGTGAAGACGCCTAACTCGAATCCGCTGAGCAGCACGCGGCTTTCCATGAAGCGGCGGGAAGCGGCGAGGATCCGGTCCGGGGAATCGATGCGGACGTCGGGTTCGTGTCGGAACATGCGAGAATTCATAGGCGCCATCATCTTAACAAAATGTCCGGCCCGGGGGAAAATGGACGCCCAGACCAGGCCCGCGTCTGGGCGTCCGATGAGACCGGAGCCGGTCAGTTCTTCTGTTGGGCGTTGCCGCGCAGCTCGCGGCGCTCCTCTCGGAGCTGTTGCCGCTCCGCGCGGATCTCCTGGCGCTCTTTGCGGACGTCGGCCTTGAGTTGGTGTTTCTCTTCGTGGAATTTCCGGCCGGTCTCGCGGCGTTGGTCACGGTAGTTCTTGTGGATACCCTGGATCTTGGCCCTCTTCTGCTCTTGGCTCAGGCTGGCGTCTGTTTTGACGGCCTCGATCTCGGACTTTTGCTCAGCGGCGAGGCCTTTCAGCGCGTCGGCGCGTTGGGTGTTGGAATCCTGGATTTCCTGGGCGTCTTTGCGGACTTCCTGCCGATCTTTCCGGATCTCCTGGCGGGTCTGCTGGATCTGCCGGCGGTCCTTCTGGACGTCCGTGTTGGCAGGTGGATCTGCGGGTGTCGTCGCGTTCTGGCCCTGGGCGCGGACGGCGCCGGACAAGCTCAGCGCTGCGGCTATGATGGCTGCGTTGATGATCATAAGTGAACCTCCTGTGGATAGGTGTGGATAGTTTCTCTTACACTATTATACTGCTCCGACCACATGCTGGCTAAGGATAGATCCGGTAGAGCATTCGCGGGAAGGCGATGGTCTCTCGGATGTGCTCGATGCCGCAGATCCAGGACGTGGTGCGCTCCACTCCCAGGCCGAAGCCGCCATGGGGCACGGAGCCGTAGCGGCGCAGGTCGAGGTACCATTCGAAGGCGGCTTGCGGGAGCTTATGCTTGGCGAGCTGGTCAACGAGGTAGGTCAAGTCGTCGGCGCGTTGGCCGCCGCCGATGATCTCGCCGTAGCCTTCGGGTGCGAGCACGTCCACGCAGAGGGCCTTTGTGCCGTCGGCGGGGTCGCGCTTCATGTAGAAGGCTTTGACGTCCGCAGGGAAACGGTGGACCATGACGGGTCGGTCGTACTCCTCGGCGACCGCGACTTCCTGGGGCGCGCCGAAGTCGTCGCCGTAGGTGAACTCGACGCCTTTGCGCTTGAGGATGGCCGCGGCCTCGTCGTAGCTCACGCGGGGGAAGGGCGACAGGACCTTTTCGAGCTTGGCGGTGTCGCGTTCGAGCTCCTTGAGGTCGGCCGCGCAGTGGTTTAGGCAGTGGCGGACGATGGCGCAGACGAAGCGCTCCGCGAGGTCCATGACGCCGCTCAAGTCGCAGTAGGCGACTTCAGGCTCGACCATCCAGAACTCGGTCAAGTGCCGTCGGGTCTTGGAGCGCTCGGCGCGGAAGGTGGGGCCGAAGCAGTAGACCTTGCCCAGAGCCATGGCCGCGGCTTCCATGTAGAGTTGGCCGGACTGGGTGAGGTAGGCCTTGCCTTCGTCGAAGTAGTCGAGCTCGAAGAGGTTGGTGGTGCCTTCGCAGGCGCTGGGGGTGAAGATCGGGGCGTCGACCTGGATGAAGCCGTCGCCATCGAAGAAGTCGTTGATGGCGCGCTTGACCTGGGCGCGCACCCGCGCGATGGCGGCCTGCTTGCGCGAGCGCAGCCATAGGTGGCGGTTGGTCAAGAGGAAGTCGGGGCCGTGCTCCTTGGGGCCGATGGGGTACTCGCGGCTCAGGTGCATGATCTTGAGGCCTTTGATCCCGACCTCGGCTCCGCCCGGGGCGCGTTCGTCGCCGCGCACCGCTCCGTGCACGATGAGGGCGGTCTCCTGGGTGGCGGACTTGGCCGCCTCGAAGACTTCGGGGGGGAGGTCGCCCTGGAAAGCGACGCATTGGCAGATGCCGGAGCCGTCGCGCACCTGTAGAAAGGCGAGCTTGCCCTTGGAGCGCATGTTGTAGAGCCAGCCTTGCAGGCTGACCTCCTGGCCCACGTGGGCTTTGAGGTCCTTGATGCGTACGGCAGGGGGGAAGCCTTCTGGGAGGATGGGCATGGTCTTTTCCTGGGAAGCGGTATCCATGGGAAGATTATACCTATTGGATTGTGGGGATTGGCGTAAGTTCGATCGTGAAAGTCATCGCGCATACGCTTTGCGCGGTGTCTGGGTGGCCTGCGATGCGCGTTAGGAAGCTTTTAGTTCTTCTTGGTCTTGGACGCCTTTGCCGTCGGCATCGCGGGGGCCGGCGCTGGCGCGGGATCCGCGCCCATAAGGTTTTGCAGGGCCTGGATGATCGCGAAGCGGTACTCCGCGAAGCCAGTGCGCAGGTCCTTCTCGGTCAGGTCATACGGGATGTCCGGCGTTACGCCTAGGTTTTCTAGGGGCCGGGTATAGAGCAACTCCTGGGTCTTTGGGTCTCGTTTGAATTCCCCGGTGCGAGGGTCCCGCTCCGGGCGGTAGGCGATGCTCTTGGTCAGATGCAACTCGTCGATGCCGAACTGGTTGTCGATCCCGACGGGGACGACCATCCCGCCCGCTCCAGCCGTGCGTACTCCTAGGATGGTGACGCGTTTGTTGTCCTGCATGATGGCGGGGAAGAAGTCTCCGCCTGAGAAGTCCAGGGCGTTGGTCAAAAGCAGGATGGGCTTGGTGTAGCGCTCATCCGCCTTCGGGGCGGGATCGATCTCATCGACCGCCTGCACGTAAGTCAAATCAGTGAAACGTTTTTCCAGCTGGTTGAACTGCATGAAGATGAACTTGAAGAAGTTGAGGTAAAGCCTCATGAACTTCTCCGTGATTGGATAGCCGCCGGCTGTTTTCTCCTCATCTTTCTTGGCGTCGGCTTTCGCTCCGGAGCGCCGGTCTTTGGCGGATTGCGGCTGCATCAGGCGGAGCAGCACGTTGGCGGCTTCGTGCGCGTCTTTCTCCCCGATGATGAGCTTGTGGCGCGGGGTGATGAGCGGATTTTCCGTCAAGTGAGAGGCCAGGGCGTAGAGATAGAAGACTGAGCCGCCCGGATTGTTGACTTGGTCGATGACCAGGGAGTCCGTCTCCTTTTGGAACTTCGTCATGATCTTGCCGAACGCCTTGGCTTCGGCCGCTTCGCCTTCGTAGCTCGAGATGCGGATGAAGCCCGCCTTGCGGCCGTCTTTGGTCTCGAAGATATAGGCGTGGAAGGGATTCTTGTCATTGGTCTGCCAGAGCACCTTGCCCAGACGCGGCACGAAGCTCTTTTTGGTCCCGATCAGGAACGGGTTCTCCGGGGTTTCCTCACGCATCTGCGCGAAGAGGCTCGCTAATGGGTGGATGGCCTGATCGTAGACCCGAGAGAGCATGCTCTTGAGGCTGGAGGCCTGGAGCTGCAGGATGCCGAGGGACTCGTCAATGTCTGATTCCGGCCGGACCTCGGCCGGAATCTCCTGTGCCAGCAGGCCCGCGTCGCGCACCGGAACGTCTTGGCGGACCATTTCGGGGATGTAGTCCCAGGGCATCTGCATTTTGGTCGTATTCCCGTCTTGTGCGCGGATGGCGAAGGAGACCTTGCCTCGCGGAACCTGATCGCCCCGGCTGCGCCGGCGATTGGTGAGGAAAAGCTCGGCCAGCCGCATGTCCGTCTCGGCCGTGTTGCCGCCGAGCTTCGCCGCGAGTTCCTGGACCGCATCGCCCGTGGGCTTGTCGTCGAAGCTGACCACCTCGTCGCCTATATTGAAGGGGAACTTGGCCAAGGGGAGCTGTTCGCGGTCGATGTAGGCCAGGAAATACTTGCCTTCGGCGCCGGTCACTAGGAACGGCAGGCGAGCGCGCTCGGTGGAGTGGAAGGAGATACTTACGTGGTAATCGCGCATGGCGGCCACGAAGGAGACCAGGAGGTCCTGGAGCTGCGGGGTCGTGATTTTCGGATCGGCCACGATGGCGTCCTTGGCCTTGTCGTACTCGCGCTTGAGATCGAGCTTGAACTGTTCCTTCTTCCACTCGATCGGCGCGTACTGCTCGGCGAAAGCGGACGCGACAGTGTAAAGGGTGTGCAGCATCTTCTGCTGATTAAGAGACGACGCCGGCGAGGCTTGGCCGTCCTGCGCCGCGGAGGCGAGAGCGGAGCCGGCGCCATCCGCCGGGCCTTCCAGCAGGGACTTGAAGACTTTCGTCCCCAGGCCTTGGGCGTTTTCGGCGGAGGCTTGGACCACAGGGCCGGCGCTCTCCAGGACGCTCATGACCTCGTGGGATATCCCGCCTAGTTTCTGTGCGGTCGCGGCTGGGTTCTGTTCTGGGACCGCTGCGGGTGTCTGGGCCGCCGGAACGGCGGGAAGAGTTTGCGGCAAGACCTGTGCGAGTGGTGCGACGTTCACGGGGGAGACCTGGGGCACCGCGCTCAAGGAGCCCTTGAGGGAAGGCGCGGCCAGAGAGTTCGCCGAGTTCAGGTTCATGCCTGAAACGATCTGGTTGGGCAGAGAGACCATGATCGTGGACACCCCGGACGGGCCGGTGCGTGTCATTACCGGGTAGACGGCATTGGCGGCCCAAAGGCCCGGCGGGGGGCAGGCGATGAGCAAGGCTAAAGTGGAGGCGGCGGCGGCGCGGACGCGCCGCCGTCCCGACGGCCACAAGGAAATACGTTGGCCGTCATGGGCGGCGTGTTGGAGTAAGCCCTTCATTAAGATCTCCCTTGCTTATGAGATGTATTGTGTGTGTATCTTATCACCCGCTGGCCGCAAGCGAGTGGGGCGAATGGGCCCTGGCGGGGCAGACAATCGGCCTATGCGGGAATAGGAAAAAGGTCTTAGTTAAAACAGAGGCCGGGGATGAGCCGATGACGCTGCTATGGGTTCTGTGGGCAGCCTCGGCGCGATCCCCAGCCTACTATATATACGAGCGAGGGGGTCATTTTGTTCCCTGACGCAGGGCGCCTTCTTTGATCAGCAGGCGGCGTTTGGCCGCGATGCCGCCCGGCGCGGAGAAGCCGGTGAGACGGCCGTCGGCTCCTACGACCCGGTGGCAGGGGATGGTCGGCGCGAAGGGATTGCGTCCCAGGGCCTGCCCCACGGCGCGCGCGGCTTTGGGCTTGCCGATGCGGCGCGCGAGCCAGCCGTAGGTGCGCACCTGTCCCTTGGGTATCTCGGCGCAGGCCTTCCAGACCGCCTGATAGAAAGGAGGATGGCCCTGCATCTTTCGGAGTATGTGTTTAGGGAGTCTTATGCGGGCACCACCTTGCCCAGGATTCGGCGGCCTCGGGCTCCCGTGGCCTGCGGGCAGTTGTTGGTCCGGCCTTGCAGCGCTCGCAGGCCCAGCCACGCGAAAGCCGCGGCCTCCTTGGCCATGACTGGCAGGCCGAAGCGCTCCGAGGTCATGACCGGGACCGGCGACAAGAGGCGGCAGAGGTGCTCTATGAGCACCGGGTTGAGAGCGCCGCCGCCGCTGAGCACCACTTCTCGGATATTGTGGCGGGGAAGGATGAACCGGCGATAGGACTCTGCTATGGAACGGGCGGTGAAGAGGTTGAGCGTGGCCAGGACGTCGGGTAGCTGGGCCGGCGTGATGCGCTTGAAATAGCGGCTTAAGAAAGCCGCGCCAAAAGAGCCCTTATCCAAGGATTTCGGTGGTTTGCGTTTGAAGAAGGCATGGCCCATCATTCGCGCGACCAGGCGCTCATCCGGCCGGCCGCGCCGGGCGAGCCGTCCGTCTTTGTCCATGTGCAGGCGGCAGGCCGTGGCTTGGCGAGCGGCCTCGTCCATGAGGCAGTTGCCTGGACCTGTGTCGAAAGCGGTCCAGAGGCGGCCTTGGCCCGTGACTGAGACGTTGCCGATGCCGCCGATGTTCTGCAGGCAGCGCAGAGGGCCGGCGGCGAAGCGGAATTCGTCGAAGGCTGGGACCAGGGGCGCGCCCTCTCCGCCCGCGGCCATGTCCCGGGTGCGGAAATCCGCGGCCACGGGAGTTCCGGCTCGCTCGGCGATGACGCAGGGCTCGGCGAGCTGCAGGGTGTTGGGGGGGGAGGCGTCCGGGCCGTGCCAAACGGTCTGGCCGTGCGAGCCGATGACTGCTGCCTTGCGTCCTTGCGCTATGCGCACGGCGGCTCGGCCGAAAGCATCGCCCAGCTCGAACTTCAGGCGTGAGAGCTCGGCCGCGCTCAGGCCCGGAGCCGCGAGCACGCGGCGGCGCAGGGCCGGGCCGTAGGGGTAGGTCCGGCAGCGCAGGACCTTGAGGCGTTTGCCCTGGAAGTCCACTAAAGCCGCGGTCACGCCGTCGGCGGAAGTCCCGGACATGAGGCCTATTGCAAGTGCCATGATTGTACGCACACCATACTAAATTTATCGCTGATCCCGGCGCTCAGGCCTGACTGTGGAACTTTTCGGCCTGAGCTCGTATATAGAGTATGGACCACAAAAACAGCCTCGCCGCCGTCGTTCCCCTTATCCGCGTCGTTAAAGGCCTGCGCGTCATTCTGGACTCTGACCTGGCCCGCCTCTACGGCGTCACCACCAGCCGGCTCAACCAGCAGTTCCGGCGCAACCCCGGCAAGTTTCCCCCCGACTTCGCCTTCGTCCTGACGCCCGAGCAGACGACCCGGATGATGTCACAAATTGTTACATCATCCCCCAGAAGAAACTGGCGCAGCCTCCCCGTCGCCTACACTGAATACGGCGCCGTCATGGCCGCCAACGTCCTCAACAGCAAGCGGGCTTCCCAGATGAGCGTGGCCGTGGTGCGGGCCTTCATCCAACTGCGAAAGATAGCCGTCTCTCATGACGCCCTGGCCAAGAAACTGGGCCAGCTTCAGCGCCTTGGGCGCCATCATCGACCCGGGCCTGGGAGAGCAGACCAAGAAGCGGATAGGCTTCCTCCCGGACGGCAGAGGCGTCTCTGAGAGCTAGCGCAGCGGCGGCGCGCCAAGCGAAGCCCGTCTGGATCGCAGTCGTGATACATGGCCATCCCAACGGCACAGCGGTCCCCCTGCGAGGGGGCCCGCTGGACTCCGCACCTTCGGCGCGGAGTTGTTTTAAAGGCGGGACGGATGCCGGCGTTAAGGCTGCACCACGGTGTAGCCGTAAGCGGGCAAAGTCCCCACCCAGCCGGTGTCCAGCCGCGAGTCTTGGAAGTCCACGGCCACGCTCTGGTCCGTAGGGTTGGCCAGCACCAGCGCCCCGGGCTTCTTCGCGCCTGCGGCTATCAGCGCATAGCCCACCCAGGCCGGGTCGCCTTGAGGACGCAGGGCCTTGAGCGAGGGATCGCCCAGCTGGCCGCGCAACGCGATGGCCGCGCGGAACGTATCCTGATAGAACTGCGACACCGCAGGGTCGGCGTGCTGCCAGTCTACCAGCACCGGCACGTTGAAGGGGATGGATTTCGGTTCCACATCCGGCCCCCCGCCCGCGTCGAAGCCGATCTCCTGCGAGCCGTAGAAAAGCTGTCCGCCCGGCAGCAGCAAGGTCAGCAAGGAGGCTCCCCGCATCCACGGTCCGAAGGCGCGTTCGGGCGAGGACTCGTCGTGGTTGCCGATGAAGTCCAGCATGTCCGAGCCGCCCTTCTGCCACTGTAGATACTCCACGCGCTCCAGCGCGGCGCGGATCCGGCCCGGTTTTCGGCTCTGCACCGCGTCGTACCAGCCCGTGTGGCCGCCAGGCCGGTCCATGTTGTTCTTGCCGTAGATGAGATCGAAGCCGCAGGCTGAGAGCGCGTCCCAGTCGTCGTAGCCCTCGGCCAGGAAGGCGGTCGCGGGATAGGCCGCCTTGATGGAGGTGATGAGCTGCTCCATGAACTCGCGCTGCGGCATGGAGACGCCCCAGGTCTTGGAGAAGTTGGCGTTTAAGTCGAGGTAGGCCATGTCCACCCGGAAGCCGTCGATCGCGAAGCGCTCCACCCAGGAGCGCTCGATGCGTACCAGCTCGCGGCGCAGGCTCTCGTTTGAGTAATCCACCTGGGCCGTGTCGTTCCAGAAGGACACGATGCCGAAGACGCTGAAGCCGCCGTGATGGACCCACAGCTTTTTTCCCGTGGCCGGGTCGGCCTGGACGAAGTAGCCGTCATCCGGCGCGTCCGGATGGGTGGGATCGGCGTCTTTATGGAGGAAGAAGTCTGGATGGCGCATCAGGAGCGCGGAGTCCATGGACGTGTGGTTGGGCACGAAGTCGATGATGACCTTCATCCCCAGCTCGTGGGCGCGCGCGACGAAACCGCGGAAATCCTCCGGCGTTCCCAGCTCCGGGTTCAAGGACTCGTAATCCTTGATGGAGTAGGGCGAGCCGCCGCCCGTGCCGGACTGGTTGCGTTCGCCGATGGGGAATATCCCCATCATCCAGACGGTATCGAAGCCCAGGTCTTTGATGTCTTGCAGGTCCTGGGTCTTGAGATCGGCGAAGAAAGGCTGGCCGCCGCCGGCCGGACGTCCTAAGGCGGCGCGCTTGCCCGCCAGGTTGTAGGCGCGGGGGAATATTTCGTAGATGCGGGCCTGGCGCAGCCATTGGCTCTTGTCCGAGGCCGCGACCTGCCGGCGCAGGGTCTCGGTGTACTGCCGCACGAAGTTCATGAGCTGGTCGTACTTGGCCGAGTCCGAATCGGGGCTGGAGATGAGGTCTTTGACATGCTTGCGGGCGTCTGCGGCCCAGGGGATGGGGGCGAGCAGGTCGTCGAGGTAATGGCCGTAATCCGCCAGGTGGTGGCGGATGGAGTCCGCGCCGTCGTCGGCCGCCACTCGGCCTTCGGCATAGACGAAGCCTTCCAGGCCCGCGGTTGGCGCGGTGCGGGCGACGGCGTGGTCCGGGTGGAAGACGAAGGGCCCGATCGCGGTGCCGTCGGATTTCGGGGTGCCGAGGCTCAGCAGGGAGCGCATCTGCTGCAGGCGCTGATAGTTCGAATCGGGGCGGACCGGTACGGCGTTACGGGGGCTGCCGTCATAGAAGCGTTTGAGTCGTTCAGCCATGGAGTCTGCATCCCTTGCGCTGCTGAGATTCTCCACCAAGGCCTTGGCCCCGGCCAGGGATGAGGATTGGGCATGGAGTGGTGCTGCGAGCAGCGGCGCCAGAAACAGCGTGACGGAGGCCAGCATAGACGAGTTTAGGCATTATGGACTAAAAGACCCATATTGGGAAGAGTCTGAGGGCCTATTCCAATCTGGGACTTTAGGCCTATTAGGGCCGGGCGATGTTATCAGAGGGGCTGGGGACATGGCCGTTGATGATACCAATCTTTGGGCTGGCGCCGTCAGGAGAAGGATCCCATGGCCCGCCGGCGGGTGCAGGGTCGCGCAGCCTACAGAGAGATCTTCATCCCTGATGAGGGCGAGATCTCGGGGTAGTCGGTATAACCTTCTGCGCCGCCACCATAGAACGTCGTTGGCCGAGGCGTATTGAGCGCCGCCTTCAGGGCAAAGCGCCGCGGCAGATCCGGATTCGCGATGAACAGTTGGCCGAAAGCCACCGCATCGGCGTCGCCGCGCGCGAGAATCGCCTCGGTGCTTTCTTGAGTGAACTTTTCGTTGGCGATGTAGATACCGCCGAAAGCGCGCTTGAGCCGCGGGCCGAGACTGTCGGGCCCAATATATTCGCGCGCGCAGATGAATGCGATGCCGCGGCGGCCGGCTTCTCTCGCGACGTAGCCAAAGCTCAGCGCCGGGTTTGAGTCACCCATCGACTGTGCATCGCCGCGTGGCGCGAGATGCAGGCCGACGCGGCCCGCGCCCCATACGGCAACCGCCGCATCGACGACCTCGAGCATCAGGCGCGCGCGGTTCTCGATTGCGCCACCGTAATCGTCGGTGCGCAGGTTGGCGCCGTCCTGCAGGAACTGGTCGAGCAGATAGCCGTTGGCGCCATGCACTTCGACGCCATCGAAGCCGGCGGCCTGCGCATGCTGCGCGCCTTGTTTGTAGGCGGCGATGATGCCGGGGATCTCGCTGAGCTCCAAGGCGCGCGGAATGACGTACGGCGTTTCCGGGCGCACCAGTCTGACGGGGCCTTCCGGCGCGATCGCGCTTGGCGCAACCGGTAAGGCGCCGTTGAGAAACACCGGGTGGGAAATGCGCCCGCAGTGCCAGAGCTGCAGGAAGATGCGGCCGCCGGCTTCGTGTACCGCTTGCGTGACGAGCCGCCAGCCAGTCACTTGCTCCGGAGACCAGATGCCGGGTGTGTCCGCGTAACCGACGCCATCGGGAGTGACGACGGTCGCTTCGGAAATGATGAGCCCGGCCGATGCGCGCTGTGCGTAGTACTCGGCCATCAATGCATTGGGCATACGCTTGGCGCCGGCACGGCTGCGCGTAAGCGGCGCCATGACGATGCGGTTGGGCAGGAGCAGATCGCCGATCCGCAGTGGATCGAAGAGAGTGGGCATGTTCATCCTCCGGCCCTGTAGGGCCAGTAGAGATTATCATATGCGGCCTTTTGTCCCGCCGGCTCCGAAGGCGGTAGGGCGGAGTGATATTGTCTATAATCTAATTCATGGTCGAGAATAAATATTCTCTCCCGAAATGGCTGGCCTGGGAGGTGACGGGCCGCTGTAATCTGGACTGCGTGCACTGCCGCGCCGGCACTCAGACCGTGGACGCCGATTTCACCACGGCGCAGGCCAAGGCGTTCATCCGTGATATCGTCTCTTTTTGCAAGCCGGTCCTGGTGCTTTCCGGTGGAGAGCCTCTGCTGCGGCCGGACCTCTTCGAGCTGGCGCGCTTCGGCACGGACCAGGGACTTAAGATGGCTTTAGCGACCAATGGGACCTTGGTCACCGATGAGGTCTGCGGCCGCATCAGGGACAGCGGAATCCGCATCGTAGCCTTGTCCTTGGATGGAGCCACGGCCGAGGTTCATGACGATTTTCGCCGTCAAAAAGGGGCCTTCGCCGGCACCATGAAGGCGGCCGAGGTTTTCCGCCGCCGCGGCATCGAGTTCATCGTCAATTCCTCCTTTACCAAGCGTAACCAAGCCGATATCCCCGCCGTCTACCGTCTGGCCAAAGCTATCGGCGCCAAGGCCTGGTATCTATTCATGGTGGTGCCCGCGGGGCGGGGCCGGGACATCATCGGCGAGCTCATCGGTAAAGAGGATTACGAAGATATCCTGGATTGGCATTACCAGGCCGAGAAGGACGAGGCCGAGATGCTGATGCGGCCGACCTGCGCTCCGCACTACTACAGGGTCATTGCGCAGAAGGCCAAGGATGGAGACATCGGCTACCACCGCCGCTCCCTGACCTTCTCCACCGGCGGGGCCAAGGGCTGCGTCTGCGCACAGAGCATCGCTTTCATCGACCACCTGGGCAATGTGCAGCCTTGCTCCTATTTCCCGGTCGTGGCCGGCAACGTTAAGGAGAAGTCCTTCAAGGACATCTGGGTCGGCTCGGAATTGTTCCGATCTTTGCGCGACTTTAAGGGCTACAAGGGCCGCTGCGGGAGCTGCGAGTACCTGAAGGTCTGCGGGGGCTGCCGGGCCCGGGCGGAGCTTATGTCCGGAGATTATCTGGCCGAGGAGCCGATGTGCAGCTACGTGCCTTTGCGGATGAGAGCCTCCTGATGAATGACCGGTTCTTGAGGGCCTGCCGCAAGGAGAGCGTAGATACCGTGCCGGTGTGGATCATGCGCCAAGCCGGCCGCTACCTGCCTGAGTATATGGAAGTGCGCCGCAAGCATGCTTTCCTGGAACTGTGCAAGACGCCGGAGCTGGCCGTCCAGGTGACCCTCCAGCCCGTGGCGCGTCTGGGCGTGGACGCCGCCATCCTCTTCTCGGATATCCTGATCCCGGTCGAGGCGATGGGCGTGCCTCTGGAGTTCTTGGAATATCAAGGGCCGGTCCTGGGTAAGGGCGTGCGGGACCGGTCGGATGTGGGGGCTCTGCGCATTCCGGACCCTGACCCGGCATTGGGATTCGTCATGGAGGCGATCCGCCTCTTGCGCCGCGAGCTGGCCGGCAAGGTCCCGCTCATTGGATTTTCCGGCCTGCCTTTCACCTTGGCGAGCTATATCGTGGAGGGGGGCAAGTCCCGGGACTTCGCGAGGCTGCGCTCGCTTATGAAGGATGACCCTAAGACCTTCGATTCGCTTATGGATAAGCTCGCGGCGACCACCATCGCTTATGTCGATGCGCAGATACAGGCCGGGGCGCAGGCCGTCCAGCTCTTCGATACCTGGGCCGGGGTACTCGAGCCGGACCAGTATATCTCCCAGGTCCTGCCCTACACGAGCCAGGTTGCCGAGGCTATACGGAAACGGGGCGTGCCGGTTATCCATTTCGTCGAGAATTGTCTGCCGCTATTGCCGGCGCTGCGCCAGCTGCCGGTTGATGTGCTCTCGATAGATTGGCGCGTGCCGCTGGACCGGGCGGCCGATATCGTGGGGTCGAAGTTCGTCCTGCAGGGCAACTTGGACCCGGAGGCGCTTTTCAAATCCATTCCAGAAGTCGAGGCTGCCGCAGCCGAGGTCTTGCAGCATGGCCGCGCTGCGGGCGGGCATATCTTCAATCTGGGCCACGGCATCCTGCCTAAGACCGACCCGGAGACGGCTCGGGCTTTGGTCGAGGCCGTGCACCGGCTCGGGCGCAAGGGCTAGGTCATGGCGCGCGTTGGAGTCGTGCTGCTCACCATGGGCGAGCCCGAGTCTCTCGACCAGGTCCGCCCTTACCTGCGCCAGATTTTGGCTGACCGGGATCTGGTGCGCCTGCCCATTCCGGCTTTCCAGCCGCTTTTTGCGCTGGTCGCCTCCGGTTGGCTCGGAAACGGACTGCGCCGCAGGCTTTCCGCTATCGGCGGCGGCTCGCCCTTGGTGCGCCTGACCTACCAGCAAAGGGCGCAGCTCAAGGACGCCCTGCACGGCGTGGGAGATTTTCGCGTCTATGCGGCCATGCGCTACGGCCAGCCGTCGGCACGCGACGTCGTGGGCCGTATGATGGCCGACGGCGTGGAGAGGGCCGTGGCCCTGCCGCTTTACCCGCAGTACTGCCGCGCGACCACGGGCTCGAGTTTTCACGACTTGCACCGCAGCCTACAGGAGGCCCAGGCCCGCATTCCGGTCAGGGAGCTTCGCTCTTGGCCGCAGCACCCTGGTTATCTCGCGGCTTTAGCGGACCAGGTTTCCCGGTCCTTGGCCCTGGTCCCGGGTCAGAAAGCGCATCTCCTGTTCAGCGCGCATGGTGTTCCCCAGTCATTCATAGACGCCGGGGACCCTTACTTGACGGAGATCGAGCTCACGGCCGAGGCGTTGCGCCGGCTCTTCCCGGACACGCCGAGCTCTTTGGCCTTTCAGAGCCGGACTGGCCGAGGCCGCTGGTTGGGTCCCGATACGGCTACGGAAGTCGTTCGTCTGGGTCGGGCCGCAGTCGAGGCTCTGGTGGTCGTGCCGCTGAGCTTCGTGAGCGACCATTCCGAGACTCTCTACGACCTCGACATCTCCCTGCGCGCGGTCGCGGCGCAGGCGGGTATCAAGACCTTCTTGCGCGTCCCGGCGCTCAATGATTCTCCGGCCTTTATCGCGGCGCTCAAGGATATGGTACTCTCCTCGGAGACGGCCGCATGAAGAGGATCGCGATCGTGGGCGGTGGGATATCGGGCCTGGCTACGGCCCATTATTTGCGCCAAGGGCTGCAAGCCGCGAGCCGATCCGCGGAACTCGTGCTCTTCGAGGCGCGCGGCTCGCCCGGCGGCACCATGCGCACCTCCCGGGAGCAGGGCTTTACCATGGAATGGGGGCCTAACGGATTTTTGACAAACAAGCCTCACTCCTTGGAACTGGCGCGCCAACTCGGCCTTTCTGACCGGTTGCTGCGCTCCGCAGACCTAGCCCGCAAGCGCTTCGTCTTCTCCCAAGGCCGGATGCACCGGCTGGCGGAGACGCCCGGGGCTTTTCTGCAATCGAGCCTGCTCTCCGTGATGGGCCGTCTGCGGGTCCTGGCGGAGCCTTTCATCGCACCGCCTCTGTCGGGCGAGGATGAGTCCGTGGCCGATTTTGCGCGCCGGCGCCTGGGCAGCCAGGCGATGGAGAAGCTCATCGAGCCTATGACCGCGGGTGTGTTCGCGGGCAACCCCGACGAGCTTTCGCTGGCGTCTTGTTTTCCGCGCATCCATGAGCTGGAGACCCGCTACGGGGGGTTGATCAAAGCCATGCTGCGCCTGCGCTGGGAGAGGCGCCGCGATAGGGATCAGGCTGGGATGTCGGCCGGGCCGGGCGGCGTCATGACCTCTTTCGACACCGGCGTGCAGGCTTTAGTGGAGGTCCTAGCCGGGAAATTCTCCAAGGAATTGCAGCTGGCCTCCGAGGTCGAGACCGTGGGATACCGGGGGGGAAAGTTTCAGCTGGCGGTCAAGACCGGAGGGGCGCGTTCTGAGTGCGAGGCTGATGCTGTAGTGGTGGCGGCACCCGCCTATGCTGCCGGCGCTTTGCTGTGCGGCTTGGATGGGGCTCTCTCTGCCGATCTGGAAAGAATCCCTTACGCGCCCGTGGCGGTGGCGGCGCTGGGCTATGAGGCCGGGGCCTTGGCCTGGCCGCTGGATGGGTTCGGCTTTTTGGTTCCGAGGCTGGAAGGGCGGCGGATCCTGGGGGCTTTGTGGGATTCGAGCGTGTTCCCGGCCCGGGCCCCGCAAGGCCAGGCTTTGATCCGCGTGATGGTTGGAGGGGCGCGCCAACCGGAGCTGGCGCGTCTGCCGGAGGATGAGTTGCTGGCCTTGGTGCGAGGGGAGATCTTGGGACTCATGGGCGTGTCGGCCCAGCCGGTCCTGGCGAAGGTCTTCTATCACAAGAGAGGCATACCACAGTACTTGAAGGGACACGGCCGGCTCCTGGAGCGCGTTTCAACATGTCTGGCGTCTTGGCCAAGGCTGCATCTTAACAGCAACGCCTACCGGGGCGTGTCGCTCAACGACTGCGTCCTGCAGTCCAGACTGTGCGCGGAGCGCGTTTTGCGCGACCTGGAGATCCAATGAAACTACGAATGGGAACCCGCGGCTCGGTCCTGGCCCTGGCCCAATCCGGGCAGACGGTGGCGGCCCTTGCTTGTCTGCACCCAGGCCTGGAAGTGGAGACCATCCGCATCCAGACCAGCGGGGACCGCTTCCCCATCCAGAGCCCGGCCGAAGTCAGCGCTTTGGTTTCTGGGATCAAGGGTCTTTTCGTCAAAGAGATAGAAGAAGCCCTGGCCGATGGCCGCATCGATTTCGCCGTGCACAGCGCCAAGGACCTACCTGCGCAACTTTTGTCCGGTTTGGCCATCGCCGCTTATCTCGAGCGCGAGGACCCGCGAGACGTGTTCATTGGCCGGGGCGGGTTGCGTTGGGAGACTGCCGGGTCCGGGACTCGGATCGGGACATCCTCTCTGCGGCGGCGGGTTCAGCTTCTGGCGGCTAAGCCAGGATTAGTCATGCTGCCCATGCGCGGCAACGTGGACACCCGCTTGCGTAAGCTCCAGGAAGGGTTTTGCGACGGCCTGGTTCTGGCCGGCGCCGGGCTGCGGCGTCTGGGCCTGGGCGGTATGCCGCACCAGCCGCTCTCCGAGGACCTTCTACTCCCCGCTCCGGGGCAGGGCGCTTTGGCCGTGGAGGTCCGGCAGGACCGGCGCGATGTGGTGGAACTCTTGGCCAAGCTCGATCACCGACAGACCCGTCTTGAGGTGGAGCTCGAGCGCGCCTTTCTAAAAGAGATGGGAGGCGGCTGCTCGGTCCCTCTGGCGGCCCGGGCCAGGCTGCGCGGGGCGGAAGCCGATTTCAGCGTCTTCTACTCGGAGCCCGATGGCTCGCGGTCCGTGCGTCTCGACGAGGTGTGCCGGGACCTGGCCAACAGTGAGAGCTTCGCGCGGAGCTTGGCTGACGATCTCCGCTCCCGGCGCTGAACGACGGGGTCCTCAGCCGCAGATGCCGAGCATCTGCAGGAAGGTCTCCTCCAGGCGTTGGGCCATGATGAGAGAGAACCTCCGGTAGAACTCGTAGCCCAGCTTCTGGTCTTTGTCGAACTTGCCCCGGATGCACTTGCCGTCGAAGGCCAGGGCCACCACCGGCTCCACGGCCCGGGCGGCCAGATGCCAGCGATAGGGCGGGATGAGCCAGGACCAGCCCAGCAGCTCGTCGGGGCCCAGGGTCTGGATGGTGAGGGGCCGGTGCGGCTTGGCGGGCAATTCGACCGCCACCTTGCCCTGGCGTATGAGGTAGAAGCGGTCCGCGTTCTCACCGGCCTGGAAGAGGAACTTGCCCGCTTCGGTCCGGGTGTTCTTGGCGCATCCGGTCAGAAGCTCCAGATACGGCTTCGGCAAGTCTTTGAGGAACTCATGCCTTGCCAAAATTGATTGCAGGCTTTTTTTCTCCATGGCGCGCCTCCTGGGGCGGTCCGCGGCGGACCTATTTCCCTGAATCCGGCTTGGGTGCGGCTTTGTGGCACTTCATGCAGTTCATCGTCGAGAAGATCTTCTTGTCCTTGTCGAAGACCTTCTTGCCGTCGTGGCAGGAGCCGCAGGCCTTGCCGGCCCTCATGTCCGCCATCTTCATGCCGGTTTCGCTGTGCTTCTGCGCGAAGAGCGGCGGTCGGCCCTCGTGGCAGTCCTTGCAGGGGAACATCTTGCCGTGCTTGGCGTGGGGGAAGTTGACCAGCGGCATCTTGGCGACCTTGTCGAGCTTGATGAATTCCGGCGCTTTGGGAGTAGCCGGCGTCTTGGGAGCCGCTTCCGGGGCGGCTGAGGCCGGGGATTCAGCGGCCAAGGCCAGTTTCCCGACGAGGCAGCCCGCGGCCAACACCGCGCACAGCGTTAGATACGCAGACGTTCTTCGCATACTGGATCTCCTAGGCACGGCGTCAGCAGTCGGGGCGCCGGCTCTTGGGCGAGCGCTTCGCAGAAATCCTCGGTCAGCTCAACGACGATGTCTTCCGCGGCCTGGAGCTCGCCGCGGCGGCGGGACAAGGTCTTGGAGATGACGGCCTCGAGGTGGTCGACATTGTAGAGGTGCACGCCCGGGAGGTCCGCCGCGGCGGGGTCCACGTTGCGCGGGACGCCCAGGTCGATGACGACGATGGGCCGGCCTTTGCGGGTCTCGGCCAGGGCGGCGAGCCGCTCTTTGGTGACGATATAGTGGGGGCAGGCGGTGGAGGCGATGATGACGTCCATTTCGGCGATGGCGGCCATGCCTTCTTCTAAGCCCATGGCACGCGCTCTGTACTGGGAGGCCAGAGCCTGAGCCCGGGGCAGATCGCGGTTGGCTATGGTGAGCTTGGCGCCCGGTCGTTCCAGCATGTGCTGGGCCGCGGTCTCCGCCATCTTTCCCGCTCCTACCAGGAGGATGCGCAGTGAGGCGCTGCCGGGCAGGACCTTCTCGGCCATGGCCACGGCCGCGCCGCCGCAGCTGCATATGCCCTGCGCGATGCCGGTGCGCGAGCGGACCTGCTTGCCCGCGCTGATGGAGGCCTGGAAGAGCTTATTGAGGAGCTTGTCCGTGGCGCCGGCCTGCTGGGCCAGTTGGTAGAATGTCTTGACCTGGCCCAAGATCTGGTGCTCGCCCACCACGATGGAATCGAGGCCCGCGGCCACGCGGAAAAGATGTTGGACCGCGTCCGCGCCGCGCCGGGAGAAGATGTGGTCGGAGCACTCGGGACAGCGCCGGGTGAAGAAGGAGCGCAGGAGGTCCTCCGCGGCTTGGGCGTCGGCGGCGCTGGCATAGATTTCCAGGCGGTTGCAGGTGGAGAGAGCGGTCACGCCTCTGAGGTCTTGGCCGCGGAGCTCGGCCAGGAGCTGCGGCAAGGACTCGGCGGGGATGGCGAGGCGCTCCCGGATTTCGATCTTGGCTTCTCGATGGCTCAGGCCGACCAGGACGAGGTCGGCCCAGGTGGTCAGCGGGCGGCTGGCTTGGACGTCTTCGAAAGTCTCGCCGAACATGGGGTCAGTCTAGCAATTTTCGGGGGTTAGAATTTCGCGCTTACGCCCAGGTCATAGACGCTGTCGCGGCCGTCATTGCTGCTGTTGATCCGATCGATCCATGAACTCTGGCGGAAGCCGATTTTTGCCGTGACATGCTTGGCCAGTTCGTAGTTCGCATGGGCGCTGTAGCGCAGGATGCGCAGGTCCGTGGGGTTGAAGGACTGAACAGTGCTGCCGGCACCCGTCCCCGTGAAGTAAGGGTCGAACACTTGACTGGCGAGGAATGCCCCCTGGGAGTCTGTGTAAGAGGCATCCCCAGTCACTCGGACCTTCTGGTATGGCTTGGCCATGACACTGACGCTCATCACATGGTTTTTGTATTCATAAGGAGCTGAGGGATCATGGATGAGGGGCGAGACGTTATAGGGCGAGCCGCTATTGGGGGCGCTGTGGTATGCGGCGGTATTGCTGAGCCCGAACCAGGATTCGATTGTATCCGTGCCTTCTTCGAAAGTGTAGAAGAAACCGACAGATCCGCGGCCTTTGGCGTCGCTCCAGTTCAGGCCGGTCATGAAGGTGTCTTTCGTGCTCTTGAAGTTCGTCATGGTGGAGCGTTGATTCTTGCTGCGGGAATCCGTGAAGTTCCCCAGCCAGATCAGATTTTGGGGCAGCGGCACGGTGATGTCCACGCTGGGCTCATTGCTCAGGGTCGGGGCGTTTTCGTAAGCCGCGCGGTTGGCCATGAGGTATTTTTCGCCGAACTCGAGTTCGACGTCCTTTGGTAACTGCAGGGTTATCCTGCCCTGGAGATTGTGGCGGGTATCCTGGGACGCGGCCGCGTTGGCCTGACTGTTGCTGGCCGCGATGGTCACGTTTTGGTAGATGATATTGCTGGCGTCCATGAACAGTTCCGCCCATTGGTTCGCGTTTCTGCGCTGCGTCAATTCGGGCTTGTAGCTCGCGTGCAGGGTCGTGTGGTAGATGCCGGTGTAGCGCGCATCGAAGTCCCCTTTCAAGAAAAGGAAATCGATTGCCGTGCCAGGGGATATTCCGAGAAATCCCGCATTTTGATTATTCTGAACCGACCGGTCGTAGAGTCGGGCCGATAACGAGATATCCTTGGTCGGCCGATACGTGGCGGAGAGATTCCCGGCGTAGGTGTACTGGGTCAGGCCATTGTACTGGCTGTAGCGCTGCCGTTCCAAGGCCCCGCCGGCGAGGGATAGCGAACTGCTGGGATTGTATCGAAAAGCGATCTTGTTGGCGGTCATGTCGTTGGCCGGCCAGAACCCATTTTTCCCGGCGACAGTGGGAGCATTGTTCTCGAATTTTTGGAACACATACTGATAATAGAGCTGGCCCTTGTCTGTGATGTCCGCATCAATCCCGGCGCTGACCTCCCGGGTATAGTTGTTGACGCCCTGGCTGTACACCGCATTGTTGATCGTTAGAGCTCGGGCGCCATATTGCTGCTGCATCCATTGGTCCACGAATAGCCTGTATTCGGGGTGGCTGGGCAGGGAGAGGTCCAAGGACTCTTCTTGGAAGTCGCGTTTGACGATATTCTCGGCGTTGGGGTTCTTGAACGTGGTGGCGGAGGTGGCCTGTGTGCTGGGCGTCCATGCGTTGTTTATGACCATGCCGTTTTGTAGGAAATCCTCGCGGTGTGCGAGCCGGTTGAAGTCGCCCTTGAGGATTGCGGACGAGCCCCAGGAAAAGTCGAGAGCGCCCTGCTCGGTGGTGCTACGCAAATCGTCCAGGTTGAGGTCGAGGAGGGCTTTTCGCAGGCCCGTGTGTAGGCCTAAGTCGAATTCCCCGATATCGTAGCGCTTGCCGTCCCATCGGCGGTTGAAGGCTTGGCTGGGCCCCTGCTCCGTGCTGTGTACGAACCGGGCTTCGCCGCTGGCCGAGGTCGCGGCCGGCTCTTCCTGGGCCTGTACGCGGCTGGAGCTGGACAGGATGATTCCGGCACAAAACAGTCCTAAGGTCGTCATGATCGCGCGCTTCATCCTCATCATCCCTCCGGAGTTCACTGCGTAAACCAGCTGCCGTTATCGTTGCCGTGGATATTCCAGTGGCAGTTCGTGCAGCGGGAATGCTGCAAGAGGGAGCCTTTCGGCGCTGAAAGCATGGAGTAAGAGGGCGGGGATAGCGGGTGGCCCGTAGGCGTGTCAGCGTGCGGCATCTTGTGACAGCTCAGGCAGAGGTAGGGCTCGCTTTGCTTGAGCAGCTTATCGTTGATCGAGCCATGCGGGGTATGGCAGATGGTGCAATCCTCGGCAACGGGAGGATGTTCCTGCCTGAAGGGTCCGGCTTTCTCTGAATGGCATTGGAAGCAGGTTTCGGCGACAGACTCTGCCTTCAGGTTGCGGAAATCGCCGCCGTGCGGGTTGTGGCAGTCGGCGCATTCCATCTTCCCTTCGCCGACGGGATGGTGGAAGGGGAGGTTGATCTGCTGGCGCTGTTTTTTGTGGCAATTCAGACAGACATCGCTCTTGGGTTTCGGCGCATTTTCTCCTGCCTCGTGGACCTTGTGGCAGGAGGCGCAGGCCAGGCCTTGCTGGTTGTGCGTGCTCACCTTCCAGTTGATGATGGCGCGCTGTTTGTGGCAGGAGAGACAGCGCTCGTTATTCGCGGCCGACATCTTGGTGGTCTCGAAGCCGGGGTTGGTCTTATCTCCGGCCGCTGCCGCGTGCAAGGAGCCTGGGCCGTGGCAGGACTCACAGGATTTTTCGAAGGGGACGTTCTTCATCGCGGGCATCTTGCGGCCGTGCCAGGACTTCTTGAAGGCTTCGGCGCGCTCGGCGTGGCAGCCCGTGCAGACCGCGGCGCCCACTTCCGTGGCCGTCTCCGCGGCGCGCGCGATGCCTACCGTCGAAAAAAGGCATGCCGCGACCAAGATCAGAAATCGTCTTCCAGGATTATGCATCGATCAATCCTCCATATAGTATCGCATGCCGGGATATCCGCTACTTCGAGCCCGCATAGGAATGCATGCTGCTCATGAGATAGTTCACTCCGAAGTAGGTGAAGAGCACCACGGCGAATCCCGCCACGGAGAACCACGCCATGCGGCGGCCCTGCCAGCGATGCGTTCGGCGCAGGTGGATGGCGGCGGTGTAGACCATCCAGGTGATCAGCGACCAAGTCTCTTTCGGGTCCCAGGACCAGTAGGAGCCCCAGGCCTCGTTGGCCCAGACCGCGCCCAGCACGATGCCCGCGGTCAGCAGGACGTAGCCCAGCCCCATGGCGCGTTCATTGAAGCGGTCCAAGCTTACGGCCGCCTGGTAGCTGGTGCGGCCGCCGTAGGCCGCTAGATAGACTGCGGAAGCCAGGAGGGACAGGGCCAAAGCCGCGTAGGCCAGCATGATGACGCTGACGTGCAGGAGCAGCCAGTTGGACTGCAGGGCCGGCACCAGAGGGGCGATCGAGGAGTCGAGTAAGGAGCAGACCGCCAGGATGGCCAGACTTAGGCCGGAGATCGCGGGACCCAGCCACTTCCCGGCAGCGAGGCGCCAGAAAGCCGCGCAGAGCCCGGTGATGCCCCAGGACATGCAGACCAAGGACTCGAACTGGTTGGCCAGAGGGGCGTGCCCCGAGGCGTGCCAGCGCTGCGCCAAGAACGTCGTTTGCAGCAGCCAAGCCGCGGCCAGGGCGGCGTGGCCGACCTGGCGCAACCGCGGCCGCGCGAACAGAAAGGCCGCCGCGTAGGAGATGAGGGAGGCTAGATAGCAGACGAAGGCGAGGTTGAGGCTCGTCGTGTTCATGTCAGGGGCGCCTCCATAGGCTGCGCAGGAAAGTCCAGATCAGTCCGGTCGTGAGCAGCAGGAAGCCCGCGTAGACCACCGGCACGCCGGGATCGTGGCTCACCAGCAGGCTCGAGTAAGCCGGATTCTCCGGGTCGTAGCCGGCCTGGTAGATGGTGTAGCCCCTCCAGCGCAAGGGCTTGTTCACCTCGATGGCCCGTCGCGCCGAGATCCAGCCGTCTTCTACGATGGCCACCTCGCTGCGAAACTGCCTGACTTGTCCGGCCGCCAATTCGTAGGCCAGCGCGTATCGGCTCGTCTGGCCCATGTGCATGCCGGGGAACCGGGCGAAAGCCCATTGATTCTCGGTTCCTTGAGCGTCCGTTATCTCCAGACGCAGAGTCGGGTTGTTTGGCATCTGCGACCGCGTGGCCGGGCCGCTCTTGTCCATGACGAAATCCGGATAGTAGTCGAGTACCGCGATGTGGACCGAACTGTTGTGCAGGACTGTCTTGGTGTTGGGCTGGACCTCGGCCGTCTCGCTCCAGCCCGCCTTGCGGTCCGTGACCGTGAGGCGATGGCGTCCAGAGCCGTAGTGTTCGATGCGGAAGTCTTCGAGCTTGATGGAGAACGGGAGCGCAAATCCCGGCTTGCCCTCGGCCGCGTCCTTGGTCTCGCCTATGTTGAGGGGCAGGCTGCCGCGCCGGCCCGCGATGCCGGTGATTATGCCGCCGGCCAGCACCGTTAGGATGGCGATATGGGTCAGGAGCACATCCGGCCGCAACCGCACATGGACTTGGCGCTGCCAGGTGCACAGGGCCAGGTTGAGGCCCAGAAGGCCCAGCAGGAAAGTGAAGAGC
Organism: uncultured Elusimicrobia bacterium; assembly: GCA_903830945.1. GTDB lineage: Bacteria > Elusimicrobiota > Elusimicrobia > UBA1565 > UBA9628 > UBA9628. Next base: position 200,736 of record CAIKVT010000036.1, read on the forward strand.
CCGGAGTGATAGATGTCGCTCAGCCGGCAGAGCGTCAGCATGCCTGCCCAACTCCCGAAGCGGCCGATGTACCAGGACGGCTCCTCGCCCTGAGGGATGAGGGTGCCGGCCACGCTGAGCAGGATAATACAGGGCAGCAGCCAGTAGAGCAGGCGCGGCGAGGCCAGGAACATCGCGTCCGTGGCGCTGTGGCTTTCCTCGGAGACTGATCTTTCCATGGCCGAAAGGATTTTAGCATGTGTGGAGAATATAATCTTCGGCCGTTATGGTATGATTTTGCGCCCGGACTTAGGACCTTGTCGGCATCCCGAGAGCACTGATCATGGCTTCTGAACAGTCCGCCCGCCTTTGGCGTAATCCCTTGAGCTTGGCCGGCATCGTCCTGGCTTTCGTCGCCACGGCCGTCGGTCTGCCCCTGATGTTCGTGGACCTCTTCAGCGCTTTCAATAGTCCCTATGCCGGGATCCTGATCTACCTGACTTTGCCCGGCGCGGCCGCGTTCGGCGTGGCGCTGGCCTTGGCGGGCATCCTCTGGGAACGGCGCCGGCAGCGCCTTTACCCGGGCGAGCCTTCCCCGTCTTTGCCGGTCCTGGACCTCAACGACGGCCGCCAGCGCCTGACACTCGCCGTTTACGCGGGCCTGGCCGCGATGGTCATGGTCTTGCTCTCCGTGACCGGCTATCGCGCCTACGACTATTCGGATTCTGTGCGGTTCTGCGGGATGGTCTGCCATTCCGTGATGAAGCCGGAGTACATAGCCTATCAGCGTTCCCCGCATGCACGGGTCCTTTGCGTGGCCTGTCATGTGGGGCCCGGGGCCAAATGGTTCGTCCATGCCAAGATGACCGGGCTCTATCAGGTCTATTCCATCATTTTCCATAAATATCCCCGGCCCATCGCCACGCCCGTGCACGACCTGCGTCCCGCGCAGGAGACCTGCGAGCAGTGCCACTGGCCTGCCAAGTTCTTTGGCGCGCAGCAGAAGCTTTTCACCCACTACTTGACCGATGAGAAGAACACGTCTTGGCAGATCCAGACCTTGCTCAAGATCGGCGGCGGCGATCCGGCCACCGGCGCGCCTTCAGGCATTCATTGGTACATGAACATCGCCAATGACATCTTCTATGCCGCGACGGACGCCAAACGCCAGGTCATCCCGTATGTGAAGGCGGTGGACCGGAAGGGGCACGTGACCGAGTATTTTTCGAGCGAAAGCACGCTCAGACCGGAGCAACTCGCCAAGATGCCGTTGCGGCGGATGGACTGCGTGGATTGCCACAATCGGCCCTCGCACGTGTTCAACACGCCGGAACAGGCGGTCAGTCGGGCTTTCGCGGCCGGGCTGGCCGACGCATCCTTGCCTGGATTGAAGCGCGAGGCCATGCGGCTCTTGGCCGGGGAGTACCGGACCGAGGCCGAGGCTTTGGATCGGATCGGCAAGGACCTGCCCGAATTCTACCGCAAGACCCATCCTGCGCTCTATGCCAGGAAGGCGGCTGCGGTCAGGCAGGCCACCGAGGTCGTGCGGCAGATTTTCCTCGCCAACGTGTTCCCAGAGATGAATGCGGACTGGCGGGCGCACGAGAACAACCTCGGCCACCTGACCAGCGAGGGCTGCTTCCGGTGCCACGACGGCGAGCATAAGAGCCGAGAGGGCAGGGTCGTGTCTAAGGATTGCAACGTCTGCCATACCATCGTGGCGCAAGGCGCGCCGGCCGAGGTCGCAAAGGCGCGGCTGCAGGCGCAGCCGTTCAAACATCCGGTGGACGTGGGCGTGGATGTGACGCAGGTGAAGTGCGATTCCTGCCACAACGGCACTTCAGGGCTCTGAGCTGTCCGAGTCGTGAGCCCTCCTGGCCGCTGGGTCGCAACCGGAGGCGGCGGACCGGGTGTATAATATGCAGGTGCGACGCGTAGGCGTCTAGGGGGACTGATGAGGAATAAGGGCATGCGTTGGGGTCTGTTCTTGGCGGCGGGTTTGGTCGTCGCCGTTTTAGGCCTGAGCGTCGGCCGCGGTCGGCTGGTGTCGGCCCAGGACGCGGCACCCGTCGTTTCGGGTCAGCCGGCTGTCCCGGCGGCTGCCGCGGTCGCTCCAGGAAAGGATCTCCTGCCGCATTTCTCGGATTCGGTCCGTGTGGGGGTCATCCTTAAGATCATCTCGGCCGTGTACAACGGCGATCCTCTGCCGTTTTCGAAGGATGGCGTGGTCTTCGACAATCGTGAGGGGCGCCTGCCCGACAAGCCGCTGGGCTATTATCACGAGTACACGGTCCTGCCGCCGCGAGGGACGCCGTACGTGGTGACCATCGGTGAGCAGACTTACTCGATCGAGGTGCCCCCTTCGGGCAACCGGGGCGCCGAACGGCTCATCATCGGCGGCGGAGCGGTCCTCTACTACACGCCGGACCACTATCGGAATTTCATCCCGCTGCAGGTCGTGCGCTGAGCCCGGGTTACGGAATGGATCGGAAGCTGTTCTTGGATGGGTCGCCTGAGGAGGCCGAGGCCGCTGCGCGTGAGCTGGGGTTCTTCTGTGTCCGCATCGATGGGAAAACCGTGCCGGATAAGGTCGCCCTTCTCAAGCGGCTCGCACGGGAACTGCGCTTCCCTGATTATTTCGGCGGGAACTGGGATGCGCTCAAAGATTGCTTGACGGACCTTCCCGATTGGCTTCCGGCGCCCGGTTATCTGATCGTTTTCACGGACGCGGCAGAGGTCTGCCGGATGAAGCGGGAGGACTTTGCGGCCCTGGAGGGCATCCTTGATTCATCCGCCAAGTTCTGGCGTCAACAGAAGCCCTCGAGGATTTTTGAGACAGTTTTTGTGGGTCGGCCATGATCTGGCTGCCCTTCATTCTTGCCGCCAGCCTCGCCCACTCTCAGGTCACCATCGCCCCACCCGCGATATCATCCGCCGTTCTCGCCGAAGCCGATCGCCTTTATTTGCATCGCCACCAAGCCAAGAACCTCGAAGACTCCCTCTTTTTTCTGGGGGCCCAGCTTAAAGCCACTACCGACCAGCCCGCCCTCCTTTGGCGACTCGGTCGCAGCCTCGTGCGTCTGGGCGAGAGGCAGAAAACCAAGTCTGAGAAGTTTGCGGCCTATACCCGCGCCGAGGAATTGCTGAGGAAGGCCGTTGAACTCGCGCCCCGCGAGCCCCAGGCCCACTTCTGGCTCGGCATCGCCATGGGCCGGCGCGGTCAGACCCGCGGCATCCTGCGCTCGCTCTTCCTCATAGGGCCCTTGCGCCGTGAGATGAAAACCGTGCTCGCACTCGACCCCACGAGCGGCGGGGCGCACCATGTCCTCGGCGAGATGCTCATGGAGATCCCCGCCATCGCGGGCGGAGACAAGAAGCAAGGAGCGCGGGAACTCGAACTCGCGGCCCAGCTCGAGCCCGACTACTCACCGCATTTTACGGCCCTGGCCGAAGCCTATATCGCGATGGGGGAAAAAGCCAAGGCTAAGGCCGCGCTTGAGCACATCGCCGCCATCCGCAATCCCGCCGATCCCGGGGAATATGACGAGAACGTTCAGGAAGCCCGGGACATGCTCAAGAAGCTTGTGGACTGATCAGGCTTTGTTTTTTTTCGAACGGCAATGGCACGGGCGTCTCCACTCCGTCCTTGTAGAAGACCCCGCGCTTGAGTTCGAAAGTCACGGGCTTGTCCGCGTCGGGCTTGAGGGCCGTCACCTTGAATAGGCTCCCTGGCGCGCCGTAGAGCGCGGCCAAGGCTTCCCCGAAGTCCATCCTCGCCGTGGCGCGGCCTGAGATGGCGGTCAGTATATCGCCGACGCGCAACCCTGATTTCTCCGCGTTGCGCCCAGAAATCACGTGGGTCACCTCGAAGACACGGCCGGTCTCCATATCCTTGGTTTTGATCCAGAGGCCGGCTCCGGCCGGGTAGAACTGCGGAGGTTCCGTCACCGTGATCGCCTCGGTCAATTCCAAGCGCAGGCGCGCGTCGGGCTCCAGGATGCGGGCTCCCCGGTGTTGCCTCTTTGGGTCCAAGCTCACCGGTTCGCCTAGGACCAAGGTCCCGCCCGGGCTCACCTTGAGCAGGGGCTGTTCCCCAGCCGCGTCCGTCAGACGCGCGGAGATGGGGATGACGTGTCCTCCGGCCAAGGACGCCTTGAAGAAATGGAGGCGCAGAGCTCGAGTCCCTTCGCCGACGCTGCTTTGCAGGACCTTGGCCCAGACCGTGCTGCGCGGGGGTAGGCAGAGGAAGTCCAGGCTGGCGTCGCTGGCCACGGCCATGGTCACCTCGCCGATGAGGATGTCACCCGTAGCCACCGTGTTGGGCAGACCGTCGGGGAAGCGGATCCAAAGGACCTGTTTCGCCGGGACAAAGACCTGCAAAGGCGGCGCCTGGGCCAGCACCGCCTGCGCGGATTGGGCGGCCCGCTCCAGTAGACTGTCCTTGAGAACGGTCTCTCGAGGGGAGAGTTCGCGCGGGCCGCGTACGAAGGCTGGTTCCTCTTCGGGGAACCGGGACTGCAGATCTACCACTTGCAGACCGCGTCGTGCTACGGCCCACAGTCGAAGAGAGGGGTCCCATCCGAGCCAGGCCTGCGCGGCGTCGCCGCGCGACCGGACCGACGTGCCGTTGAGAAGGGCGAGATGGTCCTTGGTATTGAGTCCCAGCGCCCTGGCTTCGGAGTCGGGCAGGACCGCGAGTGTCTCCGCTGAGTCCTCCCCGTCGCGCAGGGAAGTTCCCAAGGTGGTGAGGGAACCAACGGCGGCCATGGGGCCGCCGACTGGGGCTGTGGTGGCGAGTTGGACTTCTTCAATCCCGGCAGGGACGGGCATCGCCACCGGAGCCTCTTTGGCTTTTTCCGGGATCTTCACCGCAGGACGCGTCTGGCGCGCCGGCGGGGATTTGCGCGCGGATCGGGCGGGCCGTTTACGAATGCGTATTTTGTGAGGAGAATTTTTCTTGGTCCGGGAGGTGGCTGGAGCCGACAGGGCCGTGCTGGCGGCTGCGGGGGCGCCTTCCGTGGACCAGGCGGGAGCCAAAGCCAGAAGGAGCATATTCGCGAATAGGGTGAGGCGCGCGGATGGCTTGTTCACTGCGAGGCCTCCGTTGCGGCCGGGGTCTTGGTTTTGCCCTTGCGTTTCGGCGCCGCTTGCGAGGAATTCGGCGCCGCCGCGCCCTCCAGAGACGGGCCCTTGCCCGTCGGCGACTGTTCCGCGGCCTGCTTGGTCTGCAACGTTGTCGCTTGCACGACGAGTTTGCGCCGTTGCGCCGCCACTTCGTCTACCGTTTTAGAGAGTCCTTCGTCGGTGGGCAGCTTGGCGGCGACGGTGTCGGGCAGGGCCAGGTCCGTGCCCGCGGCCTTGGCCAATTTTTCGGCTTGGTCGCGCGGGATAGAGAAGCAGGAGGGATTGTTCAGCGAGCCGATGCGCGCGATGAGGGGATTCAGTTTGGCTAAGCGCTGAGCTGGAGCCTTCTCGGCCTGGGCCGCGCGCAGGTCCTCGTCGAACGTCGTGTCCCAGAGTTCGTCGGCGCACACGGCTTGCAGATCCGTCTCCGCAAGGCCCGCGGTCTTGGAGGTCTTGCCGCAGCGAGCCTCCGGATCGGCTTCGAGGATGGCCAAGCCTCGGGCCAGGTCCTCGCCTGCCAAGGCAAAATCGCAGGCGCGGCGGTGCGCGGCCGCTTGACGCACGTCCGCGGAGAAGGCCTTCTGGTCCGCGGCGCGGCGCTCAAGGAGTGCATGCTGCCGGCGCAGTCCGGCCAGGGCGTGGTCGCAGCCGGCTGGAAGTGAGCGCGCCAGGGACATGGCCTCCTCGGTGCGTTTGAACTCGTAGCGGCAGGTTTCGGGCGCGGCGTCGGCCGCGGACTCTTTGATCGCGGCTTCGAGCTCGGCGAGTTTTGTGGCGTCGAGAGTCGCCTTCATGCGGTTCTTGCGTAACGTCGCCAAGAGGTCGCGGTATTGGGTCTTGGCATCGGCCGCTTCGGCCAGCGACTCTTCGAGTCGGGAGTAGGACTCTACTGCCTCCGGGAAAGCGCAGGAGAGAGCCAGGCCGTCCGCCGCAGCGAGCTTGAGAAGTGCCAGTTCGAAGTCCTTGGCTACGGGTACGGCGATATTGTCGGCGATGGTGCTGCCGGAGGGCGCCGAAATAACGGAGTGGAATGTGAACGGGATGGAATCCTCCAGCCGGACGCGCCGGGAGAAGGAGTATGGCCCGCCGTTGCCGCGTTTGACCGTGAGGCTTGCTACGTCGCGTAGGCCGCCGGGGGTCTCTCGGTAGGTCGTCTCTTCGACTGAGACCATCTGCTTGACGGGAAGGCCGTCGACCCAGTAGGCCCCGCTCAAGGTTATGGTGTCGCCAAGCTCGTGCTGGTGGAGCGCGACGGGCTTCTCCAGGTGCAACCCCGTCGAGCTCAATTCGGGGGCGGCCGCAGCCGGGGGCGCGGCCTGGACCACGCCTTCGAGTTCGGTCACGAGCCCGGGGCGGCTGCGCAGCACTGTCGCTATCATCTCGAGGTTGCGCAGGTCGCGGGCGAGCGTCGTCTTCTTTCCCAGTTCGGAGACTTGGCGGCGGATGCGGGCGAGAGCATGAAAGCGGCGCTGGTCGACGAGATAGCGCGTTAGGTCGGCGCGCAGTTGCGGCGAGGCTGCGCCCGAGCGGAAGTCAGCGGCCAAGCGCGAGGAGACGTCGATGTGGTCGTGGGCCTTGAGATAGTCGGTGAAATGGGCCGCGGCCCGGGGCTCGGTCCAAACGCCGGCGAGGAGCTCGTCGAAATAGACCTGAGCCAGCGGCGCGGGGTCGGCGATGATGTCGGCATGGCTGCGCGCCGCGAAGGCCTTGCCCCATGAGGTGTCGAAGAGGTCGGGCCTGGGGAAGGGCGGCAGGGCAGGTGCGGTCGCGGATTCATTCTGGGGGCCGCAGAGGGCCGTCCATTCGTGGTGATAGGATTCCAGCGCCTCGAGTAGGGCATGTAGGGGCGCGGTCATCAGGCTCTCGGCAGGTAGGTCTTCCAGGGCCAAGAACGGCAGGGGACCGGCTGGAGCCAGCGTCTGCCCGGCCTTGAGTCTTTGGAAGGCCTCGGAAAATTGCTGGACGTTCTTGGTATTGCGCGCGAGGGCTTCCAGGGACTTCCATGCGACGACCTGGAGGCGATAGGTCCCGGGTTGGCCCTGTAAAATCATGTAGCCATGCGTCTTGAGGGCCGCGATCCCATCATTGCCAAAAACCTCCGCGAGCCACTCGCCGGGCCAAGGGGAGGCCGGCTTGGGAGCGGTGGTTGCCTCCGGGAGAGGAACACCGCTGTCCTTCAAAGACGGTGTCTCCTGAGTCGCCGCTGCCGCAGGGGCCTCGGGCTGGGATGGGGATGGCTTTGGCTCGCCGGCTTGGGCCGAGGCGCAGGCCAGTAGTATGGAGCAAAGGCAGGCGGTCAGGGATCGTCTCATAGCTGGTAGCGCGAGGCCACGGCATCGATCTCCTTGAGGAGCACCTGGGCCGCGTGATGGGCTTCATTTTTGTCGTCGATCCCGGGCAATGCGGCCTTGAGGCGCTCCGCACCGGATTGCAGGCCGCGCAAGTCCGCGCCCAGGCGTTCGCGCAATCGTTCCTGCGCCTGCGCGAAGTCGCCGACGAGGTCCTGATGTGTGTCGAGATTGCGGATGCGCACCGGGACGGAGAGATTTCCGTTGCCGATCCTGGACATGGCAGCGGAGAGGACCCGTAAGGGACCGGCGTAGCGGTGCGACCAGATCATGGCGACGAGGGCGCTGGCCACCATGGCGATCAGCGAGCTGATGATGATAGGGCCTCGAATGGTCTCCCAGACCCAGTCCAATGAATGGAAGACCTGGTGGGAGGCCTGGGAGGCCTCGGCCAGGCCGTGGAAGACACTGTAAGTGACTAGGAAGATGCTCGCTGTCACTAAAAGCAGGATCGTGGCCACCATTTGGAGCTGGAGGGGGGGGTCGACCCAGAATTGTCGCCGTTTTTGGCTTGTCATGGGCGGTATCCTAACAAGAGAGAGAGGTATTGTCAATCATGAATATTCGCGCGACTTGCCGGATGGAAGGCACTTGCACATGACAGCCAACATATCTCCCAATGGCTGTCAGGCCAGCGCGCTAGAGAGTTTTGATGAAGAATTCCATGATCCGTCGGTCGTACTCGGCCCCGGCCAATTCGCGGCACTTGCCGTGCGAGGCACCCGGTATCATCCAGAGTTCCTTGGGCTCCCGGGCTGCGGCGTAGAGCGCGCGCACGTCGTCGGGCAGCATGAGCCGGTCCTGGGCCCCGCCGATGACCAGGACCGGGCGGGGCGCCACGCGGGAGATGAAGCGGACCGGGCTGTAACTGTCCACGTCTTCCCGGCCCACGCGCAGGCGCAGCAACCAGAGCACGATCATCATCAATGGAAAATAGGGGATGTGCAGGTTGTTCCAGGCCCAGCGCCTGACCACCTGCCGGTAGTCCGTGAATGGGCTCTCCATCACCACGGCCTTGACCTCCGGCTGATCAGGCACCGCCATGGCGGCTACGGCCGCGCCCATGGAAAGGCCGAAGACGCCCAGGCGCTTGAGGCTGTTTGGTTGGTGCCGGCGCAGGTAAGTCATGGCTGCCTGGAAATCGAGCACCTCCAGGCAACCGATGGTGGTGATATTCCCGCCGCTCTCGCCATGGGAGCGGTTATCGAAGTAGAATAGGTTGAAGCCGCAAGCCGAGTTAAGGAAGTGGGTTTCGGCCAGGAGTTCGCCCTTGTTATCGCCCCAACCGTGGCACATGAGCACAGTGCGTTCGTCGCCGGTGGGCGAGGGCAGGAACCAGCCTTTGAGGGTCAGGCCATCCGAGGTCTGGAAAGAGACCTTCTTGTAAGCGAGCCCAAAATCCTCGGGGAAGATCTCCAGGGCGCTCATTTGCGGGGGGTGGAGGATGAGTCCGGCGCCCCACCAGCCGAAGCCTAAAGCCACGGCGGCCAAGCACAGCGTGACCGTGCCGAGCATCCAGAGGATCATGGAAGGGACCGGACCTCCGCGGGAGTGGGATGCAAGTGGCGCAGCAGCCGCGCGGCCGTGGTCCGGCCGTCCGGACGCCAGCCCGGCGCGATGTCGCAGACCGGGGCCAGCGCGAAGGCGCGTCGGGCTGTGTCGGGATGGGGTAAGTTCAGCCAGCGGCTTTTGAGGCGGCGGCCCGCATAGTCCAGGATGTCTATGTCGAGAGGCCGCGCTGCCCAGCGTCGGCCCGGGTGTCTGCCGGCCAGGGCTTCGAGTCTCTTGAGTTCGACCATAAGGCCTATGGGCGAGAGCGCGGTGTGGTAGCGTACGGCCAGGTTGAGATATCGCCGGTGGCTAGGGCCGACCGGAGCCGTATTATAGACGAGCGAGCGAGCCAGGATCTTGCCGCCGCGCAGTCTGTTCAGGCGCAGCAAGGCGAGGTTCATATTCATCCGGCGTCGGCCCAGGTTGGCGCCTAGGAGGAGAAGGCAGTCAGGCATCGGTCTTTTGCGAGGCTCGGCGGATACCTTCTTGCGCGGTCCGATACAGGTGGAGCAGCGCCCAGAGCGTGAGGACGCAGAAACCTAGCGCCGTTAGGTTTCCTACCCATCCCTCGAAGACTCCCATGGCGTAGGGCGCGCGCTCGTAGCCGAAGTCCTTGATGGTCTTGGAGGTGAAGAGCACGGCCGCACTGGCGCGCAGTTTTGGAAAAAGCCCCCCTTCGTAGACCAGCAAGGTCCATAGCAGCCAATAGAGCGCTCCGATGACTACGAAGCACACGATGCAGACCGCGCCGAGCTGGACCGGGTCGAAGAACGGCTCGTCCAGGTCCTCGTCGTCGCGGAAGAATCCGAGCAGTCCGCCCCAGAGCCCGAGGGCCAGCCGCTTGAGCTGTTCCATCTACCTGGCCGAGAACAGGTCCGGCATGTCGTAGAGTCCGGGTTTCTTGCCGCAGACACAGAGGGCTGCGCTTAGGGCTCCTTGGGCGAACACGTCTCGCGATTGGGCGCGGTGGGTCAGTTCCAGGCGCTCGCACGGACCGGCGAAAGTCACGGTGTGGTCCCCCACCACGTCGCCGACGCGTTGGGACACGATGGCCGGCTCCGCGCCGCCGCGCGCATCCATGATGACGCGGGCCAGGCGCAGGGCCGTGCCGGAGGGGGCGTCTTTCTTGCGGCTGTGGTGCGTCTCGCTGATGGAGACCTCGTAGTCCTTGAGCAAGGACGCGGCGGCGCGCAGCAGGACCCCCAGAGCATGGATGCCGGGGCTGAAATTCGGGGAGAGGAAGATCGGGATGCGGCGGCTGGCGGCCTTGAGCTGGGCGAGCTGGACTTGGGTGAAGCCGGTCGCTCCGATGACCGCCGGTTTGCGTGCCGCCGCGGCCAGGCCGGCGAAGCGCACCGCGGCCTCGGGAGTGGAGAAATCCAAGAGTATGTCGGCATGGACAAGGGCTTCGGGGAGGCTTTCCGGCTTGGTGAGTCCCTCGCCTTCGCTGCGGTCCACCAATGCGGCCACCTTGAAGCGTCCATCTGCGGCCGCCAAGGCCGCCACGCGCCGGCCCATGCGGCCGGCGGCGCCGGTCACGACCAGGCGCAGGATCTTCTTCATGAGTGTCGCACATTATACCACAGTGCTTCAGCGCGGGGTCGCAGAAGATATCGAGAATCAGAATGCCGATTTGTCTAATTTTGTAGAATAAAACCCATGACTGCCCGCCGAGAGCCATTTTTCGATGCTTGGGAGTCGGCTTCCGAGGCGACCCGCCGCCGGGTCATCCGGAAGCGCCTGAGCGAGTATGTCGGCTACGCGCGGCGGCGCGCGCCTTTCTACCGGGACCGGCTTTCTCGCTTCAAGTGCGGATCCGAGCAGCCCTTGGCCGAGGTCCCGGTCCTCAGACCAGATGACTGCCGGTTGCTCCTGCCGCCTAAGAGCCGGCGCCTGGTCGTGGGTCGCGAAGCGGGCTGGACGGTCTTCCAGAGCGGCGGCACCACGGGTTTTCCCAAGACCGCGCTTTTCAGCCACTCTGAGATGGAAGCCCTCTATCTGCCCAATGCGCGCGGCTACCATGCCGTGGGGTTGAGCAAGAGCGACCGGGTCGCCAATCTTTTCGCCGTGGGCCAGCTCTATATGGGCTTCCTCCACGTGCACCGCGCCCTTGAGGCTTTCGGCTGCACCAACTTTCCATTCTCTAACCATACGCCGGCCGAATTCGTGCGGAGCTGTGCGAGGCTTTTTCATATCAACTGTATCACCGGCGTGGCGAGCGTGGCTCTTAACTGTCTGCGTGAGATGGAGAAGCTTGGGATGCGCGGCGTGCGCATCGAGAAGCTCTATTACAGCGCCGAGCACCTCTACGACGCGGATAAGGCGGAGTTGCGCGAGCGTTTCGGCGTGCGTCAGGTCGCCACGCACGGTTACGGCACTGTGGACACCTGGTACCTAGGATACCAGTGCGCGGCCTGCCCCACCGGGGTCTTCCACGCGCACGACGACCAGGTTTTTCTGGAGGTGTGGGATGAGGAGGCGCGCCGCCCCTGCGCCGCGGGCCAGGCTGGCATGCTTTACGCCACGGTCTGGTCCAGGCGTCTGACGCCTTTGGTGCGCTACCGGGTCGGAGATCGTGCTCGTTGGCTGGTCGACCGTTGCCCCTGCGGTCGAACCACGCCGCTCTTTGAGCTTCTGGGCCGCGGCGACGATATCCTGCGCATCGGTTTTGATTCAATAGACTATGGCTACGTCCAAGGCTGCGTCAGCCGAGTGCCCGGCTTGCTGGGATCGGTGCAGATGCAGAAGCAGCGCGAGGCGGGCCGCGATCGGCTGGTGGTCCGTGTCGAGACCTTGGCTCGTTCTAAGGTCAGGCCGGCCTTGGCCGCGGCGCTTGAGCGCGAGATCCTCTCGCGCCGGCCTACTCTGTGCAGAGGGACGGCGCAGAAAACCGTCTGGCCTCTGCGCGTGGAACTCCTGGATGAGGGCCGGCTGCCCCGCAACCCGCGCACGGGCAAGCTCATCCGGGTGATTGACGATCGATGACTGCTCCCACCGCCAAGCTCGAGATCCCGCCGCAGCGGATTTTCCTGGAGCCCACCGTGGGTTTCGTGCTCGCTTACGCTGCGCGCTTCGCTCGGGGTGAGACTGAGCAGGCCGAGCTCAGAATCGCGGTCTCGGCCGTGCTCGACATGGTCATCGAGAACAACGCACGTGGCGGCGAGTCGGTGGCCGTGGAAGTCGGAGAAGCCGCGGGCAAGTTCAGAATCTCGGTCATCAACCGCGGCGCGCCTATCCTGCTCAAGGGCGGCCGCAGCGGAATCCATTCCAATTATTACGCCAAGTTCCACGAGGCTTCCCAGCATGCGGACTCGGTGACTTTTGAGAATTCGGGCCGCCAGGGCCAGGCCGTGGTGCTTGAGATCCGTCTTGGCGCCGTGGCCGCGGCCATGTCGCTGCTGGCCAAGCCTGCACCGCAGGTTCCGGCGATCCCGGAGGACGAGGCCATCACGGTGCGCAGACTCGCTCCGGGGGAGGAGGACGCGCTCAGCCGTCTTTTCTACCTGGTCTACGGCTATGACTACATCAATGAGTTCGTCTACTATCCGGAGAAGATCAAGGCCATGATCGAGGCCGGAGACCTCCTTTCCATCGTGGCCGCGCGGCCTAACGGCCGGCTGGTGGGGCACGTGGGGCTGGTGCGCCGACATCGCGAGCCAGCGGCCTTCGAGGCAGCTATGGGCGCGGTGGACCCCATGGTCAAATCGCGCGGGCTCTTCGGCCAGCTTTTCGCCAAGACGATGGAAGCGGTCCAGAAGACGCCCATGCAGTACTGTCTCTGCGATTGCGTGACCAACCATGCCTTCAGCCAGAGGCACGTGGCCAAGTTCGGCGGCACCGAGCTTGCCCTCTACGCTGGCTGCCAGTCTCGCGAGACGCAGGCGCGCCTCGAGCGTCTTGGCTTGGGCAAGGACCCGGAGAGCATGTTGCGCTACAGCCTGCTGGTCTCGGTGATCCCTCGCGTGCCTCGTCCCTTTGGGGAGAGCATCATCCTGCCGGAGAGCATCGGCGAGAGGTTCGGCTTCCTGCTCAAGCCTTTCGGGTTGGCCTATTCGCCGGCGCCGCGCTTCCAGACCTTGCCCGCCATGGGGAGCTTTACGACCAGCACGCTGCGCGCCCAATCCGCCGCGTTCTTCGACCTCTCCGCGCCAGGCCAAGAGGCCGCCGAAGACATCGTCGAGGAATGGCGGGAACTGCTGCGTGACGGCTTCGAGTACGCGGCTGTGGAGGTCCCGCTCGACGCGCCGGGCCTGGGACCTCTGTACGACATCCTTTCCTCGAACGGGTTCTTTGCCGCCGGGTTCGTCCCGTATCAGAGCTCGGCGCGGCTGGGATTCCGGTTCCAGGCGCTCGGGCCGACCAAGGTCGCCTTCGACGACATCAAGGTCGCGACCGAACATGGCAAGAAGCTTTTGGCGGCCGTGAGGAAGGACTACGAGGCCAACTGCCTCCTATGAGACTGGTGAACTGCGAAGCCGTCTGCCGCGTGAAGGACCCGCATGTCTGGACGCCGGCCAAGACCCGGCTCATGGTCGCGGCCTGCCGGGAGATGGCCGTCTTCCACGGCCGCAACTCACGGGAACTCTCCGCGCTCTACCGTCGCAAGGGCTTTACGCCGTGCTCAATCCGGACCGAGGCGGACCTCAAGCGCATCCCCATGCTCGGCGTGAGCGCTATGAAGCGATTCCTGCTCACCTCCTTGCCTCATGAGAGATCCGTGCTGCGCCTGACCTCCTCGGGAACGCGCGGGCAGAAGACCCAGATCTGGTTCGACGCGGCGAGCCTGGAGCGCTGCCAGTCCCAGTTGAGCGTGCTTTGGGAAGAAGAAGGCCTGCTCTCCCGGGAACCGACCAACTACCTCATGTTCGTCTACGACCCGAAAGAGGCCAAGGACCTGGGCATCGCATTCTCGGACACGAACCAGCAGCGCTTTGCGCCGGCCGCGCGGGTCTTCTATGCGGTGCGCAAGGGGCGCGGCGGCGCTTGGGATTTCCGTAAGGCCGATGCCTTGCGCGCTCTCCGGGAATACGCCGGCGCGGGCTTGCCTGTGCGCATCTTCGGCATACCCGGCTTCATCTACGAGTTCCTTGAAGAGATGAAAGAGCCAGTGCGCCTGCCGCCGCACAGCTGGATGGTGACGGGCGGGGGCTGGAAGGCCGCGGAGGATAAGAAGGTCTCACGGGAGTTCTTCCGGGAGCTGGCCGCCAAGATGCTGGGCTTGGACGCGGAGAATATCCGCGACGGCTACGGCATGGCCGAGCACTGCGCGCCGTACTTGGAATGCCGGAAGCACCGTTTTCATGTGCCGGTCTACAATCGCGTCTACGCGCGAGATCCGGTGACCCTGGCGGTCCTGCCGCCCGGCCAGCCGGGGCTTCTAGAGCTCATCACGCCCTGGAACGCCATGATGCCCAACCTCGCCATCCTTTCCACGGACCTGGGCCGGATCGACGAGGGACGCTGCCCCTGCGGCTACAATTCGCCGACCTTCACCTTGCTGGGCCGGGGCGGCCTGAGCAAGCACAAGGGCTGCGCCATCCACGCGGGCGAGATCGTGCGGAGGTCCTCGTGAGGTCCCAGTACTGGTTCGGCGAATGGCATGATGGAGAACTTTTGGCTGCCGACGCCTCTCGGCTTTGCCGCAGGGCCGCGGGATTGCGGCAGGCCATGGCCGACTATCCTCTCGATAAGGTCCTGCGGCTGTTGAGCCGCGTGCAAAAGCGTTGGCAGGCTCCGTCCTACGGCCCGCGCAGGGCGGCTGAGAAGGCCTTGCCAGGCGTGACCGGTTTTTCTCCGGCGATGGTGCGCCGCGGGCTTCAGGAGCTCTGCTGGACTTTCGATCCGGATCTCCTGCGCCAGAAGATGGACGCGGAGCTTCCCGGCCATGAGGGCCTAGGCGCCTGCCGTTGGGAGCCTTTGGGCACGGTCCTGCATGTGCTGGCGGGCAATGTGTTCGTGGGCGCGGCCGGCTCCTTGGTCGAGGGGTTGCTGACTCGGAACGTGAACATCCTCAAGATGTCCTCCTCGGAGGGCGTGTTCCTGCCTTTGCTCATCGAGTCTTTGCGTGAATGCGATGAGGATGGGATCATCTCTGGATCGCTGGCTGTGGTGCAGTTCGGGCAGAAGCAGACGGACGTGATCGAGGAGTTCAAGCGCGATGCGGATGGGATCGTGGTCTGGGGCGGGGAGTCCGCGGTGCGCGGCTGGCGCGGCGGCTTGCCCGCGCGCGCGCGCCTGATCGTGTTCGGGCCGAAGCTCAGCGTAGCCGTGGTCACCAAGGCGGGCCTGCGTGAAGGCAGGCCTGATGATTTGGCCGGGCGTCTGGCCAAGGAGATGAGCATCTGGGACCAGAACGCCTGCACCGCTCCCCAGGCTTGCTACGTTCAAGGCGAGGACAACGCGCGCCGCCTTTTGGATGCGCTTCCCAAGGCACTGGACAAGGCGGCTCAGCTGATGCCTCCTGGAGAAGTGGACACGGACGCGGCGGTGGAGATTTGGAAATTGCGCGCCGTGGCTGAGGTGGCGGAGGCCCGGGGCGAGGGCGCTCTGCGCGAGTCCGCCCGACGGTTGGACTGGACCGTGCTCATGGACCGGGACTTGACCTTGGCGCCTTCGCCTTTGCACCGGACCTTGCGCGTGATCCCTTTCAAAAAGATCTCCGATGTCGTGGAGCAGCTGGCCGCCTTGCGCGGCTACATCCAGACTGTGGGCCTGGCCGCCGGGCCATCTGAGCAGGAAGAGCTGGCGGATGGTCTCTCGGACGCGGGCGCCCTGAGGATACTCGAGCTCGGCCATATGGCCGAGGGAGAGATCGACGACCCTCACGACGGGGCCAAGGACCTGCCGCAGTTCATGCGCCTGGTCCTGCGCCGACTGCCGGGCCGCAAGGACTGGACGCCCGCGGAGACGCTGTCGCAGGCCCGGCGACAGGAGCTCATCGACGCGAGGCTGCGTCGTCTCATGGATGTCGCGCGTAAGTCTCCTTTTTATAGCCGCAGGCTCAGGGGCATGAGCATCGCGACGGTCGCGGATTTGGTCAGGGTCCCGGAGCTCACTCGGGAGGAGATGGAGGCGAACATGCCTCCTCAGGGCGAGGCTTTGGGCACGGGCGCTTGGACCGGGGGTTATGTCTCAAGAAGCGGCGGCTCTACCGGCGTGCCCAAGTTCTCGGTCTATGACAGGCACGATTGGGAGGCGATGATCGAAAGCGGCGCGGATGTGTTCCGCGGCCTGGGGCTGCAGTCGGCGGACCGGCTCGGCAATTTCATGCTGGCCGGGGACCTTTATGGGAGCTTCGTCTCTTTCGACCATGTCAATCACCGGCTGGGGCTGGCGACCTTCGGCTTCGCCGGCAATTCCAAGCCCGAGACCTTCGTGGAGGTCTGGCGGCAGTTCCGCATCAACGCGGTGGAGGGGATCCCGACGCAGCTCGTGCCGTTCCTGCGCGAGGCTAAGAGGCAGGAGCCGAAGCTGACCTTGGAAAATGTGGTCTATGCTGGCTCACCCATGAGCTTGTTCGATCATGATTGGCTGAAGTCGGCTTTGAAGGTGAAGCGCATCTCCTCTGTCATCGGGGCCAACGACGGCGGCCAACTGGGCTATCAGTGCGAGCATATGCGCGGGTCCTTGCATCACACTATAGACGAGTTCAACTGGATCGAGGTGGTGGACGATAAGGGGCGGGCGGTCCGGGAGGGGGGGACAGGGAGGATATTGATCACGAGTCTCCTGAAATTCGCCTATCCTTTGATCCGCTATGCGATCGGAGACGTCGGCCGTATCGTAAAGGGCGCATGCCCTTGCGGCCGGCCGGCGCGGCGTTTCGAGCTATTGGGGCGCAGCGACGACATGATTTCCGTGGGCAATATGAACATGCGCCACCGCGACTTCGTGGCGGCGCTCAAGGGCCTGCCGGTCTCGGCCTTGCAGATCGCGGCGCTGAGCGACGAGGAGGGGGAGTCTTTGGCCGTGCGCGTGGAGACGCCCTTGGCGTCGCCGGAGCTGGAGAAGCGGGTGCGGCGGGCCCTGCTTGCCGGCATGGGGAAACTCAAGGAGCGGCTGGCCGACGGCAGTTTGAAGGAGTTGTCCTTGTCGCTGTACAAGTCCGGCGAGTTGCCGCGCAATCCGCGCACGGGCAAGCTCAAGAGCCCGGTGGACGAAAGATGATGGCGCCCGCCCCGCTTCATGCCGGCCTGCCCCCGCTCATCCCGCGAGAGGTCCTCTTCGGCAACCCTGAAAAGGCCAACCCCAAGCTCTCCCCTGACGGCAAGCGGCTCGCCTGGATCGCCCCCGACCAGAAGAACGTACTCCAGGTCTGGATCAAGACCATCGGCCAGGACGACGATAAGATCGTCACGGCCGACAAGAAGCGCGGCATCCGCAGCTACTTCTGGGCCCACAATAATAGGGACCTTATCTACATGCAGGATGCCGACGGAGACGAGAACTGGCACGCCTATGGCGTCGATCTCGAATCCGGCAACGTCCGTGACTACACCCCTTTCCAGGGCGTGCGCGCCGACATCACGGCCGCGGACCCCAAGTTCCCTGACGAGCTCCTGGTCCAAATCAACCTGCGCGACCGTCACCTTTTCGATGTCCATCACCTTGATCTTAAGACCGGCGCCTTGGTCCTCGATACGCCTAACCCCGGCGACGTCGAGTCCTTTACGGCGGACGCCGACTTCAAGGTCCGCGCCGCGCAAGTCAATACCCCGGACGGCGGCACCGAGATCCGCATCCGAAAGGACGCCAAATCCTCCTGGCAGTCCTGGATCATGGTCGGGGCCGAGGATATCCTTGGGTTTCAGGATTTCACGGCGGACGGCAAGTCCGCCTATCTTGTTTCTTCGGTGGGAAGCGACACGGCCCGCGTCGTGGAGAAGAACATCGCGACCGGGGTCGAGAAAGTGGTGGCCGCCACGGTCGACGTGGACGCGGCCGGGGTCATGATCCACCCCCGCCGCCACATCGTGCAGGCCGTGGGGTTTGCCCGGGGCCGCACTGAATGGACGGTGGTGGACCCCTCGGTCAAGGCCGATTTTGAGGCCATCAAGAAGATCTACGACGGCGACTTTACGGTCATCAATCGCGACGATCAGGACGCGGTCTGGCTCGTGGCTTTCACCGTGGACAACGGCCCGATCCGTTTTTACTCCTGGGACCGTTCGGCCAAGAAGGAGACTTTCCTGTTCGCGCACCAGCCTAAGCTCGAAGGACTGCGGCTGGCCAGGATGCAGTCGGTCACCATCAAGTCCCGCGATGGCCTGGACCTGCACTCCTATCTGACCTTGCCCGTGGGCATCCCGGCCAAGGATCTTCCGCTGGTGCTGTTCGTGCACGGCGGGCCCTGGGGCCGCGACATGTGGGGCTACAGTTCCTACGCCCAATGGTTCGCCAACCGCGGCTACGCCTGCCTGCAGGTCAACTTCCGCGCCTCCACCGGCTACGGCAAGAGGTTCCTCAATGCCGGCAATAAACAGTGGGGCCTTAAGATGCACGACGACCTCATCGACGCGATGGACTGGGCCGTGGCGCAGGGCTATGCGGACCCCGGGAAGGTCGCGGTCATGGGCGGCTCCTACGGCGGCTACGCGGCCCTGGCCGCCGTCGCCTTCACGCCCGAGGCATTCGCCTGCGCCATCGATATCGTGGGGCCCTCGAATCTTAAGACCTTGGTCCAGTCCATCCCGCCTTACTGGAAGCCCATGCGCGCCACGTTCGACGTGCGCATGGGCAACATTGACGACCCCAAGGAGGCGGAGCTCATCAAGAACGCCTCGCCGCTCTTCAAGGCGGACCGGATCGTGCGGCCGCTCTTGATCGGACAGGGCGCCAACGACCCGCGCGTCAAGCAGGCCGAGTCCGAGCAGATCGTCGCGGCCATCGAGAAGAACAAAGGCAAGGTCACCTACGTCCTCTACCCGGACGAGGGGCACGGCTTCGCCCGGGCGGAGAACCGCATCGACTTCAACGCCCGCGCTGAGGCCTTCCTGGGGGCCAACCTGGGCGGCCGCGTCGAGCCCATGCCGGCAGACCCTGCTCCGGGTTCGACGGCTGTGGTCAGAGTCATCGGGAAGTAGGTCCCAGGTATCCCGCCGTTAAGATAACTTGGCCGCCTTAACTCCGGAATATGTTGCCCGTGCTTCTTGGTTGAGACAGTGGCCCGTAAATTTAATACCTTGTAATCTTAATGTTGCTATTATAAAATGCAATACATGATTTTAAAGCGTGACGAGGCCGCCGCCTTGCGTTCCCACCTGCGTATATTCCCGGTCGTCCTCGTGGCCGGACCCAGGCAGTCGGGCAAGACGACTTTGGTGCGCAGTGAATTGCCCTCCTGGAAATATCTCGATCTGGAAAACCCTACCGACTTCGACCTATTGGCGTCTGATCCCGAGACATTCCTGACCGAGAACCCGGGCCAGCTGATCATAGATGAGGCCCAGCGGCATACGAAACTTTTCCCCGTTTTGCGCGGAATCATCGATCGCAAGCGGCATCCGGGAGCTTTCGTGCTGACGGGCTCAGCCGCGCCCACCCTCATGAAGCAGGCCGGCGAGAGCCTGGCGGGACGCATCGGGATTCTGGAGATGACCCCTTTCGGCACTTCCGAACTGGCCTCCAAACCGCAGTGGTTGACGCAGCGTTGGTTCTGGGGAGGGCTTCCGCCCCTTTATACCCTCAAAACTTCCGCCCAGAAAACGACCTGGCTGGAGCAATACGCCCGCAATTTCCTTGAGCGGGACATCCCTGGCTTGGGGGTCCACGTGCCCGCCGTTCGCTTGCGCAAGCTCTGGACCATGCTGGTCCATGTCCACGGCGGCCTGCTCAACCTGTCCGACTTGGCGCGGGCCTTGGACCTGTCCGTCCCCTCGGTCGCTCATCATCTGGACATATTGGAAGGCGCCTTCATGATCCGCCGGCTGCAGCCCTTCCACGCGAACATCTCCAAACGCTTGGTCAAAAGCCCGAAACTCTATATCCGCGACACAGGCCTCCTGCACCATCTGGCGGGCCTGCGCCAGCCACGAGACTTGGATACTTGGCCCGGCCGTGGGCAGTCATGGGAAGGATTCGTCCTGGAGGAACTCATTAGGCGAGCCAAACTTCGCTGGCCCGCGCCGAACTTTTATTTCTGGAGGACGCAGGCAGGGGCGGAAGCCGACCTGATCATTGAGAATGGCCGCACGCGCCTTGCCATCGAGATCAAATCTGGAGTTTCGTTACCGGCCAAGAGCCTGCTCGGGATCCGTCAGTGCATGAAGGACTTAGGCCTGCGTTCAGGGTTCGTCATTTATCGCGGAGACAGAACGCTTCGGGTCGCTCCAGGGCTCTCAGCCATCCCCTGGGCGCAGCTCGAAAAGGGCGGGTTTCCAGCCTGAATGGCACACTCTCCAGCTTAAAGCGGCTGCAGCCTTCAAGAATCATGCCCCTGGGCCCAAAGACCCTCCCGGCATGCCTTCAGGAAGATATAATATGTGGCTTATGATCCCTTCGTGGGCTTCCCGCCTCCGGGTCTGCGGCCTGCTAGCTTTCGTTCTGGTGCTGGCATGCTGCGGCTTGTCTACCCCAGTCCAGGCGCAGGTCAGCCTGGAGCGCATCTACTCTCAAGCCCGCCTGCTGGACCCTGATCTTCCCGCCCTTTCCGCCCTGCAGCCGGCTGAGGTTCCGGCCGTTATCGCGACTCTTAAGTCCGTGTCTTCGGCAGCGGCTGAGCCCCGAGCCCTGTACAGCGAGATCGTCCGCGGCAAAGCGGCCTTGCAGGGGTTGGCTGCAGAGCAACGCCAGCAGCTTTGGGACGCGGTCTTCCGGCATCCCGTGGCGGGCCTGGACGACGAGAAGAAGCTGAAGAAATACGACCCTCAGGGCGTCATCGGCTTCTGCTTCGGTCGCTCCATGGCCGCGCACCTGCTGGCGCGCAAGCTGGGCCTGGCCGAGGATTCGGTGCGCAACCTCTTCGTCATCGGCGACCTGCGCGAGGGCGCAGACCCGGAGTGGCGGTTTCACGTGACGGCCCTGGTCAAGGGCGAGGACGGGGCTTGGTACGCCATAGACCCGATCATGGAGGGCCCCATGACCTCCTCGGCCTGGATGGCCGCGGTGCGCAACACCTGGGACAAGGGCCGCAAGGCCAAGTTCTACATGACCCCGGCTTCCACGATCTTGCCGGACGTGACCGTGGTTCCTGAGTCGGGCCAGGAGAAGGGCGTCCATATCATCGAGCTCTCTTTCGATTCCGCGGGCAAGGCCGGCTTCTCGACCATGCCCGGGCTGGGAGACGAGGTTTTTTCCGTGTCCGCGGATGCGGTGCTGAATTATTTCAAGGATGTGGACGCCGCGGCCGGCGCCTTCGACTTCGCGGGCACCCCGGTCAACGACATGCATATCTCCTACAACGGCTACTTCGCAGACCTCCTGCGAGACATCACGGCAGGGGTCCAAGGCATGATGCAGTATGCGGAGCCGCGGCCGGCCGGCCCCAAGGTGCGGCCGCTGGGCCTGCGCCCTGGCAGACTGCAGCCGCGTTAGCATGGATGCCCTAGCCCTGCGCACTCCGCTCATCCTGCGCAACCGGAACATGTTCCTCATCTGGTCCGGCCAGGCCTTGAGCCAGATGGGTACGCGCATGTACCAGATCGCGCTGGCCTGGTGGATCGTCACCACCGGCGGGGGGGGCAAAGAGGTCGGCCTCTTCATGGTCGCGGGCGCCCTGCCCGCCCTTGCCTTCGTCAAGGTCATCGGCAAGGCCGTGGACCGCCATCAAAGCCGCTCCACGCTCATCGCCTGCGACCTCTGCGCCTTCGCCGTCACCATCGTCGTCGTCCTCCTGTTCCGCGCCGAGCGCCTGGGATTTTCCGGCGCTTGCATCGCGGGCTTCTTCCTGGCCCTGGCCCAGGCCTTCTTCGATCCGGCGCTGAGCAAAGCCGTGGCCGAGGCCGCCCCACCCGAGGACCTTGAAGCCGCGGTCGCTTTTCAGTCCTCCACCCAGTCTTTGGCCAGTTTCGCCGGCGCCATGGCCGGCGCCCTGCTCATCGACCGCATCGGCATACTCGGAGTCGTCATCCTCAACGCCTTGAGCTTCATTGTCTCGGCCGGAGCCAACGCCCTGCTCGACATCCCGCCCGCCGCACATTCTGCGACTCCGGCTCTGGAGGCGGTCTCAGCCTGGGAGGCGCTACGGCAGACACCTTGGCTCAAGAAAGTCCTTATTGGATTCGGCTGCGTCAACTTCTTCCTTACGCCGATCCTCGTGATCCTGCCCCTCTACGTGAAGATCACTTTGGGCGGTACGGCAACTTTGCTTGGAGTTCTGGAAGCCGCAATCTGGCTCGGCATACTTGCCGGCACCTTTGGCGCCAAACGGATTCTCACCGGCGGCACGACGTCTGGCGTCCTGCGCCTTGGAGCCGCTTGCATGCTGCTGCTGGGTGTGGCGCTCTTTGTGCCTGGCGTCTTCATGCACGGAGGACTTTTCTTCGTCGCGCTTTTCTGCGCCGGCTGCGCTCTGGGCGTCAACAATGTCAAGTTCGTCACCCTCTTCCAGGAGCGCGTGCGGCCCGAGCTTAAGGGCCGTTTCTTCGCCCTCATGCAGGCGCTCTTGAGCTTCACCTTCCCCGCCGCCTTCTTCCTTTTCGGGCTCCTCGCCGAGATCATGGCCCCGCCTAAGGTCTGCATCATCCAGGCCCTCGGCGTGTTGGCTCTTTCGGGATACTTTTTGCGCCTCTCCCAGACCACGGAGGTCAGACCGTGACCAATAAGAAAGGATTCGATTGCCGGTTCGTCGAGTTGGATGACGCCTTCGACCTGATGCGTCTCTACCAGGGCTCCATCCCCAGGATAAAATCTGATGCGTTGTTCCTGGACCTCGCGCGTCTGCGCGGTGAGATCGAGACTAACGGCCGTTATTGGGCGGTGGCCTTGTCCAAAGGTCAGATCGTCGCCCTGATCGCGCTCCAGCACGACGCGGAGAACCGCCTGGGGCGCGTGCGTCGGATGTACGCGGCCGGGCCGGAGATCGAGCGGCGCGAGGCCCTGTCGGTCGCGCTGTCCTTCTTGATGGAGAGGCTCGTGGCCGACGGCGCCACCGACGTGGTCTACTCCACCACGCGCACCTTGACGCTCGAACAGCAGGACCTCGCTCTGGAGCAGGGCTTCAAAGTGCTGGGCGTCTTCCCCAATGCGGTCCATGCCGATCCCCGACGGCTCAACGGCCTGAGCGCCTGGTACGCGCCGGAGGTGCTCAGCAAGCGCCGGCACGCCGAGTTCAGCCTGCATCCCGTCGTGGAGCCATTCTTCGAGATCGTGCGCAAGCAATGCGACTTGCCCAAGCAGGGCACGGCGAAGGTCCCGGCTCCATCCGCGGACCTCGAGCCGGCCCCGGCCCTGGAGATGGTCGAGGCGCCGCGCTTTGTGGCCGAGCGTTATCGCCAGGTCAAGGCCCGCAAGAACCTCTCGGTCAATTTCTTTCCCTTCGAGACGCCTAACATCCTCTTCACCAGTCCCGATGGTAAGGTCGAAGTGTTCGTGCGGCTGGTCAAGCAGACGCGCTTCGCCTGCATCCTGGGAGAGCACATCACCGGCGCGGTGGACCCTGTGCGCCTCTACCGCGACGTGGCCGCGGCTCTTTACGCCAGCCGCATCACTTATATCGAGGTGATCAACGACGCGGCGGACGTGCTGAGCACGGAGTGCATCCTGCGCGCGGGCTTCGTGCCGTGCGGCTATCTGCCTTGCCTTAAGCCGGCGGGCGAGAAGCGGCGCGACTACGTGGTCTTCGCCCGTTCTTATGAGTATTTCACCTATCCGCGGCTGAAGGTCAATTCCCTTTACCTTGATTATCTGCGGGAATACTGCAAGGCCCGGGCCGCCATGTCCACCCGCGACGCCTAAATTTCATATAATGCCGTTTCCCGTGTTCGAGCGAATCCGGCTCTTCCTGTTCGGCGCGCCCCGTGACCTCAACGACCCGCAGCTTCACCACCGCGTGTCGCTCGTCGCCTTCCTGGCTTGGATCGGTTTAGGCGCTGACGGACTGTCTTCTTCCTGCTACGGCCCTGACGAGGCTTTTCGGGCCTTAGGACCTCACTCGCACCTAGCCATCCTGCTCGCCGTCATGACGGCGGTCACCATCTTCGTCATTGCCGTCGCCTATTCCAACGTCATCGAGCATTTTCCCGGAGGCGGGGGCGGCTATCTGGTCGCGACCAAGCTCCTGGGGGAAAAGGCCGGCGTGGTGTCCGGCTGCGCTTTGATCGTGGATTACGTCCTCACCATCACGGTGTCGGTGGCCAGCGGCTGCGACGCCCTCTGGTCGTTCTTGCCTCCGCACTGGGCCGCCTACAAGCTCTGGGCGGAATTCGTGGTCCTGTTTTTCCTCGTGCTCCTTAATCTGCGCGGGGTCAAGGAATCCGTCACCGCGCTGGCCCCCATCTTCCTGCTTTTCGTCGGTACTCATGTTTTCCTGATCCTCTATGCCTTGGGCAGCCATCTGACCGGCCTGCCGACGATCCTCCACGGAGCAGCTTCCGACCTGCACGCTTCGATCAGCTCTATCGGAGGATTGGCCGTGGGTCTCATCGTCCTGCGCGCCTACTCCATGGGCGGCGGTACTTACACAGGCATCGAGGCCGTGTCCAACGGCATCACCATGCTGCGCGAGCCCCGGGTGCAGACCGGCAAGAAGACCATGGCTCTCATGGCCGCGTCTCTCGCCTTCACGGCCGGAGGCATCCTGATGGGCTACCTTCTGGTGGATGCCTTGCCGGTGCCGGGCAAGACCATGAACGCGGTCTTGCTGGACAGACTCTTCTCTTCCTGGATGCTGGGCGGGTTCCCCCTGGGACAGGTCGTCATCATCACGACCTTGATCACCGAAACGGCCATCCTTTTCGTGGCGGCGCAGACGGGGTTCTTGGGCGGGCCTCCGGTCTTGGCCAACATGGCCGTGGACTCCTGGGCGCCCCGCATGTTCGCGCAGCTCTCGGAGCGGCTGGTGGCCAAGGATGGGGTCCTGCTCATGGGCGCCGCGGCCATCGCCGTGCTCTTCTACACCCGCGGCAACATCTCGACCTTGGTGGTCATGTACTCCATCAACGTCTTCCTCACCTTCTCGTTGACCGAACTGGGCATGACGCGGCATTGGAACGCGGCACGGCGGGGGAAGGACCCGCGCTGGAAGGTCCAATTGCCCATCCATGTCACGGGACTGGTCATGTGCGTGTGCATCCTCGGCGTCACCCTCTACGAGAAGTTCTCGGAAGGCGGCTGGGTCACCGCCGCTATCACCGGCTGCGCCATCGGCCTGTGCTTCCTCATCCGGCGCCATTACAATGCGGTGCGCCATGAGATGAGGCGACTCGACAGCCTGCTCGAGATCCCGGTGCCGCAGGATAAGCCGGAGCTCTCCCCGATGGACAAAAAGGCGCCTACCGCCGTGGTCATGGTGGGCGGGTTCTCCGGCTTCGGCCTGCATCAGATCCTCTCCATCCAGAAGCTGTTTCCCTATTATTTCAAGACCTTCGTCTTCCTGTCCGTCGGCGTTGTGGATTCCGGCAACTTCAAGGGCTCGTCCGAGATCAAGCGGCTCGAGGAGCGGACCGGCCAGGAGCTGCAGCGCTATGTGGACTGGTGCCAGGCCAACGGCTTCCAGGCGGCCTGCCGCTTCTCCATGGACACCGAGGTGGTGCCGGCGCTGGAGGAGCTGTGCCACGAGGTCGCGCGCGAGTTCCCGCGCGCCATCTTCTTCACCGGCAAGCTCATCTTTAAGGAGGAGAAGCTCACCCAGCGGCTTCTCCATAACGATACCGCCTTCGCCCTGCAAAGGCGCCTGCAGTTCTCCGGCCTGCAGACCGTGGTCCTGCCCATCCGGGCCACCTGATCCCGGATTTGCTATAATCAAATCACACAGCCTAAGCCGGTGCCAACGGCATCGGCGCGGGGGACCCAAACTCCTCGGAAGTCACGGGGATGGGGCGTAGGGCGCGAGAAAAGCGCGTCCAGGTCACTTCCATGACCCAGCCCGTCAGCTAACCTCGCCGGCATTTGGAAGGGTGATCCTGCCGACTGCCGTCGCGGCCCTGGGTCCCCCAGGGAGAGTGACTCGTATGCTCGACAGGATACGGCTGTTCCTTTTCGGCGCGCCCCGCGACCTCAACGATCCCCAGATTTACCATCGCGTCTCGCTCGTCGCTTTCCTGGCCTGGGTCGGCCTGGGCGCGGACGGTCTCTCCTCCTCCTGCTATGGACCTGACGAGGCTTTCCGGGCTCTGGGTCCTCACTCGCACCTCGCCATACTGCTCGCCGTCATGACCGCGGCCACCATCTGCGTGATCGCCATCGCCTATTCCAACGTCATCGAGCATTTCCCTGGGGGCGGGGGCGGCTACCTGGTGGCGACCAAGCTTCTTGGCGAGAAGGCCGGCGTGGTGTCCGGCTGCGCTTTGCTCGTGGACTATGTCCTGACCATATCGGTGTCGATCGCGAGCGGCTGCGACGCTTTGTGGTCGTTTTTGCCTCCGCAGTGGGCGGCTTACAAGCTGTGGGTGGAATTCGGCGTCCTCTTATTCCTCGTGGTCCTTAACATGCGCGGCGTGAAGGAATCCGTCACCCTCCTGGTCCCCATCTTCCTGCTCTTCGTCTGCAGCCACGTTTTCGTGATCCTCTACGCTCTGGGCAGCCATTTGACCGGTTTGCCCACGGTCTTCCATGGCGCCGCCGCGGACCTGCACGCTTCCCTCCATTCGATCGGCCCTCTGGCTGTGGGCCTCATCCTCCTGCGCGCCTATTCCATGGGCGGCGGTACTTATACGGGCATCGAGGCCGTGTCCAACGGCATCAGTATCCTCCGGGAGCCCCGGGTGCAGACCGGAAAGAGGACCATGGCGCTGATGGCCGGCTCGCTGGCTTTCACGGCCGGCGGCATCCTGCTGGGATATCTGTTGGTCGGAGCCATGCCGGAGCCGGGCAAGACCATGAACGCGGTTCTGCTGGAGAGGCTCTTCACGTCCTGGAGGCTCGGGCCTCTGCCTCTGGGGCAGGGCATCGTCATCACGACCTTGGTTTCCGAGGCGGTGCTCCTCTTCGTCGCGGCCCAGACCGGCTTCCTGGACGGGCCGCGCGTCCTGGCCAACATGTCCGTGGACTCCTGGATGCCCCACCGCTTCGCCCAGCTCTCCGAACGACTGGTGGCTAAGGACGGCATCCTGCTCATGGGCGCCGCGGCCATCGCCGTGCTCCTCTACACGCGCGGCGATATCACGATGCTGGTGGTCATGTATTCCATCAACGTCTTTCTCACCTTCTCGCTGACCGAGCTTGGCATGGCGCGGCATTGGATAGAGTTGCGGAAGACGGACCCGCTCTGGAAGGTCCAGCTGCCCATCCACTCCACGGGGCTGGTCATGTGCCTGAGCATCCTCGTCGTCACGCTTTATGAGAAGTTCTCGGAAGGCGGCTGGATCACCGCGGCCATCACCGGCTGCGCCATCGCCCTGTGCTTCCTCATCCGTCGGCATTACCGGCAAGTGCGCCATGAGCTGCGGCGGCTCGACAGCCTTCTCGAGATCCCGATGCCGCGTGATAATCCGGGCCTCTTCCCGTTGGACAAGGAAGCGCCTACCGCCGTGGTCATGGTTGGGGGCTTCTCCGGCTTCGGCCTGCATCAGATACTCTCCATCCAGCGTCTGTTCCCGTATTACTTCAAGAACTTCGTCTTCCTGTCCGTGGGAGTGGTGGATTCCGGGAATTTCAAGGGCTCGGCCGAGCTCAAGCGGCTCGAAGAGCAGACCGTCGCGGATCTGAAGCGCTACGTCTCCTGGTGCCAAGCCCATGGCTTCCAGGCCGCCTATCGTTTCGCGCTGGACACCGAGGCCGTCACCGCTCTGGAGGGACTCTGCCGCGAGACAGCCCGGGAATTCTCCCGCGTCATATTCTTCTCGGGCAAGCTGATCTTTAAAGATGAGAGATTCGCGCACCAGATCCTGCACAACGACACAGCTTTCGCCATCCAGCGGCGTCTGCAGTTCGACGGCCTGCAGACCGTGGTCCTGCCCATCCGGGCTACATGAACAGCGCCTTGAGGTCGAAGTCGTTCAATCGGGCTGGCGCGGCGTGCGGGTCTTTCCGGGCAGCCAACCGAGTCTCTCCCTAAGTCCTTTGGCCCACTACGGCTTGGGTCATCTAGCTGATCCGCGTTGGGCCTTTGGCTACTATGGGGCCTCAGGCCTCCATGTTACACTCTGCGCAATATGTTATCAAAGCGCGGGCCATGGCTGCGGGTCGCGCTTTGCCTGCTCCTTGCAGGTTCGGAGATTTTTCCCGCCGCTCCCGCGATGGGCGCTATCATTCAGGCACGGAGCGCCGCAGTCGAGGTCCGGCCGGGTTTCCAGGGCTTTCCCGTTAGGTCGGCCTCGGCCATGTCGGGCGTTGCCCGGCTCGGCGCCTCCCTGGGCCCGGGCCTTATAGGGGCCATCCCGTCCTTGACCGCGGCCCCGCTGATCGCGCCGGCCCTCGCCATGTCGGAGGCATTGGCCGCCTCTGAGCCTGTCGTCAAGACTGTGGCGGGACCCCCGGAGAACCTGGTCGAGGGGTTGGTCCGCACGGAGTCCGCTTTCGAGGCCGCCCAGGAGCGAGGCGACGCGAAAGTCGGAGCTGCCCTGGACTCGCTCTACGGAGAAAAAAAATCGCACTCTGTCGAGGAAGCGGGGCTCGTGGTCGGCGCCGAGGTCCCTGCCGTGGTCTTTGCGGCTAGGCTCCTTAAAGAGCCGGTGGTGCGCGCCGTCGGCACGGTCCTCTCCGCGCGCATCCTGCAGATCTTCGATGCCTCGGGCCAGAATTCCCGAATCGAAGTCGACGTTTCTGACCTGTTGCGCTTGACGGACGCTCAGCCCCGCTCCGACTTGAGCCGTCGGCTCTCCCGGGAGGCGCTCGGCGCCCTCGGCTCGGCAGACCCCGGCGGCCGACAGGCCGCCGCGCTCGCCGATTTCCTGCGCGACATCGTCGACGACCAGCCCGTCGGCGCCGTATCGGCGCGCCTCGAGATGGACGGGCGGAATCACTACAGGCTCGTCTTCGAGCGCGCGGACGGCAGCCGCAAGATCCTGTCCGCGCAGTTCCTTCCCGCTAGAACGAGCGATGGTCCCCTCGGCCCTACGGCCCTCGTCCTGATGGGGCCTGCCGAGGTCTCCTCTGCGGGACAGGTCCGGCAGGGCCATCCCGGATACTGGCGGGAGTACGCGGGTGGAGACCGTCGCTTGCAATGGAGCGCGGCGGTGCGCGTCGAGAAGAGGGGCTGGGGTCCTTGGGCTTATTGGGTGGGGCTCCGGGACGCGTCGGTCACGGAGCAGTCCTGGCGAGAGGGCAGCTGGCGGGACGAGACGAGAAGGCTGGTCAAGACCGTGATCTCCGGCCAGACCCGGTCCTGGCTTGGCCGCGCCGAGGGCAAATTCATGCAGCTCCCTGTCCTGAGCTTGGTCCTCAAGCTCTGCGACGACATCGCCGAGACCATCTTGACCGGGTTGCTGATCGTTCCGCACGGGCTCGTCGCGGCTGCCGCGGGCTCGCGCCTGCATAATCTTGAGGCCGGCGCGGACCTCGCGAAGAACCCTTTGCTCAAGTTCCTGAGGCGCGATCAGTGGCATCTCGATCGGCTTGGCCAGGTCTCTCGGGACAAGCTCTTCGCCGAGGTCCGCGAAGAGCGCGGGCGCGCCGTGAACGGCCGGCCCTTCCCCGTGTCGCCGGAACTCATCCGACAGATCGTGGACGCCCCCATCGGCGCAGAGGAGGCCGTGACCGTTCTGCGCCGCCATTACGGCATCGGCACCTTCGGCACGAGGATCATCCAGGCGGGCGCCGCCGCTGCCGGATGGAAGCGCGTGGTTTTGACCACCGGCGGGGTCCTGGCCGGCGCTCTGGAAGGCGCGGCCGATAGCGTGTGCAACCCGCTCTTGTGGGCCATGCTGGGTCTGAGCGCAGCCCTAGGCGCGACCGAAGGCATAGCGGCCGGAGCCTCCGTACTTCAGGCTGCCCCGGCGGCGGGCGCGCTTGCCGGCACCTATGCTCTTAAAGCCGTTTTTGCCGCGGCCACGGTGCTCTGGGGGGGGCCGTGGCTCTTCTCCGCCGCGGACCATGTGGGCCGGATCGTTGAGCTCACCGCTCAGGGCGAGTTCGACCAAGATTTCTTCGAGCAGCTCAGTAAGGTCGGCACCGACGCCCTTTATTGCTTCGTCATCCCCTGAACATGAGGCGATATCTATGGCCATAAGCCGATCAGATGAGAGGCGGGCGCGCCGTCGCTGGCTGAGGGTTTCCCTAAGCCTTCTCCTCGCCGCCCCCGGGTCCTTCCTTATGGTCCCGGCTTTCTCCGCCATTGTCCAGGCGCCCGGCGCCGTAGAAGGCGTCTTGCCCCGCATCGGAAGCATCCCCATCTGGTCGAACCCCGGCGGGTTCGGCTTTCCTCGGCTCAGCGGCTCCTTGCTGGCGCCTCGCCTGCTTTCGGGTATCCCTTCGTTGCCCGCTCCGGAGGTCATGGTCAATGCCATTCTGGCCATTCCGGTTGCAGTTCCGCAGGTCGTGTCGGTCATCTCTCCATCCAAGCTCCAGGCCGCGCCTGCGGCTCCTGCTTCTGAGAACGGCCAAGTCTCCCTTTTCCAGGGTTTGGCCCGCACCGAGTTCGCCATTTCCGCGGCCCAGGATCAGGGCGGGGAGCAGGCTGGTCAGGCGCTTGATGCGCTCTATGGGGAGGGCGTCAGGCGCCAAACCGAGGTTTCCGATCCTGATAAGTTCGTCGATTTCGCCAAGGGACTCTTCTTCCCGGACGGCCGCGCGGCCGGTGTCATCTCCCACCGCGGCGCGGTGCGCTCGGAGGACATGCCCACGGACGAGGAGATGCGCAAGGAGATGGAACTCTCGCCGCTGACTTACGAGCAGCGCCTGCAGGCGGTCGTCGAACTCTTCAAGCACGGGGGCGCCAAGCCTGAGGAGATCATCTTGCAGGACGCGGGCCGGGGCCAGAAGAATGTCTATGTGGTCAAGAGGGGCCGCACGGATCGTGTGATCGTGGTCGGGTCCCATCACGACAAGGCCGACGAGGGGGCGGGCACTATCGATAATTGGACCGGCACCACCATGGTGACCAACCTCCATCAGGCCATGCGCGACATGGACACCGAGGCGACCTATATCTTCGCGAGTTTCGCGCGCGAGGAGGACGGACTCATCGGTTCGGCCAAGTACCTCAAGTCTCTGACCCCGCAGCAGCGCCGCAAGATTGATGCCATGGTCAACCTGGACACCCTGGCCGTAGACGGGACTTTTTCCTGGCAGAACAACTCCACGCAGTCCCTCCTCGATATGATCAAGAAGGTCGCGGGCAGGGAGAAGCTGGATATTAAGGATCAATACCTCGACGGCGGCGATGCGGACTCTAGTTCCTTCCGCCAATACGGCATCTCCGCGCTCACGATATTCGGGGCGTCTCCGGATGTGATCTTTGACATCATCCATTCGGCGCGTGACACCATGGCGGCTTTCTCCATGCCGCACTACAAGAACGCCTACTTGCTGACCTTGGCTCTGCTCAAGACACTCAACCTGACCCCGGTCGGCCCTGAGAACTTGGCGCTTGCGGCCGCCTCAGCTTGACGAGGCGCATTGCATCATGGGTCGAAGGGGGTATTTATTTTTAGGTCTGAAAGTGTTGCTAACGTGGGACTTATGACTCAAGCCTATCTGGCAGGCCCTTGCTATTATGTGTGTGCCTTTCATGCGGAGGAAAGTAATTAATGAAAAGAAGCAAGCTGATCGGATTGGCCGTTGTTTCATCTTTGTTGGGGACTTGCGGTTCTGCGGCCCTGGCGCAGATTAAGGCCGTATCGAACGTGCGCTTTTCCGGTGTGCCGACAACGGTCGGAGCCGCTATCCAAACGCGCGGGACTGCCTCCAATTCAATCTCACGTCTTGGGAGCAGTAACGGGCTTATATCCTTGACGTCAGTGCTCCAGGCGCCGTCGGTCATGGGGCCGAATGCTTATCTTGGAGAGGCTTCTGTTTCTGCTGAGGCTGTTCAACCAGCAGCTCGGATCGAAGCGGTCAATCAAATTTATGTGGATATGGATGTTGACGGCCTCCTTCAATCCCTGTCCGCCTCCGGCAATGCGGGGGGAAGCTCGGACTTCTCAGGGGAAAAAGTCAAGCAAGAGCATGCGGCCGTATTGCCTACGCTGCAGAAGTTTGGCACGGTGGCGAGTATGGCGCGGATCGTTAATGCGAGCAATGGCGCAGAGGTTTTTGATAACAGAAAAAGTGGTGCGTCGAGCAGCGGCATCGAGGTGCGCGGTCGGGAGATGGATGGCGAGGACGTCATCGCGGATATCCTCACCGCGATGGGAGCGACCGGCAAGACACGCATGGGCAATTTCGAGCATCTCGCCGACTGGAGGAGAGACAACAATGTCGATGGACTCTTGCGGGATGTCCGGCAGATTCTCGTCGGAAAGGATGCGGCCGTCATAATAGGGGCGGAGGCTTGGTCCCAAGCGCGGCGGGCGCTCGCTCGTGCGGAAGTCGGCCTGCTGCTTCAGTACGCGGCGGATCGCGGGGACGGCGGGTGGAGTGTGTCCTCGGAAAAGATCTCGAAGAATATGATAGCGACCATGCGGCGCGCGCTCGTCTCCACGGACATCTCGCGGATCGAGAGGAACACTCACTGGTTCTCTCTGGCGACGGATATCCGGGAAAAGTCCCTGGATGAGAACTATTATCGCAATCCCCGGCGAGTCGTGACGGCCCGAGGGGCGCTTCGGAAGGCAGCGCGCCTGTCGCGGGATCCGTCGATCTCGGGTATTTAACTTTAGGTCTTTGGGTTCTGGTTATTGGATTTCAAAGGGACAAATTTTCTTAATCCTGCCTAGGACCTTTGCCGCTCTTCCCTTGCCCCTGCGGCCCAACCTTTTCGTTGGGCTATTGTTATCCTAGTAACGTGGCAACCAATGTTATGCGCTATGGCCGCAAGATACTGAGCGTCGCCGTCATCGCGGCGCTCCTAGCGCTCACGCCCGGCCTGGGTTGCTATGAGGCCCTGGCTGTCGTCATCCGCAGCCAGACCGGCGCCGTCGCGGCTCGGGTCGCGGTCCCCGGCCAAGTCGGCGGCCTGACCAGCCTTCCCACCGTTTCCTCCCAGCTTAAACTCTTCCCCCTCAGCCTTGCCGCCCCGCTTGAGGCTATTCAGCAAGTCCCTACAGTTCCTGCCCAGATTCCTCCGCTCAGTGCCGTCGCAACGGTCTGGCAGGCTCCTGCGGCCGTCGCCCCGATCACCACCCAGGAAGTCCTTCAGGCCGGCGTAGAGAAGCTTTCCCATGCCCCTGCCGGAAGCGAGACTAAGACCGTCCTCGATGAGGTCTACACTGGCGCCCAGAAATCCGTCGATCCGGCCGGCGCCGTTGTAGTGCTCGAACTCTCAGGTTCCGCCGTCCTGACGCCGGCCCTGGCCGCAGTGACTCCATCCTCCCAGAAGTCCGTCTCCGAACTTCAAGCCGTCGCCAACGATTGTGGCCGTCCTTTTGATGAGCGCGTTGCCGCGGTCAGCGCTATCGCCGCCAAGGCCGACGGCGAGGTCAAGGCCGGCCTTAAGTCTATTGGCCGGGCCAACCCGGATGGCAGCGCTACGGACTATGAGGTCAAGCGTAAGGCCCTACAGGCTCTGGCCGGCTTGGGCGAGGTGGTGAGCCTGCCGCCCGTATCCCGGGCGCATGCCGATGAGATCTTGCGGAGCCTGTCGTTGGATAAGCCCCAGGCCGCCATCTTCGACTACGACGGAACCTTGGAGGCCAATCAGGTTCCGGCCTCGGCCGAGACCGCCGAGGCTTTGAAGGCTTCTGCAGACGCGGGTGTCGAGACCATGATCCTGACCGCGCGCTCGGACCGGGTCGCAGACCACATGGGTTCCTCGATCCTCGAATCGCTGAGCACCCTGACCCCGGAGCAGAAACGAGGTCTTGTGGTGGGATCAAACCGCGGTTCGCGTCTGCTCATCTTCGACGATAAAGGCGACGCTCGGCTCATTGACGCATCCCCGGTCTGGACCGCGCAGGAGCGCGAGGCTATTAACGTCTTGGCCGCGGAGGTCAAGGCGCGCTACGGCGAGGTCGCTTTTCAGGGCCAAACCGGGCAGATGACGGATTATGGCTATTCCCTCTATCTCCCCGTTGGTGCCAGGTCCGCGGACGTGGATGCCGCAGCCCAGCTCATGCGAGAGGGGCTGGCCAGACGCGGCATGCCGGTCAAGGTCGAGGGTCGCACCGCAGCCAACCCTCGGAACCCTTCTTATCTCGTGGTCAGCAAGTTCGACAAGTCCCATGGGGTCGAGCTCCTGCGCAAGA
Organism: uncultured Elusimicrobia bacterium; assembly: GCA_903830945.1. Classification (GTDB taxonomy): domain Bacteria; phylum Elusimicrobiota; class Elusimicrobia; order UBA1565; family UBA9628; genus UBA9628. The sequence continues at coordinate 235,114 of CAIKVT010000036.1, forward strand.
ATCGAGATCTCTACCCCCGGATACGCGACGTGCTCCAGAAGCTGCCCGTGAAGCTCCAAGGCCTGGGGATCAAGCTGGTCGGACTGCTGCCACGGAGCACGGTCCCGCAATCCAGGACCCTCGTGGTGGGCGATCATCTCTTCGGGATGCGCACCGAGGACCTCGACATGCATACGGCCGCACCCCACGGCTTGGCCTTGGCTGTTGGCGGGGAGGGGGACCCGCGCCCCGAGCGCGTATTCGTGTGGCCGACCCGGGGCCACGCCGCCACACAGGAGATCCTGGGCGCTCTCGGCCGCAAGGACGCCGATGGCGTCGATCAGAGATCGCTTTTCGGCATCTTCACTTCGCGCACGGCCAGCATCGCAGCATTTTTTCTCACTTCTACCGCTTATGCTTTCATCGCCATCCCGGCGGTGGGCTTGGCCGCTTACGGTGCCCTGATGGCTTTGGGTCCCCTGGCCGCCATCGCGCTGGGGCCCTTGAACGGCTTGCTGGCCCAGAAGCTCTCAGCGCGCAACGCCATGGCGCTCAACACGGTCTTAAACGTCGTCATGCTCCTGACCTTGCCGATCATGAGCGCTTTGGGCATCGTGAATTTCTGGACCCTCCTCGTCGCTTCCATCGGCAACGGCTGGGTGCTTTCCTCGGTCATGACTACCGAGGGCATCTACGTCAAGCGTTTCTCGGGCAAGTACCTGGGAACGGTCAACGCCTTGACCATGATCGACTACCTCTCTGTCCAGTCGCTTTTGGGCCTTATCCTGCGCGCCGGGCGGCTGACTGACTACCTGCAGGCGACGTTCCCGCACCTCCTGGTTCCTTTTATCATCGCCGCCGGGGTCAACATCCTGGTGGTGCTGCCTTTGATCTGGAGGTTCGTCTCGAATACCAAAGCCTCGGAGCAGACGCAGGCGGGAAAGCCCGCCGCCAGGACCTGGTCTGAGGTGGCGGCCGGAGTCAAGGCGTTCCTGAATAGATATTGGAAGGAGGCCCTCATCTTCGGCGCCGGCCTGGCCCTCTTTCCTATCCTGCACACCACCTTGCCCGCTGTGTTGGGGCTGCTCTACTGGGTGACCCGCACGGACGGCTTCAAGGTCCTTTGGGCCAGCAAGCCTCTGCGCTACGGCCTGCTCGCCGCGGGCGTGCTGGCCTTCCTCGCATATCCGATCCAGTCCTTCGGGCTGCCCTTGATCGCGCAAGCCTTGGTCGGCCAGGCGGGTAAGTCGCAACTCCTCGGCCAGCTCTTGGGCGCCCTGTTCTTCGGCCAGCTCATCTCCAGCACCAGCCAGGCCCAGTTCCCCGAGCTCCGCGTGCCTTTCCTGGGCAGGATCAATATCCAGCGCTTTATCCAGGCGGGAGTCCTGGCCATGCTCGGGACCTGGACCTTCCTGACCTTGGCTCCGGGCAGCATCCTCCTGGCCGCCGCGGCCGCCGCTGCGGGCGCGGTTTTGATGGCCTGGACCGGAAAGCTCACGGACCGCGGCTGGATCAAGTACGTGGGCGTTGGATTGTCCTGCCTGGGACTACCGCTCCTGTTCTGGGGCAACATCGCGGCGCTCTTCGCCGCCGCCCTGATGATGGGGTTGTTCCTCGGGCCCGCCCACAATGCTTTAGGAACCTACTTCTATAAGCATATCCCGGCCGGGCAGTCCGAGGGGGCCATCGCGGTGCGCGGTTCGATCTTCAATGGTGCCGTCTCCTTGGGCTATGCGGCGGTGAGCCTGCTCACCTCGCGGCTGCACCTGGTCGTCCCAGCCCTGCTGGGGCCGATCTTTATCGCTTGCCTTCTGGTCGGGCTGGGCTTCTTCTTCCTGCCCAAGCTTCTGTCCGGCCTGCCGGATCAGTCGCTGAAGGACAAGAAGCAGGACCGATAAGGACGGTTTTGTCCCCCTTTAATCTTCGCTGCGGAAATTGGTAACATCATCCGCGATGCCTGTGATTCCCCGCATCCGTCACATCGAGTTCCTTTCGAAGCCGCCGGAGAACCCAGATTCCGGGGGGGGCGACATGCGCGTCGATCTGGAGGACGGCAGCGCGTCGAGCTTCGCGGCGCTGACCCCGAGCCACGTGGGGCACCGGATGAACGAAGCGGGTCAGGACTTTTCCTACGGCGCCCCGGCGCTCTTCGTCAAGCGGCTGGATCAGGAGGGCTTGGCCAAGGCGGTGGAGGCCATGGCCGCCGACATGAGCGGTTTCTGGCTGCGCTACTACAACTCTAAACGCGACGATAAGAAGAAGGCCAAGGGCAGGAAGAAGTGAGTCCGAAACTGCGCGTCGACGCCATAGAGCTCACTCAGTTCGAGCCTCCCGAGAGTCCTGGCCTTTGCAGTGCCGTGGTGCAGGTGAGCCTTTCGGACGGCAGAGAGTTCTCCATACTCGCGGCCACGCCGCCGTGGTTTGCGGAGGCCTTCGCCAAGCTGGGCCTGGATTTCTATTTCGGTCCGCTGGTCCTTTTCGTGCGTGCCATGGACCCGGGTCTTGTCCGCCGCGCCATCACGGACATGGTCAAGGACGGTGACCAGTGGCTTTGTCGTCACGACACGCCCCGCACGACCCTCGGCAAGGTCCTTGTCGAGTTCAAAGCAAAGCATCCTTAAAAGACGATTCGGCTGAGGCGCCGTGGCCTTTGGCCCACCCACGATTAGGCCTTTCGCTCCTGGTCGCTGGCGCGCCCATACGCTAACATCTCCTTAGATGCGGTCAAATAGATTGTTGTTGCTGGGGGCACTGCTTTCGGTCATCTCATGGCGCTCGGCGGTCGCCAGCGCGGCTCAGGTGACTGCGCCATTGCGCCTCGATACCAATCTTGGCGCAGTTGCGCCCGTCCCTCTCATTGCGCCAGGCTTTCATCTCGTCTCCTATCAGGGGTTCGCCTTGAGCCTCCTGGCGCCCGGCGCTGCGGTGGCCTATGCGCCGATCCCTGTGCCCGTTCTCCGGCCGGCGTTCCTTTCTGTCGATTCTGCGCCTGAGGAGCGCGGGCAAGTGCTTGCTCTGCAAGGATTGACCGGCGTCGCCGGCCGTCTGTCTGAGGACCGGGGAGGCAGAGACGGGAGGCCCGTGCTCGACGTTTTCTTCGAAGCGTCCCAGGCCCAGTATGTCGCGCCCGCGTTCTCCGGCTTTCCTGAACCCAGGCTGCCGGTCGGCTATCTGCCCCTGCCCATTACGGTGCAAGAGACCAATTATAGCTGCGGTACGGCTTCGGCGCTATCGGTGCTGCGTTACTGGCAGG
>CAIKVT010000037.1 GCA_903830945.1 uncultured Elusimicrobia bacterium
GGGCGGCATCGGCGGCGCCGCCATTTTCCTGGATGAGTACAACTCGGGCATCATCAACCTCTCCTCCGACACCATCGCCGGACCCGCGGGCTCGCCCTACTATGGCCTGATCATCGCCACACAGGGAGCGGGGGGGGCGTTCACCGGACTGTCCATCACCAGCATGACCTTCCGCGACCCTCTGCCAGCGGGCACCACGGCCATCGACTTCCTGGGCGGGACCTTCTTCGCCACCTTCACCGCCGTAGGCTTCAACAGCGCCGACATCTGGACGAACATCAACGCCAGCGGCCTCAACACCGGCACCAGCATCTACATGGTCGCCCCATCCGGCATCAGCACCGGCGAGGATTACGCCAACGACCCCTTCTCTTACATCCACTGGCCCCCGCTCCCGCCGCACCCGGCCCAGGCGCCTTTCGGCGTGACCATCTCGACCAATTCCTCCGGCGAAGTCGAATTGCGCTGGATGGCCGTGCGCAACTTCGCTGACTTAACGCGCTTCAGTGACCCGGCCAATGCGACGGTCAAAGAGCTCAGCCGCTACCAGGTCTACTGGGCCACCGCCCCCACCCTGGCGTCCTGGAACCTCCACACCAAGGGGATCAACATCTCCACGAGCACACTCTTCTGGACCGACCCCGACGGTGTTCGCGGAAGATGCTACGGCATCAAAGCCGTCAATATCACCGCGAAATCACCCTTGTCCATGGTGCGCTGCGATGGCGACCCGAGCGTCTGGATCGTGGCTTTAGACGGTGCCTCTTACATGAATATCCCGCCGCAGGGGCTCAAGGCCATCATGGGAACGCCCGGACAGCCGGACACAGCCTACCTCATCAAGCCCAGCAGCGGGACCCCGGACCTGGCGCACGGCATCATGAAGGACGTGCAGTTCACGGCCTACAAAGGCGGCAGCGTCCTGGACACGAAACTGACCATCGACGGCATCGCCACGCTGAGCCTGCACTACGACGCGACCGACTCATCCGTCACGGTCTCCGCCCTGGGCGACGGGCTGCCCGAGCCCCAGCCGGGCAACCTCAGCGTCTTCTGGTACAACAACGCCGACTGGCTGCAGCTCTATGGCAAGCTCGACTCGGCCGACCAGGCCATGATCATCCAGACGGCCTTCTTCGGACCTTATCAGCTGCGCCTCGCCGCGCGCGCGGCAGGGTTCGCATTCAACACCGCCGGGCTCACCAACCGCTTCATCACCCCCAACGGCGACAAGAAGAACGACAACGTGGTCTTCATATTCGACAATCCCGCCGACTCCCTGGTCAGAGGCAAGATCTTCGACGTGCTCGGCCGACTCGTTGTAGGCACCTTGCCAGCCGGCCCCGTGCCCTACAGCCTCATCTGGGACGGCACCGCCGGCGGCCGGCCGGTGCCGACGGGGACCTACATCTACCAGATCATCAGCGAGGACAAGACCTACACCGGGACCGTCTTCGTCATCAAGTAATCAAGGCGGCCTTGCCCGCCTACCTCGGTTCCGCCAGGATCCGACTATGGGAGGATAACGATCCCCGTCGTTGTTCGCGTCCATGGCCAAAGCCGTGGATGCATAGATAACCAAGCGTATTCCCCGATTAAGTATAGTATCCACATACGCTGTGCATCTATGATTATTAATAGTATTAATACGCGCGCGCGGGCACGCGCGAATAGGCAGAATATAACATCAAGCTCCAGGAAAGCCGCGGCCCGCAAATGAGCATTCAGGAGACAGGCCGGCTTGGCCTGCCCAGCGCACTCCCCATCCGCCTTCAAATATTTTCTCGAGCGCCAACCGCCGGAGCCGATCCGGCAGGCCCAAATCCGCCCCTCGTCTGCAAATCGCTGATCTTGATGATTAATTCGACAATATTTCGCAGCTCCGCAATAAGTATTTCGCAAGGATAACCAATACTTACCACGATGATAAGTCGTACGAGAGGGTCCATAGACAATGCCGCTCCTTCCGGGGCGGAAAAGCACCTACCCTCCCTCACGACCATAAACGTATCCATCAATGACGTTCAGGACCACGACGCCCCCTCCCCGGAGGGGGCCTTTTTTTTATTGCGCGCGCGCGTTCTGAGGCTCGTCGAAGTCTTGCCCCTTGCCTTCAGCGTGCTCCTGCCGAGCGCACCAGAGCAGCGAGCCGCCTGCTCCTCAACGGGAAACCTCCGCCCGCGAGCGCGTTCGCGCATGGCGGGATTTTTACTTCTGCTGGCCATTTTCATTTTTTCCGCTGCGCCGGCCGCCTTTGCCGCAAGCGTGAGCTGGGTAGGCGGGAAAGGCAACAATTGGTATACATCGGCCAATTGGAGCCCCAGCCAGGTTCCCACCTCGGGCGATGACGTCACTATCGCCCTTGCCGCCGCGGTCGTCGTCAACGCATCATCGCCTTCCATCAATTTCAATAATTTATATTTAGGCGTTTCTGGAAGCAAGGTAGCCGCATCGCTGCAGCTATCAACGACCGTGGCCTCCGGGGGGAGCATCACGATCAACAACGGCGCGCAGCTCAGCCAGGCGACCACGGCACAGCTCAACATCACCGGCAACCTTGCCGTGGCCAGCGGGGGCTTGATCACGCATGGCAGCAATACGACCGTGCGGACTAACGTAGTCAATATCAGCGTAGGCGGGACCTTCGACCTGCAGGCCGGGTCGAGCATAACGGTGGACGGGCTGGGGTATGGGAGCGGTTCCGGCACCGGCCATGGGGTCGCCAGCAACCACGGCGGCGGCGGGGCCGGCCATGGCGGGGCTGGGGGCAGTGGCAACGGCGGCAGCGGCGGATCGGCGTATGATCTGGCGGCCAACCCAAC
>CAIKVT010000038.1 GCA_903830945.1 uncultured Elusimicrobia bacterium
GATCCCGGCCGGTAGCGCCAGGCTGCAGGATATCGACAAGCGCGGAAAACGGTTGTGTGGCGCTAAGCATTTGAAAATCTCTCGCCTAGCCGAAAGGCGCGCGCTACTCCCTGGGACGCATAGCGCCTCGTGGCTGGCGCCGATCGCTCAATACGATGCGGGAAACCGTTTCCGCAAGGCGCGCCGAACGCCAGCCCCCCTCAATCTTGTTCTACACTCAAGAGTGAAGCACAGTCAGCTATCCCATTTCCGTCTTAACCCATTGATTATAAAGGCTTATGCGTCTTTCCAGGTGTAGTACGTTGTTCCGGTCAATTTCGGCCGTCTGGCATCTCCCTGCGACATAGTGCCGCATCGTTCACAATCCCGTGATGTATGCACGCAAAAAGCGCGGAGGCGACGGCCCACGCGCGATGATATATTTGGGTTGGCTCGGGCGTCCCTCCGCCGGAAAATTTTTCTAAAAAGTGTTGCGCTCCACCACACTCCTCGCTATAACCCCATATACCTGCACACGAACCACAAACGCCCGCCCGTGCGTTCCCGCACCCAGGCCGCGAAAAACACCGCGCTAAAATGCGCTTACCAGGAGGCCCGTCATGTCACTGAGAAGGTGGAATAGAAGGATCAAGTCGCTGGCCGAAAAGGGAAAGCCCGGTTCGATGGCTCGTCGCATCTCAATACGCACGGCACCTGACGGCCGGAAATATGAGTGGCACCCAACCAAAGGCTTCAGGCGCTGGGCCTAAAGCAAACCCCACCACCCCTCTCTCAAGGAGAAATGCGGATGTTGATCGCCCGTATTCCCAACGCAACCCGCACCATCGGCAAATCCCAGGGTTATCTAGGGCTGCCGTTGCGCGACGAAGTACGCAGCACCACGGTCGATGGGCCTGCTACGCCTTGCATGGTAACGGCATGGGAGCCGACGCCGGACGAACTCGACCGCATCAATGCCGGCGAGAAAATCCATCTCGTGGTACTTGGTACTGCGCATCCGCCTGTGATGATCGAGGTGCCGTGGCCCGCCGATCCGCAGTCGTGGAAGGCAGGCGTCGATGACAGCGCCGACCCGCCGATGATTACGTCGATGCACAGTATCGCCGGCCGCCTGTCCCATCGTACACCGATGGGGGAGTTCATCCGGATGCTTCGTGCCGCCGTGCAGATCGACAATCGAACCTTGTTGGGAAACGATATCCAGCGTTGTCTGCTTTCGAACGCGGCGGACCGCCTTGAATTCATGTTTGCTTCGTACTGCCCGTCGGTTGACCCCAAGATTGACGCGCGCGTGATGTGGTACGTATCGTGGCGCTATTTCAACGCCAAGCTCAAGGATGCGTGGGCCGTATTTCGCAAACGAGCGGTGGCGCTTTATGTCTGACCCCAAATTCGTCGACCTCGCCTGCGAACTCCGCCACGAGACCGCAAAAGCCTTCCTGATCTTCGACGGCGACAAGGAAGTCTGGATCCCGAGATCGCTCGCCGAATACGATGCACAATCCCAGACCCTCACGATTCCCGAGTGGCTGGCACAACGAGAGGGACTGATATGACGGTGCCGATCGCCCTTGCTCCCAAACCGACGGCGGATGACGAGGTACGCACTTCCGTCGTCAAGGCGCTGCGCGAGACCCTCCAGCAGGCCGAGCGCGGGGAGATTAACACAA
>CAIKVT010000039.1 GCA_903830945.1 uncultured Elusimicrobia bacterium
CGCTTTTTCTTTTTTCGCACGGTGATCCTGGCGGACCACTGTGCCCGGAAGGGTCCAAATCAGGCTGACTGGACACTATTCACCGGCGAAAACTGGACACTTTCAGACCGGCGCCAACAAACCGCAGCACAGAGGGGCACTTTGCTTCGTGATGCGAGATCTATAATAGGGCTTATTCTTATTATTGTGGCTATCCTTGTCCTTAATAAAGGAAAGGCCTTTCCAGGCGGGTGGGCATTATTGCCGACTATTGGAGCTTTTTTGATCATTTCAGCAGGTCCAGAAGGGCTGGTAAACCGCACGATTCTGTCCAATGCCGTAATGGTATGGTTCGGGTTGATCAGCTATCCGCTGTATCTTTGGCATTGGCCGATACTGTCATTCAGCAGGATCGTCGACCCTGACCCATCAAGATACAGATACACCGTGCGCATCGCGGCAGCCCTGGGCAGCATCGTTCTGGCATGGCTGACATGCAGGTTGCTTGAAAACCCGATTCGATATGGGAAACATGGGAAGAAGAAAATCGCTGGTCTCTGTATATCGATGGGCGCTATCGGGATCGTCGGGTATAACACTTACATCCGTGATGGATTCATGTCCAGATATCCCCAGATTATCACGCAACTCCTAGCTACCTCTAAATTCGATATTACGGCAGAATGGCGTGAGCACACATGCTCGATGGAGCCATTGGTGGATAAGCACGAATTTCCGGAGGAGTGCATAGAAAAAGATAAAAGACCTTTAATCGTCTTATGGGGGGATTCGCATGCGGCAGCTTTGTATCCTGGCCTAAGAAACCTGCAAAGTACATATGGCTTCGCCGTAGGCCAGCTAACGACCTCCGGCTGCCCGCCGCTGCTTTCGTCTGCCAAAGAGAATCCTGAGGCCAGCGTCTGCGTGAAAATCAACGAGGAAAATTTAAATTTAATCAGGAAAGCTAAACCAGACATCGTCTTACTGCATGCGAACTGGCATTATTATTATGTTCCTCCACTTTTGGGAATGAGGGATTCTGATCCTAAAAATCATGATTATGACTTGCTGCGGCTAGGCGCGACTGTTACTGAACTCAAAAAAATAGGGGTCCCGAAGATTCTGTTGATAGGGCCAGTGCCGCAATGGCGGGACTCATTGCAAAATAACATTGTGGAAATTTGGAAGAAGGACCCCGTGCACAGCACCCCACCTACACGCATGCACTATGGGCTAAGGGAAGGTGTTCCTGCCACCGAAAGATTCATGCGTCAATTATCCAAGGATCTTGGGATTGATTATATCTCGGCCTTCCAGGCCATGTGTGATCAAGATGGCTGCATTGTGCGTTGTGGGGAAAAAGATATGGAAATCATCGCATTCGACTACGGACATCTTTCGCCCGCGGGTTCAAGGCTTTTAATGAACGCTATAGCAAAGAATTTTATACCGTCGGCTCTGTCAGCCGAAGTTCCCTCGCCGTGATAATGTAACCGGATGGTCCGACGGCTCACTTTGCGGGCTTCCTTGCTGAAAAGATACACTGTTCAAGTAGCGAGCCTTTCATGGAACACCAGATTCTTCCGTCCAGCCGACGCCTGCGGGACTTCCCATGCTGCAGACGCTGGCCCATCGTCGACGGAAGAAATGATAGGTTAAATATATGAGAATGTTATTTATCCAGCCGGAATTCGAGAATGTGGGGATAGAATATATTTCCGCTGCGCTAAAAACAGCTGGCCATCAAGTTGATCTGCTTTTTATTCCCAGGCATCTTCAAAATAACTCATTTAAGATAGGTGTCGAAGATATTGATAAAGAAAACAAAATGATCGCTGAAGCGATCAAATGTGCTAATCCAGACGTAATCGGCTTTTCGCCATTTACTTCATATTTTCGTTGGTCGGTTGAAAAATCCACTTATATTAAAAAAACAAAACCAGGCATATTTATTCTTTATGGCGGTGTTCATGCAACATTCATCCCCGAAGGCACAATCGCTGAACCAGCAATCGATGCTCTGTTGGTTGGGGAGTCTGATAATTCGATTGTGTATTTCGCAAATAATTTTCACGATAGGGACAAATTATTATGTACTCCCAATTTGTGGATCAAACATAATGGCCACGTAATTAAGAATCCATTAGGACCTTTGATTCAAAATCTTGATGATCTTCCGTATCCCGATAAAGACCTATTCTATGACTATATGCCAAAAAATGAAAGAAAAGGAGCTTTCAATTTAATGGCAAGCAGGGGGTGCCCATACAAATGTACGTATTGCTGTAATGATGTTTATAGCAATTTGTATACAGGAGAAAATATTCTGAGATTTCAATCTCCAGAATATGTCATTGAACAGCTCAAATATTTTAAAAATCGTTACAATTACAACAGGATTGCATTTCTCGATGATGTTTTGGCGGTGAAAATGGAGCGACTTGAGAAATTGTTGCCGGCCGTCAAAAAAGAGATAAATCTTCCTTTTGACGCCTACATGTATCCCAATAACTTAATAGCGACAGAAGGGGTCGTTAAAATTCTAAAACAAAATGGTTGCAGTGTTATTAGGCTGGGGATTCAATCATCCAACGAATCTTATCGTAAAGAGACTCTGAGGAGGCCTGGGCATAATAATGAGATGATAAAAAGAATTGCTGACCTTTGTCATAAATACCGCTTGGATTTCACCTTTGACCATATGTATGGATTGCCGCACGAGACCGCCGATGATCTTATTGAGGCCGTCAAGCTCTATTCATACTGTCAACCATCTGTTGTAAATTTCTATACCTTGATGTATCTTCCCAACACCCGCATTCTGGATGAAGCCGTAAAAAGTGGAATTCTTGGTCAAGATGATGTGGATCGGATCAATAGAGGCGAGGATCCTAATGCGCTGGACTCAAATATTAGTCGGTTCGTGCCTAAGAACGGAACTATTAATTATTCAATTTTTGCTTTTCTATTTATACTGATTAGTATTTTTCCAAGAAACCTAATGATAAAGGTTTCTAATCTTAATTTCTGGACTAAGATTAGAGTCAATGTTCCAAAGATTTTCCTAATTTTTTTGAAGGTATTTTCTAAATATATTTCAGGGGAGGGACGAATTTATGGTGGCGTAATATTAAGAACTCTTAAATATATGCTTCTCAATAAATTCGGGATTGTTGAAAATAGCAGCTACAAAACAAAATGATTCGTCCACCCCGTTCGGAGTCGCGCAGGATGGCCACCACCGGCACAAACTCAGCCGAATCGATAATGCCGTCCGACGGCTTGCTTTGCAGGCCGCATCACTGAAAAGATACACTGTTCAGGTCGCGAATCTCTCATGGAACACCAAATCATCCCTGCTGTCAAATGCGCTCCGACCGAGGAGCTGCTCGCCGCGGCTCAGGATTCGGGTATCTCGGCGGTTGAGCTTTTCCTTTGGGAGGGGACGGCGCGCGACCCGGACCGCATTATCGAACTCTGCCGCCGTTTCCCGTTCAAATACGCCGTACATGGGCCTAACGACTGCTACCGGCCGGCAGAGCTTAAGCGTCTTGTTGAGGGCATCGGCGCGCAGGTCGTCGTCATGCATGACATACTTTGGGAAGATGAATGGCGGGGACTGGCTGAGATTTTTCGGGGTGGGCCAGCGCGGATCTGCGTCGAGAATATCGCATCCATCCATGAATCGGAGCGTATGGAGCGCCGTTTTGGCATGGGCCGCTGTCTGGACATGGAGCATATACAGCTCAACTGCTGCGGGTTCTACGAGGGTGGGCTGGGCCGATTCATCCGGCGCACCCACCACGTGCATATGACGGGCTACGAGTACGGAACGAAGTCCTGGCATACCCCCATCGACAGGGCCCCCGCGCACTGTCGGCACCAACTGGATCTGCTTGCTAAAAACGGCTATCGCGGCATGGTCGTTTCCGAGGCTGACGCTCCATACCAGAATGTCGAGGATTTCCGCAAGGTGCGCGAGTTCTTTTTGAGTTGGGAGAGGTCGTCCCGTGTGCTTCCTAATTCGTCAGGACGGCTGTAGGCTCCGGCGGCGTCAGGGGTAGGTTTTGAGTGATATTAGACCTCGATGTCATTGCGGATAGCAATAATCAAAGTTTTAAACAGTCGCTGATCATAGCAAGATCTTTGTCTGTAAGCGCCGGATAATTCCCGCAACAGAAGCCGTAATTGTAGATGAAATCCGTCCCCGGCCAAGGCGTTGATTCGCAGAATTAATATGTTTACTTCGTGGAGATGCTCCCGTGTGTTTATTGCCCTGAGGTCAGTATATCCTGACTTTAATCCGTATAAGAGAGGAGATTTGACGATTAAGCCCAGACCGGAAGACCATTCTTCATGACGACCCTCGTTGGCCGCCCCTTACCGGGCCACCTGAGTTTTCTCCAGCCATTGGTAATGAATGATTTGGCGCGCTTTGGCAATAAGAACGACGGCGGTTATCTGCTTCCATTGCGCAGTATTGACAACCTTGATGCCCTCTTGTCCTTTGGACTGGCTGATAATTGGATCTTTGAAAAAGATCTAAAGGACAGGTTCCCGGATTTGCTTATACACACCTATGACCACACCGTTCGCCCGTCCGTTGATGGGAAAATACTGCGTCGCAGCATCTTCAAGGGGCTAATCAAGTTGTTTCTGTTTCAGGCTAGCATCCCAGAGGTGTATGGGCGGATCAGGGCATATCGCGAACATAAACTGTTTTTTTTCAGGCGCTGCACGCATTTTGAAGAAAAGATCTTTAATCGTAGAGATAACGACTCAGACGCCACGATAGGTCAAGTGTTTTCCCGTGTACCTGGGAAATCCAACGTTTTATTGAAAATGGATATAGAGGGCGGCGAATATCGGGTCATCCCTCAAATATTGGAATTCTCAAAAGCCATCACGTTGATGGTGATCGAATTCCATGACACGGAGCTATATCGAGAACTGTTCGAGAAACGGGTCAAGGAGATTTTGGCTGATTTTGAGATCGTCCACCTTCACGGTAATAATTTTATTGGGACGGCGGCCGATGGCCTTCCTGAAGTCCTTGAAATTACTTTTTTAAAGCGAAAATTCATCGCGCCCAATAGCCCGCGCCGTGAAGTCCTGCCTATACCGGGGTTGGATGCCCCTAATAATCCGCTCAAATCGGACCTCCCTTTTGCTTTTGCGACCTGCGCCACTAGTCGATAACCTGCATGAGGCTGTACGACCATCAACTGTTCACCCGATTGAAGATGGATTAGTAGAAAACTTGTACGGTAGAGTTCTTCACGGATGATCATTAATACTCTGTTCAGCTAGGATTTTGTATCGTGGCGGGCCATTTGACCGCTGAACGAATAGCCATCCTGCGCAGAGCCGCGAACCCGTTTATTCTCGTCAGAGTTGTTCGAGTTTTCGTATCATGTAGGAGGGTAGATGCTGTTATGTCTTTCGATGTCCTGCTTCACGCCGTCATGCTGCGCCGCGCCCTTACCGGCATCGGGCACTACACATCGCGTCTGGCAGCGGGATTGGAACAACATCCGGATATTGGGAAGGTTCTTTACTTCCATCGGTTTACGTCGAGTCCGACCCAACCTCGCCAAGTCAAGCCAGTGCCTTGGCAGGATAAAACCAAGCAACATGTCCGGCGTGTCCCAATTGTGGGAGACCTGTATTACGGCCTGCGCCGGCTGAGTTTCAAGCTGACGAGTCGCCGCTGCGGAGCCGACCTGTATCATGAGCCCAATTATCTATTGATGCCTTTCGACGGGCCCAGCGTCGTAACCATCCACGATCTATCCTACCTTCATTATCCGCAATATCATCCGAAGGATCGCATTCACCGCATGGAAAAGGGCATGCCACATACGCTCCGGCGTGCTGATCACCTGATCACGGATTCTGAGTACGTGCGCAAGGAGTTGATGGAACTGCTGGGCGTACCTGCCGACAAAGTGACTGCGATTGTTTTGGGGGTAGATTCGACGTTCCGGCCGCTTTCCCCCAAGGAGTGCGCGCCAACCTTGGCCCGATATGGGCTAGAGGGCTTGCGCTATCTGTTGGCGTTGGGGACTTTAGAGCCACGGAAAAACATTTCGGGATTGATTGCTGCCTATTCCCGGCTGCCTGGAAAGATTCAGGATGCGCATCCGCTGGCCTTAGTTGGGATGAGAGGCTGGTTATCGGACCCTTTGGAGCGGCAGATAGAGCCTCTCAAGCGCCGCGGGCGATTGCGCGTTCTTGGGTATGTCCCTTCGGACGACTTGCCGTTTCTTTATGGCGGCGCCCACGGTTTCGCTTTCCCTTCCTTTTACGAGGGGTTCGGTTTGCCGCCGCTGGAGGCCATGGCGTGCGGCGTTCCTACCTTGATCTCGGATCGGTCTTGCCTGCCGGAAGTCGCCGGCGACGTGGCGCTGCAAGTCGATCCCGAGGATGTCGAAGCGATGGCCGGAGGACTTGAACGGCTGATTTCTGATGCCGCTTTCCGCGCTAATGCCCGAAAGGCCGGCCCTCAGCGCGCGGCTCGATTCACCTGGGAGAAATGCGTGGACAGCACCGTGGGCGTGTATCGTAAGGTACTTCCCCGTTGCCGCTTGGGATAGTTCCGCGGCGGAAACTGGACGCAATCATCGACGCGCAAAACTATATATCAACGACCGGCGATTCTTGGACATTTTTCAAACGGCGCTAACACTCATGCGAGAATCTCCGAAACGGCGGCATCTGGGACGAGGCGTGGCAGGAAATCTGCGCATGGCAAGCGCCTCCGAGAACCTTTCGGAAATGCTGAAGGCGGACCATTCGAGGCCTACGCCTTAAGCCGTGCTCCACTGGAAGTCGGATGCTGGCGGCATCGCGACATAACCCTCCTTGGGAATTAAAAAATCGCCGGCAAGTGTAAGTCTGCTCTATTTAGATTACGTTCTTGTAGGCGGCTTCGTATCCGGCGAGCATGGCGGGCAAGGTGAAGTTCTCGGCCATCCGGGCGCGGGCGGCCTGGCTAAGGCTGCGGCGCAGTTCCGGGTCGTCCATCAGCTTGGCCAAGGCCACGGATAGGGTCGCGGCATTGCCGGGCGCCACCAGGAGCCCGTCTTTGCCGTCCGTGACCGCTTCAGGCACTCCGTCCACGCGGGAGGCCACCACAGGAAGGCCCAGGGCCATGGCTTCCAGAAGCGCGTTGGGCAATCCCTCCCATAGCGAGGGTAGAACGAAGATGTCGCAGGCGGCGAGCCAGCAGCGGACGTCGCCGCGCTCGCCGGGAAGCTGTACGGTCCTCTGTAGGCCCAGTTGACGGATCTGGGCTCGCAGGCGGTCCCGCATGGGGCCGTCTCCGATGATGGCGCAGCGCGGCTTGCGTGAGCCCCGGAGCGATGCCACGGCGTCGATAAGTATCTTGTGGTCTTTTTGGGCGTCGAGCCGACCCATGGACAGCAGGAGTAGCTCGTTTTCATCCAGACCGAGTTGCAGTCGCGCGCGCTTGCGCTCGGCCGCGGACGGGATCTCCGGGATATCCACGCCATTGTACACGGTCTTGACTCGGTCGGCGGCGTAACCTAACCGACGGGTCAGGAACTCACGCGAGGCATCGGATTCCGCGATGAGTAGGTCGTCTGCGGCTTTGAGCCAGCGGTCCACGAGCAAAGACCAGAACGACCGGGTGCGGTAGTTGACGCGCGGGGAACTTACTAGCTTGAAGGGCACTTCAGCGCGGCGCTTGACCAAGCGGCAGAGCTGGATGGCCTGGTACATGAGGGCGTGCACGACATCCGGCCGTATCTCTTGGATGATGCGCGCCAATGTTCCGGCGTCGCGCAGCGATGGCCAGCCGACCAGGTCGAGGCTGCGGGTTTTGATGCCATGCTGGTTCAGACGCTGGGCGTAGTGTCCTGGGGATTTAAGGCTGACCACGCCCGCCACCTGGAATTGCTTGGTGTCCAATCGGGTGGCCAACGTGAAGAGGGTTTTCTCGGCACCGCCGATGGTGGTTGATGTCGAGATGAAGAGTATTTTTGGCATTAGGATGGTTGCATGGCGCCCTTCGGGTGCCGCGCTCATTTAAAGAAGTCTCGGACGGCTTGGCAGACTGAGTCTGCGGCGGACAGTTCCAATTCTGGATACATGGGTAGGGCCAGCGCCGTGCGGCAGGCTTCTTCTGTATGGGGCAGGGCCGTGGGCCGGGTCAGCACATCCTGATAGGCAGGTTGGCGGTGGGTCGGGATGGGGTAATAGACTCCGTTGCCGATGCCGCGCGCGGTCAGGTGCTTGGCCAACTCGTCACGCCGGTCGCAGCGCACCACGAAGAGGTGGAAGGTGTGGACTGTGCCGGAGCGGCCCGGGTCGGGCAGGAAGATGGGCAGGCCCTGGAGGTTCTGGATGTAGCGCAGGGCTACAGTCCGGCGATTGGCGGTCCACTCGGCGAGATATCTGAGTTTGACCCGCAGGACTGCGGCTTGCAGTTCGTCGAGGCGGCAGTTTTGCCCCACGCGCACGTGGCGGTAGGCCGCCCCGCCCGTTTCACGGCCGCAGTTGCGCAGCTGGCGCACGGCTTCGGCTAGATCCGGGTCAATGACCGTGACCGCGCCGGCGTCACCAGCCGCGCCCAGGTTCTTGGAGGGGTAGAAGCTGAAGGCGCCCGCGTCGCCGATGGTGCCGACCGTGCGTCCTTTGTAGGTGGTTAGGTGCGCCTGGGCGCAGTCCTCCACTATATGCAGGCCTTTCTCCGCGGCCAGGGCGCAGAACGCGTCCATGTCCGCCGGGTAGCCGAAGAGGTGTACGGGGATGATGGCTTTGGTCTTGGGGCCCGCCGCGGCCGCGGCCGCGGCGGGGGCCATGGTCATGGTGACCGGATCGATGTCCACGAAGACCGGCACCGCGCCCAGAGCGGAAACCGCGGTGGCCGTGGCGATGAAGGTGAAGGAGGGGATGAGTACCTCGTCTCCTGGCTTTACGCCCACGGCTTCCAACGCGATGCGGATGGCGTCCGTGCCGTTGGACACGCCGATGGCGTGTTGGGCGCCCAGGGCCGCGGCGAACTCGACTTCAAACTGCTTGACCTCGGGGCCCAGGATGAAGGTTCCGGAGTCTACGACCCGCACCACCGCTTGGCGCAATTCCGGCGCGAGGCGTTCATGTTGGGTTTTGAGGCTCAGCAGCGGAATCGGCGTCGTCATGGTCTGTTTCAATGATCCTCCGGTGTGTCTGCGATCCAAAGCCTTTGCTCGTCGAGATGCAAAGGTCTGAGTTGGATTTTATAAGGCTGATAAGGTATTCGAGGGGCCAGAGAGCGCTGCCACGCGATGCGGCGGACCCAGGGCAGGGATATCCCAATCAAGCGTAAGCGCTCCATCCGCAGGCGGAGCATCTGCCCGTCCATGCTCGGCCGCAGCGCTGCCTCGGCCCAGGCGTGGCGTCGGCCCAGGCGCAGAACGACTGTACCGTCGGCGACTCCGACGCTCAGCGGCAGCCGACTGCGCTGCGACAGGGCACGGCTTGCTTCGTCCCAGCGCAGCTGTGCCGCGGTCAGGGTCACGGTGCCTAGGGAGAGCACGTAGACGCGGCCGGCATCCTCGATGAGCCGCGCTCCCGCCAGGCGCAAGCGCACGCCGCGTACGGGCGCGGCCAGCTTGGCCAAGGTGATGGTGGCGATGGAGACTTCGTAGTCCGATCCGCCTTGCCAGGTGAACCTGATATCCTCAAGCCGGGCGCTTCTGACCTGCATGGAGGCGAACCGGCGTTCACCCTTGACAGGGGCCAAGTCGCGGCGGGCTTGGAAGAGCACGGCCTCGGACCCGTCCGGCAGCGGCCAGCGTTTGGCCTCACTGAATGCGCGGGTGAAGAGCTTGGAGCCGTCGAGGGCATCTTTGATTAGCTGGAGCGTCCGGTCCGAGAGGAATTCACCCGGGGCTCCGGACTTGGCCAGGACGAAGTCGGCCCACTCCGGGATATCCGATTGCTGGCAACCGACATAGATATCCGGGATGCCCCGGTGACGCAGGAGCCAGCCGTAGGTGTCGGAATTGAGGTCGCGATGATTGACCAGGAGGCACAGGTCGGTCAGGGGCCGTGACCTGTCGCGCCGTAGCGATACTTCGCGCAGGATGTCGTTCTCATGCCAATCCGCAGGCTGGGGCCCGGCGATCTGGCGGGCGTGCCACAGCGCGGTTGCGGCGGCCGCTGCCAGGGCGGGAAGCGGGAGCCCGGCCGCGCCCAGGGACGTCACCGCCGCGGTGGCGGGCAGGACGTAACGTTCGGTCTTGGTGGGCACGAAGGTGATGACGGCATAGGATAAGAAGAACCAGGCCGCGATCCAGGCGCGGCCGGTACGAAGCAAGGCGGGGGGCAGGCCGGGCGTTGACATCTCCCGAAAGATCGGTAGGTCCGGGCGCGGTGGCTGCCGGCGGCTCCAGGCTAAGGCGCAGGTTGTGCCGACGATCAGCAGGAGGAAGCCTGGCCAAGAGAAGCACTGGATCCAGAAGGTCGGGTAGCACCACCAGTTCGCTAGGGTCCACGCCGTGGGCGCTCCCTGGCCGCGGCCTATATTGATGGAATCCCAGATGCGAGGCAGCATCTGCATCCCGTTGAGAAGATACCAGGGTAAGGCTATCATTGCGGCGGCGGCCGTGGCATTGCGCAGATTGTGGCGGCGCGCGGCGTCGGACCAGCCGGCGCACCATGCGGGCAGGAGGAAGATGAGGGCGCTCCATTTGGAGTCCAAGGCTAGGCCCGCGCAAAGGCCCACGCCCCAGGACCAGCGCGGACGCTGGTAGAGGTGGGAGTGCAGGAGCAGCGCGTAGGCCAGGCTTATCCAGGCTGTCACGGCCAGGTCCGTGAAAGCCTCGCGGTAGAGGGGCAGCAGGCCGGGGGACAGTCCGGTCATGAGCAGGGCCGCGGCCGCGGCCCAGGCCCCGCCCAGTTCCCAGGCGATCCAGCCTGTGCAGAGGATGAGTATCAGCAGGTAGCACAGGTTGAGCCAGACGACCGCGCGGTGCGGTGCATCGGCGGAGAGGACCGTGGTCAGCGTGTAGTGATAGAATGGCGGGTAGGTCGGGCGGCCCGGCCGGGGTCGGGTCAAGAGGAGGTCGAGCCAGCGGCCGTCGTGCCAGGCCTCGCGGTAGTCCTGGGCCGTGCTGAGGTGGACGGCAGGGTCCCAACCTGAGGGCTGCCGGTCCTGCTGTGCCCAGCGTCGCGCCAGGTTGATATGGACGGCGCAGATGGCGTAAGCCAGGATGCCAAGCAGGACGGATCCTCTGGAAATCTTGTTCAGGAGGCGGCTGAAAGGAGCCTTCAGTATGCCCCCTTGGTCGAAAGCATGGTCGGGATGGTCTTCAGGATGATCTCGAGGTCGAGTCCCAGGGACCAGTGTTCGATGTAGAACATGTCCAGGCCGAAGCGCTGCGCGCTGGAGACGTCGGAGCGCCCCGAGACCTGCCATAGACCGGTGATGCCGGGGAGCGTGTTCATGCGTTTGAGAGCGGTCTGGCCGAACTTCCCCGAGAGTTTCTCCAGCTCTCCGGTGGCCACGGCCAGCGGCCGGGGCCCGACCACGCTCATCTCGCCGGCGAGTACGTTGATGAACTGTGGGAACTCGTCTAAAGAGAAGCGTCGCAGCCAGCGGCCCACACGGGTGATGCGCGGGTCGTCCTTGACTTTAAAGAAGGCACCCTCGTGTCTGTTGAGGGCTTGGACCGCGGCGATCTGGGATTCCGCGTCGTAGACCATGGTGCGGAATTTGAAGGCATCGAAGATTCGGCCTTTGTAGCCGTAGCGTTTCTGCTGATAGAGCGCCGGCCCCGGGGAATCCAGCCGGATGAGCAGGACCGTCAGAAGCCAGGGTAGGCCTGTGACCAAAAAGACCAGGAAGCAGAAGCATAGGTCGAAGATCCGTTTGGCCGCGAAGTTGGCCGCGGTTAGGGAAGCATGCTGGATGCGGTAAGCGGGAAGCCCCAGGCTCTCGTCGAGCTGGACCTCGCCGAGGCGCAGTTCCAGGAGGTCGGGCAGCATCTTAAAGGCCGTGTCGTGCGCGTCACAGAGCTCTGCCGCTTCGAGGATCCGGGTATGGGATATGGACGATTTGCAGAGGATCAGCTCGGAGAAGGGCCGGCCGGCCAGGAGCTTTTCGAGTTGGTCCCGGTCCGGTAGTTCCTGGACTTCGTGGATGCCGGCTTCGGGATGGCGCCGCCGGATGCTCTCCTTGACCAGCTCGGCCACAGGTCCGCCGCCCACCAGAAGCGCGGACCGGGCATCCTCGAGCCGGGACACCCAGGCGTCCACCCATAGGATCAGGGTCTGGCTCAGGCAGACCAGGACCACGGAGATCGGCAGGACCATGGCGAGCATCATGCGCGAGTATTCGAGCCTGGAATAGATATAGGAGGCGGCCAGGGCCGCGACCGTGGCTAGGGTGCAGTCCTTGACGATCTTCAGGAACCGGTCCGCCCCGCTCATCCAGGTCGCGCCGTAGAGCCGGGAGGAGTATCCCAGGAGTATGAGCCACAGCGGCAGCACGGCGTAGAGGAGGTTGCCGTACAGCGCCCACCCTGGTATGACGCCGGTGATTGGGAAAGCGGCAACCCAACGCTCGGACTCGAAGCGCCAGAGATAGGCCAGCCGGTAGGCGGCGGTCACGGCCGCGGCATCCAGGCAGAGGTGGAGGGCCGTGCGCAGGGCGCCGCGCATCCAGGGCGGCAGACGCAGCAACGCCATTATCGCGGGCCGCCTGCGGCGGGGTCGGCTTTATAGAAATGCACGAGGCTCTTCATCTTGCTAAGTAGGGGCGCGGGGTCGGGCTGAGTGCAAAGCTCCTGGAGTTCCTTGATCGTGCCGCGCATGATGGCCAGGTCGGCTTCCTCGGGCACGGCGGCGAAGATGTCGGGATGACCGGTGTCGCGGCGCACGTCGTTGTCGCGGAATATTTCCTCGAAGAGCTTCTCCCCCGGCCGTAGGCCCGAAAACACGACTTTAATGTCTCGACCTGGTTCGAGGCCCGATAGCAGGATGAGGTTGCGCGCGATGTCGACTACTTTGATTGGTTCGCCCATATTAAGCACGAAGATCTCACCGCCTCCGCCCAGTGCGCAGGCCTGCAGGATGAGGTGCACCGCCTCCTCCGTGGTCATGAAGTAGCGGGTCACCTCGGGGTGCGTGACGGTCACAGGCCCGCCTTGGGCGATCTGCTCCTTGAATATGTTGATGGCGCTGCCGGAACTGCCCAGCACGTTGCCGAAGCGCACGGACATGAACTTCGTCTGCGATGTGCCGGAGAAGGCGCGGATGACCATCTCGCCCAGGCGCTTGGAGGCGCCCATGACGTTGGCTGGCCGCACCGCCTTGTCCGTGGAGATGTAGAGGAAACGTTCCACGCCGTGCTTGACCGCTTTCTCGGCCAGGAGGTGGGTATTGAGGGTGTTATTCTTGACCGCCTCCTGGGCATTGGACTCCATGAGCGGGACGTGCTTGTGCGCCGCGGCATGGAAGACCAGCTGGGGTTTGTGCGTCTGAAAAATGTTCTCCAGCAGGATGTCGTCTCCGGCGTCGCCCGCCACGGGGATGTGCACGGCTGGGGAGCGCCCGGCGGAGAGTTCGCGGTCGATATAGAAAAGGGCGGTGTTGTGGTTCTCCAGGAGCAGCAGTTTTGCCGGCTTGAAGCGCATGATTTGGCGGCAGAGCTCGGATCCGATGGTGCCGCCGGCTCCGGTCACCAGAATGACCTTTCCCGTCAGGATGTGTCTGGCGGTATCTAGGTCCGTGTGCACGGGCTTGCGCTGGAGAAGGTCGGAGAGTTCGATCTTTCGGATGCCGCGATGGCGCGCGGGATCGGCGCGCAGGGTCTCCTCGATGGTTGGGACGGTCCTGAACTGCATTTTGGCGCCGCCGTGGTCCTTGCAGAGCTCCATGAGGTCTCGGATGACCCCGCCACGGGACTGGTTGATGGCTATGACGATCTCGTCGATGCGGTGTTTGGCGATGAGCCGGGGCAGGTCCTGGCGGCCCCCGAGTATGGGCACGCCGTGGATGCGGTGATTCCACTTGGCTTTCTCGTCGTCTATGAGGCCTACAAGTCGGTGTGTGTGCCGCTTGCGTTTTTGCATATCGCGCACGATGCTTTCGCCCAGGTCGCCGGCTCCGAAGATGAGCAGGCGCGGCAGGTCCTTTGTGTCGCCCTGGCTGCGCCATTCGCGCGTGAGGCGGATGCTGAACCTGATGAGGCCGACCAAGGCGATGGCGATGATGGGGTCGATGATGAGCACCGAGCGGGGCAGGCCCGTATGGGGCACGAAGAACAACATGGCGACGATGACGATCTGGCTGGCCCCCATGGCTTTGAAGAGGGTGGTGAGGTCCGAGATGCTGGCATAGCGCCAGAGCCCTTGGTAGGCGCCGAAGTAGAGGAGCGCGGCGGTGCGCGCCACGAGTATCAGCCCAATGGCATGGCCGCAGGCGCTCCAGCCCCAAAGCGGGACCTGGAAATCGAATCGGAGGAGGAAGGCCGCGCAAAAAGACGCGGCGAAAGCCGCCGCGTCCAGGCTCGCGACCGCTACGCGCCGGTAAAGCGCGGTATTCTTTCCCATGCGGCACATTGTATCAAAGATGAATATCGGTCGGCGCTTTTGATCCGGGACTAGGGATAAGCCCTTATTGCACGACAGGGCATGGATCGAGTCGCAGTGGGAGATCGGCCGTTTGCGGGCCAAGCTCTCTGTCAGCCCCTTATGGACCAATGGCGGAGATGATCCGAGCGCCATATTGGTCGTTCAGCGAGACAAAAGAGGCTTTCAACATCAATATCTTTATTTTGGAGGCTATCCCGGTTGCGCGGAGCTCGTCGCGTATGAGGATCGCTGGCGACGGTATCTGCAGGACTCCTTGGTCGAGACGACCCTATCCAGGGATATCTTAGCCCGTCGAAAAATGGATCAATCCGTAAACCGCGCCTCGTCCATATTCCGGATAAGTTATAATCGTATCGCGTCGCGCAACAGTCGCATTCGGGACTGCCGCGATGACTTTTTCCATGCGGATCATATTGCTCAGCCAGTGGTTCGCCCCGGAGCCGGCGGCCAGGGTTAACGCCCTAGCTGCGGAGCTTTCCAATAAGGGCCATTCGGTAACGGTTCTGACCGGCTATCCCAATTACCCACAGGGCCGTCTTTATCTTGGCTACAAGATGCGGCTGTGGTCCTGGGAGGACCATGGCAAGTTTCGCGTGCTCCGAATGGCGCTTTATCCCGACCATAGCCGCTCTCCTATCAAGAGGTCTTTGAATTATCTTAGCTTCTGGGCGAGCGTCATGGCGTTGGGGCCCTGGCTCTGCGGCCGAGCCGATGTGGTCTGGGCATTCACCATGCACGCTGGCCTGCCGGCGCTTTGGCTGCGCTGGCTGCGGCGCTTGCCTTTTGTCATAGACGTGGCGGATGTGTGGCCCGAGACCCTTGCGGAGACCGGGATGGTGAGGCCGGGGCTGCTTCTGTGCGCGGCGGGCGCTTACTGCCGTTTGGTCTACAAGCAGGCCAGCTTTGTGACGGTGCAGAGCCAGGGCTTTCGCGATAACCTCCTAAGCAAGGGGGTCTCGGCTGAGAAGATCGTGGTAGTCGAGAACATGGCTGACGACGCCATCTATCATCCGCAGGAGCCGGATTCGGAGTTCGGCCGGGCCCATGGCCTTTTGGGTAGGTTCAATGTAATCTTCGCAGGCGCCATGGGCTTGGCCCAAGGCCTGCCCACGCTCATTGCCGCGGCCTCCAAGTTGAAGGAAATCGTTGACATCCAATTCGTCCTGGTGGGAGAGGGCTCTTGCATCGACGATGCCAAGGCCATGGCGCGCCGCCTATGCCTGGAGAATATCCGATTCGTGCCGCACCAGCCGGCTTTGCTCATGCCCAAGTTCTTTGCCCACGCCGGCGCCCTGCTCGTGCATCTTAAGCGCAGTCCGCTCTTCAGCATCACGGTGCCGGCCAAGACTCAGGTTTATCTGGCCTCGCAACGACCCATCATAATGGCCGTGGCGGGCGAAGGGACTGAGCTCATTGAGCGCAACGGCTGTGGCTTGACCTGCCTTCCGGAGGACCCCGACGCTTTGGCCGCGGCCATCAAGGACTTGTACAGTCAGAGCCCAGAGCAACGGGCCGCTCTGGGGAAGGCGGGCCGGGCCCTGTATTTACAGCGGTTCACGAAGCGGGCCATGGTGGATCGGACGGAGTCCGTGCTGGCCGCCGCGGCCGAAGGCCGCGTCAGGGTTGAAAAGACTTGAAGGTCATCTTAGTGATAGAATGAGTTTCTAATGAGAATTTTGATTCTGGGCGGAGACGGCATGCTGGGCCATCAGCTCCTCAAGCAGCTGCGGCCGCGCCATGACGTTCGAGTCACTTTGCGCCAAGAATTGCCAGCCTACGAGAGATTTGGCTTGTTTTCCCAGGAGAATGCCTACGGATGCCTGGACCTGCATTCTTTGGACCGGCTCGAAGACGTGTTCTCCAGCTTCAAGCCCCAGGCCGTGATCAACGGGACCGGGATCGTCAAGCAGCGGGATATGGCCAAGCAGAGCATCCCCACTTTGGAGATCAACGCCCTGCTGCCTCACCGTCTAGCCATGCTGTGCAAGACTGCGGGATGCCGACTCATCCAACTGAGCAGCGATTGCGTTTTCTCGGGCCGCAAGGGTCGGTACCTGGAGACCGACGCTTCGGATGCCGAGGACCTTTACGGTCGGAGCAAGTTCCTGGGAGAGTTGGGCGGGATGGGAGAGGAGCATTGTCTGACACTTCGGACTTCCAGCATCGGCCCTGAACTATCCCACAAAACCGGGCTGTTCGAATGGTTCCGGGCCCAGTCCGGGACTATTCGGGGCTTCACCAAGGCCATCTATTCCGGTCTGACGACCATCGAGATGGGCCGCGTCGTGGAGCGCATGCTGGTGTCCCATCCTGCCGCGAGCGGCCTCTACCACGTTTCCAGCGAGCCCATTGATAAATTCTCATTATTGGTCCTGCTTCGGAGGAAGTCGGGCAAGAAGATCGAGATCGTGCCGGATGCGTCCTTCGTCTGCGACCGGAGCCTCGACTCCTTGCGGTTTCGCAAAGAATTCAACTACATTCCGCCGACCTGGGACGCGATGGCGGACGAACTCTGTGTGGACATGAGGCAAGCATGAAAACGATGTTTGAAGGGAAGACGATACTGGTCACGGGCGGCACCGGGTCCATGGGTAAGATTTTCGTCAGGCGCGTCCTGGCCGGGGAGTTGGGGACCCCTAAGAAGGTCATCGTGATGTCCCGCGACGAGGCCAAGCAGCATGATATGCGTATGTCCTATCTGCATAAGCTGGTGGCCACCGACGAGGTGATCTACCGCAACTTCTCCAACGTGCTGGAGTTCCGTATCGGGGATGTTCGCGACTACGGCGACGTCTGCGCCGCGGTCAAGGACGCGGACTTCGTGGTCAACGCGGCGGCGCTCAAGCAGGTCCCCACCTGCGAGTATTTCCCGACGCAAGCGGTGTTGACCAACTGCCTGGGCGCGGCCAACATCGCGCGTGCTATCGAGGAGCACCGCTATCCCGTGGACTCCGTCATCGCCATCAGTACGGACAAGGCCTGTAAGCCGGTCAACGCCATGGGAATGACCAAGGCGATTCAGGAGCGCATCTTCATCTCTGCCAACATCACCAATCCCAAGACGCGCTTCATCTGCGTGCGTTACGGCAACGTGCTGGCTTCCCGTGGCTCGGTCATCCCGCTTTTCCACAGCCAGATCCGTAACGGCGGCCCGTTGACGGTGACGACTCCCGCGATGACCCGGTTCCTGCTCAGTCTGGACCATGCGGTGGACACGGTTTTTACCGCTCTGCGCGAGGCCAAGCGTGGCGAGACCTATGTGCCCAACGCGCCGTCGGCGTTGGTCATGAACATCGCCAAGGCCCTGGCGGGCCAACGCAAGATCGAGATCGAAATCACCGGCATCCGCCCTGGCGAGAAGCTCCATGAGGTCATGGTCTCGGAAGAGGAGATGAACCACTGCGTCCAACGCGGCCGCTACTATGCCATTCTGCCCATGCTGCCGGAACTGGTCGGCCGCGCGGGCCGGGAGCCCAATGCCTTGACCAAGGAATTTAGTTCGGCGGACAACGTCTTGGATCTGGCCGGGACCATGGCTCTATTGAGAGACAACAAGCTCATGATCGAGGACGTGGATCCGGCGGCGGTGGAGGAATTGCTCCGATGAGCTCGTCGGTTCGAAAATCTCCCAGAAAAGAAGAGGATCGAATGCAACTCAAAGTGATGACCATCGTCGGAACGCGGCCCGAGATCATCAAGTTGTGCCGGGTTATCAATGAGCTGGACCAGCACACCCGGCACGTCTTGGTCCATACCGGGCAGAACTACGATTATGAGCTCAATGGAATCTTCTTCCGGCAGCTGCAGGTGCGCAAGCCGGATTACTTCTTGGACGCGGCGGGCAAGACCGTGGCGCAGACCATCGGTAACGTGATCGCAAAAGTTGACGAGGTCATGGCCAAGGAGGCGCCGGACGCTCTGCTGTTGCTTGGCGACACAAACTCCTGCCTGGCCGCCATCGCCGCCAAGCGGCGCAAGATTCCTATCTTTCACATGGAAGCGGGCAACCGTTGCTTCGATCAGCGGGTTCCGGAGGATATCAATCGCCGGATCGTTGACCATATCAGTGATATCAACATGCCCTACACCGAGCACGCGCGGCGCTATCTGCTGGCCGAGGGCATCCGGCCTGAGACCGTGATCAAGACCGGCTCACCCATGAAAGAGGTTCTGACGCATTACGCCCCGCGGATACAGGGCTCTGACATCTTAAAGACGCTAAAGCTCGAGCCCCGGAGGTATTTCGTGGTCAGCGCGCACCGGGAGGAGAACATCGACTCCCCGGAGAATTTCTCCAGCCTGCTGGAGGCCTTGAATCGGATCGCCAAGACGCACAGGCTGCCGGTGATCGTCTCCACCCATCCGCGCACCCGCAAGAAGCTGGCCGAGACGGGCCGCCAGGGTCTGGACGCGCGCATCCGATTCCTTAAGCCCCTGGGATTCTTTGATTATGTGAAGCTGCAGACCTCGGCGTTTTGTGTGGTGTCCGACAGCGGCACTATCACGGAGGAGTCCTCCATCCTGGATTTTCCGGCCGTGACTGTCCGGCAGGCGCATGAGCGTCCGGAAGGCATGGACGAAGGCACGTTGATCATGTGCGGCCTGGAGCCGAGCGCGGTGCTGGATGCCATCGCCATCGTCACGGCTCAACACGCCAAGGGCCCGCGGCAGTTCCGGCTGGTCTCGGACTACGACGCGCCTAACGTATCCAAGAAAGTGGTGCGCATCATCCGCAGCTACACGGACTACGTCAACCGCACCGTCTGGCATAAGTGATCGGCAGGCCGACTGTAGACGAGCGCCCGGCGGCCGTTTGCCGGGCGCAACCGGCCGGAGCGTGCCCTTTGCGTATGCCTCCTGCCGCCCCTGAGCGAGTGCCTGGCACTGCATCGCAAGAGCCAATGGCAATATGATTGATATTTTAAAGTCAGTCTTTAATAATACCACCATATTTCTAAAGACAAATTACGATAATATTGACTATTGTAATAAACAAGTCTTGGGGAACAGCCCGGAAGATGATCTTATTGCAGTATACTGCACTATGTAGTATACTTAGGTCATTATGGTTGACAGGTCTAAGATAAAAGAAGTTTTGCTTGATCAGTTTGGCGATATCTCCGGCATTTTGGATAAGTGCCACGTCGAGCGCCTTGTCGAGCCGGAACTGCGCGGCGCCCTTGCGGATACTCTTGTTAAGGTCATAAGCGGCGTGCGCCGGTGCGGCAAATCTGTTTTGGCCCATCGCGTATTGAAAGATTTGCCGTATGGTTATGTGAACTTCGACGACGAACGCTTGGCGGATGTTAAAACCTCCGATTTGAACCTTGTCCTGGAAGTCCTTTTGGAGCTTAAGCCGGGTATTAAATATATTCTTCTTGATGAAATACAAAACATAGAGAAATGGGAGCTTTTCGTCGCTCGGTTGCAGCGCGGCGGCTATAAAGTCATCATCACAGGCAGCAATGCCCATCTGCTAAGCCGCGACCTGTCCACCCATTTAACCGGCCGGCATAAAGTTTTTGAAATTTATCCTTTTTCTTTTTTGGAATATCTGCGTTCGCGCGGCATGGAATCCGCGCGTGATAAAGACTTAAGCACCCGTTCAAGGGCGGAAATCAGCGCCGCCTTCTCTGATTATTTTTCCGCCGGGGGTTTCCCGGAGCTTCCCGGTATTGTGGATAAAAAATCCTATCTGCATGATCTCTACGATAAAATCCTCACGCAGGATATCGCACTGCGCCACGGCGTAAGACATATTAAAACCCTTAAGGATATCGCGCTTTATACCGCGAATAATTATGCTTCCAAACTTTCGTACCAGAATATCAAGGAAGCTTATGGCCTTGGGAGCATACACACGGTAAAAAATTATCTGGCGTATATGCAGGAGGCTTATCTCTTTTTTGCCGTGGAGGCGTTTTCGCACAAAGCGCGGGAGTGCGTGCGTCTACCCAGGAAGATGTACGGCATCGATGCGGCTTTGCTGCGGTCAATTTCCGTGTCAGGTCAGAAAAATGAAGGCAGGTTGCTCGAAAATCTGGTCTATTTGGAGCTGCTGCGGCGAAAAAAACAGGTTTTCTATTACAGCGATCCCCAACGCAAGTACGAGGTGGATTTTGTATGCCGTCCAAGCGCTGGAGGGGCGGTGGAACTTATACAGGTTTGTCTGGACACCAACAGAGCGGAAGTTGAGGCGCGCGAGTTGGGCGGCCTGCAAAGCGCGTTAAACGTTTTTAAGAACGTTGCGTCGGGTGGTTTGATGCTCATTACGCTTGACCGTAGCGGCACGCAGCGCTTAGCTGGCAGTCAGGTAAAATTCGTGCCGGCATGGGAGTGGCTGCTTAATCCGTAGCAGTTCCTGGTCCGGTCGCGTCAATAGTAGAGTGGCGGGCGTTCGCCGCGATGGATGAAAGACTTCAATGTCTCGCCTGAGTTCAATATGCTAGTGCAACAGTTTGAATGTTTGATGACCTGCGATAAAATAGGCAGGTAAGAAAATGTACAAGAACTTGACTGCGCCGGAAAGGGAAAAGATTGCGGTTTGGAAAGGTCAAGGATTGTCTCTGCGGGAGATTGCTCATAAGGTGGATCGAGATGCCAGCACGATATCTCGCGAATTTAATCGAAACAGTATGCACGGCTACTGTCCGCATAAAGCCAATGAGCGAGCTCATTGGCGCGAGCACAACAGCCATAAACGCATTCGCCTTAAGAGTCGGCGCCACCCGGCCGCGCGTCGCCCATAACGGCCAATGCACTTCCTGATGGCCGTCAGGACGGCGTCACATCCGTTCGCCGTTTCAATGAGCGCCTGGATGTCGAGAAGGAGTTCATCGGCTTCGTCCGCGCGGCGAGTTGTTTCATGGCGTGGACCCCCTGATATATATACGAGCTGGCCCCCTTTTTGTTCTCAGCTTGCTCGATAATGTCAGCCTTCGGGAGGTCCGGCGCCCCATCCGGTCTATTGCTATAATCACAGACAGA
Organism: uncultured Elusimicrobia bacterium; assembly: GCA_903830945.1. Taxonomy (GTDB): domain Bacteria; phylum Elusimicrobiota; class Elusimicrobia; order UBA1565; family UBA9628; genus UBA9628. The sequence continues at coordinate 21,570 of CAIKVT010000039.1, forward strand.
ACATGCCTACGGTCCTGATCACGGGAGCAAACGGTTTTATCGGTCGCGCTCTGTGCGCCCGCATGGCCGCCGAGGGCTGGACCGTGCGCGCCGCGGTGTTTCCCGCCGGCTCGCCGGTTCCGGCCGGGGCGGCCGCGGTGTCGGTGGGAGACATTGGTGCAGCGACCGACTGGTCTGCGGCTTTGGCCGGCGTCGAGGTGGTCGTGCATCTGGCGGCCCGGGTCCACGTGATGAAGGAGACGCTGGCCGACCCGCTGGAGGCCTTCCGCGCGGTCAATGCCGCTGGCACGCGGCGGCTGGCGCAGAGCGCGGCGGCCGCGGGTGTCCGGCGCCTGGTCTTCATGAGTACGGTTAAGGTCCACGGTGAAGCGACGAATGGCCGGCCGTTGACGGAGGACTCGCCTCTGGCGCCGGAAGACGACTACGGTCGTTCCAAGCGCGAGGCTGAAGAGGCCCTGTGTGAAGTGTCCAGCACGACCAGCCTTGAGACGGTCATCGTCCGTTCTCCGCTGGTGTACGGCCCAGGCAACAAGGCGAATTTCTTGCGCTTGCTCGCCGTGTTGCGCAATGGATGGCCGCTGCCTTTGGCCTCGGTGGACAATCGGCGCAGCTTCATCTTCTTGGACAATCTTGTGGACGCTCTGATGCTGTGCGCCGCCCACCCTAAGGCTGCCGGCCGTGCGTATCTGGTGAGCGACGGCTGCGACCTGTCCACGCCCGAACTTCTTAGGGAGCTGGGGGGGGCCTTGGGAAGGCCCGCGCGGCTCTTTGCTTTCCCGCCGGTGCTCCTGCGGCTGGCAGGAAGATGCACCGGGACTTCCGGCGCCGTGGACCGTCTGCTCGATTCATTGGCCATAGACTCCAGCCGTATCCAAAGAGAGTTGGGCTGGTCGCCGCTCATTACGCCTGCCGCCGGGCTGCGCGCCACGGCGCGATGGTATTTGGGGGCCCTGTGATTCTGGTGGTGCTCGTTTCTGGCTGTGCGGGATTTGTGGGGGCTTGGCTTATCTCTAAGTACGGGCGCAGTCTGCGCTTGGAGGATTACCCTGGGCCGCGCAGTTCTCATGCGAGCCCCGTGCCCAAGGGTGGGGGGCTTGGCGTACTCGCCGCTTTCGTGTTGGTCTGCATCCTGGCGCAGGCGCCGACGGGATTGTGGATTCCGGCTGTCATCGTCTCTTTGTTGGGGCTGGCTGGGGACAGGGCCCATATCGAGCCCAAGGTGCGGCTCGCGGTGCAGTTTGCGGCCGCGCTCGTCTCTGTCCTGAGTCTGCACTTGGCTCCTTTGTACATCCTGCCGGCCATGGTGTTCATGGTCGGCACAGCGAACTTCTTTAATTTCATGGATGGCATAAACGGCATCGCAGGGCTCACCGGCGTAGCTGCATTCTGTCTGCTTGGGGCATTCGCCTATGCGCGGGCGCCTTCCAACCTGGAAGCGACGATCTCGTTCGGTTTGGCCGCGGCCTGCGTCGGGTTCCTTCCTTTCAACTTGCCGCGGGCAAGAGTGTTCATGGGTGACGTGGGCAGTATCTTGCTGGGTTATGTGTTCGCCTGGGCGGTGCTGCGCTTGAGCGCGAGCCCCACGTGCTTCCTGTGCCTCTGTGCTTTTCTTTTTACTTTTTATGCGGACGAGCTGACCACCATGTTCGTGCGCTTGCGCGACGGGGAGAATCTTCTGCACCCTCATCGGCGGCATCTGTATCAGCTGCTGGTCAACGAACTAGGCGTCGCGCACTGGAAGGTATCGCTGGGGTATGCCTTGGCGCAAATCGCGGTCGGCTTATGCGCTTGGCAGTTCAGCCGGCAAGGCGCCGGGGCTATTTTGGTCATGCTCGTGTTTGCCTCCGTTTTGTTTTGGGCATACAATTCTCGTTTGCGGTACCGGTTGTCTGGCGATTGTGAAAGATATCCTATTGAACATTAGGCGGGCCCTGCGGCTGGCCAGGGTGATCAATTTCAATCCGGGGTTGGACTGCGGCCCGATATGCCTTGATATCGCGGTGACTTCCCGCTGCAACCATAGGTGCATCTTCTGCGGCGCGCATTCCTGCCTCAAAGAGGATATTTCGGCTCCGGAGGAGATGCCCCATCCGATGCTGGAGGGATTGCTGGAAGACTGCGCGGATTTGGGTGTCATGGAAGTGGTTTTTTCCGGTGATGGAGAACCGTTGTTGTATAAGGGCCTGCCGGAGATCATCTGTCGCTTCAGCGCCTCGATGGAGATCAGGCTGCTTTCCAACGGGAGCACCTTGGGGCTGATGGATCAAGCGCTATTTTCAGCGATCGGTAAGCTGACCATCAGCATGAATTCGATCAGGCCGGAGACGCATCAGTTGATCCATGGATATCGCGGGGAGGAGCAGTTCTCGCACATCAAGGGGCACATCGAGAGACTGTTGAATCTTCCGGGGGCGCGCCGTAAACTGCAGATAAACTATGTCGTCTGCAAGGACAATCTCGCCGAATTCCCGGCTCTGCTGGAGTTGGCTCGAAGATGGAACGTGTACTTCGCCATACGCCCATTAGCGTGTGGGTTCGCGGCGCTGGAGTCTCGGGCCTTGGGGTTGCAGGATCTGGAAGGAATCAGGGACGTGATATCACGGTTCAAGCGGCAGCCTGTCTCGACGCAGATGAGAGCCACTCTCGATCAGGCGGAGAGAGCGTGCGGCATATCGGAGAACCGTATCAGGGATTCCGACATCTTGCGTCCCTGCTATTTCGGCTTCTATTGGGGCAACGTGTGGAGTAACGGCGCTTATTCGCAATGCACCTATTGCGGCAATAAGACCTTGGGCAACCTCAGGGAGAGGCGATTCAAGGACATGTGGCGTGACCCGGGCATACAGGACAGACTCTATGCGGCCGCGCGCTTGGCCGAGACTGGCATGCCGGTTTATCCGGAATGCAAGGGTTGTCTCGGACCGCAGATGCAATCTGCCGCGTTTCATCGCCAGTTCAGGCGCATACCTCTTCAGTCATGGCTTCTTCGACACCGGGCGGCCAGATATGCGCGCTAAGGCGGCCATGGGAAAATCATTTCTTCGCGCAGCCCTGCTCTTTCCAAAGACCTTTCACCTATGCGTATCGCTTTAATCAATCTTACAGGCGGCGGCATGAGCGGGGGTTATCGGCGCTATCTCCTGAACATCCTGCCGCGCCTGGCCGGTCATGGCCAGGTCGAGTCCATCCTCTGCGCGTCCCCCGCGGGTTTGGGGGTCTCGGGATGGTTCTCGGCGCTGCCCAAGGTGGGCTTCGTGGATTGCGAGCCCTTCCGGGTCGGGCGCCATCGCCCGGACTCTCGGCTCAAGGGAATCCTTCGTGATTTCCATCCCCAGGTCTTGTTCATGCCCGTGGAAAGGATGGTGGAGTTCGAGGGAATCCCCTCGGTTGTCATGCTGCAGAACATGTCCCCTTTGGTCCCTTCCGGGGAGTGGGGATTGAAAGGCAGATTGCGGAGGGTGGCCCAGTATTTTGAAACCAGGCTGGCGGTAAGGAAATCGACCCGGGTGATCGCGATTTCGCGCTTTGTGAAAGACTATCTGGTCGACCGTTTGGACGTGCCCCCTGATAAGATTGACATCATCTACTACGGTTCGAATCTTCCGCAGGGCGAAGTCCCAATACCTTCGGCTTTCGGCCAAGGACAGCCGAAGAGTTTTTTATTTACTGCCGGATCGGCTGAGCCCTATCGGGGGTGGGAGGACTTGATGGGGGCTCTTAAAGAGCTCGCCTCTCGTCATGTGGAGCCTGTCAGGCTTGTGATCGGGGGGGTGGCGCAGGGTGATGCGGCGCCTTATGCCGTCCGTATGCGGCATCTTGCCGAAGAATGCGGCGTCGGATCGTCCATATGCTGGGCCGGCCATTTGAGCAGGGCGGAGATGTCCTGGTGTTATGCCAACTGCCTGGCCTTCGTCATGGCGAGTCGGGTCGAATCGTTTGGGTTCGTTTCTTTGGAGGCGTTGGCTCACGGAGCTGCGTGTATCGCTGCGGACAATCCACCTTCGCCGGAGATTTTCGGGGACCAGGCTGTTTATTACAAGCCTAGGGACTCCCAGAGTCTGGCGGATGCTATCGGGATCGTGCTGGGGCGCAGCGTAGCGGAGCGCGGCGAAATGGCGCGGCGGGCGATGGAAAGGGCCGGGCGGTTTTCCTGGGATGTCGCGGCCGAGAGGACCGTCGAGACACTGGCGCGGGCGATCTGTGTTGGAGATGGCAGCAGGGATCATCGGATTCCCGGATAACATGGTGTAGTTCGGAGATGTTCCTCGCCGATCATTGAAGCTGAGTGGGAATCATCGTCCTGAGGGACATCGACTGCGCACCCGACGAATTGGCATAATTCACAAGGATCAAAAAAGTATTGCATGGAATAGCGTGAAAAAAGTAATTGTGCGGATTAAGGGCGGCCTTGGAAATCAGCTTTTTTGTTACGCGGCGGCACGCAGATTGAGTTTGGTGAATGGTGCGGAGCTTGTTATCGATGATGTGACTGGTTTTGTGCGAGATTCCCTGTATCACTCCAAGTATCTATTGGACCGGTTTAGCATTTCTGCTCGCAAAGCAACTCCGGCCGAGCGTCTGGAGCCTTTTGAGCGATATAGAAGAGGAATTAATAAATTGATTTCCAGGTGCAAGCCGTTCGCGAATCGTTTCTATGTTGAGCAGGAAGGGGATGATTCCGACGCAAGGATCTTATCTCTGGAAGTGAATAAAAATTTATATTTGGATGGTTATTGGCAAAGTGAGGATTATTTTAAAGATGTGGAAGGGGTTATTCGGAAGGATTTAAGGATCACCCCTCCTTTGGATGGGCCGAATCAGCGCATGGCGGAGGATATAAAGAATAGTTGTTCGGTTGCGTTGCATGTGCGCTGGTTTGATGCTCCTGATCAGGCACAAGTACATAATGTGGCCGTTGATTACTATAGACGCGCTATTGCTTTCCTTGAAGAGAAGCTTAAGTCGCCCAGATATTTCGTGTTTTCCAATGACCCGGAGGCTGCGCGGAAAAAGATCGACTTGCCGGAAAGCCGAGTGATTTGTGTCTCACATAATAAAGGTAATGAGAACGCGTGCGCCGATCTGTGGCTGATGACGTTGTGCCGGAATTTTATCATTGCGAATAGCACTTTCAGTTGGTGGGGAGCCTGGTTGGCGGAGTCCGATCCTGCGATCGTTGTCGTGCCGAACATCAATGTCCTTGGTGGTGCCGCATGGGCACAGACGAACTCGATCCCTTGCCGTTGGGTGCGGATCTAGTGATGATGTCGCATGATAGGAACGATCTCGAGTCCTCCGATTGTCCTCTATGCGGGAGCGGCGGAAATCCTCGGTTTTTAAAATCCCGAGACTTTCTTTATACCAAAGAGGAGTTCTCCATCGCCAGGTGCGCTGCATGCGGCGCTCTCTACACTGATCCGAGAGTGAAGAAAGAGGCGATCGCGAAATATTATCCTTCAAAATATTCATTGTATGGCACGGAAGCCACGGCAAAAAGCCGGTTCTGTGGCTTAAGACAAACGATAGGGGCCGTCTTTGGGAACCCTAATCTAAGGATCCTTCGGCGGTTGCGGGGCTCCGGTGCTAAAAAAGTCCTGGAAATAGGGCCGGGTGATGGCGCTCTGCTGGAGCTTTTGCGGGAAAATGATTTTGAGGTTGTGGGCATAGAAACCAATGATGAGTGCGTGCGTCGTCTTAATGACCGTGGAATAAAATGCCTGAAGGCTGATTTGAACGAGGCCATGGCCTTTCTGCCGGTCAGCTCATTCGACGCGGTTATCATGCACCATGCTTTTGAGCATCTTTATGAGCCGATTCGCGCGTTACGGAGCATTTCATCGTTGCTCATGGATCATGGGCTGCTATTGATTGCTCTGCCGGACGCTGGCTCTTGGGAAGCGCGGTTGTTTGGCCAATTTTGGAGAGGCCTGGATCTTCCGCGTCACCTAGTGCATTACGACCGCATTACTATCCGGAAAGTGGTTTCTGATGCTGGGTTTGGCTCGATTCAGGTCGTTCCGGTCGCATTCCCATCTTCTTTTGTGGAAAGCATCGGTTTTTATTTGTTCGGCGGGAGGATGCCGGTGTCGCTTTATTTCATGATTTTTTATCCCTTAAAAGCTGTCAGTTGGCTGACGATGCACCTGGTGGGGTCCGGCGCTATCGAGGTGTCTGCGCTAAAACTTGTTAGTCCATGTCAGGACGGAGATAAGGGAAAATGAGATTGCTTCTTGTTAACGCAATTAATCATGCGCGACCTATTGAGACCGTATATCCGTCATTGGGATTGGGATACCTCTCCGCTTCGTTGAAACGGCACTTCCCGGAGATAGAAATCAAGATAATAGACAGGGAGGTCGAGCAGGCTATAAAAAGTTTCATGCCTGATGCCGTGGGGGTATCTTCAGTATCGCAGAATTTCGGAAGGGCTATTGAAATAGGCGCCCTCTGCAGAAAGATTGGTATCCCGGCGTTCGTGGGGGGAGTCCATATTACGCTTCTTCCGGAATCCTTGCCCGAGGAATTCGTCTTTGGTGTATATGGGGAGGCCGAGGATACCATAGTGGATGTCGTCCGGTATCTTATGACAGATCCAAAACTCAAGACCCCGACAGCGTTGAATAACATCCCGGGCTTAGTCATTCATTCGGAAGTCCGCCCGAAACTAACTACACTGCGGCCGCTCATTGCCAAACTGGATTCCATCCCTTTCCCTGACCGCGCTCTCCTGGACATCCCCATTGAAGAGACTACTTATCTTTTTACATCCAGGGGCTGCCCGTACAAATGTGCCTTTTGCGCATCAACCCGCTTCTGGGATAAAGTCAGATGGTTTTCTCCGGAATATGTGGTGGAAGAGATATCCCGCGTCGTTGGCATCTATAAGCCTCGGGCACTTTCATTTTATGACGACCTGTTTGTCGCGAATCTTCCCAGGCTAGAACGCATTGTGCAGCTGATCTGCGACAAAGGAATCGACAAGAAGGTCAAGTTCGGTTTTGCCTGTCGCGCGAATCTGGTGAATGAGAATCTGATAAGGATATTGAAGCCGTTGGATATTTCGATGATTTGTATGGGATTGGAATCAGGGTCAAAAAATACGCTTGAGTACCTAAAGGGGGAAAGCGCATCTCCGGAACAAAATATGCATGCCGTGGAGCTTTTGACCGGAGCAGGGATAAATGTACAGGGCACTTTCATAATCGGCAGCCCGGATGAGACGGAGAACGAGATACTGCAGACCCTCGAATTCATAAAACACTCCAAGCTCACGAATTTCGAAGTCTATTTGCTTACACCATTTCCGGGCACCCCTGTTTGGGATTCCGCCATAAAGATGGGCTTGGTTTCCAATCGCATGGATTGGAGTCGATTGGAGGTCGACTCGCGGAGTGATCTCGAAACCAGGGTGATCCTGTCAAAGATACCGAAGAATCGCCTTTCTGAACTGCTTGGCCTTTTTGCGCGGGAGAAGCAAAGAAGGCGACTGAAATATCTCCTAAGAACGGGGATGCATAATCCATTATTGGTTTTGGCAAAAATGCGAAGTTTCGTCTTTAAAAGTGTGGCTGGCTGGCGGCGTACAACACCTGCCCAAGCGAGGCGGGATAAATGAAGATCTTGATTTATGGTGAGGGGTATTTCTTTGCGATAGCGCCGCAACTTAAAAAATCCCTTGAACAGTTGGATTGTGTCGTGGAACTTTTCAATTGGACATCGTACCTGTATACGGAGCGAGGGTACAATTTGAGAAACCGCATCCTTAACAGGCTGATGATGCCGGCGATTTCGGCTAAAATCAATCGTGATCTGATAGCATCCGTAAAAAACAACAAATATGATCTGGTATTAGTGAACAACGGCTGGCATCTGATGGGCAGTACGATCGATGCTGTCAAAAAACATGCAAGGCATGTCGTTCTTTGGAGTACGGATGAACTTTACAATAAGGCGTTTTCTTCATTTGTATATCCGGAGTCATATCTGCGATATGATTGCGTTTTTTGTCAAAGAAAACACTTGTTTGACTTTTACCGCAGCAAGGGGCTGAAAAAGCTGGCATATTTGCCTTTATTCTATTATCCGGAACATCATCCTGTGATTTTATCTGATGATGATAAAAAGGCATGGGGAAGTGATATCGCTTTTATGGGCACCTGGAGCAAAGAGCGGGAGAAAATGCTTGACGTCTTGGCGGGCTTGGATGTTCGGATATGGGGTGGATATTGGTATAAAAGCAGCAAGGAATTCAAGAGACGATTTGCGATAACAAATAAGATCGCATGGCTGGAAGACATGGCCAAAGTCGTTAATTCCACCAAGATAATCATTGACGCCTTGACTGTCGGGCAGCACGATCAGATCAACATGAAGAATCTGCAAATACCGGCTTGCGGGGGGGCCCTGATAACGACTAGGACCGATGCGATAACGGAATTGTTCGAGGAAGGCAAAGAAGTTATCTGCTATGATACATATGAAGAATTACGAGGGAAGTGTGAATATTACCTGCTTCATGAGGACGAGAGGCGGGGGATCGCGCTTAATGCGCATAAAAAGGTCGTTGCCGGCCCTAATGCGATAATCGATGTCGCAAAAACAATATTAGAAGTCGTCAGTGCTTTGCCTTAATATAAGGAGATAAGAACCAGATGCAATCGAAATCTAAGCTAATATTCGTCACCGGCGGACTTGGATTCATCGGCAAACATTTTGTGAAGCGTTGTCTTGATATGGGGCATTTCGTGACCAATGTGGACATGGTCAACTATGCGGCCGATCGGTTCGCTAATGAGGTTTTTAAAAAACATAATAATTACCGGCACCTTGAGGAAGATATCGCAGAGCTCGGTCACCTTCCGGAAAGCGATTTTCTGGTCAATTTCGCCGCCGAGTCGCATGTGGACAACTCCATCGCTAACAGCCGGCAGTTCTGCCATTCCAATGTCATCGGCGTGCAACGGTTATTGGAGCTGACACGCGCAAAGTCCGCCGCGGGCGCGCCTCATTTCATCCAGATTAGCACCGATGAGGTCTATGGTGATATCGTTGAAGGCAGGCATAGAGAGTCGGATCCGCTGCGGCCGTCTAACCCCTACTCGTCGACCAAGGCCGCGGCCGATATGCTGGTCTTCGGATGGGCGCGGACTTTCGGGCTCCGCTATAACATTGTCCGTATGACGAACAACTATGGACTGAACCAGTATCCGGAGAAGCTCATCCCTAAATCCGCTTTGCGCATGCGGCGCGGTCTGCCGGCGCTGCTGCAAGGTGACGGCAGCTATGTCCGTTCATGGCTACATGTGGAGGATGCTATTGATGCCATTCTCACCATCATGCAGAAAGGGGAGTCCAACACCGTCTATAATGTGCATGGCAAGTGCGAATTGCCGAACAAGGACGTGGTCCTGAAGATTGCGGACATCCTTGGGGTGCCTGAAAAAGACGCGTATGTCCTCATCCCCAACCGCGTCGGACAGGATGTCCGCTACAGTCTTGATGATGCGCGCATCCGGGCACTGGGGTGGAAATCTGTGCGTGATTTCGACAAGGAACTCAAGACTGTCGCTATGGAGGACGACTTCAAGCGCTTTCTCTGACAAAGCCGGTCTTCATTGACTAAAGCTAGGAGGTAGATGACATGAGCAAGAAAGATGGTTCGCCAGAGATTTATCCGACTGGTCCTATCGTATCATTGTCTGCGCCTTTTGAAGATTCTCGTGGCGCTATTCAGACTCTGGTGGATGGGGGCATACAGTGCATTCAGGTCATCACGTCTAAGGAGCATACTGTTCGAGCCAACCACTATCATAAAATGGATTCGCATTATATGTATGTGGTAAAAGGCGCAATGAAGTATTTCCATCGTCCGGCCGGAGGCAAGTCGGCCCCAACATGGTTGTTGGTGAAGGCGGGGCAAATGGTCTTTACTCCGCCCATGGTGGAACATGCGGTTGAATTCCTCGAAGACTCGGAATTCCTCAACATCACCGGCAAGCCGCGGGACCAGGGTACATATGAAAATGACCTCGTTCGCGTTAAACTTCATAGGCTTTCGGGCAAGATGGGCCGATTTAAATGACGCTGCCTCACCATCACAAACGGACTGATTGTCGATTGTGTGCGTCTACGGTCCTGGAATGCGTGTTGCGCCTTACCCCTACGCCTCCGGCTAACGCGCTGGTGTCGGTTGCGGAGCGGGGTAAAGCGCAGGCAGCCTATCCGTTAGATGTTTACCGCTGTGCCGAATGCGGGCATCTGCAATTACTTGACATCGTTGACCCCGAAGTGTTGTTTACCCATTATCTTTACGTGTCGAGCACTTCTCCGGTCATGGTCGAATATCTTAGAAAACAATGTGTGTCTATTGTGCGGCGCTTGCAGCTTAAGCCTGGAGATTTGGTGGTCGAGTTCGGCTCCAACGATGGCACGCTGCTCCGGTTTTTTAAGGAGGCTGGAATGCGGGTTCTTGGCGTGGACCCGGCAGCTAATGTCGCCCCGGATTCCGCTGAGATTGAGACTGTGGCCGATTTCTTCAATGCTGAAGTAGGCGGACGCATACGGGAGAAATATGGCCGTGCAAAGGCGATTTGCGCTTACAATGTCTGTGCCCATATTGACGACTTTCGCGGGGTCATTGATGGCGTCCGTTCATTGCTCGCGCCGGATGGCCAGTTTGTGTTCGAGGTTGGCTACCTGCTAGATGTTTATCGTAAGACCTTGTTCGATACCATTTATCACGAGCATGTGGATTTTCATCATGTTGAACCATTGAAGCTGTTTTTCTCCAAGTGCGGGCTTAATTTGATGCACGTCGAGCGCTCCGACATCCAGGGTGGCGCATTGGTTGGATACGTGGGAACTCCTGCGACGGGGCAGGCCGATGGCTCCGTTGATGATCTCATTGCGATGGAGCATGAGGCCGGGCTTCACCGTGCCGACACCTTCCGCCGGTGGGAAGCCGCAATCGCGCAGCGAGGCGAGGAACTTATGATGCTGTTGCGTGGGCTTAGGGCTAAAGGCAAGTCCATAGCGGCTTATGGCGCGCCGGCTAAGGCCACCACACTGATGCATCATTTCGGGTTAGATAGTTCGCTGCTTGACTATATTGTTGACGACAATCCGCTCAAGCAGGGGATGCTCACCCCCGGCTTGCATATTCCTGTCTGCTCTCCAGATGTGCTCTATCAGAAAAAACCAAATTATGTTCTTATGCTTGCTTGGAATTTCGCCGCTCCTATTATCAAAAAGCACGGCCGGTATGCCGGAGGTGAGAGTCGATTCATCCTGCCGCTTCCGAACCTTGCCATCGTCGGGGAGTAGCGTTGATGCAAATCGGCTTGATTGGGGCCGGGCGCTGGGGTCAGCGCTATATTGAGACGATTGGTCGGATGTCGGGGATAAGCCTTGCCTACTTGGCGAGTGGAAATCCAAAGAGCGCTGCACTCGTTCCTTCGGGCTGCAGGGTAACTCCGCGCTGGCGTGATCTTATGGAAGGCGATAGCTGTCTTGACGGCATCATCATAGCTGCGCCCCCGGAGACTCACCTTGAGATAGCGACTGGAGCCATACGCGCCGGTATCCCGGTTTTGGTTGAGAAACCCATGACGCTCTCTCTACCGGATGCCGAGAGTCTTGTTAAAGAAGCAATGGATTGCGGCGTTTTGACGATGATCGGCCACACGCATCTCTTCAGTGCCGCCTTCCGCGAGTTGAAAGCAAGAGGGCGGTCTCTGGGCAGATTGAAGAACATACGATCGGCGGGTGGCGGTTGGGGGCCATTCCGTCCGGACACTCCACCGTTGTGGGATTGGGCTCCGCATGACCTCGCCATGGCTATCGATCTCTTGGGAAATTATCCTATACGCATCGAGGTCAAGCGGACTGGGCGGATACAACAGCCAAAGGGAATTGGCGAGGCCGTTATAATAATACTCGGTTTTGAGTCTGGGGCTCGTGCCGAAATTCATATCAGTAACATGCAGCGGCATAAACAAAGGGTGCTTGAGGTTACCTATGAGGGCGGCTCTCAAATCTATGATGACCTTGCTCCTCATAAACTTGTTTTCTGTTCTTCGTCGGGATCAACGCCGGAGCCGGTTATTATTGAACACTCCATGCCGCTTGCCAACCTTGTGGGTGAGTTCTGCCGCGCCATAGGCGAAGGCCAGCACAGTCATCCGAGCCTGCGGTTAGGTCTGCAGGTAGTTAAAGCGCTGGCTGAATGCCAAGCGGCTCTAGATTCCGCTGAGGGGAATAAATCGACACGCTCTGTCGGTTAAACCTTCCAAGTTCATATGCAATCGCATATTTCTATTCCGCAAGTCTGCGTAGTTGTCCCCAATAAGGATGGGCTATCACATCTTTCCTATTCCTTGCCGTCTCTTTTTGCGTCCAGGTATCCTAATTTCCAAGTGGTTCTTGTCGACGACAGATCCTCGGACGGGTCGGTGGAATTTGTTAAGACAGAATTCCCGACGATCCGGATTTTAAATAATCATTCAAAGCGTGGGTTCGCGGCGACCGTGAATGTCGGCGCAAGGTATGCCATCGAGCATGGGGCGGAATTTGTCGCTGTTTTCAATAGTGATATCAAAATACAGGAATGGTCGATTGCAGGCGCAGTCGACCTTTTTGCGGTCGGAAAAAATATTGGAGTCGTTGGGTTTCGTGAAATCATCGGTGATTCCGGCAGTTATTCTGCTCTTTCTGCCCCGGGGAGGGTCGCGTGGGTTGTGACGGAAAATGTCACCGGATGTTTTTTTATGGTGAAAACTTCCGTATTCTTGAAAATAGGATTTTTTGATGAAGATTATTTCATGTACGGAGAGGATAATGATTTTTTTTACAGGGCCCGGAGGGCCGGGTTCAAAACCATCAGCGCGGATATCCCGGTTTGGCATCATGGTGAAGGGACCATAGGCGGCCGTCCGCTTCTTTCGACATGGCTCGGATATCGCAATGCTGTCCGGTTTGCAGTAAAAAACTTGGGACCGTTGGGTGTGCTGCGCATAATCGGGGTGTTATTCTATTGCGGATGTTTTCCTCATCAAGAAGCAGAGTGCCGTGATCTGTATCTAAAAAGGTTAAGACGTTTTAATCCTCTTTTGAATCTGCTCTTGGTTGCAGCCAGTTGCGCGTGGAATCTGTTTTATCTCCCAAAGACCTTGTGGTTACGGTTTTTTCCTCTAGGTCCGCAGTCATGAGCCTGGGAATTATATGGCCCGGCTAGAATTGTGATTGTCCAATAAAGCTGCCACTTTACGAATGAAAAGGGAATAGCATATGGCATTGGCAGAAGAAAGATATGCAGGTGATGATTACCTGCGCCATAACCCATCCTGGGATTTGGGGGATTCGCCCTGGAAAGCTGATGCGGTATCAGGATTTTTAAAGGCTGAGGGGATTAATCCCGGGTCAGTCTGCGAGATCGGCTGTGGTGCGGGAGGGGTGCTGGCGGAATTGAGCAAAATCATGCCCGGCGTTGAGTTTTGCGGCTATGAAATAGCTCCAGCCGTCGTCCAGTTTTGGGAGAAGACTAAACGAAGCAATGTAAAGTTCGTGTTGGGGGATTTTTTTAAGCTGAATAAAGCACATTATGACCTTATCCTGCTACTGGATGTGATAGAGCACCTCGGTGCCCCGTTTACTTTTTTGAATAGCCTGCATGGCGTTGCCGGCCACTATCTTTTTCATATTCCGCTGGATCTGAGCGCAGTGTCTGTGGCCAGAGAAGTTCCGCTCATGGCCGTGAGGAATAAGGTGGGGCATATAAACTACTTTACAAAAAATCTGGCTTTAGAGCTTCTGAGGGATACGGGGTTTAAAATCATCGGGTGGCGCTATTCCGGCGCGGCATTTAATTCCCCACAAAGCACCTGGAAAACAAGGCTTGCCGCCATTCCAAGGCTTATTGCCTATGCCCTGAGCAAAGACTGGGGGGTGCGGCTTCTGGGTGGCGAAACGCTTCTGGTGTTGGCCAGCAGCATCGGCGAAGCTCCCGTGAATGGGGCCGTAAGTGATAAAATGCGATTTTGAAAAATGGTAACCATCGATGGCATTTAGATCCCATCTTGATTTTTGCTGGGCAGGGGCGTGGGGAAATATAACATGAGGGTGCAATTAATATCCACTTCTTTGGAAGACAAAGTGCGCGCCCCTGTCCGTAATAATTCTTATTATCCTTTAAGCCTGGCTTATCTTCATGCATATTTAGAAAAGCAGGGACATGTTGTTGATACGCTTTTTTTAAACGATTATTCATATAACGACTGCTATCAAACCGTTATAGATAAACTGCGGGAATTCCAGCCAGAAGTAGTCGGGTTTAATATATTGACTAGTAATCGTGTCAGCACTTATCATCTCATCGACTACATTCACAAACACCATCAAAATATAAAAATTATATTGGGCGGGATTCATACAAGTGCTATGTATGAACAATTGATTGGGCAATACCCATACGTTATTGCGGTCATTGGCGAAGGAGAGGTCACGGCGGCCGAGTTGCTGATTAAAATTCAAAACAATGAGGCTATTGATGGTGTTTTAGGCATAGCTTTTTACAAAGAAAATGGAATGGTGGTAACGTCTCCGCGGCCTTTAATAAATGATTTAGATCAATTGCCCTTTCCTAAGCATGAAGCGCTTTTCCATTCAGATGCTATTGCTGCTTGCATATTAACTACAAGGGGATGTCCGTTCCGCTGTAGTTTTTGTGCGCTTGATTTGGTTTCAAGAGGTAAGGTTAGGTATCGGTCCATTGGAAATGTTATGGAGGAACTCGAGCATATAAAAAAAGTTAATCCAAAAATAAAACGCATATGGATCCATGACGACACTTTTTTCCTTAAAAATGAAAGAGTTATTGAATTTTGCGATGAAGTCGTGAGGCGGAAATTAAATTTTGAATTCATTTGCAGCGCTCGCTTCAAGCCGATATCTGAAAAAATAGTGCCAGCATTGGAACGGGCGGGATTCAGCACTGTGCTTTTTGGGCTGGAAAGTGGCGCGCCCTCTGTATTGGAACGTGCGGGAAAACACATTGCTCCGCAAGATGCGCTTTACGCCGTCGGACTTTTTAAAGATTCTCCGATAACGGTCGGGGTTTTTTTAATAGTAGGTTTGTCCGGGGAAAATGATGAAACAATTGACGAAACAATAGACCTGGTCGTGAAGCTCCAAAAAATAAAATATCTTTTATACCTTGCCGAGCCTAATCCTTGTTTTGTTTATCCGGGGACTCAACTTTACGATATGGAAAAACGAGCAGGACGGCTGAGCGATGGATATTGGTTAACCGATAAGCCCGTTCCAATTTTTACTGTCGAACATGATGAGGATCAGTTGATCAGGTACGGAGAGCGACTTTTTGATCATATTGCATTCAGTCGTCTTTTTACTATAAATGGTTTTAGGGCTCAAGTCAAAATGCTTCCTTACATCATTAGACATCTTATAAAAATGCCTTTTTATGCGAGGATTGAGTTTCTTAATACCGCATTTTATAAATATAAAATTAATTATCCTCGATTGTATAAAGCAATAAGATTTTTTTATCGAAGTTTGAAAAATGCGTAGAGATATAATACTGCTTGCGAGCGGGCGGGTGGCCCAGGCTTTACTCGCCATAGCCTCGCTGCGCCTGTTGACGGCTTTGCTGTCCCCGGCGCAGATAGGCAGCATGTTCCTAATGCTCTCGTTCGCTTCCTGGTTCGGACTTTTCCTGATAAGTCCAGTCGGGTTGTTTATCAACCGCAACCTCCATCGTTGGCATTGTGAGAAGGTCCTTTTGGAAAGATTCCAGGTGTTTAATCTTTATGTGATTGCGGTTTCCATGTTGGCCCTTCCGCTGATTTTTGGTGGAAAAGTTTTTTTGAATCTTGGCTCCGGAATCCCGCTCTTCCATTTTATCGCTGTGGTCGCCCTGTATATCTGCGTTTCCACCTTGAACCAGACTGTTGTGCAGGCTCTTAATATGTTGGAGCATAGAGGGGCTTTTGTCGGACTATCCGTTCTTACAACTGCGTTGGGCCTGCTGTTTTCAGTTGGTATTTCTATTTTTGCAGGCAAAACGGCCTATTGTTGGCTTTATGGGCAGGTTCTTTCTTTTTTTGTGGTATATATACCTGCACGCATAAAAATCAGAACTCTTGAGCCCGCCCCTGCCGGCGGGCATAGCGCAGGTCTTAGTGCCCTGAGCTGTGCCGGGCTGGGCCCGCTATGGCGGTTTGCCGCGCCGCTCGCGATAGCCACGTGCTTTATGTGGATGCAGACGCAATCCTACCGGCTCATAGTGGAAAAATTTATTGGTGCGGAGTTCTTGGGCTATTTTGTGGTGGGATTGAGCATCGCGACAAGTCTCGCCGGAATCGTCGAGTCTCTAGTCCACCAGTTTTATTATCCGGGTTTTTATAAACAGATCCAAGGAGCGGGCAAGGCGGAGCGGATCGAAGCCCTTTCTGGCCTCGCGAAGAAAACAATACCGGTTTATCTCATGCTTTTGCTTTTCACCGTTTTCATGTCGCAGCATCTTGCCCGATTGCTGGTTAACCCTAAATTTCAGACCGTATGGAAATTCGCGGCCATTGGGGCTTTGATTGAATTTTTTAGGATGATTACTAATATCTTTTCCGCTGCCGCACATTCCGAAATGAAGACTTCAGCTTTGATGTGGCCGTATTTTTGGGGAGGCCTGTTCACGTCCGCTGCGGTACTTGCGGCCTGTCTGTCGGGCGCGCCAAGGCTGTTCATTCCGGTCTGCATGGCGGGGGGGGGGCTGCTGACCATGGTGCTGGTTAAGCGGCGCATGAAGGAACTTGCCGGTTTCAAAACCGACAAGGCAGCCATTTTTAAGAGCATTTTACTGTGCGCCGGGCTCGTTCCGGCCCTGCTGTTCGGTAGGCAGGAGCCGCTCTGGCGCGCGATATTGATAGTCGCGGTTTTCGGGCTTTATTTTCTTTTTGCGCAATGGTATATGTTGTTCCCGGGGAATAAGACCCAGGGGAAATTGGATTTATCCCCGTCTTTATCCGGCGGCGGGAATGAAACATTCCCGCCGGAAATTTAAAGCCGGGCATGTTTCTTTGACTTTGGGTACGGTGCATGCAGGCACTATGATACAATTGCGCCGTCTAGGGGAATACGCCGTCGGCCGGGGCATACTTGCCTTCAGGCCTCTGGTAGGAGCAGATTCCTGTATAAAATGAATAAACATACAAAGAAAGCTTTGATTACGGGCATAACCGGGCAAGACGGCTCTTATCTGGCGGAGTTGCTGCTATCAAAAGGTTATGAGGTACACGGCCTTATAAGACGAGCGAGCACGTTCAATACCGGCCGTATCGAGCACATCTTCAAAGACCCTCACACTAAAGGCGTCCGCCTTCTGCTCCATTACGGCGATCTCTCCGACAGCAGCAACATCAGTCGGCTGATGGAGAAGATCGATCCTGACGAAGTGTACAACCTCGGCGCGCAAAGCCACGTGCGCATCAGCTTCGACATGCCGGAATACACTTCGGATGTCGATGCTTTGGGTACTCTGCGCATGCTCGACGCCATACGGGAATCTGGCATCAAAACCAGATTCTATCAGGCCTCGTCGAGCGAGATGTTCGGCAAGGCGGCCGAGATTCCCCTCAAGGAAACCTCCCCCTTCTATCCTCGCTCGCCCTATGGGTGCGCCAAGGTCTACGGCTACTGGATAACGAAGAACTACCGCGAGAGCTACGGCCTGTATGCTTGCAATGGGATCTTGTTCAATCACGAGTCCGAGCGCCGGGGCGAGACATTCGTCACTCGCAAGATCACGCGCGGCCTAGCCAGGATCAAGCTGGGCAAGGACCAGAAGCTTTTCCTTGGCAACCTGGACGCCAAGCGAGACTGGGGCCACGCCAAGGATTACGTGTACGGCATGTGGCTCATGCTCCAGCAGGACCGACCGGACGATTATGTGTTGGCGACAAACGAAACGCATACCGTCCGCGAATTCGCCGAGGAAGCCGCCCGGCAGCTGGGCTTTAAGTTGGCCTGGAGAGGCAAAGGCATCAAGGAAAAAGGCGTGGACACAAAGACCGGGAGAATCATCATCGAGATAGACCTGAAATATTTCCGTCCCGCCGAAGTGGACGTGCTGCTGGGTGATTACACCAAAGCCCATCAAAAGTTCGGTTGGGAGCCGAAGATCAAGTTCAAGGAACTGGCGAAGATGATGGCACAAGCCGATTATGAGCATGAAAAAAAACTCTAGGATCTATGTCGCAGGACACGCGGGCATGGTCGGTTCCGCGATCGTGCGGGCACTGCGCGCCGAGGGGTTCTCTCGGATCATCACGGCCTCTCATGAAGAACTGGAGCTGCGCGACGCCGTTGCTGTGGCTCGTTTTTTCAAGGACCAGAAACCTGAATACGTCTTTCTTGCCGCAGCAAAAGTTGGGGGAATACAGGCCAATAGGAATCATCAGGCCGATTTTTTGCGTGACAATCTTGAGATTCAGAACAATGTCATACATAACTCTTACTTGAACGGGGCCGAGGAGCTGGTGTTCTTGGGGAGTTCATGCATCTACCCCAGGGAATGCCCCCAGCCGATGAAGGAAGAGTACCTGCTGACCGGGCCCGTGGAGCCCACTAACGAAGGTTACGCTCTGGCTAAGATTGCGGGCTTGCGCTTGGCTCAGTTCTACCAGCAGCAGTATGGACTCAAGTGCATCAATCCAATGCCCTGCAACATCTACGGCTTCAATGACAACTTCGATCCGGCGAACTCCCATGTGCTGGCGGCTCTGGTGAAAAAATTCGTCGATGCCAAGGACGCGAATACGCCGGAGGTGGTCCTTTGGGGCAGCGGCATCGCCAGGCGCGAATTGCTGCATGTAGATGATCTGGCCAGGGCGCTGCTCTTGCTGGTGGAGAAGTGGCACTCTCCCGAGATCATCAATGTGGGCTGCGGCACGGACGTGTCCATAAAGGAACTGGCGACCATGGTCGCCGAAAAAACAGGTTATAACGGCAAGCTCGGCTGGGACACTTCCATGCCCGACGGGATGCTGCGCAAATGTCTGGACGTGTCAAAATTAAATGCTTTGGGCTTCCGTCCGGAGATTGCTTTGGCGCAGGGCCTTTCGCAGGTCATCGCCGATTGCCGAGGCTTGAAGCAAGGACTTGCAAAATCATGATACCACTGATGAAAAACGCCTTTATAGACGAGCAGAAGACAAAGTCTGCCCTGGCGGAATTCATACTGCAGGCTCCGCGCCTTAGCATGGATGCGAAATGTCTCGAATTCGAGAAGAGATTTGCGGACTGGCAGGGTCGGAAGTTCGCTGTCCTCTTCAATAGCGGCGGCAGTGCCAACCTGGCTATGCTGCAGGCGATGAAGAATCTCGGTTTGCTCAAAGATAACGACAATGTCGGCTTCTCCGCGCTCACTTGGTCCACCAACACGATGCCCATCATACAGATGGGCATGACGCCGGTCGCGGTGGATTGCGGACCGCGTACCTTGAATGTGATGTCGTCCGATCTCCAGGAGCGCCTGCGCACGTCGAAGCTGGCGGCCATGTTCATAACCAATGCGCTTGGGTTTGCGGGCGATCTGGGCAGGATAAAGAACCTTTGCCGCGAAAAGGGCATCATCCTTATCGAGGATAGCTGCGAGGCTTTGGGCAGCGAACTGCCTTCCGGGAAGACCGGAAATTTCGGTATGGCCGCCAGTTTTTCATTCTTCGTGGCGCACCATATGTCCACCATCGAAGGCGGCATGGCCTGCACGGATGACGCGGAGCTGGCTGAGATGTTGAGGATCGTGCGTGCCAACGGTTGGGACAGAAATTTGGAGCCGCGGCAGCAGGCAAAATGGCGCGATAAATTCGCGGTCAAAAATGAATTCGAATCTAAATATACTTTCTACGATCTTGGTTTTAATCTTCGCCCCACCGAGATCACCGGGTTTTTGGGCTTGCGGCAATTGGAAGCGTTGGAGGGCACGCTCATAAAGCGCGAGAGCAACTTCAAGCTCCTGGACTTGGCTGCGAGGCAGAACGACGAACTCATTACCGTCGATTGTGCGCATCTCTCGCGCGTGGCCAACTTCGCTTTCCCGGTGCTTTGCAAGACCCAGCAGGTCAGGGAGAAATATCTCGCCAAGTTCACGGCCGCGGGCGTCGAGATACGCCCCATGATCGCGGGCAACATCCAGCGGCAGCCTTTTTATGGGAAATATGTGCGGCGGATGTTCGAGCTGCCGGGCACGGATTTCATCCATGATTGCGGCTTCTATTGCGGCAATTATCCAGAACTTACAGATGGGGATCTTGCTGTGATCCGCGATTGTCTGAAAAAATAAAGGAATGAGCGGGCTCATACTGCTATTTCTTTCTTTTGTTGGTTGGTTTCTGTTTTTGGCCGAATGCACGCTGTGGCCCACGGCAACCATTCCGCTTTTTAGTACATCATTCTTTATCGTCGTTCTCTACGCATTTAGTCTCGCGGGATTTCTTCTGCCGGGCGCGTATTTCCTGGCTGCGATGGGGATCGCGCTTGGTGTGATCGGAGCCTTTCTGGCACGGGCTAGGTACAGGGAGTATTTCTCGAAACTACTGGAGCCAGGACTGGCTCTTTTTTTTCTGCTGGCCGCGTTGTTCTGGCCGATGCTGTCCAGGGTGCACTATCGCAATTGGGATGAGTTCACGCACTGGGGGTTTGCGGCTAAAGAAATATTCCTGCGCAACTCCCTGGCGCCCCTTGAAAGCGCCCTTCCCTTTAAGGACTACCCCCCGGGCACCGCCCTGTTTCAGTATTATGTGACGTTTTTCATCGGATGGTCGGAGGGAGCCACCGCCTTCGCGCAGGTATTATTGCTGCTTGCGGCGGCCGTAGCACTCTTGCAAAATGTTTCCTGGAAACAGGGATCTAGGATTGCGGCCATTTTGGCCATGTCTTATCTTTTGCCCGTGATGTTCGGCTACCAACCTCAAGACCTGTGCGTAGACCATGTGCTCGGATTCTTGTTCGGGATATCGATAGCCTCATCCTTGCTTTCCGTCGATGGGAAACATGGGATGCTCCTGCGGATGATCCCGACCCTGCTTATACTCCCCCTGATAAAAAGTTCGGGATTGCTCCTCGCGTTGATCGTGGCGAGTGTCATCGCCACCGATCATTTTATGGCGGCCAGGATGCGGGGCGATAGGAAGGGACTTTTGGGGGCGCTCTGTTTATGCGCGGTGCTGGTGTTATCGCCGATGGTCTCCTCGAAAAGTTGGAGTTGGCGGATGGCAAGCCTTGGGGTCACGAAGACTTTGGAGACCAAGAATATTTCATTCGCGAACATGTGGAATAGCTTTTCAAGTTCTGCCACTGAAAGGGAACGGACAACGATATTGAATTTCAGGAGAGCCCTCGCTGGGAAACAGGTGGGGAGAACGTTGCCTCCAGCTTTTTTGCTCATCATGTTGGCGCTGGCCGCATTCGTTGCACTTAGGAAGGAAACGCGCCGCAGGGAGAATCTGCAGATCCAAGCCGCCTTCCTCTGGCTGCTTGTCGGGTTCACGATTTACGCTTCAGGCCTGCTTTTTCTTTACCTATTTTCATTCGGGGGATACGAGGGCCCCCGGCTGGCATCTTTCGGGCGCTACATGGGAATTTTCTTCCTAGGGTGGGGCTTCGTTACGGCGGCGTTTTTTTTGCGCCTTCCACTTCCGCCGATTCCATGTGGCTATGCGCGTTATGCCCGGACACTTATCATTCTGGCGTCGGTCCTGATGCTGGGTCAGAATTCATTCCATGAGGCCAGAGAGGAAAAAAAGTTGTGGCAAGCGCCGTGGTATAAGAGCCTGCGTGACAAAGCCGCGTATGCCGTTTCAAAAACCACAGTGGCCTCCAAGATTTACGTTATCTGGCAGGACAGTAAAGGCTTTGAATCGTGGGTTATGGCCTACGAACTGGCACCCCGGATAACCAGCATGCGCAATGGCGGCGCATGGTCTATGGGGAAGCCTTATTACAGCGGAGATGTCTGGACGAACGATATCTCCGCGAAGGACTGGCAGTCGGTCTTGAAGGATTATGATTTTGTGATGATAGGCAGCGCGGATAGAGCTTTTTGGGACAGGTTCGGCGCCCTGTTTGGGAAATGGGATCCGGTCGGCGCTGATTATTTATTCAAAGTCATCACAGATGACGGGAAAATAAAATTGCGCCCGGTCGGAGCAAGCGATGAATGACATGCCGCCCTGCAATCTATGTCACGGCCGGGAATACAAACTGCTCTATCGCGGCAATATCGTTGATGATATGAGCCCCCGTTTTTCTCAATATGCCTACTACGATGATATTTACCGTTGTTGCAGTTGTGGGCTAGTCGTTCAGCAGTGTCGCCATAGTCGCGAAGCCATCGCCCGCTTTTTGAAGGCGGAAAAGTACCTTGATGAGGCCATCGGCGGCCTCAATCTTATAGAGAAATACGTGCAGTTCGAGCACCTTATCCGCCTGATCGAGAAATATCGCCCCATCGCCGGCAGCAAGCTTCTTGACGTGGGAGCAAACACCGGTGTCTTCCTGTCGACCGTGCGCTCACGGGCGGCGGCAGTACGAGGCATCGAGCCTTCCGAAGAGGCCGCGCAAATCGCTCGGACCAAGTTGGGAGTGGACGTGCAGGCCGGCTTGATCGGTGAGGTGGAGCTGCCCGACGCGGCCTTCGATCTCATCACGATGTTCGACGTGGTCGAGCATCTGACGGATCCCGCCGATGACCTCGCCCATCTGTTCCGCAAGCTCGCGCCCGGCGGCGCGATCTTCATCACCACCCACGACATCGAGACCTGGTTCGCCCGCCTCTCCGGGCCCCGCTACCCGATGCTGATGTACCAGCACTTCTTCCATTTCTCCCCGGCCACGCTCTTGCGCATGCTGGAGCAGGCCGGGTTCCGGGTGCTGGGCTACGACAGGTTCCTCAAGTCATGGAGCTTCGAGTATCTGTACCATTTGATAGAAAAGAAATGGCCCGGGACTCGGCTGGCGTGGACGCTGCGGATGCTGCTCTCGCCTGGCATGGCGGTGCCGGCCATCCGCAAGGCTCGAATCACCTCTCCACAGCGGGACTTTTTTATGATCGCGGCCGAGCGCCGCCGATGAATCTCAGGCCCAAGAGGGCGTTTTTGACCATCATCTTCAAGGCGGCCCAGGAGCGTATTTTCGCGATCTGGCCCAGGATCACCGACGGACGCGTGTAGAAGCGGCGATAGAATTCGGCCTGTTTTTTTAGTATCAATTCACGCGTCAAGTTCTTGGGCACAAAAACCGGCGTCCAGTAGTTCAGGGATGTCCAATCATCTTCCTGATATGTCCCGTAGGCTTGGGCTTTTTCATAGGACTGTGTTCCCGGGATCGGCGTGTTGATCGTGACTATCACGTCGGTGAGAGGCAGTGAAGTCGCGAATTTTATGGTTTCCTCGATGGTTTGCGGTGTGTCTATATGATGGCCGATCATGAAAAATCCCGATACGCGCAAGCCCAGCTTCCGACCCCATCGCGCCACATTCTCGATCTGTTCCAGGGTTATGCCCTTTTTAATGAAGTCCAGCACCTGTTGGTTGCCGCTTTCGATGCCGATGCGTATCTGCCAGCAGCCCTGGTCGCGCATGAACTTCAAGGTTGCATAGTCCAGATTGTTGACGCGGGTCATGCAGGTCCATGGGAATGAAATGTGCTCATCGTTGAGTAACTCAAAAATCTTTCGCAGCCTGGCCTTGCCCAGAACGAAAGTGTCATCGAGGAAGGCGATCTCGCGTGCGCCATATTCGGTGATGACCTCCTTGATCTCATGGGCCACGTATTCTGCCGAAAAAAACCTCGTCTTGCGGCCGAAGGTGTTGTTGTCGCAAAAAATACATTCATACGGGCATCCGCGGCTGGTCATGATGCTCACAACCGGTTCTTTGCGGAAGGCGCCCACAGGCGGTTTGTAAACAGAAACGTCACGGCACAACTCCCGCGCGGGGAAAGGTATGGAATCCATGTCCGCTATGTAGTCGATCTTGGGGGCATCGTTGCGGCCGGGCCAGTACAGGCTGGGAATATCCTCCAGCTTTCCCTCTCCCGAAACAAGATGGCGCACCAGCTTTAAAAACGCCACCTCGCCTTCGCGCACTATGCCGAAATCAAAGGCCCCTGTGGCCATCGTGGGAAGGGGCATGGCCGTCATGTGCGGGCCGCCTATCACTATTTTCGCGTGCGGTAATTGCTGGCGTGACATCTCCGCCAGTGCCCGAGTGTTGCGGAACGCCACTGTGGTCGAAGTGATGCCGATTATGCTGGCGCCCGCGCTTTTCAACTCCTCCACGACGTCTTCATGAACGAGTCCTTCCGCCTCGGCATCTATCACCCGCACGGTCAGTCCGGCTTTTTTGAGGTATGCCGCCAGGTAAAAAATACCCAGCGGCATCTGATGGCCGCCGATGTCCCCGATATCCTTGCCATAACGCTCGGCACTTGTTATGAAGGGATTTATGAGAAAAATCATTCGCCCTCGCCTCTTGGTGTCTTGGTGAAGATGAAATCTCGCTGGATGGCGAAACTGCCGAAAAACAGGATGGTCTCCACCACTACTTTGGCCGCCATCGGATTGACGGCAAAGCGCGCTACAAGCGCCTGTATCGCGACGTAAGAAAGTGACATAAGCGCCAATGTCAGCAGCAGGTACTTGGATATTTCCGGGATGATGCGGTTCTTGTCGTGGAAGACCAGGCCCTTATTCATCCCGAAGTTGAAGGTGCCAGATACTGCCCTGCCTGCCACCATGTTGGCTAGGATGTTGGTTGTGACGAATTTATAGCCCAGGCTGAACACTGCCAGATCCAGCAGGGCGGCAAACAGCGACGATAAGGTGAACCGCGCTAACACGAAATAGATTTTGAGGGAGTCAAAAACGGGGTTGAAATGCGAGGAGCGGTTGCCCTGTAGATAGATCGTTCCCACAGGCTCCTGGGAAAGCGGCACGCCGTGCTGTTTGGCGCAAAGCAGCATGTTCATCTCGAACTCGTAGCCATTGCCATCCATAGTCAGCAAAACAGGCAGATAGCCGGCCGGGATGGCCCGCAAGCCGGTCTGTGTGTCGGAAAGTTTGTGACCCACAAGGAAATGAAACACGAATCTTGTCAGGACATTGCCGAGGCGGCTCCGCCAAGGCACTTTGCCATCGAAAGAACGTGCGCCTAAGGTCAGTTGGCGGGGATATTTGGCAAGGCAGTCACATAGTTTTAGGATGTCCGTCGGCGTATGCTGTCCGTCGGCATCCGCGGTAACGAGGCCAGGCGCATCCTGGGAATTCAGACAGAAGAAATTGAAGCCGGTTTTAAGCGCACGGCCCTTTCCCATATTGACGGCATGACGCAGCACCTGGCAGTCGGGCAATTGTTGCAGTTCCTCGAAAATGGCGCGGTAATCCTCCCCGCTGCCGTCATCAACCACAATAACCGTTAGGCGGCCGGAACTCAATAATTGCCGCACCAGTTCAGGCAATCGGGCGTCAGGTTTGTAACTCGGAATAAGGACGGCAAACTTTATTTTTTCCAGCGCTATCACTTGCCCTTCCATCTCCGGTTGCTATGCGGTCAACGACCTTTGCTTGGCGTCGTGGCTCAGCAAGTCCCATAGATAGGCTGAGTAGGGGCTTGCACCCATGCGCCGGGCTTCTGCTGCGACTTGTCCGGTATCGATCCAGCCGGCTTGCAGGGCGATCTCTTCCAGGCAGGCGACCATCAGGCCTTGGCGATCCTGGACTGTCTGGACGAAGCTCGCTGCTTCCATCAAGCTCTGATGCGTCCCGGTGTCGAGCCAGGCGATGCCGCGCCCCATCTTGAGGACCCGCAGTTTTCCGCGTTTGAGGAATGCCCGATTAAGATCGGTGATCTCCAGCTCACCGCGGGCGCTGGGTCTGAGTTTGGCGGCCTCCGCGCATACTTCCGGACCGTAGAAATACAGACCGGGTACTGCGTATGGGCTTTTAGGCCGTTTTGGTTTCTCCTCAAGAGTGACGGCCTTGCCTTTGGCGTCGAATGAGACGACGCCGTAGCGCTCCGGGTCTTTGACCTGGTAGGCGAAGATCAGGCTGCCGCGCTGGGTTTTTGCCGCTTGCTGCAGCATCTCGGTCATGCCGTGGCCGTAAAGGATGTTGTCTCCCAGGATCAGGCAGGCGGGTTTTCCGGCCAGGAACTCGCGGCCGATGGTGAAGGCCTGGGCCAGTCCTTTCGGGCGCGGCTGCTCGGCGTAGCTGAAGGCCATGCCCAGGCGTTTGCCGTCGCCCAAGAGTTCGCGGAAGCCCGGCAGGTCGTGAGGTGTGCTGATGATCAGTACCTCGCGGATGCCCGTCAGCATGAGCACGCTGAGCGGATAATAGATCATGGGCTTGTCGTAGACCGGAAGGATCTGTTTGCTGATGACCTTGGTGCATGGGTAAAGTCGTGTCCCTGCCCCGCCTGCCAGGATGATTCCTTTCATTTTTATTCCCCCGATTGAGTGTACGCCCATATCGCCAGGAACATGGTGGTGATCTGTTCGTTTTGAAATGCGCTTTCCGTCATGTTCATTACAATGAAGGCGACCGTAGCCGCCAAAGCCAAGAGATTCGAGGTATCAGGGATGCGGCGGGCCTTATTCCAGGCATGCGCCAGGAAAGCCCAGCCGAGCGCGAGGAGCGCGGCCAAGCCGACCAAGCCCCGTTCGGCCAATTGCTGGAGGTAGATGTTGTGCGTCGAGCTCCAGACCGCCTGATTTTCGACGAGTCTGTGGCAGTATTCAGTGTAGACCGTGGCGTAGTTCGAGGGACCGACGCCCAGCCAAGGATGGTCTTTGAAGATGCGCCACGCTACGTCCCAGAGCGCGAGGCGGGTGAACTGCAGGTTCTCGCCGGAAGGGAGCTTGAATTTCCTGAAAGAAGCGATGAGGAAGGCCAGCGCCGCGGCCGCGAGGACCCACTTCATCCAGCGGCGTAGTGCCGGCTCGACTGCGCACATCACTGCGAAGCCGGCCAGCACTCCGAGGACGGCACCGCGGGTCTGACTGAAGAACAAAGCCACGGCCAGAAGGGCGATGAACGCGAGGATAGGCCGGCGGCCGGAATCTCGACCGGAAGTCCCTCGCTGCAACTGCACCAGGAACGCGAGACCGCCCAGCAGGCCCAAGGCGACCATTTCCCCGAAAGTGACGGAGTTGAAGAAAGCGTGGACTCGTTGCCAGCCCAGAGAAAATCCAACGGCGGACACTTCTTGGTAGCTCTCCAAGCAGGAGCGCATGATGCCGAACGTGGAGATGAAGACGAACCCTGCGGCCATGGCGGCGGGCAGACGTTGCGTATTGGCAGCGCGCAGGGCCAACATGAGCGCGAGGAAGACCCAGAGCTTGTGCAAGTCTTTGTGGAAATTATGCAGGCTTCGGGATGGCAGGATCCCCGTGAAGGAGCTCAGAAGAGCCACCGCGAGATAAATGCAGAGGCACCAAACTACGGGCGTCCAGGTCTCGCGCCAGGCCAGGGGTCGGCCGCAGGCGAGCCGCGCCAGCAGCGCCATCGTCACTAGGGCCAAGGCCATGTTGGTCCCCGCGATGGAAATGGGTAGAAAGAAAGCCAATGCGGTCAGGGCCGCAGCCAGGGATCGGTCCGTTGCCGAGGGAACGGGAACGGAGCCCACGGTCTTAGATCCCGCGGCTGCGCAGATCGTGGATCTGGATCATGCCCACGCTGCGGCCGCGGCCGTCCACCACGGGCAGGACATTGAATGGATGGCGGCGTAGTTCCATGATCTCGACTGCGCGGGCGGCCAACGCCTCGGGTCGGATGGTGGTTGGCCGTGGGTTCATGATCTGCTGGATGGAGAACTTCTGGATGCTGCGGTCCTGTTTCAGCATCCGGCGGATGTCGCGGTCCGTGATGAGTCCCTTGAGTTTGCCTTTGCGGTCCACCACCGTCACTGCTCCGGCATGTTGGCGCGTGAGTTCTACCAACATGCGGCCTACGTTCATGTTCTCGCGCACCACGGGGTTGTTCTTGCCTGAACGCATCACGTCGGCCACGGTCAGGGTCAGACGCTTGCCCAGCTGACCGGCCGGGTGGTTGCAGGCGAACTGCTCGGTTCGAAAGTTGCGCAGTTTCATGAGTGCCACGGCCAGAGCGTCTCCCACGGCTAAGGCGGCCGTGGTGCTGCATGTGGGGGCAAGATTGAGTGGGCAGGCTTCCTGGGCTACGGGTGTGACTAGGACCACGTTCGCCGCCCGGGCTAAGGTCGAGCGTGGCTCGGCGGTGATGGCGATGAGCTTGGCGCCGATGGCGTGCAAGCGGGGCAGAAGGTCATTGAGTTCGTCAGATTCCCCAGATTTTCCAATGGCCAGTACCAGGTCCTGGCGCTGGATGAGCCCGATGCCTCCGTGTTTGGCCGCGGCCGGGTCGAGGTTGACGGCGGGCGTGCCGGTGGAGGCCAGCGTCGCGGCCACCTTCTGTGCGATGAGCCCGGACTTGCCAACGCCCGTTAGGATGACCTTGCCGCGGCAACGGACCATCAGTTTTACGGCCTTTTGGTAGGCACCATTGACTGAGGCATGCAAGGCCTTGAGGGTCCGCGCTTCTAAGGCGATGACGCGGCGGATCTCCGTTGCTATGGCGAGCGGTCGAGGCTTGCATTTCATGGGCGCAATCGATATCTTATCATTTGCCTCTCCGGACTTGAAATGCTGCTGCTGCTCCGCCGGCAATCCAGCAGCTTTCGGGCCGACTCGGTTTAAGGCATAAGCATGACATATGACATCCGGGTCGGATTCCTAAAGCGTAAAATTCGTAAAGGCCTGACCCTGGTTGTTTCGCTCCCAGGCTGCGTGCAGAGCCTTGTGGAAGCGTTGGAACTCCTGGGCGCAGGTGTGCTTTCGGGCCAGGGCCAGGCGCTCCGCGCGCAGGGTTGAGGTCTCGGTCTGGGGTAGGGCCCGGGCGATGCGCACCCATTCGGCCGGGGCATCGGATACGTGGACGAGCTGGGCCATGGGCGAAAAGCACGGCAGAGGCGTGGCCAGGACGGGGCGGCCCAGGGCCAGGCATTCGTAGATCTTGGCCGGGATCACGCCCAGGAGGAAGGGGTTGATGCGGTAGGGCAGTAGGAAAGCGTCGAAAGCCCCCAGGCGGGAGGCCAGCTCCTCGCGCCGCACCGCAGGCACGTGCCTGACTCCGGACGGCAGCAGCGGCGAGCTTTTGAGCGGCCCGAGCACCGTGACCTCGAAGCCCGCCTGGCAGAGCGCGGTCAGGAAGGCGGGCTCCAGATCCTCTCTCCAGGTCCCGAAATAGCAGAAGCGGCGAAAATCCCGGGCAGGAGGCTTGGCCTTGAAGTATCCTTCAGGCACGCCTTGGTGGATCTGTTCGACATGGGCGTGTTCCGCGCGCTTCTGCTGGTAGAGGAAGTCCGAGTCGCAGATGACCAGGTTCGCGCAAGCCAGGAGCTCGGCTTCTTGCTGTGGGAAGTCGGCCGGCGCTTGAGGGTGCGCGCGGAAGTTGGCTGCGCAGTCGTAGACCACGGCGCAGGGCTCCATCCAGCGGAGGATCTCCAAGGTCGTGGCCGTCGGGAAATAGGTCATGACGAGCGGGCGGGGGCCCAGCCCGGCGGCATGCAGGGAGGCTATGAGCCGCGGGATGCCGATCGCCGCGTTGCCGCGGCGGAACAGGGGGTTGGTGGGCGGCAGGAGCCGGGGGGCGATGACGCGTAGATTGGACGGCAGGCCGTCCCGTAGGCCTGCCAGGCGCGGCGCGGAGAGGTTCTTGATCCTGGCCCAGAGCCGATCGAGGTCGCGCAGCCCCGGGTTGCGGAACCCGGAGTTCTCCACGAAGAAGACCTCGTGGCCCGCCTCGGCCAGCTGGGAGGCGAATATCTGGTGGCGCTGCCAGGCTGCGCCCCATTCGATGCTGCTGAGGATCAGGATCTGGACGCGGTTGAAATCAGGCATCAAGGTCCTCGGGGGGTCTTCGATACCATTGTTTCCCTATGAGTCGCGCGCACCACTCCAGGTCTTGGCCCAACCAACTCAGGCACCAACCCGCGCCGGAGGCGATCCGCATCAGGGGGGAGCCTTCGCGCCAAGCCTTTCCGAAGCTGTCTCTCGCTTCAGGCCCGCGGCGGGCCAAGAGTTCATAACGGCCTTGTTTGAGATGCCCGATGACGCGCTGTCGGTGGATCTTCCCGCGGAGGCGCCGCGGAGACAGGCTGATCGCGAAGCGATTTTTTTCGGCGATCTCCTGCTCGTAGAATTGCAGGGCATAATCAGCGCAGCCCGTGAAAACGGCTCCGGAGAACCGGCTGCTGGTTTGGCCGGCATATTGCCGCCAGTAGGCGAGGACCTGGGGGGTATAGGCAAAGCGGCCTTGCAGGCATAGAGCTAAGAGGGTGGGATAGTCGGTGGTCGGGATCCCAGGCACTTGGCGGAAGCCCCCGATGGCTTCCAGGGCGCTTCTTCTGATGATCCATGTCATCGGCTGTGGCATGCCCTCGAAACAGAGGATGGGCGGCAGGGCCGAGCCGAGCGGGTCGTTCGCCTTGGCCTCGGCCGGCCAGGACGCCATCGGTTGGGGGATCTGTCGGATCTCTCCGCCCACCACCGCGGCGACCTGCGCGAACGACAGGACCACCTGCGGGTCTTGGAATCGCTTCATCTGGGTTTTCAGCATGTCGGGATGCCACAGATCGTCGCCTTCCAGGATGGCGATCAAAGGGGCGCGGGCCTGCTGCAGACCCACATTGTATGTTTCCGCTAAGCGGAACACTCCGCGATGCTCCTGGCGCAGGTAGCGGATGCGCGGGTCTTGGAAGGTGGCGGCGATCCGAGGGGTGGCGTCCGTCGAGCCGTCGTCCAGGATGAGCTGTTCCCAATCCGGGAAAGTCTGCCGCAGCGCGCTTTGGAGGCATGGCTCCAGATAAGAGGCGTGATTGTAAGTCGGGGTCAGGATGCTGACGGCCGGGGTCAAAGGGGAGGTCTTCATCGTGTTCAACGATCGGCCTCGCCATCGCTGTCGCGCCACAGGTCCCTGATCGCGCTCATCCAGCCGTTGGAATAGAGATGATAACGGCCCGCGGTTGATTCCCGGAGCACGATGGGCCAGCGCTGAAGGGGGGAGCGTGGCAGGCTCGCCCGTGCTTCCAGGTGCGAGACCTTGGCCTGGAGTTTTTTCAAAGCGCCGGCGTTGACGAAAAGATTGGGAAAGGACAGCAGCCTTTGGCGCGCCGACCTGCAATAGCGGGCTTCGGCCGCATAAACGGCGCCAGTGTTATCCAGCGCCTTGAGGATGGATCTTTTGCCTCCCCCGATCTGATTGTGGGCGTGCTGGCGATATAGGACCAGGGAATCCCGGATGATGGCCCAGTCCGCGACCGCGGCGAGCAGCAAGGCGATCCATGTGTCGTGGAAGCAGCTTGGCGGGATGGGGAGAATGAGGTCCCGATACGAGGCGCGGAAGGCGAGGGTGGCGCCGGTCACGACGTTGTGTTTGAGTAAGATATCGATCATTCGACCGCTCTCCGCGGCCCGTTGCCCGGTCGGGGTGAAGTCGATGTTTTCCCATAGGCGCTGCCCGAGGCCGCGTAGCCCGGCATCGACGATCTCGGCATCGGAATTGACGGCCGCCGCTGCCGGCGCGGCGGCGAAGGCCGCGGTCAGGCATTCGAGCTTGCGCGGTCTCCAGACGTCGTCCTGATCGGAGAGGGCGATGAGGTCTCCCGTGCAGAGGCGGATCGCCTGCGCGAAATTCTCCGTGGACTTTATGGTTTTTTCATTTATATGGCAATGCACTGAAAACGGAGCTCGGGCTGCGAATCGCGCGATGATTCCGGGTGTCTCATCAATGGATCGGTCGTCACAGATGATGAGCTCGTCGGGCAGGCGGGTTTGCGCGGCGATGCTGTCCAGTTGCTCCTGGATGTACCGCGCGCCGTTATAGGTGCACATCGCGACGGAAAAGCGCTCTTGGGCCATCTACGCGGCGCGGCTCATGGAAAATACGCTCCTTCCAGCATTTTGTTAGAATACCAAATTGAGGACTCTTCCCCGATGTGGAGATGATGCGTACTGACATGCCAGGAGTGCGGAATTTGCTTGGTAGACTATTTTCATTGTTGAAAAGGGATGGGATCGCGGGGTTAGCCACCGCCGCCGTCCGCAGACTCGAACTGCTGCGGCTTAGAAGGCATTGCCGGCAAGCCGTTCAAGGCTGTCGCGGCCTGGAGATAGGCGGGCCAAGCCGGCTATTCATGCCGGATGGCCTATTGCCGCTTTATGACGCCGCCGGCGCTATCGACGGATGCAACTACAGCGCGGAGACCTTATGGGCCGGCAAGATCCTGGAGGGCGAAAACTATAGATATCTTGAAGGCAGACCCCCGGGCCATCAATATATTTGCGATGCGACGAACCTTGACCAGATGACGCCGGCCGCCTACGATTTTATTTTGGGCTCTCATGTGCTTGAGCATATTGCGAATCCTCTGAAGGCCTTGACTGAATGGCTGCGTGTTTTAAGGCCGGGAGGATGGCTGCTTCTGATCGTGCCGCTCAAGGAAGCCACCTTCGACCATGCTCGCCCCATCACCGCGCTTGAGCATCTGATAGACGATTTCAGCCGCAACACCGAGGAGTCGGACCTGACGCATCTGCCGGAGATCCTCAAGCTGCATGATTTGAGCATGGATCCACCAGCGGGCTCTTTGACGGAATTCGAGGCACGCTCCAGGATCAATTTCACGAATCGCTGCCTGCATCAGCACGTCTTTGACGCCAAGCTGGCGGCGGCGGCGTGCGTGCGCGTGGGGATGCGGGTCGCGGCAACCATTTCGGCTTCGCCGTCAGACCTGGTGCTGTTGGCGCGCAAGCCCGTTGCTTGACGATAGCGGTTCTTGGCGCCAGGGCCGCCGCACCCGTGGCGGAAAGGCCAGGGAAAAATCCTCCGCGGCCAGAGTGAGGTTGGGGTTGTAAGCCGGGTCATGGGCGAGCCACGGGCCCCAGCGCCTCTGCATGTAGGTGCGTTCAGCGTCCACGCGCCGTGCCGCAGTGCCGTCGGCGTCCGGCCCGAGGCTCGCGGCGCCATGATAGCGCAGAAGGGCGCTTGGTATCCATAGGGTGCGCAGCCCCATCTCCTGCAAGCGCAGACACAGGTCCACGTCATTGTAGGCTTCAAGCAGTTCCTTGCACATCCCCCCAGCGGCCAGCCAATGCTCCTTACGCAGGAGGATGCAGGCGCCGCTCACCGCGCTGAAGGATTGCAGCAGGATCCCTCGGCCTATGTAGCCGGCGGAGCCTCCGGGAAAGAATCGGTGGGCATGGGAGGCGATCCCGCCGATGCCTAACAGCACGCCGCCGTGCTGCACTCTGCCATCGGGATAGAGGAGTTTGGCGCCGACTGCGCCGACTCCCGGACGTTGGGCCGCGCCCAGCATGTCGTCCAGCCAGCTCGGGGCCACGACTTCGAGTCCGTCGTCGAGAAGGCAGACGTATTCTCCACGCGCTTGCGGGACGACCCGGTTGTACCTGGCGGAAAAGTCGAAGAGATCCGGGTTGCTGATCACTCGGCAGTCTGGCTGTTTATTAATCTCCGCCAGAGATGCCAGGGTCTTCGGGGTGCGGCTTTGGCTGGCGATCACCAGGATTTCCGTGTGCGGATAGTCCGTCCGGCGCAGGCTGTCCAAGCAACGGCGCAGCCGGTCCGCTTCCCCATGCGCGGCGATGACGATGCTGACCAAAGGTCGGCCTTGGACCGCGAAGTGCGGCAAGAGACCATTGCCTTGGCAGACGCGTTCGAGCCGCGCCTGTTCCCCTTGCCGAAAGAGGCTCTCGCTGACGCTCCGGTATTGCGCCTGAGAGGCATAAGGCTTGACGTCCATGGACGCCGCCGTGGAGCCCGGGTGCATGCGCCAATGATAGAGGACGGCTGGGATATGTCGGATGGCGCGCGGGGCCAGGCCATGTGTGAAACGGAGGACCAAGTCCCAGTCTTGCGCTCCCTCGAATCCTTTGCGGAGGCCGCCGATGTCGAGGACGCGCCGACGGCTGTAGACGCTGAAATGGCTGACGTAATTCTGTCCCATCAGGAGATCTGGATTCCAGTCTGGCTTGAAGTAGGCGTCGCAGCGCAAGCCAAGGGCGTCGATCTTGTCTACGTCGCTGTAAAGCAACTCGGCTTCAGGGTGGGCGATGATCTCTTCCGCCATCCAGTAAAGGGCGTGCTCGGCAAGCTCGTCGTCGTGATCTAGAAGGGCGACATGATCTGCGGATGCCATTTCCAGCGCGCTGTTGGTAGCTTGCGAGATGTGTCCGTTTTGGGCGCGGAAACACACCTTGATGCGCGCGTCCTTGCGGGCATAGTCCTCAAGCGTTCGGCGCACATGAGACTGCGTCGAGGCGTCGTCGGCGATGCAGAGTTCCCAGTGGGGGTAGATCTGGCGGCGCACCGATTCGATGGCCTGGCGCAGGAATCTGTCTGGAGTGTTGTAGACCGGCATCAGAACGGAAAAGCGGGGCGGATGGGCGAATCCGGCGATGCGGGCGCGCATGGCTGATCGGTCGGCTTCGGTGAGGGTATCGTAACGGCGGATCCAACGCGCATACTCGGGGTGCATCCAAGCGTAAAGAAGGAGCTTGAGTTTTTTTGGGAGAGGCAGTTTGTGATAGACCTTCTTGCAGGATTCATACAGCCTTAAGCCCAACCTGTTCCGTGGCGCTTTCAGCCCATTTTGTCGATGATGA
This sequence comes from uncultured Elusimicrobia bacterium, assembly GCA_903830945.1. Classification (GTDB taxonomy): domain Bacteria; phylum Elusimicrobiota; class Elusimicrobia; order UBA1565; family UBA9628; genus UBA9628. The sequence continues at coordinate 56,331 of CAIKVT010000039.1, forward strand.
AATGTGTTTTGCATGTCAAGGATGATCTGTGAGATCAGCCGGGGGACCGCACAATGTCGTGCAAGATCGATTCCATTGAATCGGCGGCATTATCCCAGGTATATTTTTGAATCGCTTTTTGTCCGTTGCGTGCCAGCTCGTCTCTCTGGGCCTTGTTATCCAGCAGTTCGCTTATGGCCGCCGCGAGTTTTTGTGGGTTTCTAACGGGGACTATCAGCGCGGTTTTTCCGTTTTCGGCATATTCGGAAACCGCTCCCACATCGGTCGTAATGCAGGCGGTACCGCAGGCCATGGCTTCCATCGGCGGGGAGCACCAGCCTTCCACCCAGGTCGGCGAAACAAAAACATCAGCTTGGGTGTAAAGTCTGCGCAGTTCGCTGTCGGAGACGGAGGAACGGAAATCAAGCCAGTCTGGGACCATGGGTCTTAATTCTTGCGGACCATGCAGGATGGCTTTAAAATCGGAGCGCCTGCGTCTGAGAAGTTCTAGAGCTTCCAGTACATCGGAGTTGCCTTTCCAGCCAAATCCGCGGAAAGGGATCAGAATGACATTGGCATCCGCTTTTTGTCCGTCAGGATAAAACGTGCCGGGATTGTTGCCTATGGGGATCCTCCCGAATGATTTTTGCCGGAAGTTTTCAGTGATGAGATTTTCCAAAACCATCGAAGTCGTGAATTTGGCCAGCGGCAAGGCATAGGAGGCATCGACCAGGTCCTTGTATTTCTTTAGCGTCGCACCCTCAGGGGTAATGCCGGCCATCGCATTGAATATCCGTGCCGGGTCCGGATCCCGTGCCACGGCCAAAGCCCAGCAGGCAGGATCATTCCAGACTTCCATCGCCTCATAATGTTGAACAAAATAGGCTTTTTTGCCATTGCTGGTGCCCAATTTCGCGACCGTATAGGCGCTTTCCCAAGTTGACGCGACTATGACATCGGCAGCAGGGATGCCGTATCCGATCCAAGCTGAAAATTGATGATCGAGGATCGGTACTCGGCGCAGCTGCGCTTCCAGTGCAAACCAGTCGACTTTTGCCGGGCTCGCTGATCCGCGACATGCTTGCTTGAATTTGGCGTAAATCCGCCGAGGGGAAAAGTCGAATGGGTAAGCAATCGGCGCGGCCGGGTAGACTATGGCAACCTGATGTCCGCGCTGTTGCAGCCTGTTGGCGCATTCGAAAAATGTCCTGACTCCGCCCGCGATAAATACGCCGGGGAGCACAAATGTGATTTTCATTTTTTGAAGCGCCGCTTGAAGAATGCCGTCGTCAGTTGTTTCGCGAAAGGCAGAGGGTCGGATTGTCTGCTCCAGTCCGTAGCCCAGGTGTTGGCGCAACCCAGGCAGGCGCGGACTCGTTTTCTGACTTCCCAAGCGGCCGCGCTGCGCCAGATCTCCGAAGGCGGCGTTTGCCGAACATTGCCTATCTTGACATCGCATAGGCGTAGGCAGGGCATGACGTCCCCGTTGGCGCGCAGTATGAAGAACGAGCGCATGGTAAAGCAATCGAACTTTATTATTCCGTCTTTAAGGATGGTCAATAAAGTCTCATTATGGAAGGATGGCTCCTGCTCGCGGACTTTGTCCGCCAGCGTTATCATGTCTGGCGCGGAAATCGTAGCGCTTCCTGCATTGTGGTAATAGGGGGCCTCATCATAGAGCTGCACGAAATACGGGACCCCCTTTTTTTGAGCGTACTTTTTGGTCTCGTCTATGTAGGGCAAGGTCATTGGGTGCAGGGTCTGGCCTGCGACAAAATTAAGCTTATTGCCGTATTGTCCCTTGAGCGTCGCAAGCCGGTCGAACAGGGAATCGACTTTTTTGAAATTGCCAGGGACACCGCGCACCGCGTCGTGATGCTCGCCGACGCCGTCCAGCGACACGCCCACGTCGATGCAGAGGCCCTTTTCGAGCAGGGCGGTCACAATCCCCAAGACACGATCCGGCAACAGCGCGTTGGTGCTGATGGTGGGCCGTGCTTTGGGCAATCGTTCGTGGATAAATAGCAGGATATCCAGCAGGTCGTCGCGCAACGCCGCCTCGCCGCCGGTGATGAGGAGGATTTCAAGGTCCTTGAAAAGCGGGTCGCAGAATACTTTTTTGATCTCTGCGAAAGTGAGGGTGTCGGGGTTCGCCTTCTGTTTCCAGATGTTGCAGAGTCGGCATTTGGAATTGCAGGCATCCGTGATCTCCCATGTCAGCCATCTGACCGGAGGCAATCGGCCAGTCAACTGTAGGAATTTATGGGTTATGAATGCCTGAACAAAACGTGATAGTACGGCGCTGCGCTTGAAGGCATTGAAAAAATATCTCATTTGAGGTTTATCCTCAGGAAGCATCCGCTATTTGCTGATTGGGACTGCGGAATGGATCCAGGAATCTTTGGGCGAACCGCGTGTCGTTTTTGATCAATATCATAAGGTCTCTGCTGTCCAAAGGTTTTATGCGCAACAGCAGCCCAAGGTAAATCCCGGAAAATAGAGATGCCTGGATGGTAAAGACGGCTAAGTTCGATATTCGATCTGGCTTGATTAAGCCGTGAGAGGCGGCGGTTAAACACCAGACCAAAAGCCCCGCACCGATGCTCACCACGAAGATGTACGTAAAAGGTTTTTTATTGAATAAACCTAGCGGCAGGCCGAGTTCCTGGTGCAATTTTGCAAAGCCATAAGCTGCGGAGGCTATCAGCGAAATAGATGTTCCGATGGCAACACCCAGGAATCCGAATTTTGTTATTAAAATAATACTCAAGGGGATATTGAAGACTGCGGCGATCAAGCCTGCCTTCATTTCAATCTCTGTTTTCGCGATCGCCTGCACGACGACGGATCTCATCCCTGATATCACGGCTGTGCCCCAGCCAATGGCCAGGATTTGGATGACCCAGGCGGATCGGTCATAACCGGGACCCATCCAGATCGACATGATTTGATGGGCGGCGGCCATGATGAAGATGAAGAATGGGATGGTTATAAGCGCCAAGTATTTGGTTCCTCTGATATATCCGTCAATGAGTTTGTCTCTGGCCCCTTGTGCGTCAATTTCAGAAAAGGCCGGGATAAGAGCGCTTAGGAATAAAAGCACCACGGATATCGCCTGTTGTATGACGGAGAATCCGAGCTGAAAGAAAGTCACCAGGCTTAATGACAAAAAGTATGTAATAAGCAGTTTGTCGATCTGCATCGAAATCGCGGAGGATATTCTGGCGACCTGCAATTTCGCCCCATAACCAAAGAGCGTCCCGAACATTTTTTTGCTGAGAAATCGGCAGGATAAGCTCAGTTCAGGCAATATTTTATAGGCCATGGAAACATTGATTAAACCGCCCGCTATGAGGATGATGCCGTTATTGATGATTAATCCGCGCAGCCCATATCCATGTGTCAAAACGAATATCGTGCCTGCAACGTTGGGAATAGATGTGATTAGAGCTATCTTGTTGCAGATATCCATACGTTGAAGCCCGTTCTGAATAGCGATAGAAATGCTAAAAATACTCGAAACGCAAAAAATAGTCAGGCTGACCCAAAATACGAATAAAGATTCACTGTAAAGTTGTGCTGGAATCTTTAAAATCCTAAAAATGGGATTTATGAATAGACATGCTAGGGCCATGACTGCGAATGCGAATATCGAGTAAAAAGTGATGCCGCAATTGATGACTTGATTTATTTTTTCGGTATCTTTTTTTGTGTGGAATTCCGCGATGTATTTGATGAAGGATGATCCGATGCCCAGATCCAATAATCCAAAATAGCCGGTAATGACTCCCACGATCGCCCACACCCCATATCTCTCTATGCCGATATGGTGAATAATAAATGGAGTGAGGAAGAGGCCCACCAAAATGCCCCATATTTTTCCGATAAAATTATAAAACGTGTTTTTTATGACCTTTTGTGACAAGGGTTGTTCCGCTTCGTTTGTCATTCCCATAAAAAGTGTTTTCTCTGAACTCCGTGTTGCGTATGACTTCCCTCCTGCGGATGCGGACTGCAAACGCGCGCTCGACGATTAAGTCCGCGGCTTTTCGCCGGAGAGGCACGATAGGTCGAGCGCTTTTACCTCGGCATCAATCTGATCGGATCATTTTGACTGAGGCAAAACTGGAGACAGCGGCCTCAGCCGGCATTCGCCTCTAACTGCCGAAATCCTTCTTCCAAACTTATCCGGGGCTTCCATCCAGGCAGCTTCTCTCCTTTGGCCCACGGCCGCATGACCTCGCGCCGCCGGTAGGGGCGGGCGCCCCAGTTGATCTTAAGCATCAGCCCCGTCGCCGCCTCAAAGACCGCGGCTACCTCGCGTACGGAGCGCGGCCGCCCTGAGGATAGGGCATAAGCCTCTGCTCGCCGCACTTTTCCCGCGAGCAGGCGTTTCCCGGCCATGACAAACGCATTGACCAAGTCGTCGACGTGGACTAGATCGAGGAGTTGTCCGCCCGGCACGAAATCCACCCTCTCCTTGGCCGCGCGGCGTAAACCGGCCAGAAGTTTCGGCCGGGGGTCATCCGGCCCGTAGGAATCGAAAATCTTCAACGTGATCGTTTTTAGGCCGTGTGCTTGCTGGTAATAGACCAGGATATCCTCGATGGCCTGCTTGGTGGCCGCGTAAAGATTGACCGGATCGTAGGGCGCGTCGCGGAAGTGCTGCCAAGCCGTGCCCGTGTTGACCAGTCTCAGCGCGCCGCTGCGCGCCATGGCTTCCGCCAGCTGGCAGCCCAGCAGGATATTGCCTTCGATGAGAGGCCGCACGTCGGCTGGCGAGTGCTCGGAGACATAGAGGGCTGCTAGATGGAAAACCACGTCGGGTTTGCATGCGGCCAGGGATCTTAGGAGGCTGTCCGTGCCGCCGTCAAAGGAGCATGTCCTTAGACCCGGTATGGTGGGGCGCCGCGACTGTGGGCGTATCAGCGCCCAAACCTGCCAGCCGTCGCCAAGTAGGCGCCGCGACAGGTTTTTCCCGATGCAGCCGGAAGCTCCCGTGACTAAAGCTCGACGCGGCATGATGGATTATTATATCAGTTCAGGTCGAGGCTGCTCCCTCTTGCGAGGAAATAGACCAGTTGAGTCCCCTAAAGCGCAAAATCTTTCAAGGCTTGACTTGGAAATATTAGTTATACTTTTTCAATACTATGACTAAACACAAGAATGCCGGGATCGTCGCGGCCATTCTGGCCGGCGGGCTGGGGACCAGGATCAGTGAGGAATCAGCCCTGCGGCCTAAGCCGATGATCGAGATTGGCGGCCAGCCCATCCTCTGGCATATCATGAAGATTTATTCCCAGCATGGCATCCAGGACTTTGTCATCTGTCTCGGCTACCGGGGCTACCTGATCAAGGAATACTTCGCGAACTATTTCCTGCACACCTCCGACGTGACCTTCGACATGAAGGCCAACCGCATGACGGTGCATTCGAACCACACCGAGCCCTGGCGCGTCACGCTGGTGGACACCGGCGATCAAAGCCAGACCGGCGGGCGCCTCAAGAAGATCCGGAAATATCTCCCAAACCGGACCTTTTGCCTCACGTATGGCGACGGAGTCGGCGACATCGATATATCGGCCGGCATCGCGTTCCATAAGAAGAAGAAGGCCTTGGCGACCTTGACGGCCGTGCAGGCTCCCGGACGCTTCGGCGTGCCCGACATCCGCCAGGATTGGATCACCGGCTTCCGTGAAAAGGCCGCCGGTGACGCGGGCCTCATCAACGGCGGATTCTTTGTCCTGGAGCCCCGCGCCCTCGACTATATCAAGGACGATTCCACCCGTTGGGAAGAGCAGCCTCTCCAGACGCTGGCCGAAGAAGGGAAGCTGGCTGCTTACAGGCATCTCGGCTTCTGGTATGCCATGGACACCCTCCGGGAAAAAAACCACCTCGAGGAACTCTGGGCTTCCGGCCAAGCCCCCTGGAAGACTTGGGCGTGAAGTCTTCTCGTGCCTTTGGCGGCGTCTTCGCGGGCAAGACGGTCCTGGTCACGGGACATACGGGCTTTAAGGGCGCTTGGCTTGCCCTCTGGCTCCAGGACCTCGGCGCCAAAGTCATCGGCTTCTCTTTGCCGCCGGCGACGAAACCGAATCTCTACGAACGGTTGGGCTTGGGCTGCCTCATGGAGTCCCATTTCGCGGATCTTCGGCAGCCGGGCCCGATTTCGCGCGTGCTGCGCCGGTTCCGCCCGGAGCTCGTCTTCCACCTGGCCGCGCAAGCCCTCGTGCGCCCTTCCTACGAGGATCCGGCGCGGACGTTTGCGACGAATGTCCTGGGGATGGTCAACCTATTGGACGCGGTGCGCGCCACTTCCTCCGTGCGGGTCTGCCAGGTCATCACGTCGGACAAATGCTATGAGAACCGCGAGTCCCACCACGCTTATCGCGAGGGCGACCGGCTGGGCGGTCGCGACCCTTACAGCGCCAGCAAGGCCTGCGCGGAACTGGTCGTCTCCTCATATAGGGATTCTTTTTTTCCGATCGAGCTGATGAGACGTCACCGCGTATCGTTGAGCTCCGTGCGCGCGGGCAACGTCATTGGCGGCGGCGACTGGGCCCAGGATCGCCTTATTCCGGACTGCGTGCGATCCCTTGGCGCGGGCCGGCCTATCCTGATCAGAAACCCCGCATCGGTGCGCCCCTGGCAGCACGTTCTGGAGCCTCTGGCCGGCTATCTACGGCTGGCGTCCCTGCAGCTTAAAGCCCCCGCGCGTTACGCCCAGGCCTGGAATTTTGGGCCATCGTCACGCGCGGCCCGGGTGGGAGATATCGTCGATTTGGTCATCGGCCATTGGGGCGGCGGCAAATGGCGTTGCCCTGCGTCCTCGCGGAATCGCGCGCCTCACGAGGCGCGCCTTCTGAAGCTTGACTGCGGTAAGGCGAGGCGGCTCTTGCGCTGGCGGCCCGTCTATAGCCTGGAACAGAGCGTTGCCGAGACCATCCGTTGGTACCGTGGATTCTCTCTGGAGCGCGACTTTAACGCGTTATCTTTTACACGCGGGCAGATCCGGGATTATCTGGTCGCCGGCCAGGAACACGACTGGCTCTGGTGAGCTTGCGCGGCCCAAGCCGCGGTGCGGCGTATCGCCTCCTCCAAACCCACGGTCTGGCGCAGGCCGAGCTCCTCGCGCGCTCTTCGGGTGGAAGGGACGTATTGTTCGGCGGGCCGCCCTGGGCAAGGAACCCCGAGCACGCGCACCGGCAGGTCCGGTTTTAGGACCCGGGCGACGGTCTCGGCCAGTTCCCGGATACTGACGCGATTCTCAGAGCCGACGTTGTAGGCGCGGCCGGACCGGCCGCGCAGCAGGATGGTCCAGAGCCACGTGGCGAGGTCGGATGTGTAGAGATAGGAGCGATAAGGCGTTCCGTCTCCGCGCACCTCGATGGGGCGGCCTTGCAGAGAGTCGCGGATGAAGTTCCCTATGGCAAAATGGGTGTCCAGCGAAAGTCCGGGCCCTACGAAAGCGAAGCCTCGGGCGATCGTGGTCTCCATCTTGCCGCGGTCGGCTTCGGCGACGCAGAGAAGTTCGGCCTGTCTCTTGCCTTGTGTGTAGGCGGAGGTCGGTGCCGCGGGGTCGAAGACGGCGACGTGATCCTCGGGGATGTGGGTCATCGCGTCGGGCTGTTTTCCGTAAATCGCGCCTGAACTTATAAATAAGAATTTTTGGGCGCCGCACGATTTTGTGAATTCCAGGGTATGCCGCGTGCCTTGCACGATGGTCTCCAGCATCAAATCCGGCTGGTCTTGATTCAACTTGTCGCTCGCTTCAGTCGCTGCGTGGATGATGTGCGAATATTGTCCTTGGGGGAAATCGAAGGATCGGACATCGCCGCGATGGAAGCTCACGGCCTGGGCGCCGGCCAGCTGGGGGCAACGCCCGCGAAAAGCGGCCTCATCCCTGGTGAGGACCAAGGTCTCGGCTTTCAGCTCCAGTTTCTGGTTCGCGTGAAGGAAGCTTTCCAGAAGCCGGCAGCCGAAGAATCCGGTTCCGCCGGTCATGAAGATCCTGGCGCCGCGCAGGCCTTCCCAAAAACCTTCATCCGCAGCGAGGCTGTCTTCCGGACCGCCGTTGGAGATCTCGCGCATGGGGGCCGCTTAGAAGTTGATCCGCTCCTTCTCGACGACGAGCGGGCGCTTGAGGACCTGGGTGTGGATCGCTCCGATGTATTCCCCAAGGATGCCAATGAAGAAGAGCTGGACTGCGGAGAAGAAGAATATCGCGATGAGCAGCGGCGCCACGCCGACCGTGAACCAGGACCAGAAAATCAGCTTGGCGGCCAAGTAGGCAAGGGCGACCAGTAGACTTAGCGCCGACATCAAAAAACCCGCCATAGTCGCTATCCGCAGCGGGATCTTGGAATGGTTGGTGATGCCGAGCATGGCCATGTCGTAGAGCGTGTAGAAATTGTTCTTCGTGAAGCCGCGTCGGCGGCGGTTCTGGCGATATTCGACATGGGCCTGTTTAAAGCCTATGTCGCAGATCATGCCGCGGAAATAGGGATAAGGATCATCGATCGTGCGCACCACGTCCATGACCGCGCGGTCGTACAGGCCGAAGCCCGTGGCGTTTTTAACCAGCTCGATCTCGGAGAGTCGGCCGATCAGGTCGTAGTAGGCCTTGCGGATTATGGACATGAGCGTCGATTCGTCGCTTTCGGTCTTGATGCCCAGCACGATCTTAAAGCCCTCGTCCCACTTCTTGATGAATTCCGGGATCAGAGTCGGTGGGTCCTGGAGGTCGCTGGCCATGACGATCACCGCGTCGCCCTTGGCCTCGATCATGGCGTGGTGGGGCGAGCGGATGTGGCCGAAGTTGCGCGCGTTGACGATGACTTTGAGGTTTTTGTCTTCGCGGGCGAGCTCGCGCAGGATGGCGACGGTCTCGTCAGAGGATGCGTTGTCGATACAGATATGCTCGTAGGCGTAGCCGGGCAGCTTTGCGAAGACCGCCTGGATCTGGGTATGGAGCTGCCGGATGTTGGCCTGCTCGTTGTAGCAGGGCGTGACGACGCTGATCAGTTTCATTGGTACTCCATGAGGGCGCTGGCGACTAATGGCAGCAGTTGTTCCGGCGTCATCGCGATCTTTTCCATTCGGCCGACGCCCCGCGTTAAAATGCAGTTAATCTTGCCGCCGTTGTTCTTCTTGTCAAGTTTCATGGTGTCGATGAACCTGGGCAAGCCGACTTTCGGGAGCTTTTCTTCAAAGGGCTGATAAAAGGGCCGAAAAACGCGGTCGAGTCTGTGGAAAGTCCCCGGCGGGACGAAGCCTATCTTCTCCGAGATGAACGTCGCGGTTCCCATGCCTAGAAGAACCGCTATGCCGTGCGGGATCGCGTACTTCGTCACGGACTCATAAGCGTGGCCGAACGTGTGGCCGTAGTTGAGCAGATTGCGGATCCCGTGGTCGAACTCATCTTTCTCGATGTAGTTTTTCTTGATCGCTAATGAATCGAGGATCATCTTCCGAAGAAGGATCTCGTCGGCGGGGTCGCGAGAGAGTCTCCGGAGGTCTGCCTGGAGCCTTTCCCAGGGCTTCTTGCCGTCGACGAGCGCGAGTTTGACGATCTCGCCGATCCCCGATCGGATATCGTCGGGCGCGAGGGTTTTCAAGACGGACGTGACGAGATGCACGCGACGGGGCGGATAGAATGTCCCGAGCTGATTCTTGAAGCCGGCGATATTGATTGAACTCTTGCTTCCGATGCAGCTGTCGCCTTGGGCGAGCAAGGTGGTCGGGATGAACTCCCAGCGGCAGCCGCGTAGGAGTATGGAGGCGATGAAGCAGCCGATGTCCTGGACGACGCCGCCGCCGATGACGAGGAGGCCGGAGTCTCTTCGAAAGCCCGCTGTGATGAGCCCGTGCAAGAGCGGGGCGATGCGCTCGTAGGATTTATTCGGCTCGTCAGCGGTCACCGCCAATGTGCGTGCGAAGTCAAGTCCGCGGAGATCGCTTTTGTAGAGGCGCGCCACGGTCCGATCAACGAGCGCGAAAATGCTGCGCCCGGCGCAGGCTTTGGCGACGGCGGAAAGGAGCGTCGTCGCGGGTTCGACCGCGTAGGGATGCTCGCGGCTTTGAATGGTCAGCATGCGGGCGCAGGAGCGGTCACTGGCAGATGAGCCCCCCATCGATGACGAGCGTTTGGCCGGTCAAATAGGTGTTGTCCTCGGAGCAAAGGAAGGCGATCAAACGGGCGATCTCGTGGGGCTGCGCGAGTCGGCGCAGCGGGATCGTCCGCGTGATCTTGGCGAGGTTTTGGGGTGAGTTGTTTTGCTGTGTCAGCTCCGTGTCGACGTAGCCGGGCGCGATGGAATTGACCAGGATGCCGTCCGGGCCCAACTCCACTGCCAGCGTGCGGGTCAAACCGTCGAGCCCGGCCTTGGATGCGCAATAGGCGGCCCGCTTTTCTTTGGCGATCTGGCTGAAGACGCTGCTGACGTTGACGATCCGGCCCCAGCGGCGGGCGCGCATATCGGCGGCTAGTCCTTGGGCGAGCAAGGCCGGAGCGGTGAGATTGACTTGCAGCATCGCTTGCCAATCCTCGGGGCGGACCGCCTCGATGGCGTTGAGGATGTTGATCCCGGCGTTGTTGACGAGGATGTCGATCCCGGCATTTCTGTGGCGGGCGACGAAGGCCCGGATCGAGTCGGATGACAGGAGGTCGAGATCTTGGCGTCGGGGGGAAAGCACCGTCACGCCGCGGTCGGACAACGCGCTTGCGATCGCGGCGCCGATCCCGCGCGAGGCGCCCGTAACCAGGGCCGTGTGCGGGACGCTCACTTGGCGTCCAGCGCTTCTATGGATTTCTGGTAGCGGTCTGCCATCATCTTCAACCGGGCGTCATCCTCACGGTGGATCGTCCCATAATAGCTCTTTTTGTTTTTTAGCCACAGGATCTCGAACTCTACGGCCTTCAAGAAAGACTCTTCGTGGTTCTGCAGCGCACCCGGACAGCCGAAGACGACCTTGCGCGTCTCGAATCGGTCCAGGTGCCCGGCCGGAAAGGCGCGGAAAAACGGGATCGAGTGTACGGAGACCCCTCCCCCGACTACGACTGTCTTGCCCGCGGCCTTCGCTTTGGCGGCCATACTCAGGCAGAGGTCGAGTATCCCTCGGCTGTTGACGGCGTCACGGTCTAAGTCCATCGAGCCGGTCAGGTCCACGCGGCCGAAGACGACGCCGTCGAGCTGGCCGATCTCGGGCAGTTTGAGCATCTCGTCGAAATTCCGGCAGGCCGTGATGGTTTCCAGGTTGATCAGGAACTCCATGTCCGAGCGCTCATCTTCGGTGAAGGCGATGCGCGCAGCGGATAAGTACTTTTTCAGGGCGTAAGGCGTCTCGACCATGGGAGCGACGAGATGTGACGTGCCGAGGCTGGCTGCCTCGAACATGTCCTTAATCGCCTCGCAGCCGCCGACCTTGATGGTCAGATCCAGGCCTGCTCTGAGGCTGACCTCCTTGAGGCGCATCGCTTCTTCGCTGCGGGTGCCCTCGGCTTCGAATTCCGCCTTGACGCCGACCACGCAGTGCTTCTCCTTGAGTTCGATGAGAAGTTGCGTCATCTTTTTTTCCATCTGGTTCATAAGGCCGACTCCTTGATGGGTGGGATGATCATGTTCTGCAGGAACTCCTTGCGCGGCAGGAGGGGGGACATGTCCTCCAGCGGGGAGGAGACCATGCGGCCGTCTGTTAGCTTACGCGAGGCCAGCTTCGGGGAGAACGGCTGTTCGAGGTCCAAAATGACCTCGCAGATCCGCGGGCCCGCGCCTTGAATCGTCCGTCGGATATCCTTTGACAGGGAGGCTGGGGCGTCGATGCGGAGGTAGGGGATGCCGTAGGCGCGGGCAATTTTCTTGAGATCAGGGAACCCCAGGCCGCTGTCCGGGTCGCAGCCCACGATATTGTCCGGGAAAAAGCCCCGCTGGGTCTGGCGGATGCTGTGATAGCCGCGGTTGTTGAGCACGAATAGCTTGATCGGAAGCCGATGCGTCACGATGGTCTGAAGTTCTTGCAGATTCATCTGGAGGCTGCCGTCTCCGGCGAGGCAGACGACGCGGCCGCGGTTCGTGGCGAAGCTGGCGCCGACCGCGGCGGGCAGGTCGTAGCCCATGGATGCACAGCCGGAGTTCGTGTAGAGCCGCTGTCCTTTTTTGAGGTCGGCGGCTTGGAAGGTCGTCACGCAGGCCGTCCCGTCGCCGGTGACGATGCTCTCGTTTTCCGACAACTCCCGGAACAGCGCCTCAACGAAACCGTAGGGGTTGACGCCGTCAGCGGCTTTGTGGCTGGAGGCCGCGACGACGGGATAGCGCCGGCGGCGCTCGCGGCACCAGTCCAAGTACTCGCGGTGCGCCGCCGTCGCCGTCGGCGCAGCGAGCGCGAGCAGGGCCGGCAGGGCGTCTTTGAGGTCCGCGTGGACGGGATAGTCGATGGCGAGGGTGGGCTTCTTGAGCTCGGAGGCGTCGATGTCCACCATGACCTTGTGGGCGGCGCGCGCGAAGTTCTTCCAATTGTAGCTGATCTGCCGGATATTGAGGCGGCAGCCGAGGATGAGCAGGAAGTCGCTGTTCTGGACTGCGAAGTTGCCGGCGCGGTCGCCGATCGTGCCGGGACGCCCGATGTAGAGTGGATGATCGTTCCAGATCGCGTCGTGCGCGTTCCATGCGGTCGTGACGGGAACGCCCAGCCGGTCGACCAAGCGCAGGAAGTCCGTGTGGGCGCCGGAGAGCCTGACGCCGGAACCCGCTAGGACGACCGGGCGCCGTGCTCGTTTCAAGCGCTTCAGGATATGCCCGCAAGCCGCCTCGAGGTCTTTGGTCTCGAAAGCCGGTGCGTCTTCCCGGGGGTTGTAGTCGCGCAGGCTCTTCGGGTCCACCGTCGCGCCTTGGACGTCCATGGGAACGTCGAGCCAGACCGGGCCCGGGCGTCCGTGCGTTGCGAGGTGTAAGGCGCGCTTGAGATGGTAGCGGATGCTCTGCGGGTCCGTGACCATCACGGCGTACTTGGTGATCGGGGAGACGAGCTTGACGATGTCGAGCTCCTGGTCGCCGAGCTGGCGCAGGGGCAGAGGCGTGCTGCGGACCGTGGTCTCGAACTTGACCTGTCCCGAGATCACGATCATGCCGATGGAGTCCGTCCAGGCGCCCCACACCCCGGTGACGGCGTTGGTGCCTCCGGGACCGGAGGTCACGTTGACCGCCGCGAGCCGGTTGGTCATGCGGTAATAGCTCTCGGCTGCCATGGCGCAGGCCTGTTCGTGGTGGCAGGCCACGTATTCCATCCTTTGGCAGCGGCCGAAGGCGTCATTGAGGTGCATGGCTCCGCCGCCGGTGACTAGAAAAACGTGGCGCACACCATGATCGGCCAAGGTTCCGGCGATGTAATCGGCGACGCGGATCTTGTCATCCATTCGTTAATATTAGGAGGTTGCACCAAGGCTTAGCAAGCCGGCCAGCGCGAGTCCGTTGATGAAGGACAAACCGTAAGGGAAGCTCGTGGTTCCTATAAAAAATTGTTTCGGCGCCAGCACGAGAAGGATGAGGCAGATCGCGATTTTTTGGCGCCGCGTCGCCTCCGGCTCCGTGGTCAAGGCCTTGCCGATGAGCAGGCACAGGATCGGCAGCAGGTGCACCAGCGTATAATCGGCGCTGAATGGAGGTAAGAAAAGCATGATGCCGACGGCGACCAGGGCTTGGAATTCAAAAGGGGTGTCCTGTCTCCTGCGCCAGGATATCCCGAGCGCGGAAAGGCCAGCCATGAGCGAGAGGGCCTTTACGGGCTTGACCAGAGGCAGCAGCCACTCCTTATGGCCGATATGGCAGGCCCCTGCTGCTATGAGGCTGAACAGTGTATGGGTGAACCGAAGTTCATTTTCTATGGTCTCGCGGTCCGCCAAGTGGGCAAGGGACCAACCTACTCCTGCTTTCATGCCGAGCCATGAGGCCTGCAGAGGCCCCGGCAAGATCATCAGGGAGCCTAGGAAGATCAGCAGGCCTCCGCCTGCAGTTTTGGCGAGGAACCGATAATCTTGTGCCAGCAGTGGGAGTATGCCCAAGGCGGCCATCTGGGGTTTGATGTTGGCGGCAACCGCCAGAATAAGCCAAGCCAGGGGCTTTTTTTCTTTATAGAGCAGAAGAAAAAACCATGAAGCGACCAGGAGCAATCCTTCCATATTGCCGCGGTCGAGCATGAAGATGAAAGGATAGGACAGAAAGACAATAGGCGCGACCGCGGCCAGGAAGAATAGACTGTCCTTCCAGGCCATGGCTTGGGCTTGGAACATCAGAGCGGCTAGACATCCGTCGCATACGATGACCATGAATAATAGAAGGGCAGTTGCCGCGGGCCAGGTGGCAAACCCGGCCGCTATGAGATTGGCTAACGGAATATAGCCGGACCGAGACGGCGGCGCTTGGCGCAGATTTGGGCGGTACGATTCTTCAAGGCCGGCGAGCCGGGCGGGGAAATGGAAGTTGTTAAGATATCGATCCGTGTATGGATTGCCGCCGTGTAAAGTCAATGATCCCCAAAGATAAACCTCGGAGAAATCGTCGAATCTGCCCGTGGGATCGGATAGGAACGTGTCGTGAGGATAGCTTTGTCCATAATAGGTCGAGCGGAGGATATTGTAATAACCCTGCGAAACACAAATGACGAAAAACATCATTATCGAAACAAACAGCCAGCGGCCGACTTTCATGATGAACGAGTATCCTGCGATCCACGTGTGTAAATCATTTTTGGCGGGGATATTCTATAAATAAGAGACGGGTCATTATAACACTTGCGATCCCTGATCCTCAGCCAACGCTGAGTAAGGACCGATCGTGAAGGAGTCCGCCGATGAATTATGTAAGATAGCTCCGGCAAGCATGATCCTCGGCGGCGCGCAGCCATCTGAGCGGACCAAATGTTCTTTAAATTAGACCAGAAGACCCGATTCTTGATCGTGGGAGGGTGGAATACGGCCTGTGGCTACTTGCTTTTCGTCGTCCTTTACCAGGGGATGGCCAGGTTCGGCTGGCACTATCTGACGGCCGCGGTCTTAAGCAACCTGCTCGCCGTCACTAACGCCTACCTGTGCTATAAATTCTTCGTCTTCAAGACCAGGGGAGGCTATTTGCGGGAGTATCTGCGTTTCTCTATGACCTATGCGGGGCTTTTCGTGTTCAACCTCCTCGCTCTGCCCGCCCTGGTCGCAGGGGGGCACCTGCATCCTCTCGTGGCTCAGGCCGTGGTCATGGCCGTTTCAGTTGTGGCCAGCTACCTGATGCATAGCCGCTTCTCGTTCGGCGCGCCACAGCAGCCTTTTTTGTGACCGATTCGGCAGGATACGCCGTGACTAGCGGCGGTCGCCCGTGGGCGAGAGTTGGGGCTTGGGCAGAGGCTGGCGCTCGAGGTTGGGGGAAAGGTCCGGGATGCCGGTCTTCTTGAGCCAGTGCTCCAGGCCCGGGAGCTGCCAGTGGTAGTCGATCAGGCCCGGACCCCAGGTTTTGATGGGCAGGATCTTGCGGCCCAGCCAAGGCCAGGCCTCATCCCCTGAGATCGAGTCCAGGATCTCAGGTCTGAGGACCGTCACCCCCCAGGTGGGGTACCAGGCGATGGCCCTTTCCGGCGAGTTAAGAACGGCTTGAGCCTGCGGGTCCTTGCCCGCCGGCAGGAACGGATCCAGGAGTCCGTCGGCATTCTGGCGTCGGGTCAGGTTCGGGGCCCAGCGGTCCATCGGCGCCACGCTCAGGGCCGAATCGAGTTCCGGCCGGTCGAGCAGGGCCTCGACTCCGGAATCGATCATGTCTTTGGTCACGGCGGGAGCGTTCGGGAAGAGCATCACGAGCAGTTCCAGCTCGGTGTCTTCGTGGCCCAGGTCCGCGGCAACCTCGTGCCGGCCGTGCTGCAGGTAGTCTTTCAAGGATGGCTTGTCGGTTGGGGGGGGATCGATGATGATGGCGTCGTACTGGAGCGCCGCCGCCTTGACCGGCGGCGAGCCCGTGACCACGTAGATGCGGCGCACGTGGGCGGAGGTGCGCGCCGCCATGAGGGGATAGGCGGCCATGGGCCGGCCCAGCACCGAGCCCGCGCTGTCTTGGAAATCGGCGGCGTCGTCGAGGTCGATCAGCAGCGCGCAGACGAACTTGGTCATCGCGTCAGGTCCTCCAGGGCGTCGAAAGCCGCGGCGACCGTGGCATCCCAAGTATGGCGCTCCACGGTCTTGATTCCCTCGGCGATGAGCTGCAAGGATAGCCCGCGGACCGACCAGAGGGTGACCAAGGCCTGGGCGAGCGAAGCCGCGTCGCCCGCGTTAAAGAGCATGCCGTTCTTGCCGTCGGTGATGAGTTCGGTCATCGCGCCGCAGCGGGGCGCGACCACGGGACAGCCTTCGGAGAGAGCGTAGAGGGACATGGTCGGGAAGCCTTCCGTGCCCGTGGGGTCGACATAGACCTTGGCGGAGCGGAAGAATTCCATGACCTTGATGTGCGGCAGCTCGCCGGTGAAGAGGACTCTCTGCTCGGGCAGGATCTGCCGGGCGCGGTTCTGGATGGAGGGCAGGAGCGGGCCCTGGCCCAGGACGGTGAGATGCCAGTCGAAGCGTAGGCGGCCAGCCGCGGACATGAGCAGCTCCAGGCCGGGCCGGCAGGCTTCGCTGAACTTGCAGGTGGTGATGATTTGGAAATCCGCCGGCCGGGAGGCGCGCATGGTGACTAAAGTGATCTGGCGGGCTCGTATCCGGTCGTAGGCGTAGGGCACGGGCCATGCCTTTCCGGCGACTCCCCAGGACTGCGTCAGGTCCGCGAGATAGCAACTGGGCACCAGGAGGCGATCGGCCATGCGCAGGCAATCGAGCATGGGCGGCAGTTGTGCGGCCGGGACCTCGGCGAAGGAGTCGATGAGCCGGACCACAAGCCTCTTGCCGGCGGCGTGGACGGCCCGTATGGGCGCAGCCTGGAAGCTGTTGATGAGGACCATGTCGCAGTCGCGCGCGAAGCACTCGGCGCCGAGCCTGACCTGGGCTTCCTCCGGCGTTCCGCCCGGGAGCGCGGCCAGCACCGCCTCATGGCCCCGCGCGGCGGCGCGTTGGGAGAGCTCTCGGCAGAAGGCATCCTCTCCGTAGGGGGAGGCGGGGTCCGGAACCAAGAGGATCTTCATATAGCCACTGACCTCATTCTATCAAAGCTCAACCCGGAAAGCTGTGGCGCGTCAGACCGCGACCAGATAAAGGAACGACTCCACGTTGCCCTTCGGGCCGTGGATCGGGCATTCCAGGACGCCGGCTTCGCGTACGGGCAGGCTGCGCAGGCTCTGGCGGACCAGCTCGAGGGCCTGCGCGCGGTGCTCGGGTCGGCGCACCACGCCCCTCGGGGTGAGCTTGGGCTCCAACTCGAATTGCGGCTTGACCAAGGCCACGATGTCGAAGGGCCTAGCCAGGCAGGGCAGGACGTGCGGCAAAACCTTGACCAAGGAGATGAAGGAGACGTCGACTACGGCCAGGTCCGGTCGGGGGTCGAACATCCCGGGTCGCAGGTCCTTGGCGTGGAGCTGCTCCAGGCTCTTCACGCGGGGATCGGCGCGGAGTTTGGCGTGGAGTTGGGCCGTGCCTACGTCTACGGCATAGACCTGGGCCGCGCCGCGCGAGAGCAGGCAGTCCGTGAAGCCTCCGGTGGAGGAGCCGATGTCGAGGCAGACCCGGCCCGCGACCGGGAGGGGGAAGCGGTCCAGGGCCGCGGCGAGCTTGAGCCCGCCGCGCGATACGAATGGATTGGGATCGGCGGCTAGCGCGATGGCGGCGTCCGCGGGTAAAGACGTGCCGGCTTTGGCGTCGGGTCGGCCGTCCACCTTGACCTGTCCGGCGAGTATCGCGGCCTGGGCCCGGGTCCGGGTTTCGAAAAATCCGCGCTCGACGAGCAGCGCATCCAAACGGAGCTTGGGGATTTTCATGTTTCCGGCGGGGAGTTTAGTCCAACACCCCGAGGGATCGCAGGCGGCGCCGCAGGTCTTCGGGGCCGCGATAGCGGATGGCCTGCAGACCGGCCCTGCGCGCGGCCGCGACGTTGGGCTCTAGGTCGTCTATGAATACCGCCTGGGCGGGCCGCACGCCGGCCATCTTCAGGGCCGCCTTGAATATCCGAGGCTCCGGCTTGCGCATGCCAAGCTCGTGCGAGAGCGCGACTCCGCGTACGCATTTGATGAAGGCGTATCGGGTCTTGATGAAGTCGTAGTGGAGCGCGTGCGTGTTGGAAAGCAGGTACGTGGGTACCTGACGGGAGACCTCCTTGAGCAGCGCCGCGGTGCGTCGGTCCAGGGAGAAGTTGTCGCACCAGAGTTTCCTGAACCTCGTGAAAGTCCCGGAGTAGCCCAGTTCCTCTTGGAAGATGCGATAGAGCTCCTCCGAGCCGATCTTGCCGCGCTCCAGGGCCGATATCCTCTTCGTATCCAGGAGGCTGCGCGCGACCTTGATGCGACGACAGCCCAGGGCCGCGGCGATCCTCGTGATGATCGCGGTCAGATCGAAGTGCAGCAGCACGTTGCCGATGTCGAAGAACACGGCCTTGGGGGGGGCATTCAGGGACATGAGATGCCGGCTCCACGCAGCAGGCGGCTGAAATCCTCGGGACAAGGCGCGGATATGGAGAGTTCCTGTCCCGTTTCGGGATGCGGCAGGCGCAGACGATGCGCGTGGAGCATCTGTCTGGGTGCGCCGAGCTTGGCTAAGTCAGCCTCGTCGAGGGTCTTGAGCACCGCCTTCATGTAAAGCTCGCCCTTGCCCGTATAGAGCTTGTCGCCCAGTATCGGATGGCCGAGATGGGCCAGATGCACGCGGATCTGATGCATGCGGCCGGTCAAGGGCCGGGCCCGGACCAATGACAGCCCCGCGCCGCAGGCCAGGCGCTCGAACTCGGTGCGCGCCTCGGCGCCGGTGCCCACAACTTGCCGTACCTTGATCTCGAGGCCCTCTTTGCCCAAGGGTGCATCCACTGTCCGCCTGCGCCAGGAGATCTTTCCGGAGACCAAGGCTAGGTACTCCTTCTTCACCAGCCGGTCGATAAAATGCGCGGCGATTCGGCGCGCGGTTCTGGGGTCCTTGGCCAGAAGGAGAACTCCGCTGGTCTCTCGGTCCAAGCGATGAGCCAGATGTAGACGCAGTCCCGGGAACTGGCGCTTGAGGACCGCGGTGACGGTGTTGTTCTGGATCTTGTCCGTGGGATGGCAGAGAAGAGGCGCGGGCTTGTTGACCGCGAGCAGAAGATCGTCTTCATAGACGACGGGCAGCTCGACGTGGAGGCAGGGGATCTCCTGGTGGTGGGGATAACGGATGAGGACGGTCTCGCCGGAGGCGACGCGGGTGGCGGGCTTGACCGCCTTACCGCGCAGGAAGACCCGGCCGGCTTCTATGAGGCGCTGGACCTGGCTGCGCGAGTAGCGGTGCAGGCGTGAGGCGAGATAGGAGTCCAGGCGCAGGCCGTCATGAGGCTTCTGCACCTCGAAGGGGACCTCGACCCAGACCCCAAGGGCCGCGTTCAACCCTGAGCCTCCGCGAAAGGCTTGCGTGCGAGCTTGCCGCCCTCCTTGGTCAGGACCTCGACATTGTGTTTGGCGTCCTCGAGCTGCGCGGTGAGGCCCTTGGCCAAAGTCACGCCGTTCCCAAAGAGTTCCAAGGACTCTTCCAGGCCTTTCTCTCCGGACTCCAGCTCTCGCACGATGCCTTCGAGCTTTTCCAGGGAGGACTCGAAGTTAGGCTTGTCTTCTTTCTTGGGCATCTTTCACCTCACAATGGATTTCGCCTTGGTGCAGGCGCACGCGGACCAGGTCGCCGGGGCGCACCTGGTCCGCGCGTCTGAGGATCTCGCGCACGGGCAGCTTTTCGGCGATGGCGTAGCCTCGGCCGAGGACCTTCAAGGGGCTGAAAGCGTCGAGCTTCTCCATCTGCAGTCGCAAGTCTTTCTCCATGTGCAGCAGGACCTGGCGCAGGGCCTCGGGCAGACGGCCGAAGAGTTCATCGACGCGCTTGATGCGCTCCTCGTACATGCGGTGCGGGTTTTGTAGAAAAGGATGCCGCCTGGCGAAGTCGAGCCTTTCGGCCAGGCTGCGCAGGCGTTCCTGGATGGAGGTCAGCAGCCGGCGGCGGGAGTCCGCCACCTGGGTCAGGACCGCGGCTTGGTCCGGGACGGCCAGCTCGGCCGCGGCGGAGGGGGTTGGAGCCCTCAGGTCCGCCACGAAATCGGCGATAGTGGTATCGGTCTCGTGCCCCACGCAGGAGATGACGGGGATCCGCGACGCCGCTATGGCTCGGGCCACAAGCTCTTCATTGAAGGCCCATAGGTCCTCGATAGAGCCGCCGCCGCGGCCTACGAGCAGGACGTCCGTTCCCGGCAGATAGGCGTTGAAATCCGCGACAGCCTGGGCGATCTCCTCCTTGGCGCCGTTGCCTTGGACCTTGACCGGATAGATGAGAATCTCGAGGCCTGGCCACCGGCGGTTGAGCACGGTGATCATATCGTGCACGGCCGCCCCCTGGGAGGAGGTGATGATGCCGACGTGTCTGGGGTAAGCGGGGAGGGGCTTCTTGCGGGCTTCGTCGAAGAGGCCCTCCGCCGCGAGCTTGACCTTAAGTTGTTCGAAGGCGAGTTGGAGCGCGCCTTTTTCCCGCGGCTCCATGGCGCTGATGATGAGCTGGACGTCGCCGCGTTTGACGTAGGAGGACACCCGCGCGCGGACCAGGACCTTGAGTCCATCCTCAGGCTTGAACTTGACCCCGAAAGCCGCGCTTTTGAAGAGTACGGCCTGGATCTGCGATCCCGCGTCTTTGAGGGTCAGGTAGGTGTGGCCGGAGGGGTAGGCGCGGCAGTTGGATATCTCACCTTCGACCCAGAGTTCGGGGAAGGAGGTTTCCAGGAGTTCGTGGATCTGCGCGTTGACCTGGGAAACGGTGTAGACGCGGGCCGGGGGCTGGGAGATGGGCATGGCTTGGTCCGTTAAGGGATATCTTAGCGTTTTTCCGCTGCCAGCTAGCGCGTTAGGAGAGTATCTGCTTGATGAGGGAGAGCAGCATCTCGCGTTTATAGGGCTTGGCGAGGTAGTAGGTGTTGCCGTCCATGTCCAAGGCCTTGGCCACGACATCCTCGCTGGTCGCGGTGAGGATGAGGATGGGGATGTGCTTGGTGTCGACGAGCATGCGCAGGCGCTTGTGAGCGGATGCTCCGCCGCCGGCCGGGAACATGAAATCCAAGAGGATGAGCGCGGGTTTGATCTGTCGAGCCATGGTCATGGCTTGGATGCCGTCGTTGGCCACGACGGACTCGTAGCCGCTGATTTTCAGCGCGATGCTGAGGAGCTCGCAGAGGCTCTCGTCGTCTTCGATGATAAGGATGGTCGGACCGGCCATGCGCAAAAAGTATAGCATGAGAGAGGCTCTAAATTCAGTAGAATACGAATCGGTATGTTGAACCCCGGATCAATTTTCATAGAGATCGTGGCCGCCGACCCAGGCCAGCGCGCCCAGTGCTTTCAGGCTATCGACCAGTACGGTTTCCGCATCTCCAGCGCCGGCTCCCTGGTTGAGGCGTTCAAGACGATCGAGCAGAGGTCGACCGATGTTCCGCGTCCCAGTCTCTTCGCCTGCGTGGGGATGGGATTCGACGGGGTGCAGGCCGCGGTCAAGGAACTGCGCAGCCACCCCTGGACCGCCTCGGCCCGGATCCTGGTCGTCGACGAGTCCCTCACCGTCGAGCAGTCTTTGGTTCTCATCGACGCCGGCGTCAGCGACTGCTATTGCAAGCCGTTCCTGGCCCCGATGTTCTCGGCTCGGGTGCGCGGCGCCCTGCGCAGCGGCGGCTAGGCTCCGGACGATTTCTTCTTCAGGACCTTAAGGAGTTCTTTGATGCGTTTTTCGTCGCCCAGGTCGGTCGGCTCGTAGAAGCGTTTTGGTTCGGGCATGTACTCTTGCGGCGTGTAGTGGCCGGGAAAATCGTGTGGGTACTTGTAGCCTTGGCCGTGCCCGCGAGATTCGGAGTCGAGGCTGGCGTCGCGCAGGTGCAGGGGCACTTCCCGGGAGGGGCCATTCTGGGCCTCGGCCATGGCCGCGTCGATAGCCAGATAGGTCGCGTTGGACTTGGGCGCCGCAGCTATGTAGAGCGCGGCCTGGGCCAAAGGGATGCGCGCTTCGGGCATGCCCAGCACCTCAGTCGCATGAAAGGCGGCCGAGGCCACCAGGACCGCCCGGAAATCAGCGTTGCCCACATCCTCGGAGGCGCAGATGAGGATGCGGCGCGCGATGAAGCGCGGGTCCTCTCCAGCGGCCAGCATCTTGGCCATCCAGTAGAGGGCTGCGTCCGGGTCCGAGCCCCGCATGGACTTGATGAAGGCTGAGATGTGGTCGTAGTGGTCGTCCGACTTCTTGTCGTAGTGGATCGACTTGCGCTGGATGGACTCCTCGGCGACTTCCAAGGTGATATGTCGTACCCCATCGTGGCCGGGCGCGGTGGAGAGCGCGGCTAGTTCCAAGGCGTTCAAGAGCTTGCGTGCGTCACCCCCGGCCATGCGCGTCAGGTGTGCCTCGGCTTCCGGCGCCAGCCTGAGCTTAAGCTGGCCCAGTCCCCGCTTCGCTTCCGATAAGGCGCGCTGGAGGATGGCTTTGAGGTCCGCCTCGGCCAGGGGTCGGAATTCGAAGGTCGTGAAGCGCGACAGGAGCGCGGCGTTGACGTAAAAGGAAGGGTTTTCGGTTGTCAAGCCGATGAGCAGGATGTCCCCGCGCTCTACCGAAGGCAGAAGCACGTCCTGCTGGGTGCGGTTGAAGTGGTGGATCTCGTCTATGAGCACCAAGGTGCGGCGGCCTAGGTGCCCGGCGGAATACTTGGCCTGCTCCAGGACCTTCTTCAGGTCGGCCACGCCGGCCGCGACCGCATTGAGCTCCACCACGTCCGCTTGCGAGCGCCGTGCTGTGAAGCGCGCCAAGGCCGTCTTGCCGGAACCGGGCGGGCCGAAGAACAGGGCTGAGGCAAAGCGGTCGGCCTCGATGAGGCGGCGCAGCATCTTGCCCGGGCCCAGAAGATGCTCCTGGCCGGAGAACTCGTCGAGCGTTTTCGGAGCCAAGCGCGCGGCCAAAGGCTGTCCCGCGTCTTGGGCGGTAAAAAGCTCGTCGGGCACGAGGCTATTCGGGCTCGGCCGCGGCGCCCGCCGCCGCGAGGGTTTGCTGAAGGGTCTTGTCTATGTGGTCGAGAGTGTTTTCCAGGACCAGGCGGTTCGTGGACTCATGCTGTTTGAGCTGGTGTAGATCGATGGCGAGATGGAGGGCCGTATAGATGGCGAGTTTAGAGCTGTCCACGACCTTCGGATAGAGATTCTGGATCTCCTCGTACTTCTCTTGGACCATCCGCGCTATGCCGGAAATTTCCATGGCAATGAGGCCTTCGACCTCTATGGTCAGCCGCCGGTTGGCAATCTCCACATCAACTTTCTCGTTCATGTTCATGATATCTTCTCCAGCTTCTGGGCTAGACGTTCTAGGCGGGCCTTGACCTTCCCGTGCCGGGCCAGATGATCCTTTGCCGCGCGCAGCTCGCCCTGCAGCCGGCGGTTTTCGGCCTCTAGCTTTGCGTTGTCTTCGGCGAGTTTCTTGCTGCGGGCGGAGAGGGACAGCAATGTCTTGGAAATCGTTTCGACGATCTTCTTGACGTGCGTGATCTGAGGCGGCTGCTGGATCATGACCGCAGAATAGCGCCGTGCCGGCGCTGCAGCTCAGTCAGGACGCGCTCCACCGCCGCGGTCACCTCGGCGTCCTTGAGTGTGCGGTCCGCGAGGCCGAAATACAGGCGCACGGTCAAGCTCTGCTTGCCCGTAGGCACCCCTTGGCCAGTGAACTTGTCAGTGAGTTCCACGTCGCGCAGTTCGGCTATGCCGGCGCCGTGCACGGTCCCGAGCACATCGCCGTATCGGGCTGTGTCGTCGATCAGCAATGATAAGTCGCGGCTTGACTGTGGGAACACGCTGAAAGGCGTGAACTTCGCCTGAGGTCCTTCCTCCTGGGTCAGGAGATCGAGATCGATCTGGAATAGGCAGGCTTGCTCACGGTCCATATCCCAGGCGCGGGCTACGGCGGGATGCAGCATCCCTACGGTGCCCAGTGCGCCCTGGGCGAGGCGCAGGCGTAGGCTCGCGCGGGGATGGAAGAGCGGATCGCACGGGGCCTGGCCCGCTGCGGCGTCCGAGAGCGGCAGCCATGTCAGGCCCTGGATGCCGGTGAGGAGCTCACTGAGCACGCCCTTGGCGTCGAAGAAGTCGAGCGTGCGGCCGCGGGGGGAGGTCCAATGCTTGTCCGCAGGGCCGAGCAGAAGCCCGGCGACGTGAGTGGACTCTTCTACACCCGCTCCGGAGGGGATGTATATCTTGCCCACTTCGAAGAGGCGGACGGTCTCGGCGCCGTTGTTGAGGTTGAGACGGGCGTTGTTGAGCAGGCCCACGAGCAACGAGGGCCGGAGGTTGGCGTATTCCTCGGATAGGGGGTTCTTGACCCGGATCAGGCGCATCTGCAATCGGGCTTGAGCGGCAAGCTTGTCCGATATGAAATCATAGTTGTAGGCTTCGCAGAGGCCGAGACCGGCCAGGCGCCGGCGGGTCCGGTCGGCCACGGTCTGCGCAGGCAGGGCGCGGGAGGGCGCCAGCGCCATGGGCGCTGTACGGTAAGGGATGTTCTCGTAGCCGGCCAGGCGGGCGACCTCCTCGGCCAGGTCCCAGGCCGTGGCCAAGTCCCGGCGGTAGGAGGGGGCGGTGAAGTTCATGGTCTCGCCCTGCTTCTCGAGGCTGGCGCAGATGCAGCGCAGCGATGACTCGACCGCGTCGGCAGGGAAAACGGAGCCCAGGATCTCATTGATGCGGCCGCTGGTCACCCGGATGGGGGAGGGCGCCGTCGCCGGGGCCCGGCAGTCGACGGCTTCGGAGGACCTCGCGTCCCGGCCGCAGAGCTTCAGGATGAGCTCGGTCGCGCGCAGGGACGTGGTCCAGGCTGACTCCGGGTCCGTGCCGCGTTCGAAGCGGTGGGAAGCGTCGGACTTGAGGCGCAAAGCCTGCGAACTCCGGCGTATGGTCGGCGGGTCGAAGAATGCGCTCTCCAGGAACGCCCGCCTAGTCTTTTCCGTCACCCCGGTGTCGCGGCCGCCCATAACGCCGGCGATGGCCACGGGTTTTTTCTGGTCGGCGATGACGAGGCAGCGCTCGCTCAGGGCGTATTCCTTCTCGTCTAAAGCGACGATCTTCTCCCCAGGCTTAGCGAAGCGCACCATGATGCCGCCTTCGAGCTTATCCGCGTCGAAGGCGTGCAGCGGCTGCCCCATGTCCATGAGGAGGTAGTTGGTGATGTCGACCAAGGAGTTGATGGGGCGCAGGCCCACGGATTCGAGCTTGGCGGCCAGCCAGCCAGGGCTGGGGCCGATGGTCAGGCCCTCGAAGGAGCGGCCCACGTAGCGCGGGCAGGCTTGAGGCACTTCCACCTTGAAGCCTCCGCAGGGGATGGCCCCGGGCGGGACGACGGGCGCGGGCTTCTGTCGCAGAGGGATGCGGAAGTAGGCGGAGAGCTCGCGGGCCAGGCCCAGGTGCGAGAGGCAGTCCGACCGGTTAGGGGTAAATTCGACTTCGAGGATCTGATCCGACTCGCCCAGGCTCGCGGCCACATCCTGGCCCACGGCCGTCGCGGGGTCCATGACCCAGATGCCGTCGACGTCCTCGCCGAGGCCGAGTTCCTTGCGCGAGCAGATCATGCCCTGGGATTCGACGCCGCGGATCTTGGAGCGCGTGATCTTGAAGCCCCCGGGAAGGACGGCGCCTACGCGAGCCAGCGCGATCGTCTGCCCCGCGGCCACGTTCTTGGCTCCGCACACCACGGGATATTTCTCGCTGTCGACTTCCACGACGCAGAGGGAGAGCCGGTCCGCGTTGGGATGCTTCTCAACGCTGAGCACATGCCCGGCCACCACGCCGGTGAAGGCGGGGCCGCGAGTCGAGAGAGAGGAGACCTCGAAGCCGAGTTGGAGCAGCCGCTCGGCCAGGTCCTGGGCCGGCAGCTCCAGGGGCAGGTGCTCCTTGAGCCAGCTATATAAGATTTTCATCGAATTGGCGCAGGAAGCGCAGGTCGTTCTCGAAGAAGAGGCGCATGTCCGGCACGCCCAGGCGCAGGATAGCCACGCGTTCCACGCCCACGCCGAAGGCGAAGCCCGACCAGACCTCGGGGTCGTAGCCCACGGCCGCAAAAACGCTGGGGTGGACCATGCCCGCGCCCATGATCTCGATCCAGCCCGAGCGCTTGCAGGCCGGGCAGCCCGAGCCGCCGCAGACCAGGCAGCGCACATCCACCTCGGCCGAAGGTTCCGTGAAGGGGAAGTAGGACGGCCGGAAGCGCGTCTTGGTGCTGGAGCCGAAGAGGCTCTGGAGGAAGGTCCGCAGGGTGCCCTTGAGGTCCGCGAATGAGATGCCCTTGTCCACAGCCAAGCCTTCGATCTGGTGGAAGACCGCGGAGTGGGCTGCGTCGACGGCCTCGTGCCGGAACACCCG
Source organism: uncultured Elusimicrobia bacterium (assembly GCA_903830945.1). GTDB lineage: Bacteria > Elusimicrobiota > Elusimicrobia > UBA1565 > UBA9628 > UBA9628. The sequence continues at coordinate 82,845 of CAIKVT010000039.1, forward strand.
GCCGGGGCAGATCACGCGCAGGGGCGGCTGGACGCTCTCCATGGTGCGGATCTGCACGGGAGAGGTGTGCGTGCGCAGCAGCAGCGGCACGTCCTGGAGGTAAAAAGTGTCCTGGAGGTCGCGCGCCGCGTGGTGTTCCGGGATGTTGAGGGCCTCGAAGTTGTAGCGCTCGGTCTCGATGTGAGGGCCTTCGGCCCAGGAGAAGCCCATGAGGCTGAGGATGCGGGTCATCTCCTCGAGGGTCTGGGTCAGGGGATGAAGGCGGCCGCGCGGCGGGGTCACGGCGGGCAAGGTCAGGTCGAGGTCGAGGCTCTGCAGCGACGCCTCGTCCGCCGAGGACTCCAACTCGGCGCGGCGCCGGCCTACGAGCTGCTCGAGTTCGGCCTTGAGCGCCTGGATCTTGGGGGCGAACTCGCGCTTGTCTTCAAGGGTGAGTTCCTTGAGTCCCTTGAGGATTTCGGTCAGGGCGCTTTTGCGGCCGAGCGCGTCGACCCGGACCGCCTCCAGCTCAGCGAGGGTCCGGGCTGATGCGATCGATTCGCGAGTGCGGGGGCCCGAGAGCTTGACGTAAGCGGACTCCAGCTCGGCGCGCGTCACCGGGGACACGTCGTGTCCCCGGACTCAGGCGCCTTGGGCGAGGGCGATCATCTTCTTGAAGGAGGAGCCATCCCGTATCGCCATCTCCGAGAGCATCTTGCGGTTAAGGGTGATGTTGGCCTTCTTGAGGCCCGCCATGAACCGGGAGTAGCTCAGGCCGTGCTCGCGGCATGCGGCGTTGATGCGCTCGATCCAGAGGGAGCGGAAGTCGCCCTTTTTGTCCTTGCGACCGACATAGGAGGCGGCCAGAGACCGTTCGACCTGCTGTTTGACCATCCGCCATTTGCGGCTCTTATCGGAGTAGAAGCCTTTGGCGAGACGGAATTTCTTCTTCTTGTGATGTCGGGTGGTGACGCCGGATTTTATTCGCATGGTTTGACTCCCGTCCTAAAGTTCATGGATCAGGCGTATGGAAGGTAGCGCGCTATGATCTTCTGTTCAGTCTTGTTAAGGAAGGCCTTGGTGCGCGTGAACTGCTTCTGCTCTCCCGATCTGGGGGCGAGCAGGTGCCGCCGGCCGGCGCGCTGGTGCTTGAACTTGCCGGTGCCGGTTTTGAAGAAGCGCTTCTTGGCGCCGCTGTGGGATCTTATTTTTGGCATAGTTGGTCCTTAGTGTTTGGGGATGAGGGTCATGACCAGCCGATTGCGGTCCGGCATGGGCGCCTGCTCTACCGCCGCGATGGCATTGAGGCGGTCACGGATCATGTCCAGCAGCTTCATCCCTAGGTCTCGGTGCTGCATCTCCCGGCCGCGGAACACCACGGTGAGCCTCACTTTGTCGTGCGCCGTGATGAACTCGGTTATGTGCTTGAGCTTTGTGTCGAGGTCGTGCGCTCCGATATGCGGCTTGAAGCGCACTTCCTTGAGCATTCCTGCCTTCTGCTTGCGACGCGACTCTCGGACTTTCTTTTCCTGCTCGTAACGGTACTTCGGGTAATCGAGGATCTTGCAGACCGGTGGACTCGCCTGCGGAGCGATCTCGATGAGGTCCTTGCCCCGTTGACGAGCCAGGGCCAGTGCTTCAGAGAGAGGCTTGATACCGACTTGCGTCCCGTCCACGTCGATGACGCGGACTTGGCTGGACGTGATCCGATTGTTGATCCGCGTCGTATCCTTGGTGGTCTTGTAGATTATAGTGGTATCGCTCTCCCTCTTTCGGCACTCCCCGTCGGAACGCGTCCCGTCGAGACGATTAATGTATCAACTTTTGGCCTTGTCGTCAACAATAGAGGAACTCGTCGACGAGTTTTTTAATCTCCTCTTCCTTGCCGAAGAGGCGCTCGCTGAGGTCTCGATCGTTGAATGCCTGGAGCCGGCGGGCCATGCCGTCGACGACCTGCGGGGGGAAGACACCGTCTGCCTCGTAGACGGCGCGGTCGCGCAGGAGGCACTCGGCCGACTCGGCGCAGGAAGTCGGCAGCTGAGGGAGTTCGGCCTGCAGGGCCTTGTTCTCGGGCGCGAAGACGTTGCCGTCCACGTGGAGCCGCCGGGCCACCCCTAGGGCGGCGCGCATGCCGAGACCGTGCCGGGCGGCCACGGCTAAGCCGGCCATGAGCAGGTGGATCTGCGCGGAGCCGTCCGGGGCGCGGAATTCCACGGTCTGGCTTTCGGAGCCGGCTTTCCCGGCGGCCGGCTCGCGGGGGTTGGCGTCTTTGACCATGTTCGCCGTGTGCAGCCAGCCTAAAGGTACCCGGATCAAGGTTGAGCGGTTGCGCTCGCCCCAGCAGATGTTGGTGGGAGCTTCCTGGTGGGGGACCAGGCGCAGATAGGCGGTGGGCACGGTGTTGCCGAAGGCGGTCAGCGACGGCGCCAGCGTTAGGTATCCGGCGATGAGCCGGCGCGCCGGCTCGCTCAGGGCGCCTTTGGCTACCAGCGCGTTGCGGCCGCCCTTCATTAGGCGCGAGTGGATGTGCAGGCCGCTGCCCGCGTGGCCCACTGATATTTTGGGAGCGAAGCTCACTCGCACGCCGTACTTGAGGCCGAGCACGCTGAGTATCCACTTGGCGATGACGATTTGGTCGGCCGCGTCGGCGATGGGCACGGGGAGGAATTCGATTTCGTGCTGGGCCATCTCCTGGTCCTCGCCCCGGATGTGGCCGACCTCGCAATGTGCGTATTTGATGGCACCGCCGGCTTGGGCGATGGCGGCCATGGCGTCGATGCGTAGTTTTTCCCACTTGGAGAAGGGGGCGGACTCGTGGTAGCCTTTTTGGGCGGTGATTGGATAGAAGGACTGTCGCTCCGCGAGGACATAGTATTCGAGCTCACCCATGGCTTCCAAGGTAAAGCCCGTGCGCTCCCGAAGGACTTCTTGAGCCCGGCGCGCGATGTTTTCGGGGGAACTGGGCAATCGCTGCCCGGCACTGGTGTAGAAGGCGCAGAGGATGTCCAAGGTCGGAATTTCGGCGAAGGGGTCGAGGAATGTGGTCCGGTAGCGGGGCACGACGTAGAGGTCGCTTGAGGCAGCGTCGATATAGTTGAAGAGGCTCGAGCCGTCCACGCGTTCGCCGGTGGAGAGCAGGCGGTCGAGGTGCTGGGAGCCGGAGATGACGAAATCGAGGGTCTTGAGGCGTCCGTCGCCGCCCACGTAGCGGAACTTGACCATACGGATGCCTTTTTTGGAGATATATCGGATGAGGTCTTTCTTGGTGATGTCGGCGGGGGTTTTGTTCAGAAAGGCCGCGACGGGGTTGGGGGAGAGGGAAGCGGTGTTGGTTCGCATGGCGCCTATTATAGCAAGGACTAATGCGCGGCGAGGGTCAGGATCTGCGCGAGAGAGAAGCCGGTCCAGATTCGCCACAGGGTCCACAGCCAAGCCAGTGACGAGAGCGCAAGCGCCCAGAGGAAACCTGGAGGGAGATAATCGAACTCGACGAGGGATATGCCGGTTGGGACTTCCACGGCGCTTTGGACAAGGTTCACCCTCCGGACGGGGGCCCTGAGTCCGTTGACGGCAGAGCGCCAGCCCGCATCCCAGGCTTGCGTGGACACCAGCCAGCTCGGGCGAGCGCTACGCACGCGCACGATCATGCGGCCCGGGTCTTGGGAGATTATCTCCGCGCGGGCCGTGGGGTCCGGACCTTCGGTCGTGCGGGCTAGGGCGGGGTCGTGCACCAGGATGTGGCCCGCGGGGGGCGCTCCTTGGCGGCGTATATTGGCCAGGGCCTTGTGTTCCGGGATGAAATCGGCGCCAATTGCGAGATAGACCGGGGGGAAGGCGGCGGGGTTCTCGAAGACTTTCGCGGTCGAGCCGCCCAGGGGGCGGAATTTCTTGCGGGGTAGGTCCCGGAAGGTGAGCACGTAGCGTATTCCTAGGAGGTCCATCCAAGGTGAGAGAGGATCCTGGTCCAACTGGTCGAGTACGGCATCATAGCGCGCGTAGTGCATCTGTTCATCCCCGTCTGCCATGGGCAGTCCATAAACCATACCTAGATTCGGGGCTAACGCGTCCTTGAACCTGAGCCACGCATCCGTCTCACTCTTGCCGGACATCTCCCAAGTGTTTCTGGTCAGCGGCGTCAGGAAGATGCGGCCCCAGGGGCGCCCGGAGAAGAAGTCCGCGATGGGGGTTTTCTCCTCATAGACGGCCGGGTTGACGGTGACCAGGCAGCCCCGGGCGAATATGAGTAGGTCCAGCGCGCATAAGAGGCAGACGGCCGGGCGCAGGCGTGGCGCCAGGTGCTCGGCGCCTAGAGCGGCGAGGATCGAGACGCCGAAGCAGACCAGGTAGAGGGCTTGGGCCGGGAAGCGGAACCAGTTGAACGGAGGTACATGCTCGTAGAACAGCTGGTACAAGGGGAAATGCCGGCCCCAAGAGAGCAGGACACCGGAGAGGGCGATGGCCGCGTAGGGAGTCCAGAGACGGCGATCGCTGCGGAAGGCGAGTGCGGCGGCCAATAACGCGAAGGGGCCGAAGTAGAACCCGATCAGATGTGGATCTCCGCCGCCGGGTTGGAAGAAGCCTCGCCATTGGGGGATCAGCAGCATGAGGAGGAAGTCTCGCGGAGCGATGGAATAGGACAGGGCCCAGCGCGGGTCGGCCCCGGTGTTGCGCGCGGACTGTGCGGCGAGATACAGCGAGGGTACGAGCTGGACCGCGGCCAGGCAGAAAGACAAGGCTCCCAGGGCCGATAAGAGGCGGAAGGCCTTGGGCCGATTAGGTTGAAGCGTCGCGTGCAGCGCCAGGGCGACGGCTGAATAGAGAGCGAATTGGGGATGGCCTGCGAAGACCTGGAGAGCCGTCGCGGCGGCCGCAGCCGGGAGGGCCCAGGGGACCCCGCGCCGGGCCCGGAGGAGGAAAAAAAAGACGAGTGGCAGCCAGACATAGCTCTGCATGTGGCTCGGGTAGGAATAACGCATGACAAAGTTGGCGTTAAACCCGAAGATGATGCCTCCCAGGAGCGCGGCTTCGTGGGAGGCTTCCAGTTCGCGTGCGGCCAGGTACATGAAAAAGGCGGCCAGGACGGTGTGCAGCCAGGCGCTCAGGGCCAAGGCCGATGGGTAGCTCAGGAATGCGTAGAGATAGGTGGGGGGATAGAAGAGGGCCGACTGGAGGTTCGCCATGAATGGGACGCCGCAGTAGAGGTCCGGGTTCCAGAAAGGGAATCGCCCGGCTCGGAGGCAGCGGCGCAGGAACTCGGAGTTGGGATAGAAGAGCCGGTAGAGCACGTCGTAGAATAGGGCCTGCTTTCCGAAGAGGGGCTGCCACCAAAGGATGGCTGCCAAGCCGCTGAAGATCGCGGCGGCCTGCCAGGTCTGACGGGATACGACTTTCATGAAGTGGAAGGTCGAAATCTTCGTGGGGTCACGGAGCCGTTTTGAGCCTTGCGTGGGCGCGGGCGCGGCGCAGAGCGAGCTTGATGAGCCGGCTGATGAGCGCCGGGGTGTCTACACCAGACTCTGTCCAGAGCCTGGGATACATGCTGATGGAGGTGAATCCTGGGATGGTGTTGAGTTCGTTGAACCAGACCGCGCCGTTGCGGCGGTCCATGAGGAAGTCCGCCCGGGCCATGCCATAGCCGTCTAGGACCCGGAAGGCTTTGAGCGCCAGCTCGCGAACCATCTTGGCTGTTTTCTCCGGTATTTCAGCCGGGACTTTGAGTTTGGCTCCTTCAGAGTCGAGATATTTGGCCGCATAGGTGTAGAATTCCGCGTTGGCCTCGATCTCGCCGCAGATGGAAGCCTTAAGTTCCAGCGGGTCGCCCTGCTTAGCCCAGGGGTCGCCGAGCACGGCGCATTCAATTTCGCGGGGGGACGCGACGCCTTTTTCTAAGACGATCTTATCATCGTAGCGAAAAGCCTCGTTTACTGCGGGCATCAGTTCCGCTGATTCCATCACTTTGGAGATGCCCACGGAAGATCCCATGCGCGCGGGCTTGACGAAGAGCGGCAAGCCCAGGCGCCGGGCTAGGGGAGCGGCGTGCTCGGGATGGCGGACCACGGTGTAGGGAAGGATCGGCAGGCCGGCATGGATGCACAGTCTCTTGGAGACTTCCTTGTCCATGCCCAGGGCTGAGCCGAGGACGCCGCAGCCGACATACGGAAGACCGGCGAGTTCAAGCAGGCCTTGGACCGTGCCATCTTCACCCAGGGGGCCATGCAGTACCGGGAAGACCGCGTCCGCTGTGGCCAGGACTTCGGACGGTGCGGTTGGTCGGGAGTTGGCCAAGAGGACCTTTTCGCTGGCGCCTACGTGGTCGGTGAGAAATTCACATCGAGAGCGTCGCCAGAATCCTTTGCGGTCGATATAGACCAGCTGGGGGCAATAGCGCTTTGGGTCTATATTGGAGAGCACCGTGCGCGCGGAAACCAAAGAGACGGAATGTTCGGCGGATTGGCCGCCGCAGAGGACGATGATGCGGAGCTTTTTCAAAGGGTTTCTCCTGGTAATTTTATTTCCTTATATAGAGTCCGCGTCTGCGGTATGGAAAGTGATGATTTCAGCTTCGCGTTCGGCAGGCATACTACTCGGTCTTTTTGAGAAGTTGCAGGACCTTGATCACGAAGGTCTTGCGGTCGACCGGCTTGACGAGGACCTCTTGGGCGCCCGCCTCACGGGCCCGTTGCGCGGCGTCGCTGTAGCCGGTCAGGACCAGTACCGGGATACGGCTGGCCTCCGGGAGCCGGCGCAGCCTTTCCAGGAGCTCCAGTCCGCTCATGCCCGGCATCATGATGTCTAGGATGATGAGGTGCGGGACCTGGTTCTGGATGCTCTCTAGTGCCTCGAAGCCCGAGTGGGCCGTGGCCAGCTCTAGGTTTTCACTGATGGTGGAGACGAAGAGACGGATGATGTCGATGAGGTCGGGATTGTCTTCTACGATGAGTACCCGCTTCTTCTTCATGGGCGCGGCCTGCGCCACTACGGTCGCCGGGGTCTCTGGCTGGGTCAGCGGCAAGGACACATGGGCGGTGCAGCCCTGGCCGGGCTGTAGGGACTCAAGCCAGATGCTGCCCCCGTGCAGTTCTACGGTTTGCCGGGAGATGGCCAGTCCCAAGCCCAGGCCGGCATGCTGCCTGGTGGGCCCCTGCGTGGCGGCGGTGGAGAAATCTTCGAAGATGTGCGGCAGGAGTTCCGGGGGGATGCCTGGACCCTGGTCTTGCAGCGTCATCCAAGCCCGGTCCGCGGAGGCGCCTATGGTCAACTTGACTAAGCCTCCCTCCGGACTGAACTTGATCGCGTTGGAGAGCAGGTTGGCGCAGACTTCGGTGAAGGCCGCAGCGTCGGCCATGACCAGGACCAGAGCCGGGGGCAGAGTCAGCTCCAGACGCAGCCGCTTGCGTTCCAGGTCCTTGGCCACGTTCTGGGCGGCGTCTCTCCAGAGTTCGCACAGGTCCATGGGCCTGAGGGTGGCGAGTGAGCGTCCCGCTCGGGCTTCGCGCGCGCTCAGGATGTGGTTGAGGGTGGCCAGCAGCTCCTCAGAGCGTCCGACGATGGAATCTGTGGCCTTCTTCTGTTCGGCCGTGAGGTCCCCCAACGTCCCGTCCTGGAGGCTACGCGCGTAGCCGAGGACCACGGTCAGAGGCGCGCGCAGCTCGTGGGAGACGTTGGCGATGAACTCGTTCTTCATCTGGTTGACCTGGCGCAATTCCATGTTTTGGTTGATTAGGTTGCGGGTTTCTACGAGTCGGCCGAGGATAGGGCCGAAATCTATGCGGGGCAGATCTCCCCGCACTAGGCAGTCCAAGGCGCCCTTTTTCATGGCCGCGACCGCCCAGGCCGTATCGGGTTCGGCGCAGGTGACGATGATCGCGGACTTGGGATGGAGCTGGCGGACCCGGTCCAACAGAGATAGGCTCTCCCCGTTCGGCAGGCGCCGGGCCAAGAAGACTAGGTCGAAGCTGCGTTCTTTGAAGGTCAGCAGGGCGGCCGCGAAGTCTTTGGCCTGGTCGATGGTTAGGGACCAGCCGGGAGCGGCCTGGAGGCGGCTCTGGAGTTCTCCTCGTCCCTGCGCGTCGCCGTCCACGATGAGGATCGCGAGGGCTTCCGCCTGGGGGTTCACGGCTGTATTCTACCACCCTTGATTCGACGGCGCAATAAAGTTATCCTTAATGTCCTCATGACGGACAGATCTAGGCCCATCCATCCAGACGTGGAGAAGGTTCTCATCGACCCGGCTGCCTTGCAGAAGCGCGTGCGCGAACTGGGAGCGGAGATCTCCCGCGATTACGCGGGCCGACGTCCGACTCTGCTCGGCATACTCAAGGGCTCTGTCGTCTTCCTGGGAGACCTGCTGCGTTCCATCACGTTGGATTGTTCCGTGGACTTCCTCAGCGTCTCTTCTTATTCGGGGCGGGGATCTACGGGCGAGGTGCGCATGCTCCTGGACCTGCGCGAGAGCGCCGCGGGCAAGGACCTGGTCATCGTCGAGGACATCATGGATTCGGGTCTGACCTTGCACTATCTTCTTGACAGCCTCAAGAACCGCGGCCCGCGGTCCTTGGAGGTCTGCACGCTTCTGGACAAGCCGGACTGTCGCAAGGTCGCGGTGACGGCCAAGTACGTGGGCTTCCGCATCGCCGACGAGTTCGTGATCGGCTACGGTCTCGACTATAATGAGAAGTACCGCAATTTACCTTACGTCGGGGTGCTTAAGAGTGGAAAATAAGAACATCAAGCAGCTGCTGGTCTGGGTCTTGGCTTTCGTCCTGCTTATCGCGCTCTTTCAGAATCTGAAAGGTCCGCAGACCGAGTCGGAGATCCCTTACTCCGTATTCAAGGCCAAGCTCCGCCAGGGCTTGGTCATGGATGTCAAGGTGCGGCCTGATCTCATCCGCGGAGAATTGAAGGGGGAGAGCGGACAGAACCAGCACTTTCGGACCCTGCCCCTGCCCGACATCAAGTTGGTCGAGGACTTGGAGGCCAACAAGGTTCAGAATTTTCAGGGCGAGCCGGATCGCAGTTGGTTGACGGGCCTGGTGGTCAACATTGGCTGGATCCTGCTGCTTTTCGGGCTCTGGTGGTTCTTCGTCATCCGTCAGGTCCAGGGGGGGGGCAAGCAGGCCCTTTCGTTCGGGCGTAGCCGGGCGCGGCGCATCGACGAAAAGAAGAAGGGGACCACGTTCGCGGACGTGGCCGGCGCCGATGAGCCTAAGGAGGAGCTCCAGGAGATCGTCGAGTTCCTCAAGAGCCCCGATAAGTTCGAGAAGCTTGGCGGCAAGATGCCGCACGGCGTGCTGCTTTTTGGCGCCCCGGGCACGGGAAAGACGCTGCTGGCCCGGGCTGTGGCCGGCGAGGCCGGCGTGCCATTTTTCTCGGCCTCCGCCTCGGAGTTCGTGGAGATGTTCGTGGGCGTGGGCGCCTCGCGCGTGCGCGACCTCTTCGATCAGGCCAAGAAGGCGGCCCCATCCGTGATCTTCGTCGATGAGCTCGATGCGGTCGGCCGCCATCGCTTCGCCGGCATCGGGGGCGGGCATGATGAGCGCGAGCAGACCTTGAACCAGCTTTTGATCGAGCTTGACGGCTTCGAGCAGAGTCAGGGCGTCGTGCTCATCGCGGCTACCAACCGACCGGACGTTATCGACCCCGCTCTGCTGCGGCCCGGCCGTTTCGACCGGCAGGTCGCCATCCCCCTGCCGCATCTTAAGGGCCGTGAGGAGATTCTTAAAGTCCATGCCCGCAAGGTCAAGATGGGCGCGGATGCCGATCTCTCGATTATCGCGCGGCGCACACCGGGCTTCTCCGGGGCGGATCTAGCCAATGTGGTCAACGAGGCGGCGCTTCTGGCCGCGCGTAAGTCCAAGGATGCCGTCGAGCTTTCCGATCTGGAGGAGTCCATCGAACGGGTGGTTTCCGGTCCCCAGCGCAAGTCGCGCATCATGTCCGACACCGAGAAGAAGATCGTGGCATATCACGAGTCCGGACATGTCGTGGTCGCCAAGCTCCTGCCCAATACCGATCCGGTGCATAAGGTTTCCATCGTCTCTCGTGGTCATGCCTTGGGCTACACTTTGCAGCTGCCCAAGGAGGATAAACATCTGACTTCGCGCAGCGAGATCCTTAATCGCCTCGCCGTGCTGCTGGGAGGGCGTTGTTCCGAGGAGCTGGTTTTCAGCGATATCACCACGGGCGCGGCTGACGACCTATCCAAGGCCTCGGCTTATGCCATCAGGATGGTCACGGAATTCGGTATGAGTGATAAGGTCGGTCCGCTCTCGCTTAAGGAGCCGGATCGTGAGATTTTCTTGGGTCGCGATATCTCGCAGGGCGCGGGTTATTCGGAGAGCACTGCCGAGCTTGTCGATGGAGAAGTCAAGCGCATCGTGTTGGAGGCGCAGGCCAAGGCCCGGGAGCTGCTGAGTACACATCGGCAGAAGCTCGACATCCTGGCCGCCAAGCTCATCGAGGTCGAGTTCCTTTCCGGAGATGAGATCGATGTCCTTTTTCAAGGGGCAGCCGCTTAAGATGAACGCGGCACCTTCGGTGCCGAATACAGATTTATGGGCCCTCTTAGGGCGGTCCCGCCGCGTCCCTTTGGTCATGGGCATCGTGAACGTGACGCCGGATTCCTTCTATGCCGGTAGCCGTTTCGGACCGCGGGAGGCCGCTGATGAGGCCCTGCGTCAGGTCGAGGCTGGAGCCGACTTGGTGGATATCGGCGGGCAGTCTACTCGGCCGGGTTCTGACCCCATAGTGCTCGAGGATGAGCTGGCGCGCACTGTCCCGGTCTTCGAGTTCCTGGCCGGCCGGGTTGCGGTGCCGCTCTCCATTGACACGGACAAGGCGCGGGTGGCCCGCGAGTGCCTGGCTGCCGGGGCGGCGGTGCTTAACGACGTTTCATCCCTACGCAACGATCCGGAGATGGCCGAGGCGGCGCTTGGGGCGCAGGCCGTCATCCTGATGCATCGCGGGGGGTGTTCGTCCAAGACCATGCAGGACGCTCCATATTACGGCGATGCGGTGGGCGAGGTCAAGGCGTTCCTGGTTGAGCGCCGCGAAACCTTCCGTCTGGCGGGTGGCGACCCGGCCCGGGTCCTGCTCGATCCGGGCATCGGCTTCGGCAAGGACTTGGGGCACAACCTCTCCCTTTTGAAGCACCTTGACGAGATCGTCAATCTCGGGCCACTGGTCCTGGGCGTCTCGCGCAAGTCCTTCTTGGGACGGGTAACGCCGGACGCTGGCCCGGAGGACCGCCTGGAGGGCTCGCTCGCTGTGGCCTGTTGGGCAGCCCTGCGCGGGGTCAAAATCCTCAGGGTGCACGACGTGCGCGCGACCCAGCGGGCGCTCGCTGCGCTTGCTGCCGTTCTGGGAGCTGCCTAGATATGCCTCACCTTTTTGGGACCGATGGCGTGCGGGGTATTCCGGGGCGCTATCCCCTAGATGAAGGCACGGTCGCCGAGATCGCTGAGGCCGCGGCGCGGATGTTCTTGGCGCGGGGCTCGCGCAACGGCGCGCAGCCTGTCGTGCTTATGGGCCGCGATACGCGCGGTTCGGGCCCGGCTCTTGGTCGCTGGCTGGTGGAGGGCTTCGCTGCGGCCGGTTGTCGGACCTTGGATTTGGGCGTGGTTCCTACGCCGGCAGTGGCCTACCTGACGCCTCGCATGGGAGCTCTCTGCGGATCTATGGTTTCGGCCAGCCACAATCCCGCCAAGTTCAATGGGGTCAAGTTCTTCACTGGCGACGGCACCAAGATGTCTCTGGAGTTCGAGGAGAAGGTGGAACAGGGCTTGTCCCCCGAGGGTAAGGCTCGGCCGCGGCGGCGCGGCGCGTGCGCCGAAGACGCGGGCGCATTGGTTCGGCGCTATGAGGATTTTTTGCGCAGTACATTCCCCGCGTCGCGCGATCTCACCGGCCTGCGTATTGTGGTGGACTGCGCCAACGGAGCGGCCGCTCGCATCGCTCCGCCTCTCTTCGTGGGTCTGGGTGCGCAAGTCCTGATGTTGGGGTGTGCGCCGGATGGTCGCAACATCAACTCGGGCTGCGGGGCGTTATCTCCGCAGCGCATGCAGGCCGCGGTCCGGCGCTGGCGCGCCGACTGCGGGGTCTGCTTCGACGGCGACGCGGACCGCGCTATTTTTGCCGATGAGAAAGGCCGGCTCCTTGACGGGGACAATCTCCTGTGCCTTGCGGCATTGCAACTCCATCGCCACGGCTTGTTGCGTGCCGATAAGGTCGTGCTCACGATCATGTCCAATTTCGGCCTCATTAAGTTCCTGGAGCGTCGGGGCATCTCGGTCGTCTCCGTTCCGGTCGGAGACCGCAATGTGACTGAGGCGATCGACGCCGAGGACTTGAGCCTGGGCGGCGAGGCTTCGGGGCACATCATCTTTCGCGCGTGTGCCTCGACCGGCGACGGCATCCTCACGGCTTTGCAGACCTTGGCCGCGTGGCGAGAGTCTGGCGGGCGCTTGAGCGCCTACCGCAAGGCTTACCGTCCTATGCCTCAGCTTATCAAGAACCTGGCCGTGGATCGCAAGTCCCCTTTGGAGCGGCTGCCTCGCCTGAAGGCTCTGGTCGGCCGCTGCGAGCGGGCGCTCCGGGGAGAAGGGCGCATCATCCTCAGATATTCCGGGACGGAACCTTTGCTGCGCATCATGATCGAGGGCCCCAGTCGCCCCCGCATCGCAACCATGGCCCGCCAGTTGGCGGACGCCTACTTCGACGAGACGGGCCAACAGGAGTCGACCCTATGAAGACCAACACCGTGAAGCTTGGAGTTAATATCGACCACATCGCCACCCTGCGCCAGGCGCGCCGGGACGTGTATCCCGACCCGGTGGCCGCCGCTCAGGTCTGCCGACAGGCGGGAGCCGGTCTGATCGTCTGTCACTTGCGCCAGGACCGCCGGCACATTCAGGACGCGGATCTATTTAAGCTCTGCGCACTGAAGGGCGAGACGCACCTTGAGATGGCAACCGTTCCGGAGATCGTAGCCCTTGCCCTGCGAGCGCGTCCCGACTCTGTCTGCATCGTGCCGGAGAGCGCCCGGGAGGTGACGACCCAGGGAGGACTCAACCTCAAGACCCAGTCCCAGGCCGTGGGCCATGCCATCGCGCGGCTCAAGAGGGCCGGCATCGAGGTCAGCCTCTTCATCGACCCAGAGGCGGCTAGCGTGCGTATGGCTAAGTCTTTGGGCGCGGATGTCGTTGAGCTCTGCACCGCGGCCTACGCAGAGGCTGAGGGCAAGAGCCGGTGCTCGGCCGAGTTGGAGCGCCTCGAGCTGGCGGGATATCTGGCCGATGAGATGGGCCTGGGCCTGCATGCGGGGCACGGTCTTGACTATCACAACGTGCGCCCGGTCGCCCGGATCCCGCGGCTAGGCGTCCTCAACATCGGATTCTCCATCATTGCCCGCGCGGTGTTCGTGGGTCTTAAGACCGCCGTTCTGGAGATGAAGCTTCTTTTGAGCTGAAACATGTGCGGCATCGTCGGTTACGCGGGGCGAAGGCCCGCCACGCCTTTCATCCTGGAGGGCCTCAAGCGCCTCGAGTACCGCGGCTATGACTCGGCCGGAATCGCTGTGGCCGAAAGTGGGGGCATCCATCGCCGCCGTGCCGCGGGCAAGTTGGTCAACCTCGAGGCGGTCCTGAAGAAGTCCCCGCTGTCGGGCATTGTGGCTTTAGGTCATACCCGCTGGGCCACGCACGGCAAGCCCTCCGAGGAGAACGCGCATCCGCACTGCGACTGTTCGGGCGAACTCGTGGTCATCCATAACGGGATCATCGAGAATTATATTGAGATCAAGGAGCGGTTGGCTCAGGCTGGCCACAAGTTCGCCTCGGATACGGACACCGAGGTGGCGGCCCACCTCATCGAGGAAAAGCTCAAGGGCCTGTATCGGCCGGGGGCGACTCCAGGCTTCGCCGAGCCCGCTCTCTTCGAGGCCGTGCGCCTGGCCTTGGGCGAGGTGAAGGGCGCCTACGCCTTGGCCGTGCTCTGGGCCAAGGCCCCGGATGTCATCATCTCGGCCAAGACCGCCTCACCTCTTATCATCGGTCTGGGCGAGGGGGAGAACTTCCTGGCCTCTGACGTGCCCGCTTTCCTGGCCCATACGCGCAGGGTGGTATTCCTGGAGGATGGGGAGATGGCCGTGGTGAAGGCCGATGACTGTCGATTTTTCTCATTGGCGGGCAAGCGCTTGGACAAGGCTCCGGTCACGATCCAATGGGACCGGACCATGGCGGAGAAGGGAGGCTATCGCCACTTCATGCTCAAGGAGATCCACGAACAGCCCGCGGCCTGCGAGGACACCTTGCGCGGTCGCTTCTTCCCCTTGCGCGACGGCGTTCTGCAGCGCGAGGCGGGCATCTCGGTCGCCGCGCTTAAGACCGTGCGTCAGTTCCATATCGTGGCTTGCGGCACGGCCTATCACGCGGGGCTGGTCGGCAAGTACTGGCTCGAGGAGGCCACCGGGGTGCCTACGCACGCGGAGACGGCCTCGGAGTTCCGCTACCGCAAGAGCACCTTGAGCAAGGACGACCTGGTCATCGCCATCAGCCAGTCCGGTGAGACGGCTGATACCTTGGCCGCGGTGCGCAGCGCCAAGGAGAAGGGCGCCAAGGTCCTTTCCATCTGCAACACTGTGGGCGCGGCCATCCCTCGCGTCGCCGACCATAACCTTTATACGCACTGCGGCCCGGAGTTGGGCGTGGCCTCGACCAAGGCCTTCATCGGCCAGATGTCCGCTTTAGCTATCTTCACCATGCACGCGGCCCTGGCGCGGGGCACGCTGTCCGAGCCGGGCGCGCGGGAGCTGGTGGATCAGTTGGTTCGCTTGCCCGGGGATATCCGCGCGGTGTTGAAGCTCGACCCGCAGATCCTGGATATCGCCGGCAAGTTCCACAAGAAGGGCCATTTCCTCTTCATCGGCCGCGGCCTCAACTATCCCATCGCGTTGGAAGGCGCCCTCAAACTCAAGGAGATCTCCTACGTGCACGCCGAGGGCTACGCGGCCGGGGAGATGAAGCATGGCCCTATCGCCATCATCGACGAGGACGTCTCCGTCGTGGCCATTGCCACCCGTGCTAAGACCTACGACAAGATGGCTTCCAACTGCCAGGAGGCCAAGGCCCGCGGCGCGCAGGTGATCGCCTTGGTGACCGAGGGGGCGCCGCCTTTGCCCGGCGCCGACTACCAGATCCAGCTGCCGCCGGTGCCGGAACTGCTTTCGCCGATCGTCAATGTCGTGCCTCTGCAGCTTTTTGCCTATCACATCGCGGATTTGCGCGGCTGCGACGTGGACCAGCCGAGGAACCTGGCCAAGAGTGTCACCGTCGAGTAACCTGCCGTCCTGGTCGCATTTCTCCAAGCCCCAGCACGTGGGGACGCGGTCTTTCGTGTTGGGAATGCTCGTGGGCATCCTGATCGCGCTGCTGCCCTGGGAGCCTGTTTTCCTTTGGCTGGCCGGCCGTTTCGACCTGGCCTGCTTCCGGCATGAGGAGCGCAAAGTCTGTTCACCTCAGGTCATGCTGGCCTACCGGCTTAAGCTCTCCTATGAGGAGGTCGCGGCCAACCCCCATAAGTACGCAGGTAAGCCGGTGGTCTGGTGCGTGGACCACTCGGGAGTTTCCTATCTGGAAGGGCGGCCCTCCCAGACCTTGAGTTGGTCCAACGAGCAGGCTGTCCCCCACACCTCGGATCGCCATTGCGAGAAGATGCTCGCCGTGGTCGAGGAGTCCGGCAGCGAGGGCGTGCTGCTGCGCTATATAGGGACGCCTTAGATGGAGATTGGGCTCGATATCGTTGAGGTCCATCGTATCCGCCGGATCATCCGGCGCACACCGGGTTTTCTGGCTCGGGTGTTCACCAAGGACGAGATCGCCTACTGCTGCGACCATAAGGACCCGTGGCCGCATTATGCGGTGCGTTTTGCGGCCAAGGAGGCGGTCTGGAAAGCCTTGGGCCAGGAGCGCATCGCCTTGAAGGACATCTCGGTCGATCGTGACAGCCGCGGCAAGCCCAGCGTGCTCATCAAAGGCCGTCGGGCGCGTGGCCTGAAGCTCTCTTTGTCGCACGGCGAGGACTATGCGGTGGCCGTGGCGCTCAAGGAGGACCAGGCATGAAGGCCCTTTCCAAGCTCGAGTTGCGTGAGGCCTTGGTCACGCGTGAGCCCGCCGACCACAAGGGGATCTTCGGTCATGTGCTGGTCGTGGCCGGCTCGCGCAACATGGCCGGAGCGGCGGTGCTGGCGACGCGGGCGGCCTTGCGCTCGGGCGCGGGTTTGGTGACGGCTGCCGTGCCGGCCGGCGTCCAGAGGATATTGGCTGAGCTGGCTCCCGAGGCGCTTACCATCGGCTTGCCTGAGAACGCTTACGGCTGTCTGCGGCCGGAGGGGGTCTCGCGCCTGCGCGCGGCGCACCGGGGGACCGAGTATTCGGTGATGGCGATCGGGCCGGGAATTTCCGAGAATTCGGACACGGCCAAGTTCGTTCTGCTGGCCTTAAGCGTTTTGCCTTTGCCCGCCGTGGTGGATGCCGACGCTTTGAACATACTTGCCGCCCAAGAGGTCTCAGGCGTGCGCCAGTTGATGAAGGGGCGCAAGCAGCCCTGCATCTTCACTCCGCATCCGGGAGAGATGGCGCGCTGTCTGGTGGTGGGCACCAAGCACATTAAGGAAGACCGGATGGCCTGCGCGGAGCGCTTGGCGCGGGAGTGGAACGGGGTGGCGCTTTTGAAGGGGCAAGGGACTTTGATCTCAAGCGGCTCGCGCACGGTGGCCAACCCCACGGGCTGTCCGGGCCTGGCCAAGGGCGGGACCGGCGACGTTCTTACGGGCCTCATCGCGGGGCTTTGGGCGCAGATGCTGGCCTCGGGACGGGCGCGTGGGGACCTGCCTTTCTGGGCCGCGGCTTTGGGCGCGTGGCTGCACGGCCGGGCCGGGGAACTGGCCGAGGCTGAGAAGACCGGTTACGCCATGACCGCCCAGGACGTCATCGAGCATCTGCCGGTTGCCTTCAAAGAACTCCTTTAGCCGGGGTCAGGCTGCCCCGGATTAATTCGGGGACACAATACTTATCTCTGGTGAATTGAGTATTGTGTCCCCGAATGCGATAATGACCGCATGGTCGTGACGACCAAGACCGAAGCGCAGACGTTGGCTCTCGGCCGCCGCCTGGGTCGGCTCCTTAAAGGCTACGACGTCGTTTGCCTGGACGGCGACCTGGGCAGCGGCAAGACGACTTTGACCCGAGGCCTGGCCAAGGGCTTGGGCTCGTGCAACCGCGTGGCCAGCCCAACCTTCGCCTTGGCGCGCATCTACCGCAGTCCGCGCTGGCTCATCTATCACTTAGACCTCTATCGCGTCAGCGCCGACCAGACCCGCGACATCGGCCTCGAGGAGTTCACCTCGGATCCCCGCGGCATCTGCGTCGTGGAATGGCCTCAAGCCGGCGAAGCCTATTATCCCAAGGACCGCCTCGAAGTCCGCCTCTCGCATCTCAAGTGTGGCCGCAAGCTGCGGTTCATCGGCAAAGGTCCTCGTTCCCGCGCGATCATCCGGCGGTTGGGGGTCAATTGAACCTATTCGCTATCGATACCACCGGCGCTGAGCTTAGCCTAGCCCTGCGGACCGACGACAAGGTCCTGACCTTCGCCCGCGAACTCGCTGCGCCTAATGACGAAACCCTCTTCCCCCAGTCACAGCGGCTTCTTGAAAAGGCCCGTCAGACTTGGAAAGACCTCGACGCCATCGTTGTAGCCAGCGGCCCCGGACGTTTCACCGGCATCCGCATCGGGATGTCCTTCGCCGCGGTCCTGGCCCGCCGCTTAGGTATACCGGCCCTCGCTGTCTCTCGTTTCCAAGCTCTTGCGAACAAGACCCCAGGTAAGCTCGTCTGTGCTATTTTGCCCGGCTGGCGCAACGAGATGTTCTATCAGCTTTTTCGGCGCGGTGCCTCCAATGAGGCCCGGCCCGCCGCTGAGCCCGTATGGGCCAGCGCTCAACAATGGGCCCAGGCTGGGCAGGAGATGTCCTCCCGCGGCGCGACCCTTGCTGAGGCTCTAGTGCGCGCCCAAGACCTTATCCCCTGCGCCGAGCGCCTTCTGCGCCGCAAATGCCGTCCGCGCTTCGAGCCCCTCTACCTCAAGCCGGCTTCCTATGAACTCAAGCACAAGGCCGGCGCGGCCAGCTGACCTCGACGCCATCTGCGCCATCGCGCAGAGCACCCCCTCCTCCGCATGCTGGAGCCGGGCGCAGTATGAGGAGGAGCTTGGCTCCGGTCGTGGGCTCCTCGCGGTCTTTGATGATGGAGAGGTTCGGGGCTATCTCGTGCTGCGGAAAGTCCTGCCTGAAGCTCAACTCGTGGACTTGGCCGTGCGGCCGCCGGACCACGGCCGGGGCCTAGGCCGGACACTGCTCGACTGCGCCGCCATGACCGCGCGCGTTTGGGGCTGCGCTAAGATCACCCTCGAAGTCAGCGCCGTCAACGAGCCCGCTTTGCGTCTTTACCGCTGGGTCGGCTTTCAAGTTGTTGGTCGCCGCCCGAAGTTCTATAATGACCGCTCCGACGCCATCCTCATGGACCTGCTCATCGCTTGAAACGATCCTGCGCCGTTTTATTCTTCTGCCTGGCCTGCCTCCGGCCGGGTTTTGCCGCGCCCGCTTCCGACGCCGTGAAATCAGCTCAGAAGCGGTTCCTGCAAGGGTCGCTGCTCGAGCACCGGGGCGATTCCCTTGGAGCGTTCAAGGCTTTCGAGGCCGCCCTCTCCGATGACCCACGCTCCTCCTATATCTGCCGCGAGGCCGCCGAGCTCGCCCTCGAGATGGGAGACACGGACCAAGCCCTGGCCCTGGCTCAGCGCTTGCTGGATATCAGCTCCGGAACCGCCCAGTCACATTTCATCATGGGTCGCGTGCTTTGGGCTCGCGATGCCTCGGCCGGCGCCCAGGCCGCTTTCGAAGACGCCCTTAAGCTCGATCCGCATTCTTCCGAGACTATCCTCGCGTTGGGCAGTCTCCTGGCTCAAAAGTCTCCGGATCAGGCGCGTAAGCTCCTGGAGCGTTATGTCGCGGAGAATCCCGACGATGCCGGCGAGGCGCATTATCAGTTCGCCAAATTGGAATTCGACGCAGGCCGCTTACCTGCCGTCATCAGCCACCTTAAGGCCGGCCTGGCCCTGGAGCCTGAGTCTTTGCCCCTGCACTACGCCTTGGCACAGGCCTACGAGACCGCAGCCTCCACTGACGCTGCTCTGGCCGAATATCAGCAGATCCTCGAACTCGACCCGGTTAATGCCGCGCTCATCGACCATATCGGCGAGATCTTGGTCGTCAAGGGCGACAGCGAAGGCGCGCGTTTGCGTTTTGAGACCGCGCATCGCCTGCAGCCTTCGGATCCGTTCTCGTGCCAGTGGCTGGCCGTCGACGCGGAGAAAGAAGGGGACTGGGTTCGCGCTCTGGACTTCCTGAAGACCAGCGCGGCGCTTGGCGAGGACCCGGCCCTCGATCTGCGCCTGAGCTACTATGCCACGCAGGCCGGCCGGTTGGCCGACGCGGTGCGCACCTTGGAGGCCGCCCACGGGCGCTGGCCCGGCAACGACCAGATCGCTTACTTTCTAGCCTTGGGCTACGACGATGTTAAAGAGAGCGGCAAGGCGGTCGCTCTCTTGCGTCAGGTTCTGGAGCTTAAGCCCGGCTGGCGCGAGGCTCGATTCCAGCTCGCTGTCATACTGGAAAAAATGAACCGCATGGATGATGTGGAAAAGGAATTTCGGCGGCTGCTGGCGGAGCAGCCTGACGACGCAGCCGCCCTTAATTATCTGGGCTATTCTTTGGCCGACCGCGGCCGTAAGCTCGCGGAGGCCGAGCGACTCATCCGCGAAGCCGTGCGTCTGGCTCCGAGCAACGCCGCCTACCTTGATTCTCTGGGCTGGGTCCTGTACAAGCAGGGTCGTTCGACCGAGGCCGTCTCCGAACTTCGATCGGCCGCGGCGCGTGATGCGGAGGATGCCACGCTCTGGGACCATCTGGGAGACGCCTGGTCAGCCGCTGGCGCCCCGGATTCTGCGTGGCTGGCGTGGAAGCGTGCCGCGGCCTTGGCCGAGGGCCCCTTGGGCGCTGGCCGTAAGGCGGCTTCCCTGCAGCGGCGCTTCTCCTCTGAGGACCTCGGGGAGCTCTACTTCGAGGATCTTGCCGCCGTGCACGGCCGCGTCGCCAAGCTCAGTGCCGTCTGCCGCGTGGAGGCAGAGGTCCTGGGCCGTCGCTTCGCCTACGATGGCCTGCTTACATTCCGGGAGCGGGAGCTGTCCTTGGACCTGCTGGGGCCACTGTTTGCGCCATTGTTCCGGGTTCGGTTGGGGCCCGATGGTTTTTTCATGGACGCCATCCGCGTGGAGGGCGCAGATCCTGACCTCATCCGGCAGGCCGTCGATCAGGTCTTCGCCTCCTTGCGCGAATATTTATCCGGCGATCTGTTCAAATTGAGACCGGCGCGCTACGAAAAGCGCTGGGCGCGCCGGGGGTGGCTTACGGCCGGAGGTCGGCGTCTGGACCTTGACGCGCCGGGCGTCCGGCTCGCGGCGCTGGCGCCGCTCGTCGGGTCGGGCCGGGTGGCCCTCGGCGATTTCATCAAGGTCGCGGGCCATCTGCTCCCCAGGACGATATCCCTGGCTGGGCGCGGCTGTACCTTGACCATCAGGCTGGACCAGCCCAAAGTCGAGTTTCTGCCGGAGCCCGGGGCGCGGGCGAGATGATTAAGGTCCAGTGCCCGGCCAAGGTCAACCTTTTCTTGGAAGTCACGGGCCAGAGGGCGGACGGCTATCACCGCCTTGCCACGCTCTTTGCTAAGATTAATCTCTATGACGTGCTGGAGATGGAGACCGCGCCTCGGGGCGTGGCGCTAGAAATCGAGGGCGGCGACGCGCCGCTTTCCGCCGGCCCGGACAACCTGGTCTTCCGGGCGGCCGAGTCCTTCATTAGGGCCTTTCGGGTGGACGGCGGGGCGCGTCTGCGGCTCATCAAACGTATTCCCATGGGGGCGGGATTGGGGGGAGGCTCCTCGGATGCGGCAGGGGCCCTGCTTGGGCTGACCAAGCTCTACGGCCTGCGTCTCGACGCGCGCCGCAAGGCCTGTCTGCGCCGCATCGCCGCTGGTTTAGGCGCGGACGTCTCATTCTTCCTGCACCCGGCGCCCTTCTGCTTGGGCACGGGCATCGGCGACCGTCTTAAGCCTGTGTGCATCAGCAAGTCCTTGCCTTATATGGTCCTGGTTTACCCAGGTCTGCACGTTTCCACGTCTCAGGCCTATCAAGCCCTGCCGCCGGTCCCTCGGTCCGTCGTGTTGACACGGCTTTCCCAGCTTGATAAACTGATACGCAGTCTGCAGCGGGGCCGTCCCGTCGAGGAATGGGAGGGTCTGATGTTCAATCGATTGGAGAGCGCAGAGCTCCCTGTCCTGGCGCAGGTCGAAGCGGCTCGGCGGGTGCTCCTGCAACTGGGTGTCAAAGGGGCGCGCATGTCGGGTTCGGGTTCGTCGGTTTTTGGGTTCGTCGCTTCGCATACGGAAGGGGAGGCGGCTCTGGAGCGGTTGCGGGGATATCCCTGGAAGGGTTTCCTGACCAGCTGCCACGGTTGACAACATTGGAGATAACGGAGATCCGCGTCCATCTTCGCAACGAAGATAGGTTGAAGGCGTTCGCCACGGTGACCTTCGACAATTGCTTCGTGGTGCGCAGCATGAAGATCATCGAGGGCACCAAAGGCCTTATCCTCTGCATGCCTTCGCGTAAGATGTCCGACGGCACGTATAAGGACGTCGCCCATCCCATCAATGTGGATTTCCGCAAGCGACTCGAGGATCGGGTGTTGGCCTGCTACCGGACGGAGCTCAAGAGATGCCCCATCGGGCAACCTGTCAAGGCCACGCTTCCGGAAGATCCGTGACTATGATTTTACGTCTCCCAGGTGGTGTAACGGTAACACAGCGGACTTTGAATCCGCTATTCCTGGTTCGAGCCCAGGCCTGGGAAATTTGTTCCGCTGACGGTGTCTTTGCCGATCTTAGTTTTAGTGGACGCGTATGATGACATTGCAACGCAAGGGCGGCAAGTCTCTAGGTGTGCTGATCCTGGCCGCGGGCCAAGGGACGCGCATGGAATCGGCTCTGCCCAAGGTCCTGCACGGCGTGGGCGGCAAACCCATGATCTTTTATACCCTGCGTCTGGCCAACGCCCTTAAGCCCGCGGCTATCGGCATCGTGGTCGGCCACGAGGCCGATCAGGTGAAGGCGGTGGTGGGAGAGTTGGCCAAGGAGTGCGGCATCACCCGTCCCATCCAGTTCATCGTCCAGAAGGAGATGCTGGGCTCGGGCAACGCGGTACTGGAGTCGGTGCCGTTCCTTAGGAAGTTCAAGACCGCTGTGGTGTTCTGCGGCGACACGCCGCTATTGACCTATGAGAGCATTTACGGTCTGACCATGAGTCATGAGGAGCAGAAGGGGCAGGCCACGCTCCTAACGGCTAAACTGGCCAACCCTAAGGGTTATGGACGCATCGTGCGTAGCCCCATGGGGGAGGTCCTGCGTATCGTGGAGGATTCGGTGGCCACGTCTAAGGAATTGGCCATCAACGAGGTCAACTCCGGGGCTTACTGTTTCGAGGTGGAGCCCCTGCTCCTGGGCCTCAAGGAGATAGCTCCCAAGGGCCCAAAGCGGGAGCAGTTCCTCACCGATATCATGGAGCGAGTGCGCTCCAAGGGCGGCAAGATCAACGCCTATCTGAGCGGTAATCCCGAGGAGATCCTGGGGGTTAATTCCCGGGTCCAGCTTGCGGCCTCCGAACGGGTCATCAATCGGCGTATGCTCGAGCGTCTCATGCTCTCCGGGGTGACGGTCTGCGATCCGGCCTCTACCCACATCGACGCGGATGTGGAGGTCGGTCAGGACACGGTGGTGCAGCCCTTTACGGTCCTGCGCGGCAAGACCAAGATCGGCAAGCAGTGCCGCATCGGCCCCTTTTGCTACCTGGAGAACGCCCAGATTGGCAATGAGTGCGAGGTCCGACTCTCCCATCTGGTGGGGTGCCGGGTCCTTGAGAAATGCGCGATCGGCCCCTTTTCCAACATCCGGCCGGACTCGGTCCTCGGGCCCCGGGCTAAGATCGGGAAT
Source organism: uncultured Elusimicrobia bacterium (assembly GCA_903830945.1). Lineage (GTDB taxonomy): Bacteria > Elusimicrobiota > Elusimicrobia > UBA1565 > UBA9628 > UBA9628. The sequence goes on from CAIKVT010000039.1 coordinate 105,977, forward strand.
TTCTCCGAGATCAAGAACTCTCGCGTGGGTTTCGGCTCCAAGGTCCCGCATCTAAGCTATATCGGCGACTCCGAGATCATGGAGGACGTCAACGTGGGGGCTGGGACCATCACCTGCAATTATGACGGCAAGACCAAGCATAAGACGGTGATCGGGGCCAAGGCATTCATTGGTTCCAACGTTAACCTGGTGGCCCCGGTGAAGGTGGGACGGGGCGCCAGGATCGGAGCCGGCTCCACTATTACCGAGGACGTCCCTGACGGAGTTCTGGCTATCGCCCGGGCCCGCCAGGTCAATAAGACATGAGGCTTATGACGCCGGAGATGCCGATGACCCAAAAATTCGTCGAACCGGACCCTCAGTCGGAGGGCGTCGGCGGCACGCGCCGCATGAAGATCTTCTCAGGCAACGCCAATCCTCGCTTGGCTAAGGACATCTGCGGCTATCTCGGCCTGGAGTTGGGTAAGGCCCGCGTGGGACGATTCGCCGATGCGGAGATCAACGTCCAGATCGACGAGAATGTTCGCGGCGTGGACTGCTACGTGTTGCAGCCGACTTGCCGGCCGGTCAGCGAGCACTTGATGGAACTGCTGATCATGATCGACGCGATGCGCCGGGCTTCGGCCGGCCGCATCACCGCGGTCATCCCCTATTTCGGCTACGCTCGGGCCGACCGCAAGAGCGCCCCTCGCGTGCCCATTTCTGCTAAGTTGGTAGCCAACCTCATCACCACGGCCGGGGCTAACCGGGTTATCACCATGGACTTGCATGCGGCCCAGATTCAGGGCTTCTTCGACATCCCGGTGGACCATCTCATCGCCGCGCCCGTGATCCTGGACTTTTTCCGCAAGAAGGGCCTCAAGGACCTTGTTGTGGTCTCGCCCGATGTGGGCGGAGTCGAGCGGGCGCGGGCCATGGCTAAGCGCCTGGAAGCCCGGCTGGCCATCGTGGACAAGCGTCGGCCGCATCCCAATGAGGCCTCAGTCTACCACCTCATTGGCGACGTTAAGGATCATAACGCTCTTATCCTCGACGATATGATCGATACCGGCGGGACGTTGGTTAAGGTGGCGGAGAAGCTGCGCGAGTGCGGCGCCCGCAAGGTCTACGCCGCCTGCGTGCACGGGGTCCTTTCCGGGGCCGCCGCGGACCTCATCGAGCGCTCCGCGCTGGAGGAGATGATCCTGACCGATTCTATCCCCATCCATCACCTGGAGGGGGAAAAGATCCGGATCCTGTCGGTCGCGCCTCTTTTGGGCGAGGCCATTCTTCGTAACAACCGTGGGTTGTCGATCAGCGAGCTTTTCGTTTGATATTAGAGTGAGGAGATTATGGAAGAGATAAAACTGTCGGTGGCGGTCAGGGACGGCAAGAGCAGCAAGAAGGAGCTCTCGACTTTACGCGCCGAGCGGCGTCTGCCGGGCGTCATCTACGGCGGCGACAAGCCGCCGGTGAAGGTGTCGCTCTCCGAGAAGGAGCTTCAGGCCGCGCGTAAGCGCGGCGGAGCTAATGCGATTCTGAGCCTGGAGACGGGTCAATCGGTGGAGACCGTGATCGTCAAGGATCTCCAGCGCCATCCCGTATCCGACCGGTTGGTGCACGCCGATTTCCAGAGGATTTCGATGACCCGGAAGATCGAGGCTAAGGTGCCCCTGCACGTCGTCGGCGAGGCGCCCGGCGTCAAGACCTCGGGAGGCATCCTGCAACATGCGCTGCGTGAGCTCGCTATTCGAGCTCTCCCCAAGGACATCCCGCAGTTCCTCTCCGTGGACATCTCCAGCTTGGAGATCGGCATGCACATTGAGGTACGGGAGCTGACGGTCCCGACCGGCGTCGAGGTCCTCGATCCCGCCGACCATCGCGTCGTCTCCGTGACCACGGTTAAGGTCATCGTGGAAGAGACACCGGCAACGGCTGTCGCGGCCGAGGGTGTAGCCGCAGCGGCTGAGCCGGAGGTCGCCTCGACCAAGGGCAAAAAGGACGAGGAAGGCAAGCTCGTTAAGGAGACCGTCAAGGGCGCGGCTCCTGCCGAGAAGGGCAAGGAAGCCAAGCCGGCTGCGCCGGCCAAGAAGTAGCAGGTTCTGGTCCGGGTCGGTCTGCATCGGGCAAGGCGCGGTCAGCACGACGCGTCTTGCCCGGTTCCTTTTTGGGCGTGGCAAGGGGGGGGCGTCACAGAACCCTTCAATTAGATATTGTAAAATCCACTAGACTATGACCCAGTCCGACGCGGCCAACCCATTTCTTCGCCTCGTCGTCGGCCTTGGCAACCCCGGCACCCGTTACGCTCGCACCCGCCACAACGTTGGCTTCCGCCTCGTCGACCAAATCGCAGGTGACGCCCTCTGGCGCGACTTTGAGGGCCTTGGCCACGTCTGTCGCGCAGGGGAGCTTTGGCTCGCCAAGCCCATGACCTACATGAACGACTCCGGCGCCTTCGTCGGCGCCCTTTCCCGATGGCGCAAGACACCCCCAAGCCAGATCCTCGTCTGTTTCGACGACGTCGCCCTTCCCCTCGGCCGCTTGCGCCTGCGCCTCAAAGGCTCAGGCGGCGGGCAAAAAGGCATGCAATCCACCCTCCAACACCTTGGCACTCAGGACGTCCCACGACTCCGGATCGGTATCGGCCCCCAGCCTCCCGGCATGGATTCGGCCGTCTTCGTACTCTCGCGTTTTGGCCTTGATGAGGAGAAGGTCCTCGCGGCTGTGCTTGATGACGCCACGGCGGCCGTGCGCGTCGCCGTCGAGTCCGGCCTCGAAGCCGCCATGAATCGCTATAACCCTGCCTCATGAGCCCCCTCCTGAAGATCCTGGTCGGCGCCTTGAGTGCTTTTCTAGGCTTAGGCTATCTTTATCGTCCCGACCTTATCGAGCGCATGCACGCCTTCCTGCGCGAGACCTTTCTCAACGACTCCCACATCGCTCTGGAGCGGCGCAAATGGGGGGCCTTCTTCCTCCTCATTGGGTTCCTGTTCCTCTACATGGGATTCACCGCGGTGCAAAGATGAACCTGCAGTCTTTCGCCGGAGATCTTTTGGACTGGGTCCGCAGTCAAGAGCCCGGCCTTGAGGCGGAGCTCTATCTCGCGCGCAGCGAGGAACGCGGCGTCGAGATGCGCGAGGGCCGCCTGGACAACGTCCAGCATGGCTCTTGTGAAGGGGCGGGGCTGCGCGTGCTTCGAGATGGGAGGATGGGCTTCGCCTCATCCGGCGGCATCAGCGCCGATGGCGTCAGGGACCTCTTGCGCAAGGCCCGCGAACAACTCGCGTATCTCGAGCCCGATCCGTGCAAGGATATTCCTCAATCCTCGCCGCAGGCCGGCGATCAGACCCTGGCTGACTCTCTTTGGGATGAGGGACTCTTTCTCTCCCCCTTGGACGAGGCGGTCGCGCGCTTGGCCGAGACCGGCGCCGCGGCCCTGGCCACGGACCCACGGCTCTCCGTGATGCTGCGCGCCGGCTACGGCGAGTCGCGCGGGGAGGTGGTCATCGCCAGCACCCGTGGCGTTCTCACTAGCGATCGCGGCAGCTCCGCCAGTATCGGTTTTTCGGCCCTGGCCCGCGAGGCTGGGGAGGTTCAGGTCGGTTCAGCCTTCCAGTCCGCCTGTCGGGCCGCCCCCCTTGACTTCGGTCGGGTCGCGGCGCAGGCCGCCCAGCGCGCGTCCCAGCTGCTGGGGGGGCGTAAGCTCTCCGGGGTCAAACGGGCCGTGATCTTCGACCCTTGGGCGGCCGGCGATGTGCTCGATCTCATCGCGAACCTCCTCTGCGCGGACCAGGTGCAGAGAGGTAAGTCGCTGCTGGCCGGCGCCTTGGGGCGCAAGGTCGGTTCGGACCTGGCGACTTTCCGTGACGACCCGCGCCGCCTCGGCGGGATGGGCAGCTGCCTTCACGACGACGAGGGACTCCCCACGTCGGCCAAGATCATGATCGACGCGGGGGTGGTCAAGGATTATTTTTACGACACCTATACCGCCCTCAAGGACCGCCGTCCCGGCAACGCCTCGGCCGGCCGAGGATCCTACAGGGGACTGCCCGGCCCCTCGCACTCGAACTTCTATCTCGAACCGGGAACCGTCACGCGTCAGCGCCTCATCGAGGACACACGTGACGGGCTGTTGGTGCTCGAGATCATGGGCATGCACATGGCCGACTCCATTTCGGGTGAGTTCTCCGTGGGCGTCTCGGGCCTGTCCGTGACGGATGGCCGGCTGGGCGCTCCGGTCAAGAAGGCCATGATCGCGGGCAATCTGCGAGATCTGCTGGCTCGCATCGACGCGGTCGCAGACGACCTGACCTTCTACGGCAGCCTCGGAGCGCCTACCTTCCGCGTGGCGCAAATGAGCGTGGCTTAAGCCGAGCCCGGTTTAAGCTTCTGCCGCCCTAAGAATTTCGGCCTAGGAACCTCTAGGCCACATGCCGGTCCGGCCTTGGGGCTTTTGTCCCTAGAGGGCCACGGGTCACTCCAAGATATAATCTAAACGTGCTGCGCGTCGCGACGGCGTTGCTTCTGTTGGTCTCCTGTTGGCAGCCGGCCGTGGCAGGGGCGGTGGCCCAGGTCGTGGTTTCGCGCGGCACCGCTTCATCCGTCATCCCCTTGATTTCGGCCGGCGCTCCCATCACCGGCCTGCCTGGATTGGCCTTGTCGGGCTTCCAGACCTCTTTGACCGGAGGCTTGAGTTCGATGCTCTTGCCGGTTTCGCCCCTCATCGTCTCTCCAGCCGCAGCCGTCCCCCGGATCATTGCCGCCGAGATCCCCGCCCCCGCCGATCTTCAAGTGCAGGTCCAGAGCCCGGTCCAATCGGCCTTGGGCGCGGTCTTCCAAGTCTCGACAGAACTCAGCCGGACGGCCGCGCCCCGCGGCGGCTCGGCGTCCGCATCGTCGGCGATGCAGAGTCCGGTCCTCAATCGGTTCTTCGATGGCGGCGTCAAGGTCGCTCTGCCGGATGATCCGGTCGATGCGACCATGCCGTCCATCCTGCGGCAGGACCTGGGCCAGGCCAGCGTCACGGTCCAGGAAGAGCCGCAAGTCCCGGCAGTCGCTCCGGCCCCGGAGACGCTGAGGAAGGCCTCCCTTCAAGCTCTCATCGGCACGGCCATTTACAAGTTCGGCATGGAGTCCTTGGGCGTCACCATGCCGCTCATCGCTTTGACCGTCTTCGGCAGCGCGGTGTGGATGGCGACCATGGCCGTGGGCTGGGGCATCAGTATGACCGCGGCCAGCATGTTCGCCGGCGGGTTCATCGACCGCAGGCCGGTGCAGAAGGTCATGGCTGGGGCTCTGGCGATCCAGGCTGTCGCGATAGGAGGCATCATCGCCTTGTTGACTTTGGGCCTGGCCAACCCCTGGTTGGTCCTGCCCTTTTATTCTCTGGCGGGCTTCACCCAGGGCGTGGTACTCACGGCCCGGGGCATCCTGCCGATGCGCATCCTCGGCCGGGATGAGTCCATGCTTGGCAAGTTCAACGCCAAGACACACATCATCTACGAGGTGGCCGGGACTATCGCTCCATTGTTGGTCGGAGTGCTCATCAGCAAGGTTGGCTTGCTCGCCGGGCTCTTTATTCTACCTCCGGCTTACCTCTTATCAGCCTTGGCTTTCTTCCGCCTCAAGCTTGATCCGGTTCCAGACAGTGGACGGGGGGTGGCGGCCCTCGGCCTCAAGGAAAGTATTAAGCGCACCATCACGGATATTCGGGAAGGTGCCCGCATCATGATGGGCAGCCAGGAGTTCCGCTGGTTGGGCCTTATGATGGTGGGGCCCGCGATCCTGCATCGCGTCGTCGAGCAGATCCTCACCCCGATCTTCTCCAAGAGCGTGCTCCATTCGCCCGCCGATGCGGCGCTGATCATCAGCGGCTCGAACCTGGGCGAGTGTCTGGGCGCGGTCCTTCTCCTGCGTTCGTTCATGAGGCGGGAGGGGGGCAAGCAGCCGTCTTCCTTCCGTTGGATCCGCCTCATGGCCTTGGTCGGTCTGGGCGTGTGGGCCTTCCTGACCGGCTCGCTCTGGTTGGTCGTGCCCGCGGTCCTGGCCGCGGGTCTGACCTTCGCGGCCAATGACATCGGGATGTCATCGTATTTCCAGTCCCGCCTGCCCATCAAATCCGCGGGCAAGGCCACGGGATTCATGATGGCCTTGGAGTTGGGCAGCATCATGGCCGTTTCCTACCTGCTGGGCTTCCTCTTCGACTTGCTGCCCGCGACCGTCGTCTTCGTCGTGGTCGGTGCGGCCTTCTCGGCACTGATCCCGTTCTTCTATAAGGGCTACAGCCGCCTGCGTGCCGCGCAAAAGTCCAAGGTTTGAGGGCCGGCTCTAGCGGAAGAAGTCGCGCACCATGCGTACCAGTCCCTCGGTGGCCTTCTCCGGGATCTCTTCGCCCACCCAGTTGATGGAGAAGTGGGCGTTGCGCTGGGTGGGTTTGACATAGGACTCGTACATGGGCAGCACCGTGGTCAGGATCTGGTGTTTGGCCCCTTCCACGCCGCGGCCGCGCTCCGAAATGTCCCGCACGATGCGGCGCAAGGCCGCGGTGGCGATGCCCGTGGCCACAAAGATGCGGTAGTGATAGAGTTTGAGGAACGCTTCGGGGTAGAGGGCGTAGAGTCCTTCGACGACGATGAGCTGGGCCGGGGCGCAGGGCAGGGTCTTGGCTTTGCGCGTGTAGGCCTTGAAGTCGTAGGCCGGCTGCTCGATACGTTCGCCGGCGGCCAGGCGCTGGAGATGCGCGTAGGCCAGGTCGAAATCGATGGCATCGGGGTGGTCGAAGTTGTAGGCTTTGCGCTGCTCGAGGTTGAGGTGCTGGAGGGGACGGTAGTAGTTGTCAAGGGAGAGGATGGTCCCGCTGATGCCCGCTTTGCGGCACTCACCCACCACCTTGCGTGAGAATGTGGTCTTGCCCGAGCCCGAGCCGCCGGCGATGCCCACGATGAACGGCTGGGGCGTCTGGTGTGCACGCATGTCGACATTATCGCAAATCCGGGCATGGTATGATATTCGCAGCGTATGGATCCCGAGACTAAAGCCTGGTGTTTTTTTTGTGCGGCGGTCTTCTTTTGGATGGGGGGCAGCCTGCTGCTGGGCGCGCGGGAGCACGCGGAGTCAGCTCTGGCCTTGATGTCCGGGGAGGGGACGGTCGATGTCTCCCAGCGTCGGCGGCTGACATTTTTCTACCGTTGCGGCGGCGCGGTCTTCGCGGTCTTCGGGTTGTGGCTGCTCTGGAAGATGCTGCTCGACCCGCGGTCCTTGGCCGCATTCCTGCCGCGCCGGAGCCTTGGACGCGGGGGCAGGATCGCGGGGGGAGCGTTCTTCCTTCTGGGAGGCTCGCTGTTGGCCGCGGTCAAGGCCGCGGCTGGTCCGTCGGAAGCGGGGCGCGGTCTGGGCGCTGCTCAGAAGACCTTTTGGGAGAAAGCAGGCCACGCCTGGGGCTGGGCCATCGTGCTCGTCTTCTTGGCTTTCGGCGCCTATCTGCTGCGCGGCGCGGTTTTGGGTGGGAAAGGGTGAGGTGCGAGCGGGATTTGAACCCGCGAATAATGGTTTTGCAGACCATCGCCTTGGACCACTTGGCTATCGCACCGTAGAAGTCCATTATACCACTTCGGGTGCACTGGGGGATATCGAGAGTCTTGGTTCAGTTTTTAAAGATGATGAATTTTCGTGCGGCAAAGTTGATGGCGATGGAAGCGACGGCGTTAGCGGCGTAGGCGTAAGTGGTAGGCAAGCCGGTCCATTGGATCAGGGCCCAACCCAGGGCGGTCCCCAGTGAAAAGCTGGCCGCGGAGATCGTGTAGAAGAGCGCGAACTCCACGGCTCTGCTGTGGCGGCCCCTGGTGAAGACCCAAAGGATATTGGCCGCATAGGCTATAAGATTGGAAAACATGAAGGCGATGACCTTGTCGCAGACGTAATGGGCCGAGCGGACGTTTTCGGGGATGGCCGCCGCATGCAAGCTGAGCAGGCGCGCGGCGGGGTCCCCGGGAGCAAGGGCGGGCAGCAGAACAACTGCGGCGAGGTAGAAGACCAGGACATCCACCGCGGTGGCGAGGACTCCGCAAACAGCGTATTTGGCGAACTGGATCAACGGGTGAGCATCCCGCCGGAGGAATTGCTCCCAAAGGCGCCGCGTGTATCGTCTCGCCATAGGGGGGGATGATATCAAATCGACGAGACGGGATAGGGGTGCGTTGCCGTTCTGCGAGGCTGCCTGCGCCTAGAGGTCGATGTCGACCTGGAGGGTGAAGGTGTTCTTGCCGGCCACGGCGCGGTTGTTCCAGATGTCGTAGCCCAGGAGCGCGCTGGTCTTCTTGGAGAAGGCCCAGGAGCAGCCCAGGTTGGTGGAGCCCGCCAGAGACTGCCCGCTCTGATAGTCCACCGCGAACTTGAGCTTGTCCGACACTTCGTTCATGGCGCGGTCCCAGGAGAGCAAGACACCGTTGTTGGCTATATGCCCCTGTTCGTCGCGCAGCACGGCCCCGTTGCCGCCGTAGTAGCCGGCCGAGAGCCGGCCTATCTTGGGAAAGGTTCGCGCGACCACGCCATAGACGATGTCCTGGTTGGTGGCTCCGTTTTTGGTGCCGATGTTGTAGCCGCCGACCGCCAGGGCGGGCGACCAATCCGCCAGGGATTTTTCCGGCGTGCCGACTTTTCCATGGAGGTAGAGGGGATTGTTGTCGAGGCTCTTGTCGCCTTGATACATTAGGTCGAAGCCGGTCTCTGCTTGGATTTTCTTTGTCGGCAGGACGCCGATGGTCGGGCCGAGCATGGACATGGGCCCCTTCCGGGTCCCGTTGTTCTCGTCCTGGGTGCGCAGGAAGGCGTCGATGTTGAGGTGTAGGACCTTGTAGGGCTGGATGTCAGTGGAGGGCATCAGGATCTCCCCGGACGGCGTTGCTCCAGCCGAGGCGGCGATGCCAAGGACCGCTAGGGCGATCAGGGTCTTCATGCTCGTGATTCTATCAATTCGGGCTTCTCCCAAATTAGATATCATTGCTGTAACGGCCCATGGCCTTCTCGAACATGCCCCTGAAGGAGGATACATGTCTCATCGCAGCCACGCTCCGGAGTGCCACGCCCAGATGATCCCCCGCCGCGCGCCCCAGACCCAGAAGGTGTCCGATTACTTCGGCTGCAACGTCTTCGGCCAGGAGACCATGCGCCTCCTGCTGCCCAAGGATATCTACCGCAGGTTCCGCGAGGCGGTGGATCATGGTCGGCGCATAGACCCTCAGAGCGCCAATGCCGTGGCCTTGGCCATGAAGACCTGGGCCATCTCCAAGGGCGCCACCCACTATTGCCACTGGTTCCAGCCCATGACCGGCTACACCGCGGAGAAGCACGACAGCTTCGCCGAGCCTACCGGCGACGGCCGGGCCCTCGAGAAGTTCTCCGGCCGCCATCTGGTCCAGGCCGAGCCCGACGCATCCAGCTTTCCCTCGGGCGGCCTGCGCGTCACCTTTGAGGCGCGCGGTTACACGGCCTGGGACCCCACCTCGCCGGCCTTCATCATGGAGATGAAGGGCGGGGCGACTTTGTGCATCCCGACCATATTCGTCTCCTACAACGGCCAGTCCTTGGACGACAAGACGCCGCTCTTGCGCTCCTGCGACGTTATCAGCAAGGCCGCCCTCGATATCCTTAAGCTCTTCAAAAGTGACGCGGCCAAGGTCTACGCGACCTTGGGCGCCGAGCAGGAGTACTTCCTTATCGACCGTTCCTATTATGAGCACCGGCCCGACTTGCTCATGGCCGGACGCACCCTCATTGGTGCGCCTTCTCCCAAGGGCCAGCAGCTTGAAGACCATTACTTCGGCAGCATCAAGGAACGGGTCTTCGCCTTCATGACCGATGCGGAAAGCGAGCTTTACAAGCTCGGCGTGCCGGTCAAGACCCGGCACAACGAGGTCGCGCCTAACCAGTTCGAGTGCGCCCCGGTCTACGAAGAGGTCAACGTCGCGGTGGACCACAACCAGCTGGTGATGGACGTGTTCGAGCGCATCGCTCTGCGCCATGGGCTGGCCCTTCTCCTGCACGAGAAGCCTTTCGCCGGCATCAACGGCAGCGGCAAGCACTGCAACTGGTCTTTGGCCACGGACACGGGCAAGAATCTTTTGACCCCGGGCGACACGCCGCATGAGAACCTGCAGTTCGTGGTCTTCCTGGCCTGCATCGTCAAAGCCGTGCACGACAATCCGCTGTTCTTGCGCGCTACCGTGGCCTCCTCCGGCAACGACCACCGCCTGGGCGCCAACGAGGCGCCGCCGGCCATCATGTCGGTGTTCTTGGGTCAGCACCTGACCAAGGTCTTCGCGGATATCGAAGATGGCGTGGCGCCTAAGGGGCAGGATAAGGAGTGGATGCACTTCGGCATCGACCGCATCCCGCCGGTCCTGCGCGACAACACGGACCGCAACCGCACCTCGCCCTTCGCTTTCACCGGAGACAAGTTCGAATTCCGGGCCGTGGGCTCTTCCTTCAACACGGCTCTACCCGTCACCATCCTGCACGCCATCGTTGCTGACCAGCTCATCGCGGCCAAGAAGGATATAGAGGCCAAGCTCAAGGCCAAGAAGCCCTTCAAGGACGCGGTCCTGGAGGTGCTGCGCGGCTACATCAAGCAGGCCAAGCCCATCTGTTTCGAGGGCAATAACTACTCCGTCGCCTGGGTCAAGGAAGCGGCTAAGCGCGGCCTGCCTAACGTGCAGACCACCCCTGACGCCCTGGAAGGCTTCAGCCGCAAGGCTAACGGGGCCCTGCTGGAGCGTTTGGGCATCATGAGCGCGGAGGAGAGTCTCTCCCGCGAGCACGTCAAGCTCGAAAAATATGCCAAGGACATCGACATCGAGGCCAAGCTCCTCGTGGAGATGGTGGAGACCATGGTGGTGCCGGCCGCCCTGCAGTACCAGAACCGGGTCGCGGAGGCGGTGCGCGGGTTGCGCGAGTTGTTGCCTTCCGAGGCGGCGCTCAAGACCCAGACCGAACTCCTGCGCGACATAGCGGTCCATATCGACCGCGCCTGCAAGGGCGCGGCCGCGCTGCGCCTGGCCGTGGTGCAGGCCGGAGATGCAGAGGACGGCGCTCCTCGGGCGCGCTCCTATTGCCATGACGTTAAGCCGATCTTCACTGGCATCCGGGAGGCCGTGGATGGGCTCGAGGGTCTGATGGACGCGGATCTCTGGCCTCTACCCAAGTACCGGGAGATGCTCTTTCTTCTCTAGCTCTATGCACCAGCACGAGCCAAAGCCCCAGCCCGAGAAGTCCCTGCCGGAGGGCGTCCGGCATATCGTGGCCGTGGGCGCGGGCAAGGGCGGCGTGGGAAAGTCCACGGTGGCCGTGAACCTGGCCGTGGCCATGGCCGCGGACGGGCTCAAGGTTGGCCTTCTGGACGCCGACGTTTATGGCCCCAATCTGCCTCAGATGATGGGAGTTCAGAATCACGTGCCTCGGATGGGCGACGACGGCAAGATCGAGCCGGTCGAGGCCCACGGGGTCCGTCTCATGTCCATGGGGTTTTTGCTTGAGCCGGACTCTCCGGTCATCTGGCGTGGGCCGCTCTTGCATGGGGCCATGAACCAATTCTTGCGCGACGTGCGCTGGGGCGGGCTCGACGTGCTGGTCGTCGACCTTCCGCCGGGTACGGGCGACGTGCAGCTTTCCATCGCCCAGATCGTCCCGCTGACCGGCGCGCTCATCGTCACCACGCCGCAGAGCATTGCTCTTTCGGACGTTATGAAGGCGGCGGCCATGTTCCGCAAGCTGGAGGTCCCGATCTTCGGCGTGGTGGAGAACATGGGCGATTTCATCTGTCCGCATTGCCGCATGACGAGCCGCGTCTTCTCGCACGGCGCGGCCAAGACATTATCGGAGAAGTACGGGGTCCCCTTGTTGGGGGATATCCCGTTGGACCCCGCCGTTTGTTCGGCCGGAGAGGATGGCCAGCCCTTGTGCGTGGCGCATCCGGAGAGCGCCCCGGCCCGGGCCTTGCGCGGGGTGGCCCGCGCGGTCGCGGCTCGGTTGGCCGTACCGATAGCGAAGAGGCAAGGAGGTTGATATGGGCACGCAAGTAGCGAATCAAGAGACGATGCCGGTAGCCGTGGGCGCCGCGGCGCCGGATTTCCGGCTCAACGACCAGGACGGCAAGGAGTTCCATCTGGGCGAGCACCTGGGCAAGAAGACGGTCGTTTTGTTCTTCTATCCCTTGGATTGGAGCCCGACCTGCTCGAAGGAGAATGCCTGCTTCACGCAGAGCCTGACGCGTTTTGTGAAGTTCGGCGAGGTGGCCGCCATCTCCAGCGACTCGGTCTATTGCCACCGGGCCTGGGCTGAAGCGCGGGGCTTGAAGCACCGTCTGCTCTCGGACATGCATCGCTCCGTGTCTAAGTCCTACGGGCTGTACCTCCCTCAGGCCAATATCAATCAGCGCGCCACCGTCATCATCGGTCGTGACGGGAAGGTGGCCTGGGTGAAGGTGGAGGCGGATATGACCAAGGAACGCGACTACGACGAAGTGGAAGCGGCGCTGGCAAAACTTTCCAAGTGAGATGCCCATGACAATCGAGAACAAGAAGGCCGAGCCGAAGATGGACCCCAATGCCCTTTATCGGGAAGAGGTCTTCACCGATCACCAGACGGGCAGCCTGCGCCGTTTGACGCCGGTGAAGGCCGACGGGTCCGCGGATACGGTGCGCAAGACCATCCACATCGGGGAAGCCCAACTGCTGACCTCGGCGGGGGCATTGCCATTGAGTTTCGAGATCGAGGCGCAGTCTTTAGGGGAAGCCGCGCAGAAATACGGCGCGGGCGTCAAGCTGGCCTATGAACAGGCCCTTGAGGAGTTCCAGGAGATGCGTCGCCGCGCTAACTCATCTTTGGTCATTCCGGGAGCTGGCTCCTCGGGGCTGGAAGGCTTGGGCGGCGGCATGGGACCCGGCGGCATGCCGGGCGGCGGCAAGCTCAAGCTCTGAGCTGTACGAGGAAGTCTGACATCGTGTGAGGTGTGCAAGCCTGACACCGTCATGACACCGTCATGAAGAAAAAGAACGACTTGGAGAGGGAAACATGATGAAGAGAATAAACTCTAGTGTCGCTCTGGCGGTCGTGCTGTTGCTGCCGGCATTGAGTTGGACGCAGGATAAGGGAGACGGCGCAGCCGGGCAGACTATTAAGATTGCGCAAGCAAACCCGTCAGCCGCCGTCAAAGTATCCCAGAGACAGATGAAACAAGCTCACGCGACCTTCCTGGCCGACCGGGAGGCCGCCAAGATCGCTTGCCGGAACCGAGGACAAGGCTGCGACACGGCCATGGCGAAGGTCAAGGCGGATAGAGAAGCTCTGGATACCAAGATGCAACGTCTCCAGCAGGCGTTGTCGCAAGGGCGCGAGCCTGTAGCCGCTGGGAAAAAGCAGGACTCAGGCCAGGGTCGCAGTCAGCCCCGCCAACAGCGCGACGCCTCGGCACAGCAGCAAGTCCAAGGCGCGGACCAGGGCGGAACGAGCAAGCCGCAGTAGGATCGTGGGATGATGGATCGGCCGGTTACCTCGCGGCGAGGCTCCTCGGGCCGCGCAGACGCTGTAGGTGGAGTGTCGTCGTATGACGCCTTCGGACCCCGGGTTAACGCGTCACTTGGATCGTCGCGCCAGCGTCGACCCGCTGTGTGTAGCAATTCCCATGGGTCCCGCCTCCCCACACCGCAGCGTCTGAGGTCTGACAGCCGATAGCGCTATTCCAAAGATAAATATATTTATACCCATAGGTCCGGCCGCCGAGTGCATTGGAAGTCGATTGATCTCCTAAGCCTTGCACTCGAAATTGAACATACACATTGGTCACGGGCACAAACACTTGCGCGCTGAGGCTGAAAGGGCCGCAACTAGTGCCCCCTTCTTCTCCTGGGGACACCTCGACTGAGTTGATCGATGCAATAGTAGTGAAAGCATTGCATCCTCCCGTCAGTGTCGTGCAATAACGCCAATCCAGATGAAACGAGGGGGCCAAAGCTTCACCGTTTGCGGGCACATGTCCCATCCACCACATTGCGAAATCCGTACCAAAAGCGTTTCTTATGTTAAATGTCCCATGCACGGTCGCGGTCAGGACGCCTGAGGAGTGCTGCAAAGGGGTGCTGATGCAAGCGGTTGGGTCTGAGTCGCACGTAACAAGAGTGCCTTCGGTTGGCAACCACTGATCAATATCTTTCCAAGTGCTGCCCAGTGGATAAAACGGGGCGGAATATGGGTATGGCGACCAGGACTCTGTTTGGGCCGCGATAAGGGTGATGTTTTCAACGTCTGCAACCTGCTTATACCATGGTGCGCCGCTTATTGTTCCGGAGGGGTCTCCCGGCAGGCGGTCCGGGTCGTTGGAAGTGAAGTAGAGTTTGTCATTGTCCGCGTTATAGAATAACCTCCCGCCGACCGGCAAGCCGCCGGGGTCGGTGGGCAAGAAGGCCGCCGTGCCGTTGGCTAGGTTGGCGGCATGATAGGGCTGCACCCCCAAAGACAGGAATTGGGCGCTCAGCCGTTTGTAGTTGCCTGACGGCGCGGGGTAGTATGTCGTCAGGGTCATGCTCTCCGAGACTGCCTCATGGACACAGCAGCACAGGAGCATGGCCGCCGCCCCCCAGACCAGCGCTCGGCGGAGATTCCTCATGTGGACATGACTATCGCGATTATTCATGACTGGTTTCCCTTACCCCATCAACTGTTTCTGGAAGTATAGCCTTTGAATCAACGGAAGGCAATGTCGTGAGGTGTCGTGAGGTGTCAACAGGCCCTCGAGGAGTTCTAGGAGATGCGTCGCCGCGCTAACTCATCTTTGGTCATTCCGGGCGGCGGCAAGCTCAAGCTCTGAGCTGATTGACGAGCCAGCCTAAGAGGCGCAGTCCGCTCTTGGCCAGCTCGAAGAGTCCCCGCGGCCTGAGCGCGGTCTTGAGGATATAGCCGGGCCTGAAGTAGAACCTGCGGTAGGCTTGGCTTATGATGCGTCGCAGGCGCTCTTCGGTCCAGTACTCGGTGATGAGCAAAGGCCTGGTGTCTCCGTACTCCTCGGGTGCGGGGCCGGGGCCTTCCCGGTACCAGCCTTTTTCAACCGCCAGGTCATAGAGGGGTGTGCCGGGGAAAGGGCTGAGGCTTGCGAACTGGGCGTAATCTAGGCCGAGCTCTATTGCGAACTCCACGGTCCGCAGTTCCTCTTGGTAATCCTCCGCGGGGATGCCGAGGATGAAGTAGCCGAGGACCTTGATGCCGGCTTTATGGGTCCGCGCGACAGCCTCCCTTATCTGCTCGACAGTGGTGCCTTTGCGCAGCCAGTCGAGGCCTTTTTGATGCGCTGTCTCGATGCCATAGGCGATCTGGACGCAGCCGGCTTTCCTCATCCAAGTCAGGAGCTCTTGGTCGACGATGTTGACGCGGCCTTCGCATTTCCAGCGGATCTTGAGGCCGCGGGAGAGCATGCGCCGGCAGAGCTCGACGACGCGGTCTGAATCCAGCGTGAAGAGATCGTCGTAGAATATGAAGGCGGTGACGGCGTGCCGCGCGCGCAGGGCCTCGATCTCCTGCAGGACGTTGGCAGGGCTGCGGGGGCGGAACTGGCTGCCGCAGACGGCTTTGTCGCAGAAGATGCACTGGTAGGGGCAGCCGCGGCTGGAGAATATCGTGGCGACGCGCTCGCCGGGGAAGAGAGGGTGGCGGTAGCTCGCCATGGGCATGAGGTCCCAGGCGGGGAAGGGGAGTCGGTCGAGGTCTTTGATGGAGGCCGGCGGGGAGTCGTGGGTTGGGGTGATGACGCCGGGCAGGTGGGCGGCGGTGTCTCCGGCCAATAGC
>CAIKVT010000040.1 GCA_903830945.1 uncultured Elusimicrobia bacterium
CCAGGGTCTCGTTGAGGTTATTGAAGAGGAACCGCACCTTGTAGAATCCATCGGCGTCCAGCTTGATGACCTTGATCTTGAAGGCGGTGTCGATCTTGATGCCGTCCCAGGTCAATGCGATGGGCAGCCAATCGCTCCAGTCTCCGGGCTTGAGATCGGACAGGATCTTCTTCTTATCGAAGGAAAAGGCGATACGGTCATAAGCGGCCTGGGCGCCGCCGCTGCCATGGATGTAGGCATGGACCGTCGCGCCCCATGCCTCCAGGGAGACTTCCTTGGCCGGCGCGCGGGACAGGGGCGGGGCGGCCCAGCCTTGCGCCGGGACGGCGTGACGGAACATGGTCAGACGGGGACCCAGGAAAAAAAGCCGGCTCTGGCGGCCCTGCCGCCGCATCGCGGCGCCGTCGCCGAGCTCCTCGAAGTTGACCGCGTAGAAACTGGCGCCCCAGCCGCCCCAGCGTCCCACCATGGTATAGCCTTTTTCCAGCTCCGGGGGCGTGGATCCGGGCAGGGATAGCAGGGCGACGGTTTTGCCTTGCTTTTCCAAGGTGACCCAGATCGGCTCTATCTTTTTAGCCGTGGAACTGAAGCCCATGACAGAAGGCTTGTTGAGGGGATTTCCTTCGGTGTGCATGACGCCGTCCGCGACGCCGTGGCGTTCCGGATATGTCCCGGTGAGCAGAGTGGCGAAATTCACCGGCGTGTGGCCGGGATACACCGGCTGGCTATAGCCGTAGGCGCCCTGGTCCATCATGCGCTTGATGTTCGGCAGTTTCCCCTCTTTAGCCCAGGCATAGATGTCGAAGAGATAAGGTTCGGCCCGCGTTCCGTCGGGGATGAACCAATAGAGCTTGGTCGCCGGGGGCTCCGCCGCGGACGCCGGGTATGGCATGCAGAGAAAAAGTGCCACGCAGGACAGAAGCGTTTTCATTTTCCGTCGCTATAATACAATAGATGGAGCCGTCAAAAAAACATCGGATCGCCCAGCGACCGCACCAGCCGCCGTGTCAGCGGTAGTGGAGGCGGACGCCGAGCGCGACGTAGAGCGGTTCGCCGAGGTAGGCCTGCGAGCCGATCTGCACGGCCGTGTAGCGCCGGTCGAGAAGGTTTTCGCCGTCGAAGTAGACCTCGAGATCCTTGGTGACCCAGCGCGAGGCCGAGATGTCGAGCACGAATTCCTCATCCAGGGGGCTATATTTGTGCGTGTCATCTCCCCAGCGCTTGCTTATATAGCGTCCGCCCAGGCGCGCGGTCACGATCTTCGGGTCGTCGAAGCTGAGCTTGAAGGTGGCTTGGTGACGGGGCATATCCGCGAGGATCTGGCCCTCAGACTTGGGGCTTTGGGGGTTGCTGATGACCGTGGCCTCCGTGAAGGTGTAGGTCGGCAGCAGCGACCACTGGCGGCTGAAGCGCACGGGGGCCTCGATCACGGCGCCCCGGCTGCGGACTTGGGCGACATTCTGCGGCTGAGTGTCGCCGCTTGGCAGCGTGACCGAGGTGATCGCATCCTTTATCTTGACCCAGAACAAGGTCGTGCGCATAGTCAGGGCTCCGAGCTTCAGGTCGGAGCCGAACTCGCCGCCGATGTCCAAGATCTCGGGCGCGAGGTTAGGGTTCGGCCACAGGACCGTGACCGTGGCCTTGCCCGGAGTGGGAGTCTTCGCCCCTCGATAGAGTGAGTTGATGTCCGGCGCCACGAAGGCGCGGTAGACCGCGCCGCGCAGGGCAAGAGGCTCGAGGACCTGGTAGCGCAGGGCCAGGCGCGGGCTCAAGAAGGCGTACTGCTTGGCCGGCAGCGACACCTCCCCCCCCGAATCGACCTGGTGTAAGTCGTGGTTCTGCCAGTAGTCCACGCGCGCGCTCGGGGCCACAATCAGGTCCGGGATGGGGTGCGCGGTCCACTGGCCGAAGAAGCCGATGTTGGTCTGCGTGGCGCGCGTGCTGTGGTCTATGGTGTAGTTTCCGCTGTTGTCATAATCGAACTCATGGACCCGGCCGGAGATATTGCGCACGTCCATCCCGAGGGTAACTGAGGAAGCCAGCGCCTCGAAGGGATAAGACCACTGTAGACTTCCGCCGCTGTCGTAAGAGGGCAGGTCGTTGCGCAAGGTGGTCTGGTCGACCGTGCGGGCCGTGTTGGTAGCCCCATTGTTGGAGTCCACGTGGTGCTTTCCGTGGAAGGCCTGGCCGCGGATTTCTCCCCCGGCGTCCAAAGGATGATGGAAGCCGCCCGCGACCTCGAGGATGTCGCGCTTGGTGAACCAGTGGTCGATGCCGAAATCGCGTATTTCGTAGAATGCATTTCCGCGCACGAACCAGAGCGGGCCGGTCGCGTCGCCCTTGAGCGAGGCCGCCTTGACCTGCAGGGTGGTGTTGCGGGTCCAGGCATTATGGTCGACCGGGCCGCGGTTCTGGGTCGGAAGCCATTGATAGCCGTCGGTGCGGAAGTCGTTGTAGTCGATGCTGAGGCCGAAGGCGTCGAGGAAAGGCTCGCTGACGTAGGCGTTGCTCTTAAAGGTGTTGCGCGAGCCGTAGGATAGGTTTAAGTCGGCCGCGCGCTCCTTGGGAGATCGCGTGATGATGTTGATGGCTCCGCCCATGGCGTTGGTGCCGTAGAGGCTGGAGCTGGCGCCGAGCATGACTTCGACGCGCTCCACGACGTCGGTGGGGACCATGCTCCAGGGCACCCAGCCTCCGAATCCGTCGGTCAGCGGCATCCCGTCCAGCATGACCAGCGAGCGCGCGCCCCCGAGCAGCGTCATGCCCAGGCCCAGGATCGAGACGGTCTGCAACGACGGGTTGACGATGTTGCTGCTGATGACCCGCATCTGCACACCCGGGACGTAGCGCACGACGTCGTCGAGCGCGTGCGCCGGAGCGGCCTGGATCTCGGCCGCGGAGATGACGGTCACGGCCGCGGGGACGGTCCGGTTCAGCTGGCCGTAGCGGGAAGCGGTGATCACCACCGGCTCGAACTCCGCGGCGGCCTTCGTCCCAAAGGCGCGCGAGGATGCCGGAAGGCAGCTCATCAGGATCGCCAGGACCGTCAGACATGCGCCGCGATGATGCAGAGGGGTCATCTTAAGGCCTCCGGACTGTTGGGATGAATGATTATCGGAGATTCTCGCCGCCGCTGTCCATGATGAGGGCCACACAGTCGACATGACGGCTATCATATTGCCGGGATGCGATTTTGTGGCAACATCGGCCGGCAAGAGGCTTTTCGGGCAGAGGATACAAAGATATACTATGGGCCTGCATGGATCGCTATCACCGCGGGAAGGACTCGTCGGCTCCTTGTGTAGGATGAAACCGATGAACCCGACGATCGAACAGTTTAGAAAAAGAGCCAAGACATATTCCAGTTCCGCCAACTGGATATCCGACCGCAGGCTCATCAAGGCGCATCTGGAAGCCTGCGCAAGGCGTCCCCCGGGACACGTGCTCGAGCTGTGCTGCGGGACCGGGATGGTCGGCAGGGACTTCCGGGCCGAGGGCTGGAGCGTGTGCGGCATCGATCTGACCCGCGCCATGGCCGAGGAAGCCAATCGCTATTTCCCCTGCATCTGCGTCGCGGCGGAGAACATCCCTTATCTCGATGGCTCATTCGACGTGGTCGTGCTGCGTCAGGCATATTTCCTTCTGGAAGACGGTCAGAAGGCTCTGGCTGAGGCCCACCGAGTGCTCAAGCCCGGCGGGGTCCTGGTGTTGAGCCAGACGGTGCCCTACTCGGCGGCAGACGCCGATTGGCTGGGGCGCATCCACCGGACCAAGCAGGCCCAACTGAAACGGTTTTTCACGGAAGAGACCCTGGCCCTGGAACTCAAGCGAGGCCGTTTCCGCCTGGCGCGCAGACGCCGTCTGTCGGTCCGCGAGAACATCACGCGATGGCTGGCGGCCGCGCCCGAGTTGAGCGCGGCCAAGAGGGCGGAGGTCTGCGGCCTCATCGACCATGCGCCCGAGGCCTACCGCCGGCTGCATCGAGTCTCGGCGAAGAACGGAGAGGTCTTCGAGGACTGGAACTGGGTGGTCTTCACGGCCCGGAAAAAGAAACTCCCATGACTCCGCCGGGGAACTCGGAGCGGACGATCGAACGCGTCGCCGCGATCCCGCTGCCCCATGAAGCCAAACCCATACACGACCGATCCGTCGGATTGCTGATCCCGCCGTCGGTCTTCGTGGTCCCCCGGGGCTGGGAATGGACCCATACCGCCCCGTTCGAGGGCCCGTCGATCCTGGCCAGCCTGGTCCGGGGGCTGGGCTATCCCTTCCGCTTGTTCGATCAGAGGGAGGACTTCGATCCCGAACGGGTCCGAGGGCTGGCCGCGGACCGCGACATCATCGGGATCAGCGTCTACGGCGACAGCTTCAGCTATGTGCGCCGGGCCGTGGAGATCCTGAAAGAGGAAAGGCCGACGCGCCCGGTGGTCCTCGGCGGGCCGCTGGCCACGGCCGCGCCTCGACTGTTGCTCGAGACGACCCGGGCGGATTTCATCGTGGCTGGAGAAGGCGAGCTGACCTTCACGGAGCTGCTGGACCACTTGACCGGCGATCATCTCGCGCTGCCGGTCCCGGAGATCCTCGGCCTGGCCTGGAGGGACGAGTCCGGCGCGGTCAGGCTCAATGCTCCGCGCCCGCAATTGCGGGACCTGGATGTAGTCCCGTTCCAGGACATGAAGGCCTGGGAGCGGTTCCGGGGGAAATCCATCCCAGAGATCTATCTGTCCTACTCGCGCGGATGTTCACACAACTGTACCTTCTGTTATCGTCCATTCCCCAAGCTGAGTCGGAAATCCGTGGAGCGGGTCAGGAAGGAATTGGACTACTACAGATCCTCCGGGTTCCGGTATGCCTGGTGGAACGACTTGACCTTCGTCACGGACCGCGACTATCTGCGCCGGTTGATGGACACCGCGCTCCAAGGCCATTCTTTCCGTTGGAACGCCTTCAGCCGGGTCGTCGGTCTGGATGAGGAGACGCTCCTGCTGATGAAGCGCAACGGCCTCGACATCATCCTGTACGGGATGGAGTCCGTCTCGCCGGCGGTCCTGGCCGGCTACCGCAAAGGGACCTCGAAGAGCGCGATGACGGACATCATCCAGCTGCACCGCAGATGCGGCGTGAAAGTCGGAGGGCTTTTCATCATCGGCGCTCCCGAAGACGACCGGCAGGGCATGCGCGAGCTGGTGGCGTTCTGCAACGAGTTCAAGGAGATCACCCGCGTCAAGTATCTATCGGCATTGCCAGGCACGGCCTTCTATCGTGAGTGCCTCAAGAACGGACTCATCCGCGATGAGCGCAAGCACCTGGAATGGCTCTCGGAGGAGCAATCGGTCGAAGAGGATATCGAGCATGAGGGGTTCGTGAAGTTCACGGAGCATCTGAGCAAGGCCGAGCTCCGGCAGATCTACCATGACGTGAACCATCTGATCGAGGCACGCCCCTACGACCATAGCAGGCAGGATAACGTGTTCCTGGATGCCGGCGAGAAATTCCGCAGGCGGAAGCCCGCCCCGGCCAAGCCGGGATGACCCGAAGCCCATGAGGCCGATCATGGCGTGCCTGTCGCTGATCCTGGGCTCCGCCTCGGCGGCCCGGGCCGCCGCCGTGCCGACTAGGGTCCGCATCGCCTATCCTGAGAACGGCACGCTCATCAGCGCTCAGGTCGGCCTGACTTTGGGCAGGACCGATCTCCTGAGGAAGAATGGCTTCGCGCCTGAGCTCTTCGCTCTGTCCACCGGCCGGGACATGAAGCTCGCTTTGGTCAGCGACAAGGTCGATGTCATCCTGACCAGCGAGGCCAATTTCGTCGTGGTCCTGGCCGAGGGGTTCCCGGCGTACGGCATCGCTTCGTTGGGAGCCGGGGGCGACATGGGGCTGGCGGTCCGGACAGGGTCGGGGATCAAGAGCGCCGCGCAGCTGCGGGGCAAGACCGTCGGGACGATGTTCGGGACGTCGCTGCACCGTCCGGCCCTGGAATGGACGCGAGGCGTCCCGGAGGTCAGGATCGTCAGCATGCCCAGCATCGGAGCGTTGCTGGCGGCGCTGGAGGCCAAGAAGATCGACGCGGCCCTTCTGTGGGACCCGTACCTGACGGATGGCATATCCCGCGGCAGGGTCGAAGTCCTCAGGAAGGAGCCGTTGGAGCTCATCGCCATCGCGGCGAAGCCTTTTGCGGACCGCGATCCCGGAGCGCTGGAACGCCTGCAAAAGACGCTGCGCGAGGCGGTCCTGTATTTCGTGCGGCACAAAGACGAGGTCAACCGCTGGGCCAGCGACGTCACCAAGCTGGACATGAGCCTCATCGACCGGGTCTCGCGCACCAACCGGAATTACGACAAGGCCCGGCTGGATCAGATCGACATCCGGATCAGTCCCTCCTTCATCGACAAGATGAAGATGACGGGAGCGTTCCTCTACGCCAACAAGGTCATCACCCGGGATCCGGACATCGGCGGCTCTATCCGCAATCCCAGATGAACCTCCTTCGCAGGACGCTCGCTGTCCTGGCCCCTTTCGGCCTGGCTCTCCTGGTGTGGGCCGGCCTGTCCGCGACCGGGCGCATCAACGCCTTCATCTTGCCCGCTCCCGGCGCGGTCCTCCGCGCGTTGATCCAAGGCCTCTGCTCCGGTGAGCTCCTGTCCGCCACGGCGTTGAGCTTGTGGCGCGTCGGCTGCGGGTTCGGAATCTCGGTCGTCACGGCGGTCCCTTTAGGGATCGCCTTAGGGTCCAGCCACCGGCTTCGAGGCCTGCTCGACCCCCTGCTCAAGTTCGTCCGCCCCATACCGCCCATCGCCTGGCTCCCTCTGGCCATCCTCTGGTTCGGCATCGGCAACGGGCCGTCGTACTTCCTGACCATGGTCGCCTCGTTCTTCCCTATCCTGACCAGCACCATGACCGGCGTCGAGAACGTGTCCCAGCAGCACCTGGCGGTGGCGCGCTGTTTCGGGGCGACGCGGGCCTCGATCCTCTGGGACATCGTCATCCCCTCGTCGCTTCCCATGATGATCTCCGGGATCCGGACCGGGTTCGGGTTCGCCTGGATGGCCGTCGTGGCCGCGGAGATGATCGCGACGCGCTCCGGGCTCGGCTACCTGATCTATACCAGCCAGGACCTGCTCAGGACGGACCGGGTGCTGGTGGGGATGCTGGTCATCGGGATGATCGGCCTCCTGGTCGACACTCTGATCGTTCATTTGAAGGACCGCTGGATCCATTGGGTATAGACCATGCTGTCGCTTGAGAATATCTATTTCAAATATCCCGCGCGCAGACGCGGCAACGGCGACGCCCACTGGGTGCTCGAGGACATCTCTTTGACGGCGGCGGCTGGAGAATTCATCTCCATCATCGGCCCCTCAGGGTGTGGGAAGTCGACGCTCCTCTCGCTTATCTCCGGCCTGTTGCGACCCAGCCGCGGCAGGATCCTGGCTCAAGGGCGGGAGGTGCTCGGGCCGTCCCGGAGCCGCGTGCTGATCTTTCAGGGGCACCTTCTGTTCCCCTGGAAGACCGCCATCCAGAATATCGAGTTCGTCTTGAAAGCCAGAGGACTGTCCCAAGGCCTGCGCCGCCGGCAGGCGCTGGAATATCTGCAGCGGGTGAGACTGGAAGCTCATGCCGACGCCTACCCGCGCGAACTCTCAGGCGGCATGCAGCAGAGGATCGGGATCGCGCGCGCCCTGGCCGCGGAGCCGGATATCCTGCTCCTGGATGAGCCCTTCAGCTCGCTGGACCTGGTCGCCAAATGCGCGATCATCGATGAACTCAAGGCGATCGCGAGCCAGATGGGCAAGACCGTCATCCTGGTCACCCACAACCTGGAGGAGGCTTTCCATGTCGGGCATCGGGTCTATCTGCTGACTAAAGGCCCGGGCCGGATCGCGGCGACCTTCGACCCCTCCGCGACGAAACCGGACCAGCTCCAGTCGCTGGGGGCAAGCAGCGAGTTCCAGGCTTTCCAGAAGAAGGTCTCAGCCTTCATGACCGATCCCGCCGCGGCCCAGCGGTGAATCCCCATAGGAGAAATGCCATGTTCCGAATCCTCGCGGCGTTGTCGCTGTTGTCCGTAGGACTCCCGGCCGCGGCCTTGGCGGCCGAGGCCGGCTTCTCGGCTGCGGCGCCCTGCCCCGGCTGCAGCGTCATCCTGGTCTCGTTCGACGCGCTGCAGGCCGCGCACGTCCACGCGCTCGGCTATCCGCGCCTGACCACCCCTACCATCGATAGGCTGGCCGGCCAAGGCGTCCTTTTCAGCCAGGCCATCAGCCCGGCGCCCTGGACTTTGCCCGCGCATATGTCCTGGTTCACGGGCACCTATCCCTCCGTGCATAAGGTCGTCAATAAGTTCGTGGTCCAAGCGGACGAATTGGTCCTTTCCAACCTGCAGCAGCTGTCTCCCGGGATCGAGACGATCGCGGAGGTCCTGCATGAGCAAGGCTACGCGACCGGAGGCTTCACGGGTGGGGCGGGCGTGAGCGGCGAGTTCGGATTCAATAAGGGCTTCGATGTCTACTCCGACGACGTGCCTCCATTCACTGGGATGGAGGGCTCCATCCCCAGGGCATTGAAGTGGCTGGAGGGACGCCAGGGCCGGCGTTTCTTCCTGTTCCTGCACGGCTACGGCATCCATGGGCAGTACATGCCCGCGGGAGGATACGACAAGAGGTTCGTGGATCCGCCTTACGAGGGGCCTTATGACGGGACGCCATCCCAGCAAAGGGTCCTGCGCGAGTTGGGGCTCAGGCAAGCGATCGACCTCGATAAGCCGGACGTGAAGTTCTGGCGCGACATCTATGACGAGAAGATCGCCCGCACGGACGCCCTGTTCGCCGGGTTCATTTCGTCGCTCCAAGCGATGAAGCTGGACCAGCGCACCGTCTTCGTCCTGGCCTCGGATCACGGGACCGAAGAATATGAGCATAAGAGGTTCGACCACGGCTACGGCCTTTATGACGAGATGGAGCATGTCCTGCTGGCGGTCGTCGCGCCGGGCATCAAAGGGGGGCGTCAGATCCGCGTCCAGGTGGGGACCCTCGACATCATGCCCACCATCCTGGCCCTGGTCGGCATCCCGCAAAGCCCCCGGCTCAAGGGGCAGCTCAAGGGAAAGAGTCTGGTCCCGCTGATGACGGGGCGGGAAACGGCGGGGGAGGACGTCTTCATGGAGACGGACTACCGCCTGTTCACCCATAAGCGCGGCCTGCGCACGCGCGACGGCTGGAAGCTCATCCATACGCTGGAAACCGGGAAGATCGAACTTTTCGACCTCAGCTCAGATCCCCAGGAGATGGCCGACTTGTCCGCAAGCCAGCCCGGGCGGGTGAAGGAGTTGGACGACCGGCTCTTAGCCCACTATCGAGAGATCGGAGCCGTCCTGGATCACTGGGATGTGGGCTGCAGCCCGGTGTATCCCGACCAGTGCCATTGACGCGCTAGCTATAGCCGGTTATGCTCGTAGGGGTTCAGATCGCCGGCGGCGTAGGCCGCCTTCGGGAATGGGATGTAATTGGGATGATGGAATTGGTGGCAGACATCGTCCGCGAAGAAACGGCCCAGAGGAGTCAGGGTCAAGGCTGCGGCGCTTTCGGTCAGAAGCCCGTACTCCTGGAGCAGGCCGATCTTCTCGCGGAATGACCCGTCCAGGGACATCCCGGCGCGCTTCTGAAAAATGGCCTTGGAGACGTTGCGATTCTTTAATGGCAGGATGATCGCCCAACGCGCCTGTTCCTCCCGGTCCCGCACCAGCCCGCGGTTGAGGGGCAAGCGGCCCGCTTTGATCAGGGAGTAGTATTCCTTGAAATCCTGGGTGTTCAGGCCGAATCTATCCCGAAGGCTGCTGAATGCCGTCAGCCCCAGACCGATCTGGTCGAACAGGTTGCAGCATTGGTCGGCCGCGTAATGCGAGAAATCCTTCCGCTCTTTCGAGAAGACGCGGGTCAGATTCTCGTGATATCCGTTGGCGTCGAGGATCAGCATCGCGGTCTTCTTCATCACCAGCGTATCCGGGACGGAAGGGAATTGCTCCGGCCGGTGCGTGAAATGTCCCAGGACCGGCCCGGTCTTGTCTCCGTAGGGCGCGATCTTGAGCCGATAGAACTGTATCTCCTCCACGCCGAGCCCCGCCGCGGCCTCGACGACATCGGCCCAATTCTCCTGGGTCTGCCCCGGGTGGCCGAAGATGAACTCGATGTTGAGCTTGAACCCCGCCTTTTTCGACGCGGCTATCGCCGCGACGACTTGCGCCGCGTCGTGCTCGCGGTTCATCTTCTTGAGGACGGCGTCATCGAGGGACTGCGCGCCGATGGTGAGGCGGTCCACGCCGTAGGAACGCATGATCTCCAGGCGCCGCGCGCCGTCCTCTCCCAACAGGGATGAGGGGTCGACGTCGTAGGAGAACTGCGTGCAGGAAGAAAGATCCACCCGCCGGGTGAAGGCGTCGAGGAAGCCGCGCAGCTGCTCCGGCGTCAGATCGGTCGGCGTGCCGCCGCCGATGAGGACGCAGCGGGCGCGGATGCGCGAGACGCCGAGGCGGGCCATGTAGAGATCCGTCTCCCGGGCGATCATGTCCAGGTATAGATCCTTCTCCTCGGACGAGGCGTTGTATTTTCCTGGATAGTGGCAGAAACCGCAGGGACGGATGCAGAAGGGTATGTGCGCATAGACGGAGAGCAGATCGTCGGCGGGAAGGCTGTAGCCGGCGAAGAGCTGATCCTCCGTGATGCGAGGATACATCGTTATGGGCGGATAGTGCACGGACGGAAAAAAATCGCCGTGCTCGGGGATCAGGCCCGCCTGGCGCAGGCGGTCATAGTCCGCGAGTATGCCGCGCGCCTCAGCCACGACTTTTTTTGTGGTTGTTTCCATGTCCGGGTCCCGAACGGACCGCCGGTGCTATCATAGCATTGCTGGCCCGCGAGCCGCCGACTGGATCGACGGGCTTCGGACAGTCCGTCGGCGAGAAATTGATATGATGAATCCGCATGTTCAGCGGGACTATCGGCTGCATCGCCGCCCTGGGATCCGCCGCGGCATGGGCCTTCTGCTCGATCCTGTTCCGGAAAGTAGGCGAGGATGTGTCTCCCGCGGGGATCATGCTCGCGAACTCCGGCATCGGGATCATTTATCTGGGGATAGCGCTGCTGTTGGCGGGCATAGGGCCGGTGGATACCCGGACCGTCCTGACACTTGGGCTGAGCGGCCTTCTGGGCCTTTCCTTGGGCGGAATTTTATTTTTCCGGGCGCTGATGTGCCTGGGCCCGAAATTGACGGTGATCATGGGACTGAGCTGTCCCATCATGACGATCGCGCTGGCGGTCGTTCTGCTGCATGAGCGGCCTTCTCCGGAGACCTGGCTGGGCGCTGGCCTGACCCTGGCGGGCATCACTCTCGTGCTATGGAAGAGATCCTCGTCCGGACCCCGAAAGGAGCGGATGTTCCCCGGCCTCGTCTATGCTGCGCTGTCGGCGTTATGCACGGCCGTCAGCATGATCCTCGCGAAGGTCGGGGTCGCGGATATCTCCCCTTTACAGGCCGCTTTCATCCGACAGTTGTGGGCCGTGCTGGGTCTGGCGCTTTGGGGCTGCGCGACCAGCCGGATCAAGGACTGGCTCGCGCCCTTCCGGGAGCCGCGTCTGGTGAAACTCGTCGTCTTCGGATCCTTCGTCGCGATGTTCGGCGGGTTCTGGCTTTCCATGATGTCGCTGAAATATGTGGACGTTTCCGTATCCACGACCCTTTGCATGACGGAGCCGCTCTTCATCCTTCCGTTCACGGCGCTGCTGTTGAAGGAACAGATAACCTGGCGCGAGACCGCGGGCGCCCTTATCGCCTTTTCCGGCGTGGCGCTCATCTTCCTGCGGTAGCCCGAGCAGCCGGGCATCCCTTCAATTCATGGTTTCGTTGTCGTTGTAGGGGTTGAGCGGGCCGTCCGCGTATTGCTCCCTGGGGAAAGGCATCAGATCCGGATGAAAGAAAAAATGTGCGATTTCGTCTGCGTAGAACCGGCCCTTTTCCGTGGCCTTGAGGAACTCGGCGTCTTCCTCCAGCAGGCCGTATTTTTTCAGTAGATCTATCTTTTTTCCGAACACCTCGGACATCGCCGTCCCCGTCCTTTCCCGGTAAGCTTCTTTTGACACCGCAAGATTGCCCTTAAGCGGCATCAGCAGGCTGCGCCTGAACTGCTGATCGCGGCTGCGTATGAGGCCGTTCATGATCGGCAGCCTGCCGGCCTCTAGCTCCCGGCAATATTCCTTCAGGTCGTACGTGCTCTGGCAGAACCGGTCGTGGAGCTGGCACATCGCGTAATACCCGAAACCGACCGTGTCGTATTGGTCGCCCATATAGTCTTTCGCGTAGTGGGAATAGTCCGCCGCGGTCTTGGAGAAAACCCGCGTGAGCGTCTCACGATAGCCTCCGCTTCTAAGCGTGTCTCTGGCCATGGACTTGACCGCTATCTGCTCATCATTGGAGGACAGCGGATCGGGCCTGGAATCCAACAGCTTGTTTATCGCGCAGGGGTTGATGGCGCACGGGATTATCTTCAGACGATAGATCATTATCTCATCCACGTCCAGACTCATGGCCTGCTTCACTATCGCTAAAAATTGCTCCGGTGTTTCTCCGGGATAGTCGCAGATCAATTCGAGATTGAGCTTGAAGCCCATTTCCTTGGCCACGCCGATCGCCCTGATGTTGTCGGCGTTATTGTGGTGGCGACCCATTTTTTTAAGGATAGCATCGGAAAAGGACTGGGCGCCCAGGGCCAGCCGGCTCACGCCGGCGCCGCGGAGTATGCGCATCCGCTCGCGGCCCTCGTAGCCGAGCATGGTCAGCGGATCCAGATCGCAGCCGAACTGCGTCATGGCGGACATGTCCAGGCGGGAGGTGAAAAAGCCCAGGAAGCGTTTCATCTGCGCCGGAGACATATGGGTGGGGGTGCCGCCGCCCAGCAATATGGAACGCGCCTTCAGCCTGTCCATGCCCAGCTTTTGGAGGCATATCCCCATTTCCCTGTCCATGCAATCGAGATAGGCGTCCTTCTCGTTTTCGGAGGCGCCGATGACATTGGGATAATAACAGAATGCGCACTGTTGGATACAGAACGGGATATGGGCGTAGACCGCGAACTGGCCGTTCTTGCGGGGGATGTAACCCTTAAAAATATCCCCCCCCTTCATCGGCGGATGCTGCATCATGGGCGGATACATATGAACGGATACGAACTCCCCGGTCTTGTTTATGAAGCCGAGTCGTATCAGCTCATGGAATTCCGCCACCGACTTCCGCGCTTCTTCAAGCATATCTGGATTCAGCATAAATTCCCCTTCTGCAGGCCCCGGGCCGCCCGACTTTTTTAAGTAAAATCGAATCCGATATAATTATACTTTTTCCTCTTGAGGACACAGGAGCAGTTGTCGCGAGTCACAGCATCATCCACACCTGGAGCTTCCGGAAGCTCTGAAAGGTTGTCCCGGTCGTTTTAAAGCGGCAGCAGAAACATCAGCAGGTAACGCGCTCCCTCCGGGCGGTTTCGCGCGTTGAATTCATCCTGGTATCTGAGGATGGTTATGAACTTCTTCCCGAAGTTATGCTTGAGATATGGGCCCAAGGCCACGACTCGGCCCCGGTTGCCGATTCCGGTATTGGCGAATGTGGTCGGCCGCCCGCGCAGTTCATCATCCGTGGTCTGCTCGTAGTAGTAGCCCTGGACGCCCAGCTCGGTCTTCGGATCGACTCGGTGTCGGTATCCGGCGTTGAACTCGGCGTAGAACTCGTCCCCCGACCGGTACTGCGTGGCTTGGTTCTTCGAATTGACCCCATAGCGCAGTCTCAGGTTCGTCTCCAGGCCCGGCGCGGGGTGAGCGCCTATGCCGTAAACCGCGGCGAACTGCCAATAGTTCCTGCCGATGTTGATGGCGCTGTCCCTGTTGTAGCCTCCCAGCGGCGGCATGAACTCCATCGACACGGACTGGCTGATGCTCCGTCCCTTCCAGCATAACCTCAATGGAGTCAGAATGGGGTCGGCGAGATTGGTCCTGCTGCTGTCATAACTTCCGGCTGCCGTTGCCTTGGCAAACTCGAAGGCGGAGCCCGAGACGATGAAAATGCTTTCCGTGCCCGCGCCCAGGAATGTCTTTTCCCAAACGTGATGCAGACAGTACGCCAGGGTATTCGATCGGATCTTGAACTTCCGGTAAGCGGGATTGTCCTTGCCATCGACACCCTTGACGTGGTCGGCCTCGTAGTGGCTGTAGCCCACATAATGGTAATCGCCCGGGGGGAAAATGCTGCCGTACGAAACCTCCGATCCGTTAGTGTACGAGCTGCCTGCGTTCTCCGTAGCGTAGGCTCCTGCCGCGGCCATGAGCCAAGCCAGGAGAACGGCGAGTAGTGCCCGCCCGATCATGTTTTCGCGCGCGCTGATGGTCCGCATTGATATATTATCCTCGCCTTAATATAGGAACTCACAATCGTTCAGGCGGGCCGAGTTCCATATTGTTGATGGTCCTAAACGAGACGGATTCCACGCGCGAGTTGCCGTCCTCATCGATGAACAGCTTGCCGCCGACCCCGTCATACTCCTTGATTTCCGACATGGCCTTTTGTATCCCAGTGCCGGTATACCCGCCTTTTTCGATCGCCTGGAAGATCACGTTGAACGCGTTATAAGTGCATGTGGTCTCAAAATTGGGGACGCTTTTGGTTCTCGCTTCATATTTTTTCACGAACTCCATATCCGCTTGTTCCTTGGCCACGAAATTGGGCATTACGACTATTGCCCCGTCGAGAGCGGCCCCGGCTATCTTGAAGATGTAATCATACACCATGCCGATGCTGCTGAAGAGCTGGAAAGATCTGCCGGCCTCGGCAAGTTGTTTTGAGAATATGCCGAGACTGGGGCCATAGCCGATCAGGTATAAAGAGTCTATTGGGACTATTTTCAATTTCGCGATCATGCCTTTGAAATCCCGGTCTGCGGGATTATAGGCCTCCACGACGTGCAGCTTGCCCCCCATGCTTGTGTACTGTTTTTCAAAAGCATTTTTCGCCTCATTGCCGAAGGCATTGTTAATATGAACGACCGCCGCGTTCTTATAACCCTTCTTGAGCATATACTTCGCCAGTTCGGTCGATTCCTGGGTTATGGATTCATTTATGCTGAAAGCGAACTTGGAGGACTTGGCAAAATCCGGAAGCATGATCGTAGTTATGAACGCCACCTTGTTCCTATCGGCGATAGGCACCAAAGCCATGCCTATCTCGGTCAACGTTGTGAAGACGATGGGAATCTTATCAACGCTTATGAATTTATTCATGATTGAAACGGCTTCTTTGCGGTCGGATTTGCAATCCCCGTACATTACCTCTATTTTTTTGCCGTTTATGCCCCCTTTTTCATTTTTTTCTTCAACCGCGTAATCGATCGTTTTTTTCGCGTATTCGCCAAAATACGCAAGCGGTCCGGTCAGCGTCAATATCGCGCCGATCTTTATGGTTTCAGCTTCTGGCTTTGCATAGGTGGCGGAAGCTGTCATAAGCAACCCGCCGATCGCCAATAATGTGATAAACGATTTTTTGTGGAACATGATTTTAAGGCTCCTTGCGCGATCCTGGGGTCGCGTATGATAACAAAATTAAAACAATCTATGAACCGCCGCGGTCTCATCTTCAAGAAGCCGCGCGGGGTTTTCTTCGGAGACGATGCGCCCGTCTTTCAAGATGAAAGCCCGCTGGCTCACCCGCAGGGCTTCTTTTATGTTCTGTTCCACAAGGATGACCGTCGTCCCGTATTTCTCGTTTATCTCTTTTACCCGGTTTAAAGTGTGTTTAACCAGAGCGGGAGATAAGCCGGCCGAAGGCTCATCCAGCAAAAGTAGCCTGGGCCGGTTGATTAGCACCATCGCTAAAGCCAGGGCCTGCCTTTCGCCGCCGGAAAGCGCTCCGGCGTGCAGGCCCCGTACAGTTTGTAGTTTTGGAAAAAGAGCGTTGACTTCCCGTAGCCGGGCGCTCAGTTCGGAGGGTTTTAGTCTATATCCGCCGAGAACCATATTTTCATGAACGCTCATGCCGCGGAACACCTCGCCGCCTTGCATGAAATAGCCGATCTCCCTGTCAATGCGTTGGGCTGCGGAAGTCTGTGTTATATCCTCGCCGTTCATTCTGATCGCGCCGGCGGCGGGTTTCAGGATCCCGGCGATCACTTTAATCAAAGTGGATTTACCGGAGCCGTTGGGGCCGATAAGAGCGGCTATTTCGCCGGAGTTTACTGAAAGGTTCACGCCCCTGAGTATTTCCTTCCGGCCGTAGGCGGCGTGGACGGCTTCCAGGGAAAGAAAAGTTCCGGTGGTCATGCCTTTATATCCCCAGGTACGCCTCGTGTACGCGCTTATCCGCCAGCACATCTTCGGGGGTGCCGAAGGTCCTCACCCTACCATCGTCCATGAAATATACGAGATCCGTCACTTTAAGAATGACGGACATGTCATGTTCGATAAGGACCACTGTTTTGCCCTCGTCATTTACGATGCGCTTTATTAGATTCAGGATATGTCCGATCATGGTGGGATTGACTCCGGCGGAGGGCTCATCCAGAAGAAGAAATTCGGGCTCCGCCGCCATAAGCCGTGCAAAAGCAAGTAGTTTCTGCTGGCCGTAGGAAAGATTTCCCGCCGGGACATTCTCCATATTCGGTAGGTCCACAAAATCAAGCCATTTTCTCGCGTCCTTCAGGTTGCTGTTCTCGAACCGCCTGACTTTTCCAGGAGCAAAAAAAGAGTTCAGTGGATTCTCGCCGGGATTTCCTTTTTTTGCGAGGAGGATATTCTCTAGGCAGGTCAATGTCCCGAAGTTCCTGTTGTCCTGGAACATCCTCCCCATTCCGCAAGAGGCGATTCGCCGTGGGGGCAGCCCCGTTATTGGTTTTGTCTTAAAGAGGATTTCGCCCGAATCGGGTCGGAGAAAGCCGTTTATAAGATTGAAAATCGTGGTCTTACCGGCGCCGTTGGGCCCGATTATGGCTGAAATTTCGCGTTCCTTGAAACATAGCGAAACATCGTCGACCGCTTTTACGCCGCCGAAATGTTTGGTTACATGATCAAGTCTGAGCATAAGGTGACAGGATTTTATTCAATCCATATTCCCCGAGGATCCCCTGCGGTCGCAAGCGCAGCATGAGTATCAGGAGCAGCCCGTAGATTATCTGTCGGATATTCGCGGCGGCCGCGTCGGGAATGCTCAGGAATCTTAATATTTCGGGGATGAGTAATATGAGGAAAGTGCCGATCACAGGACCCTTCAGGTTGCCGGTGCCCCCGATGACTATGATGGTGATGATGAAAAAAGATTCGTCAAGCGCAAAGCAGGTTGGGTCTATGTATGAAATGTAGGGGGCGATCATGGCGCCAGCGATCGCGGCGATGCCGCCGGCTATGACAAAGGCCGAAACCTTGAACTTTGCCGCGTTTTTGCCCAGCGATACCGCCAGGAGTTCGTCGTCACGGATGGCTTTCAAGGTCCGGCCGAACGGAGAGGCATGGATCTTCTTGCAAACATAAATGGCCGCGGCCGAAAAAATAAAGCCTAGGACGCAGAATTGCCATATCTCGCTGACTTTGTAGCCGAATAATTGGGGCGACGGGATCCCCGTGATTCCGTAAGGCCCGCGGGTTACGGAGGTCCAATTATAAAAGATACTGAAAACAAGGCTTTGAAAAGCGAGCGTTGCCAGCATAAAGTAATCGTCTTTAAGTCTTAATGACGGCAGCGCGATGATCAAAGCCAGAACCATGCACCCTAGGGCGGAGAAAGGAAGTGTAAAAAAGAAATTCATTCCCAGTCTGATCATCAGCAGGGCCGAGATATATGCGCCAACCCCGTAAAAAACGGCATGGGCCAGGCTGAGAAGCCCCAGGTAGCCTAGTAACAGGTTCAAAGAAAGGCCGAGCATGAGATATATTTCAAACATTACAAAAAGGTGAAGTATATAATTCATTGTTCTTCCAGTCGTTTTTTGGCGCCAAACAGCCCCTGCGGGCGGAATATCAGAACAACAAGCAAAATCGCGAAAGTGACGGCCGACTGCCATCTGGCGGAAGTCTGCCATGTGACCAGACTCTGGATAACGCCCAGCATGACGCCGCCGACCGCCGCCGCGGCAAAAACGCGTACACCTCCAAAAATCATAGCGACCACGGCGCTAAGAGTAGCAGCCAAGCCCATATAGGGGTCCATGCCCGTCTCAAGCGCCGAGAGGCAGGCCGCCGCCGCCGCCAGACCTGAGCCGTAGCTGAAAGCGAGCAGCCTGGCTTTTTTTATGTCAAGTCCGAGTGCTTCGGCCAGTTTTCTGTTATCTGAAACCGCGCGGATCAATCGTCCGTACCTGGAGAATTTCAGCAGGAGCGCGGTCAGCAGGAACAGCAGGGCAAAAACCGAGGCCTGTATAGCCTGAATGCGGGTGACAATCACCGGGCCTATTTCAAAAGTCTTTTCTACGCCGGGGTGCAGGATTTGGGTGTCGTTGCCGAATCCGAGCGCGATGAGGTTCACTATGACGATATAGATCCCAAAAGAGGTGATAATGGGAACGGTTCTCCTCACGCCGGCGGGTAAGGGCGCGTAGAAAAACCGGTCCATTAGGACGCCCAATAATATGGCGAGCGTTAAAGCCAGTATCGTGGCGGGCGCTGCGCCAATACTTGTTTTGCAGGCAAATAAGAACAACAGGTAGGCGGCGGAAGTGTATACCGCTCCATGCGCGAAATGGAAGACGTTTGTGACGTTATAAATGAGGGAAAGCCCCAGAGCGGTAAGCCCGAACAGCGCCCCGGCGCATAAACCGTTAACTATATATTGCCAGATCATATAAGCCGGATCCTTGGTCTTTTAGAGAGAAGTTCCGTCGGTGAATTTATACATCTGCAAACAGTATCACAATATAATAAACAATCCAGTGATGCTGCCGCTACGCGACGAAGAGCAGCGCGACGCCTGCGACCGCCACCGCGGCGCCGGCGACCGCGCGCGCGGAGATCTTCTCCTTGAGAAGCCATGCGGTCATGGGCAGCACGAACAGGGGCGTGGTGGAATTGAGCGCGGTCGCGATCGAGGCGTCGATGTACTTGAGCGACACGAGGAAAAGCCAGAACCCGCCAAAGATGCCGACGAACGCGGCCAGGAAGGCCTGCTTGAGCACGCGCCGGTCCGTCAGGGGCCGCAGCCAGGGCCCGAGCCGGCGTCCGGCCGCGCCGCAGAGCCCCAGGCCGCCGGCCGCCCACAGCAGGCGGATGAAGGTCGCTTCCAGAGCGGAGTTTTTGCTCAGCGCCAGCTTGGCCAGGAGGATGCCCGCGGACATGCAGGCAGCTGAGAGCAGGGAGAAGGCGATGCCGCGCAGCCGTGCCTTCTTGGCTTCGGGCGGCCCGGGATTTTCCCATAGCACCCAGGTCACGCCTGCCAGGATCAGCAGGATGCCGGCCCCAGCTTGCGCCGACAGCCTCTCGCGCAGGAAGATGATGGCCCCCATCACGGTCAGGACAGGCCCCAGCATCTCGGCTAAGACCGTCAAGCGCGGTCCCAGGCGCATGAGGGCGTTGAAAAAGAAGCTGTCTCCAACCGCGATGCCCAGCAGGCCGCTGGCTCCCAGCAGCAGGAAATCCCGCCGGCCGACCGGCTCCAGGCCGAACCCCAGCAGGAGAGCCCCGAGATAGAGCAGGCCGATGAGGCATTTGGTCAGGTTCATGGCCGTGGGAGAAAGCGCGTCGCCCAATCTGCGGAACAGGATGGAGCCCAAGGCCCAGGAGGCGGCGGAGAGTAAGGCGGCGGCGCTGCCCAACAGGCTGTTCATCGTCCGTCTCCTCGTGTTGATGCGGCGGCAAGGTAAACTGTCAGATCGCGGTGGTCCGTGAACGCGTCGCGAATTGTATTATAGCCTTAATTCCTGAGTGCGGTGTGTTTGGCCGCGGGATCTCCATGTTCCGGAGCAGATCGCAAATCGGCTCATCGAAATCCCACAACGCCGGATACTGGATAGCCTATCGGATTATTTCATGGCGGGCGTCAATTATTTTTTGGAACTCAGGAGAGATGGCGTGCCAGTCCAGGATATCAACCCTGAAAGGGAGTGTGGATTCTTCAAAATCCATTTTCATGTTTCCCAACAGAGGGAAATCAATTTTTTTATCCGCACGCACAGCTAAATCCAGATCCGAGTAGCTCACGGAGGCCCCGGTTACGCGTGAACCAAAAGCCATTACCACCGCCCCGGGAACATGTTTTTGAAGTATTTTCTTTACAATCCCCAGCTCCCCGGTCTCAATGTCAAGCATTGCGTCTCTCTAGCTCGATTAGGAATTTTTTTGCGTCGCCAAGAAACTCCTTGGAAACCTCAAAAATCTCATCCGCTTTAATAGGATCGTATGTGTGGGAGGTGTCGTTGCGAGCCTGATGATATCCCATCCACCTGTCAACGTCCGCAATAAGGTGATTTTCTCTGACCATGCGGAAAAGCTCGCGCCTGGGAACCCCTTCCCCATAAGCTCGGCCGATGTTGATTTCCAGCCAGCGGCGCATATACTTCCAGCACAATTCATAGGTGAACTCGAAATTTTGTATCACTCCGGCCTTGATAACCTTTTTCTCGGCTTCGCTGAACAGGGAAAATTTTGCTGATTCCACCACCTGTCGGGCGGCTTCAAGTGACAGAACGCCTTTTTTTATGCTGCTTAAATCCAAAGCCATCAAGGCCCTCCTGAAATAGCCGCCAAACACCCTTCTACGCGCTATTATATCACATGCTTATCCGGCTGCTGGGATAAGCTCTGAAAGCCAGAGAGATAGAATTCTCGGATGCCGGGGCGGGTGAGGTCGGCAGCGAGTTCGCGCACGAGCGGATCCAGGTATGCGCGGTCCAGCGTCGCCTGCTGGGCGTGCACGATGCCGCCTCTTCCCTGCTTAAGACGGGAGAGGTGCTGCTGCGAGATCCCGGACAAAAGAGCCATGTCTTTTTGAGTGAGCTTACGCGCTGTCCTTAGGCGGTTCAGCGAAAATTAGGCGGTCGGGTATTCGGCTACCGAGTCGCGGCTTTCCCAGAGCCGCACTCGCAGGACCGGGAGTTTGCGCGCGCGGGCGCGCGCGTAAACCAAGCGGGCGATGTTCTCCGCCGTGGGATTGCCCTTGATGGTCTTCACCGGCTCGCCCAGTCCGCGCAGGGCCCGGGCCAGCGGATCCAGAGAGTTTAACAGCATCTTGTGGTCCAGCGTGGTCTTGACCCAGTCCGCCACCGCTGTTTTTATCCTCTCGAAGTCCATGACCATGCCCATGCGGTCGAGGCGGCTGCGCCGCAGGGTCACCTCCAGAACGCCGTTGTGTCCGTGCAGGTGGCGGCATTTGCCGCGGTGCCCTAAGAGTCGGTGGCCGTAGCAGAAATGGATGACTTTAGTCACACAGTGGGATTTTTTGGAGGCCATAATACTCAATCGGGAGTGTTTTGTGGAGACTGCTGGGATGTCGGCGTCTGTGCGGAGCTGCCCGTATCGTTTTTCGGTGGGTTGGCAGCGTCGTGTTTGGGCTCAGGAGTAATTTGGCCTGGCTTGGTGGCTTTTGGACCTGGATCAGGGAGGCCTTGGCGCGAAATCGGTGACTGCAAGGTCATGAACTGCATCATGGTTCTCTGGAACTTGGCCATCATGGCCGCCTGCTCTTTGCTCGAAAGATTCTTGCCGCTTGCCATGTCGGTCTGCATTTGTTGCGCCAGGCTGGTCAGCGTCTTCATCGGTCGGGTTTGTTCTGGTGTCATGCCCTGGGTCAGCGCCGGGTTGTTGAGCAGGGCCATGACCGGGCCCATCAAATTCGACATGGACTGTTGGAGTGCCTGTCCTTGGGCCTGGAGCTGAGGCGTGCCGCCTTTGGGGTCATTCGGGGCCGGGCCGCCCGCTGGCGGGGTGAGCAGCTGCAGGCCGGAGAGGGTCGGCTGGGAGGAGCTTGATGGCGCCGTTATCCAGGTCGCCGGTGTCTGGTCCTGCGGCAGGCCGGGGTTGGCCCCTTCCATCCCACGTTCTAAAGGCAAGGACATCTGCTGGACTTGCTGCACTTGGCGACCGAGGTCTTGGGCCGTGGCCGCGGCGCTCTGCAGGGCAAAGGCCGGCTTGGACCAGTGGGCGAGCTGCTCGCGCAGCACCCATTGCCCGGCGATGCAGATGGTCGCCACCAGGTAGAATACGACGCCGGAACGCAGGGCTGGCGCGCGATGCAAGGTGCGAGCGGCGGCGGGCGCCAGGTAGGCCGCCAGAAGCGCCGGAAGCGCCCAGGCCCAGTCGAACCAATTCAGCAGGGCTTGCAGCGCGAGAAGGATGGAAAACATGGAGGTGGCTTGATAGCTGCGTTGGAAATCCCCCGTTCCACCCGAGAGCAGCATGAACGATTGGAGCACTCCCGCCGCCAGGAAGCTCAATGGCACGGTGAGGATCGTGCCGGCCGCGGCCGCGATGGCCATCGTGCCCGGCGCAGCGTGCAGCAGTTCCGGCGCCGCGACGGCGGCGCGCAGGAGGGTCGCGATGCAGGCGGCCGTGCAAAAGACCAGCAGATTCGGGATCATGACCGCGTAGGACGGCGTCGGCCTGGCGGCGAGGTCGGCGAAGATGTTGCCGGCCCGCAATAGGGAACAGACCGTGTCTTCAAGCATGTGGCCTAGACCGTAGGGCTTTTGGGCCTCGGGCAGGCTTAGATCCGGCTGGTTCTCGTCCATGTTTTATTCCCTTCAGACCTCGGCCCTGCGGCCCGCCCACGTGGACTCCGCGATGCGCACCACTGGAAGGTCTCCGTCCTCCGGCAGCGTGATGAGTGCGGTGGTCAGGCCTTGGCGGCTGCGGATATCGAGACTGCCGCCGGCGCGTTCGATCATCCGGCGAGACATGGGCAGCCCCAAGCCCAGACCGGGACTGCCGGGTCGGGCGCTGTGGATCGGTTCGAAGACCTGCTCTGGAGTCAGGCCGCGCAGTCCCCCCCCGTCGTCGCTTACCATCAGGTGAAAGCGGTCATCGTGTCGGCGCAGCAGCACCGAGATCGTTCCTCCGTCCTGGGAGCTGCAGGACTCTAGGGCGTTTTGGAGGACTGAGAGCAGGATCAGGCGCAGGCTTCGGCGGTCGCCTCGGACCGAGGTCGGTTGCGGTGTAGGGGTGAGGCGTATATTAACGGGGCCGGTGGCGAAGGCCGCGCGCGCCTCCGCGATGGTCTCAGCGACGAGGCCGTTGAGGTCGAAGGATGAGTTCTCGCCGGCGGTTCGGCCCGTGATGAGCTCGGACTTGTCCCCCAAGAGCCGCCCGGCTTTCCCGTTAAGCTCGGAGACCAGGCGCTTGAGACGCTCGGCCCGCTTGGCGAGGGCGGGCTGATCTTTTGGGATGCTCAGAGCGAGCGCCTCGGCCGCGGCCGTGACCGAAATGAGGTATTCACGTAGCTGATAAAGGACTAAAGACAGGAATTCCGATATCTGTCCGGAGCGGAGGAAGTTGACGGTCTCGCGCGCCCGGCGCCCTGTGGCGGCGCGCAGCTCTTGGGCCTGCATGGCGACCGCCAGGGGCAGGAACACCAGGGCGGCGCTGCGCAGGACGAGGGACGGGGCCCAAAGGTTTCCCCGGGCGTAGAACGCCTCCAGAATCGCCGCGCCGGCACCCAGTGTCGCGCCGGTGACAGGTCCTTCGGAGAGCCCTAGTAGGGCCGCCGGCAGCATGGCGAAGAGGAAAAGCTCCGTGCCCCAGAGGGCGGTCCAGTTGATGGCCCAGTAGCAGAGGGCAATGTCGCCCGTCAGCGCCAGCGTGCGGATTAATCGGCCCCAGCGCGGGAGGCGCTGCCAGCCGAGCGTGAAGGAGGCGATGGAAAGTGCGAGCCATGCCCCTAAAACGCAGAGGGGAGCATAGAGATTCACCGTCCGCGTATGGGGATAGCATAGCGCCGCGGTCAGGGCGGCCAAGTTCATGCCCCGTAGGAGAATCTCGCTCATTGCGGTTCGGTCATGAATCGGGAATCCGGCGCGGGGGAGCGCCGTCCTTGGAGGGCAATCATTCTCATTCCCCGGAAGGGACTTCCACATGCAAAGTATAGGAAAAAAGAAGTAAACTTGAAACGGTGAATGATGTGGGGACACCATACTTAATCTTGGTTTTCCTATGGCGCTTCCTGAATTAAATATGGTGACACTGGGATTTTTATGCGGTTGAGCGTCCGTCTCGCTCTGGTCTTCTTGTTGTTTGGTCTGGGCATCGCGGTCGGACTGCTGACCTATCATGTCCGCGTCATCCGTCGGGAGGCCTATTCCCGATCCGAGATCATGGCGGCCAACACGCTGGCGGCTGTCCGGGCGTTGGTCTGCGCGCAGGCACGGGCTGGTCGGTATCATGAGCTAGACGCCAATCTCGCGGGCATGATCCGACAGGCCGGCATCGCGGCCGTCGAGGTGCGTGATCGTCGGGGCCGGCTCTTGCTGCGTCGTGTCGACGACCCTCGCTGGCTGGCCCGCCAGCCGCATCCCGGGGTCCCCATCCGCTTGGTCCCGGATGGGATTTACGATATTCAGACGGGCGTGTCCCTGGGCGGCCGCAGGCCGGGCACGGTTCTTTTGGGATTCCACACCGACGATCTGGAAGGTCGCCTGGCCGCTATCGCAGCGCGGGCCGTGCAGTGGGGTGTGACCGCCCTGTTGGGCGTCACAATCACGGCTTGGCTCATGGGGGCGTGGTTCGGCTGGCGTATCGAACGGCTGGTGCCACGTTTTGAGGCCTTGCCTAAGGACCCGGAGCGGTTCCGGCCCCTGCGCATCGACGACACGGGCGACGAGGTGTCACGTTTGGTGGCTGCTTTCAACTGCTTGGGGGGCACCCTCAAGGAGGAGACGCGACGCCGGCGCGAACTGGAGTTGGAGAAGCGCGAACTCTCGGCGATGCTCGTGCACGACCTCAAGACCCCGCTGACCGTGGTGCGCGCCGGCGTCACTCTGCTGCGGGAACAGCTCGCTGATTTTAAGGCGGGGGCGGGCTGTAAGCGCACGATAGAGTTGCTGGATATGTCCACGGACCGTCTGCGCCGCATGGTCGATGACGTCCTGCAGCTGGCGCGCATGGAGGAGGTCGAGGGTTTGCGCGAGCAGCAGCCTGTGGACCTGGCGGCCATGGTCTTTGCAGCCGGGAATGATTTCGGCCTGATTGCTGCGGACCGCAAACAAGAACTCGTCGTCGACATCTCGGCCGGGGCCAACGCCATAGTCCTGGGCGACGCCGCCCTCCTGCGCCGAGTGCTCGATAACCTGGTGCACAACGCCGTCGAGCACACCCCGGCTCAAGGCTTGGTCGCCATCTCCGTGCGGGTTCAGGACGGCCAGGGGCGTGTGGATGTATCGGACGGGGGCCCGGGCATTCCGCCGGAGGCGCGGCCGGAGATCTTCAAGAAGTTTTTTCAGAAGGACATGAAGCGGCATGTGGGCAACGTGGGTCTGGGGTTGGCGCTCTGCCTCAAGGCGATCCAGCGGCATGGCGGCACGATCGGGGTCGAGGATGTCTTTCCTCATGGTGCCCGTTTTTACTTCAGCCTGCCTTTAATCAAGGGCAAGTAGGGATTCGACGGATTTTCCCAGCGGGGGCACCATGCTTGATTTTACCCTCGTGAGGCGGAACTTATTTCTTCCTCGATCGTATGTGTAGTGCGCGCCGAGGAAATCCTGGGCCGGAGCCTGCTCAGGAAGAAAACGGGGCCGCGGCCGAGGATCGCGGAATCAAGTAATGTGCCCCCGCAATAGCTTTCTGGTGGCTTCGAGGGGGAGCCCCACTACGTTGCCGTAGTCGCCTTCGATACGCTCGATGAATGGGTCGTCCTTGTCTTGGACTGCGTAGGCCCCGGCCTTGTCCGGGTGTTTGCCCACGAGCCGGGACAGCTCCGCGGGGTTCAGGCGACGCGCCAGGACCCGGCTTTTTACGGCTTGGGCCAAGGACTTCTTACCTCCTTCCCAGGCCACCGCTATGCCTGTGTAAACTTCTTGCCAGCGGCCGTTCAAGAGTTCCAATATGCGTCGCGAATCGACAAGGTCACGGGGCTTTCCGATGATCTTGCCGCAGCAGACCACGATGGTGTCGGCGCCCAGGACTGCGGCATCAGGATGGCGGCGAGCGACGTCGCGGGCTTTGCGCAGGGCGAGTTCTACGACGAAGCGGCGTGGATTTTTTTCGCAAGTTTTTTCGCTGACATGGCTGGGGATGACGCGAAAAGTCACCCCGAGTCGGCGTAACAGGAGACGACGACGCGGAGAGGCGGAGGCGAGTATGAGCGGCCTGGTAGTTTCTCTGGATGAGGCTGGCTGCGACTTTCTAGCCTTGATTTTCAAGTTGTTGCCATGGATTAAGTATTGTGTCCCGGATCTGACTGGATCTGGATTAATAGGGGAGTCGGACGTCTTCTGTCATGCGGAGTGCACCGTATTGGCTTTGAGCCATTCGAGGTAGGGCGGGCTGCCCTCGGTGATGGGGAGGCTGATGATCTCCGGGACTTCGGCCGGGTGTTTCTCCTTGATGAACCGAGCTGCCTTGTTGAACGCGCCGGCATGGGTCTTGATGGCCAGCAGGACTTCCAAGGCCTTCTGGAGCTTTCCCTTCCAGCGGTATATGGAGGTCACGCCGGGGATGATGTTGACGCAAGCCGCGCACTTGCGTTCTACCAGGCCGCGTGCGATGGTCTCGGCGAGTCGGGCGTCGGGCACGGTCACGAAGATGACTCGGAACTGGGGTGACGGGGGCGCTTTAGGCATGGGATTTTCCTGTCACTTTTTCGAGGTTTCGCCCGTTGGCCGGGCGCACGATGCCTCTATCCGTGACGATGGCGGTGACCAGCTCGTGCGGGGTCACGTCGAAAGCGAAATGGCGGGCCCGGGCCCCCGGGGGGGCGATGGGGCGGCCGAATATCTTGAGGACTTCGGCGGCGCTGCGTTCCTCGATGGGGATGCGCGAGCCATCCGGCGTGGCCAGGTCTACGGTGGTGGCGGGCGCCACGACGTAGAATGGGATGCCGTGATGTCGGGCGAGTATGGCCAAGCCGTAGGTTCCGATCTTATTGCACACGTCCGCGTTGGCCGCGATGCGGTCCGAGCCTACGATCACGGCGTCGATGGCGCAAGTCTTCATGACGTGCGCGGCCATGTTATCTGTGATGAGCGTGGCCGGCACGTGCGACTGCATGAGCTCCCAGAGGGTGAGACGGCTGCCCTGGAGGTAGGGCCGGGTCTCGCAGGGGTAGACGTGGACGACTTTACCCAAGTGGTGCGCGTAGCGGATGACCCCGACTGCTGTCCCCAGGCCCCCCGTGGCGAGCGCACCGGCGTTGCAGTGGGTGATGATGCGGGAGCCCTTCTTGAGCAGGGAGGCTCCTAGAACGGCCATGCGCTGGTTGCCCGAGACATCCTCGCGGTGGAAGGCGACGGCCGCTGTCTCTAGGGCGAAGATCAGGCGGCGCTCGGCAACGTTCTCGGCGGCAGCCAGCATGGTGTCGACTGCGTGCATGAGGTTGACCGCTGTAGGGCGGGCGCGGCGCAGCCGTCGGCCTGCGCGTTCGAGCGCCGGGCGGCCCTGGCGCGCGGCCAGAACCATCCCGTAGGCCGCGGCCACTCCGATCAAGGGCGCCCCGCGCAGCGCCATGGAGCCGATCGCCATGGTGACATCTTCTGCCGTGCGGCAGGTCAGGTACTTGATTCGGCGGGGCAGAAGCCGCTGATCGAGGACCAGCAGACGGTCTCTCTTCCAGCTGATATGTGTGATGGGGTCCGTGACGGGGAAGTTTCTCATCGAAGGTCCATTTTTATAGCAAAAAACGAAGACACCCGCGGCAGGGGCTTGCGGCCCCATGCGCGCGGGTGTCTTGAGCACTATGGTGCTATGGTATAGACTCCATCACTCGCTTGAGCTGCTCTTCAGTCCGGCCCACGATTTCCACGGTCTTTTCGCGGCCGTTGGCGCCGCGCAGGATGTTGACCCGGCGCGACGGGACTTCGAAGAACTCGGCGAGGTAGTTCTTCAGTGTGGCGTTAGCTTTTTCGTCGATTGCCGGGGCCGTGACCTTCACCCGAAGAACGCTGCCGATGCGGCTGACGACTTCGTTGTCTTCTGCGTTTGGTATCACGCGGACTTTGACGATCATGAAGTACCCTCCTTCTTGAATGCTCTATTCATCGAAAACGACCGCACCACACCGGACCATCGTCGCGCCTTCTTCCACGGCGACCTTATAGTCGCTACTCATGCCCATGGACAATTGCGCCTCGGGCCGGTTTGTGAAAAATCTGTCGAACCATCCGCGCATGCGCCGAAAATGCGGCCGGACATCTTCGGGAGAACTCGCTTGCGGCGCGATGGTCATCAGGCCGCGAACCTGCAGATGCGGATACGCCGGGAGCTTTTGCAGGAGGTCCTCCAATGCTTCCGGCGCGACCCCGCCCTGGGTCTCGCGCTGCGTCAGTTTGACTTGAACCAGTATCGACAGGGTCTTCCCCTCCGGGGCCAGGGCATTCTCCAGGGCCTGCGCCACATGCAGGCTGTCTATCGAATCCACGGCGTCGAAGACCTGCGTGGCTTTGCGGGCTTTGTTGGTCTGCAGATGGCCGATGAGCCGCCAGCGGATTCGCCCTGCGAGCTCTCCCAGTTCGCAGCGCTTCGTTTCGGC
Organism: uncultured Elusimicrobia bacterium; assembly: GCA_903830945.1. Classification (GTDB taxonomy): domain Bacteria; phylum Elusimicrobiota; class Elusimicrobia; order UBA1565; family UBA9628; genus UBA9628. Next base: position 28,678 of record CAIKVT010000040.1, read on the forward strand.
GGTTTGGACCCGGCTTTCGCCGATGTCGGAAACCAGGCCAGAGGCGATGACCTCACGGATCTGCTGCGTGGTCGCGTACTTGGTTACGACCACAAGCCCGATCCGATCTGGGTCGCGTCCGGACTTTTGTGCCGCAGCGCGGATGCAATAGCGTATTTTGGTTAAGTTGTCAAGGATCAATGCGATATGTATTATACCATAGAATCGTCCTGGGAAAACGATCGGGGCAGGGAGTTGAAAAAAAGCACCCCCGGTCCGACGGGACCGGGGGTGCAAACGCGGGGCCGGCTTGCGGTGTCGGCCCGGTGCGGCTTAGTACATGTCTCCGCCGTGGCCGTGCGGTCCGCCCTGCATGGGCTCCTTCTTCTCCGGGATGTCCGCCACCAGGACTTCAGTGGTGAGGATGGTCCCGACCAAAGACACCGCGTTTTCAAGGGCCGTGCGCGTGACCTTCAGGGGGTCGACGATGCCGGCCTTGAAGAGGTCCACGTACTCCCCGTTGTCGGCGTTGAGGCCGATGTTGCTGCCCGAGGTGAAGACCTTCTGCACGACCACGGAGCCCTCGAGTCCTGAGTTTTCCGCGATCTGCCGGATGGGCGACTGCAGTGCCCGGCGCACGATCTGCCCGCCGGTGGTTTCATCCTCGTCATCGCCCTCGAACTTCTCGAGGACCTGGGAAGCGCGCAGCAGGGCTACGCCGCCGCCCGCGATCATGCCTTCCGCCACGCCCGCGCGGGTCGCGTTGGAAGCGTCCTCGACCTTGGCCTTCTTGGCCTTCATCTCGGTCTCGGTGGCCGCTCCGACGTTGATGACGGCCACTCCGCCGGAGAGCTTGGCCAACCGCTCCTGGAGCTTCTCCTTGTCGTAGTCGGATGTGGTCTCTTCGATCTGCTTGCGGATGGACTCGGCGCGCTTCTTGATCTCGTTCTTGTCGCCGCCGCCGTCGATGATGGTGGTGTTCTCCTTGTCGATGACGACGCGTTTGGCCGACCCCAGCATGTCCATGCCGATCTTTTCGAGCTTGTGGCCGAGCTCTTCGCTGATGACCTGGCCTTTGGTGAGGACCGCGATGTCCTGCAGCATCTCTTTGCGCCGGTCGCCGAAGCCCGGGGCCTTGACGGCCACGGCCTTGATGGTCCCGCGCAGCTTGTTGACCACGAGGGTGGCCAGAGCTTCACCGTCGACGTCTTCGGCGATGAGAACGAAGGCCTTCCCGGACTGCACGACCTTTTCGAGGATGGGCAGAAGGTCCTGCATGGAGGATATCTTCTTGTCCGAGATGAGGATGACCGGGTTCTCCACGACTGTCTCCATGCGCTCGGAGTCAGTGATGAAGTAGGGCGAGATGTAGCCCCGGTCGAACTGCATGCCTTCCACGACTTCAAGCGTGGTCTCCGCGGACTTGCCTTCCTCGACGGTGATCACGCCCTCGTGCCCGACCTTTTCCATGGCTTGGGCGATGAGATCGCCGATGACACGGTCATTGGAGGAGATGGTGGCTACCTGGGCCTTCTCTTCCTTGGTCTTGACCGGCTTGGTGTTCTTCTTAAGCTCCTTGACCACGAGGTCCAGCGCCTTGTGCATGCCTCGCTCGATGGCCTTGGGGTTGGCTCCTGCGGTGATGTTCTTTATGCCTTCGGCCAGCAGCGACTGGGAGAGGCAGATGGCGGTGGTGGTGCCGTCGCCGGCCACGTCGTTGGTCTTGGAGGCGACTTCGCGGACGAGCTGGGCGCCCATGTTTTCGAAGGGGTTCTCCAGCTCGATGTCCTTGGCGATGGTGACACCGTCATCGAGGACGGTCGGCGACCCGAATTTCTTCTCTAGGACCACGGAGCGACCCCGGGGGCCGAGCGTGACCTTGGTGGCGTTGGCGAGCTTGTCAACGCCGGACTTGAGGTACTTGCGCGCCTCTTCCGAATATGAGATTTGTTTAGCCATGATTGTTTTGACCTCTTTTCTTTCCTATATAAGGTGCGTTACTTGAGAATGCCGAGGATGTCGTCCTGATGCATGATCAGGTGTTCGACTTCGTCGATCTTGATCTCGTTGCCCGAGTACTTGCCGTAGAGGATGCGGTCGCCCGGCTTGACGTCCATGGGCAGGACCTTTCCGTCTTCGGTCATCTTACCCTTGCCCACCGCCACGATCTCGCCCTCCTGGGGCTTTTCCTTGGCGCTGTCAGGGATGATGATCCCTCCCCGTTTGACTTCCTTCGCTTCGACCGGCTTGACCAGTACGCGGTCGCCGAGGGGTTGAATCTTTACTTTGGTTAGTGTCGCTTCGGCCATGTTGCGTTACCTCCGGATGTTCATCTGTTGATCTGCGAGTGTCATAATTGGCACTCGGCGTTGCTGTCTGCTATTTTAGCAAGACAAATCAAAGTTGTCAATCACTTTGTGGGAGTGCTAATTATGAAGGAGAGCAGCTCCTCCTTCCAGGGGGGGCTTGACTTTGCGCCGTAGACGTGGAGGAGTTAGACTTGGGGCTTGTTGATGAATCTCTTCAGGAAGTCCACCAGCGCGTTGCGCTCGGCGGGCTGCTCAGGCAGCTGAGGCACTATTATTTTCGGGAGCTGAGGCGGTTCGTCGGTGGTGTAGACGGCGCGCTGGGAAGCGCGGTTCATCGTTGGCGCAAGAGCGCTGACGCCCTTGGCGTTATCAGGAGATGCGTTGTTGATCGCGGGGGCGGGCAGGGGCTCTTCTTCTCCGGAAGGGGCGGCGCGCCTGGCGGCGCAATCAGGTCGGACCGCGTCCTTAGCCGCTGCTTCCGCTTCGGCGCACGGGCCGTCCTTCGAGGGGAGTGCGGTCGACGGCCCTGCTTTTCCGCCGGTAAGAGCCTGGATCCGCTCGCGGTGCTCGCCGAGCAAGTCAGGATGGTCGGTGCCTAGGTCTTCATCGAGCCGTTTCAGGAGGCTTAAGGCCTTGGCCAGACTGACCTCCTTCTCGGTGAGGTCGTGGTTGAGTCTCTCCACCAGACGGTTGCGGATGGAGAGATCGTTGGTCGTCTCTCTGAGAGAGCGCTTGGCGTTTTCCAGCTCGTTTTTGGTTTTTTCGATCCGCATGCGCTGATCCGCGGAGGCGCGGTCGCGTTCCTGAACGGTGCTCTCCAAGCTCTGGATGCGGTCCGCGGACTTGCGCTGGGAGGCCTCGAGTTCATCCAGACGAGGCATTCGCGCCTCAAGTTTTTCAAAGCGCTCGCGCTCGCTCTGGAGCTGGTCATTGAGGTCCGTGACCTGTCTTTGCAGGGAAAGGATGAGGGCCTTATCCTCATGAGCGTGATCCAACTCCTTCATGAGGTCCGCGACGTGGCTGCAGAGTCGGCTGCTGGCGGAGTCGAGGAGTTTGTCTACGTCTGTGGGCGCCGATGTTTCGGGTGGGGGCGCGGGCTTCTGGCGGGCCGCGAGTTCCTGGAGCGCGGGTATGATGTCTGGGAACTCTGCGGCGCGCCGCCAGTTTTTCTCAAGGCCTTCCCCCTCCTCCGGGCAGATCAAGGTGGCGCTGGAAAAGCCTTCCAACTTTGCCAGCTCTGTTGGGGTGAAGCAGCCCAGAACTTTCCCGTTGAGATTGACCCAGAATCTCATGTTTGTCTTCCCGCGGTCTCGCGGACGATCCGCTTGACCTTGACGAGGAATTCGTGCAGCTCCCGGCGCAGGCCTGCTTCAAGCGCCTGGGCGTGGACTTCCAGGTTCTCGTATGCCTTTTTCGCGAAGGCACGGCTCTGGCGTTGCGCCTGCAGCTGGTATTCCTGAAGGCAAACCTGTTCTTGGATGCTCGATTCGGAGCTATCCTGGGACTTCGTTTCGGCCTGCACTAGACCCTTAGGGGTCGGCGGGCCAGCGAGAGATTCTATCTCGGATTGCCACCAGGAAGAGAATGCGGCCTGGGCGCTGCGGCCGGCTGCGGCGGGGCCGGGCGCGGGGGGCTTGGCGGTTAAGGCGTCGATTTCACGCTTGAAATCATCGAGCCAAGCTTGGTAGGGGTCCGCATCGGTCATACGCATCAAGCATACCGCGCCGATATTACATTTTCAAGACATTCTTTCAATAAAGTCGAATCGAGCGGAGCCGGTCCGTCCGGGTCGTTTCTATGGTCTTGAGTGGATCATTCCTGGAGTTGCCGCAGGACTTCTTCGTACGTAGCGGCCGTCTTGAGGCCTTGTTTGGCCTTGTTCTGCGAGTCGAAGAAATCGGGGCGCTCTTTGACGAATGTATAGTCCATGACGGATTCCGTCCGCCGACCCAGGAGGTCCAAGGTCTGGGCTCGGCGCAGATGACAATGAGTTACCGTCGCCTTTTTGGGATTGGGAGCACGCTCGATGCATCGGTTCAGGGTTTCCGCAGCCTTGGAGTATTCCTGGGCTCCGAGGTAGGCTTCTCCCAGGTAAAGATCGAAGAGGCTGGCATGCGGCTTGGTGTAGGCGAGCTCGCGGACTCGGGGGGCCAAAAATTCCCCGAAGGCGATGGCCCCGTTCCAATCCCGGGCGTCTATGCGGGTCCCTACTTCCATCAGGAGGAAGAATAGGTTTTCCGGCTTCTGTCGGCGCAACTCCAGGACGATCTGTAGGGCCTTATCGGGCTGCTTTTCGTAGGCGCTCAGGATGCCTACTAGGAATATCTTGGCTTCAGTGACGCTGTAGTGGCCCTTGGTCAGAGTGGTTTCGATGTAGCGCAGTCCTCTCTGCTTGTCCCCGCGCACCATGAGGTTGGCCGCGAATCTCAGGATGGTCGGCAGGGTGTCTGAGTAATAGTCGTACATGCCCATTCCCAGGTAGGCGTCATAATACTCGGGGTTGAGCGCAATGGTCCTCTGCAGGTACTTGTAGCCTTTGAAGCCGTAGTGGGCCGCGCGTATCCATTTGTACTTGAGCAGCAGCCAGCGCCCTTTCATGCCGTAGCACGCTCCCAGATAGAAGTTCGCCTCGGGGTCGTCGTGGTTTGTCGCGTACATCTTCCGGGCGCGTTCCAGGGCCTGGTCCATGCTTCGGTCGAATTTCGGTTCGAGGGCGTCGACCGTTCCGGGGACGTCGGCGTTCTGGGAGTACTCGAGCCACTGCAGGGAGGCGAGGAAGAAAGGCCCGGCTGGATGTCCCGGCTCTAATCGGGCCGCCTCTGAAAAAAGGGATGCGGAGCGCTCGAAGTCCAGACTGTAAGCGGCATCGAGACCTTGAAGGATCAATTTGTCGGTTTCGGGAAGGATGGCATGCGCCCGGGGAGCGAAGACCATGGCGAGAGCCGCTAGAAGCAGCTTGTGCCAGGCCGTCCTGGCACTGCCCGCGCTGCGGACCTTACATGGGGCGGAAACTGGCAATGACTTGGGGCTTTGCAAGCAAGTCGATTATATCAAAATGGCCGCATGGGATAAGTTGCGTCGACCTAGGAGCCATAGATGCGTTCCCCGGGATCGTTCGTCGGCTTCGGTATCTTGCGGCGCTTGGTTTTTTTGAGCGGCTTGAGCGGTGTTGGCGGCGGCGGCGCGGGTCGTGGCTTGAGCCCGGCTAAAGCCTGCGCCCGGGCGCAGGCTCTTTGGATGCCGTGCCGGCATCCGGCCCTGTAGTCGGCCAAAGCCCCGGGAGTGTCGCCGCGCGACTCGCGCAGGCTGCCGCGGTCGAGGTGTGCGCGGCCAGCCGAGGCTTGACGTTCTTCGACCTCCAGGGGCAGAGCCCGCGAGCGGGTCAGGTCCAGAAGCAGTTCTGCGTGCCGCTGCAGGGCGCAGTCGAGTTCGGCGAGAGCCCCGGCCTGGTCTCCCTGCGCCAGTCGGCACGCGGCGCGTTCCGTCAAGATGTCGGCGTCTCGGCCGCGGGCCAGGGCATCGGCGGCGTCGAGGCTCTCCCGCGCGGGACGGAAGTCCCGCGCGGCCAAAAACGCTCGGCCGATCCCGAGTCCGGGACGGGGATCGAAGGGAGCGAGTTTGCGCGCGCGGACGAAGGCGACCTGGGCCGCGGCGATATGACCGGCCAGGACCTGTGCGCGTCCCAAAGAGAGAAGGCCTTCGATGTCTTCCGGCTTGAGCGACACGTAATCGGCCAGAGCCTTCGCCGCTTGCGCGGCGGAGTGGATCGAGGGAGACTCTTCGAGGAGCGTTTGATGCAGGAGGATCCGGCCGCGCAGAAACATCACGCGCGCGTTGTCGGGGTCCCCGTCCAAGGCTTTGGCTAAGTCGGGCAAAGCCTCGGTGAAGTCGCCGGTCTGGTAGCGGGCTTCGCCGCGGCCGAAGTAGCACGCGGCTAGCAGGCTTCTGCCGTGGCTCGGTGTCCAGGTCGCGAGTGCGCGTGAGAAGTACTCGACGCGTTCCTCGGGTTCCTGGCGGGCTTCGGCCTTGCGGATCAGCGCTAGGAAATCATCCCCCCCCCAGATCGAGGGCGAGCCGGCCATGAGCGCGAGTGCCATTAAGCCGGGGAGCAGCATGAGCTCACGGCATGCGGCCGCTGGCGCGGTGCTCCTTCCAGAAATTACGGATGTGGGCCCAGCCTTCTTCCGCTTTTTCGACCATCGTGATCAGGCGCGTGTCTTCCCAGCCGATCATGCCGGACTCGGCCAGGTAGTTTAAGTCGATGACCCGCTTCCAGAACTCGCGGCCGAAGAGCACGATGGGGATGGGCCGCTTCTTGCCCGTCTGCACGAGGGTCAGGGTCTCGAAGAGTTCGTCGAGGGTTCCGAATCCACCCGGGAAGGCCACCATGGCCTTGGCTCGCATCATGAAGTGCATCTTGCGCAGGGCGAAGTAGTGGAACTGGAAGGAGAGCTCCGGGGTGATGAACGGGTTGGGATACTGCTCGTGGGGCAAGGTGATGTTGAGGCCGATGGAGCGGCATCCGGTCTCGTAGGCGCCGCGGTTGGCCGCTTCCATGATGCCCGGGCCGCCGCCGGTCACGATGACGAACTCCAGGCGCTTGTCCGTCTGCTGGGCGCGCGAGATGATGGCGGCGAAGCGGCGGGCTTCCTCGTAGTAACGCGAGAACTCCATCTTCATCTGGGCCCGGTTGACCGCCTGGGCCAAGTCGTAGTCGCTGGGATCGGCTTTGGCTTTGGCCTGAGCCGTGGTCAGCTCCCGGTTGGCCTGTTCCGGCGGGGCCACGCGCGCCGAGCCGAAGACCACGACCGTGGACTTGATATTGTTCTCGGCCAGGACCATCTCGGGCTTGAGCAGCTCCAACTGCAGTCGGACCGGCCGGAGCTCCCGGCGCTGCATGAACTTCGTGTCTTCGTAGGCTTTCTTGTAGGCCGGAGCGGACTGAATGCGGTCCAGGAGCCGCTGCTTTTCTTCCGGGGCCAGGTCGCTGTTGTGGGTCGATGCTTTTATGGGTTTCATAGTATCCTCAGAAGGTCGGGGAGCCAGAGGCTCAGGCGCGGCAGGTAGGTGACCAGGGCCAGCGCTACGAGGAGCACCGCCCAGAACGGCATGGTCGCCCGGTAGAGGGCGGGCAGGCGCTTGTCGAAGCGCCGGCTGGAGAGGAAAAGGTTCAGGCCCAAAGGAGGCGTCATGTATCCGATCTCGAGATTGAGCAGGAAGAGGGTCCCCAGATGGATGGGGTCGATGCCGTACTGCATGGCCACGGGCACGATGATGGGTACCACGATGATGATGGCTGAGAATATCTCCACCATATTGACCACGAGGAGGAATACGTTGAGGCAGGCCAAAAAGGCCCACTGGCTGTGGAGATGGAGGCTGAGGAACCGGAATATGCGCGCCGGGACCTCGGCGTCGATGAGGTAGTTGGTCAGGCCTAAGGCCGTGCCTAGGACGATGAGGATGGCGCCGACGAGCATCATGCTGCGGCGCATGACCCGGGGCAGGTCGCGCAGGTCGAGGTCCCGGTAGACCAGGATCTCGACGGCCACCACATAGAAGGCCATAATGGCGGCGGCTTCGGATGCGGTGAATTTGCCGCTGTAGATGCCGCCGATGATGATGAAAGGCAGGGGCAGTTCCCAGGCCGCGGCGCGCGCGGCCGCCAGCGCCGCGGTCAGCGAGAATGGCACACGCGGCACGCGGTGGCGGGAGGCTACGAGCATGGCGTAGCCGCCGAGTATGGCGAGCAGGACCAGGCCGGGGATGGCCGCGGCCGCGAAGAGCCGGTCGATGGAGACCTTGCTCACCAGGGCGTAGAGGATGATGGGCAGGCTTGGCGGGAAGAGCAGGCCGAGGCTTCCGGTCGTGGTGACCAGCCCAAGGGAGAAATCTTCAGGGTAGCCTTGGCGCCGTAGAAGAGGATAGATGAGGCCGCCCAGGGCGATGATGGTGACGCCCGAGGCGCCCGTGAAGGCGGTAAAGAGCGCTGTGGCCAGGAGCGCGGACATGGCCACGCCGCCGGGCAGCCAGCCGAAGAGGGCTTCGGCCATGGCTATGAGGCGCTTGGGCGCTCCGGATTCCGCCAGGATGTATCCGGCGAAGGTGAACAGCGGGATGGCGATCAAGGACGGCAACGTGGCGAGGCGATAGAGTTCGATGATGACCGCTGTCGAGGCAATCCCCGCGGTATGGAAAAGCCATAGGGCCAGTCCCCCCATGAGGGCGAAAATGGGCGCCCCCAGGAAGGCCAGGACCAGCACGGCCGCGGTGAGGCACCAGGTCATGGGCGCTGGTTCTCCTCAGGGACTTTTCCCACCCAGAGGCGCAGCCCGGTGTGCACGGCGACCAGCAGGAACCCGATGGGCACGATGGCGGCGAAGGGCCAGCCCGGCACCTCGAGGCGGCCGGCCGTGAACAAAGGCTCGCCGGCGCCGCGTTCCTCGATCATGAAGACCCATGAGGCCTTTGCCAGCAGTAACGCTACGGCCGTCGCGGTCAGGCGCGCCACTGCGGCGGCGGCGCCATGGAGCCGGACGGGCAGGTGCTCGGTCATGGCCTCGAAAGCGAAATGCTTCTCCTCGGCTGCGGCGCGCGCCGCGCCCAGGAAGGCGACCCAGAGGACGAGGTGGCGCAGAAGGGTGTCGCACCAGAGGATGCCGCCTCCGAAGAATTGGCGCAGGACCACCTGCAGGAAAGACATGGCCACCAAAGATAGCAGGATGACCACCAGTAAGAGGCTTTCCAGGCCGAGCAGGACGGACTCAGCCTTTTTTAGTCTTTCCACTGCCTTTAGGAGCGCCGCGTCTAGAGGCCAGCGCATTCTCAACCCGGTCGAGGAGTTCAGCGGAATAGAGCTTGCCGACCAGTTCCCGTCGAGCCTGGCGGCCCAAATCCTCATAGCGCCTCATGACTTCGGGCGCGGCCTTGGCGGAGAGGGTCAATCCCTGTTTTTGCAGGGCGGTCAGGGCATCCTCGTTTTCCTGACGCGAGAGGAGGTTGAGGCGCTTGAGGTGCCGGGAGCTGAGCTCAAGTAGGATATTGCGGTCGGCCTCGGGGATAGCGTCGAAGGCCTTGCGGGAAATAAGCACCGCGCCGATGGAGTCCGCGATCGGTACGTTGTAGATGAACTTGGTGCGGCGGAACCACTGCAAGGCGGTCACTCCCATGGGCGGGCCGTAGACGCCGTCGATCATGCCCGTTTCCAGAGAGGACATGACGTCCACGACGGAGAGCGGTCTGGGGGTCACACCGATGGCCTTGTAAGCGGCCTGGGCGATGGGGTCGCCCTCCCAGACCCACATTTTGGCTTTCCGCATGTCCTCTGGGGAGTCGACGGGGGCGCGGCTGAACACGTAGATCCAGCCCAGTTCTGCCCAGCCCAGCAGGACGTAGCCGCCTTTTTCTATGGCGGCGTTCAGGTCCTTGGCGAAGGTCTGTCGGATGAAGTCCGCCTCTGTGTTGTCGCGGAAGAGCCACGGCGCGTCGAGGATGCGCACCTCTGGTGCGATCTGGCCGAGGCCTACGCCCGTGAAGCCGGCGGCCTGGATCTGTCCGATGCGGATCTTTTTGACTACATCTGTCTCGTCGCCTTGGACTCCGCCTGCGTAGAACTTGAACTTAACCCGTCCCGCGGTCTTGGCCTGGAGCTCTGCATTGAGGTCGTTCATGACCTTCATCCAGGTGGAGCCGTCCGGCGCCAAGGTCGCGAATTTTATGATGGCCGGATCAGCCGCCCGCGCCAAGCCGAAGAGGAGCAATAGGGGGACACAATACTTAATTCCTCGGCGAACCAAAGCCAGCAGGTGAATTAAGTATTGTGTCCCCGAATTAGAAGAGGTCATTGATCTTCTCTAGGAGAGCTGCGGCTTTGAGTTTGGCCACTTCGTCGGCGAGCCTGGCTTTTGGCAGGCGGCCGGAGGGTGAGTCCTTGACCTTGGCCAGTAGGCTCTCGAAGAGCGCGCGGTCCTGCAGGGCCACAGCCAATGTTTTGGCTTCCAAGACGTAGGTCATGAGGTACTGGCCATGCGTGAGGCGCTCGACCCATTTGAAATGCTCTTTGGCCTTCTCGGGGTCGCCGCCCAGGAGCTTGGGTCGGGATGCGTAGTAGACCCCGAAGAATAAGTCGGATCCGGCGAAATCGTACTCGGGGTTCAGCTCGTGCGAACGAATCATGAGCGCCACGGCCTTGGGGAGTTCGGCCACGGCCTCGGGAGAGTCCTTGGACAGGTTGATGAACCCGGACCAGCAGAAAGCCGCCCAGAACAGGGCCGGCGCGTCGGACTTGTCCGCGTTCTTAAGGGCTCTCTCCAAATCGTCTGGCAGCATGGCGGAAAGGCCCGCCAGGCCTGGCCGGTCGCCGAGGCTCCTGAGCGCGTAGTCCCGGCCTCTGAGATAAAGTGCCTTGGCGCGCTCCGGTTGAGAGTCTTCTATAAAGAGGAATGTGTAGCCGCCGAAGCCTTCCGCTACCAGGCGGTTGAGGCGCGGATCCTTGGGGTCGCTCTGGAGCAGGCCTTCGATGAACTTGAGTTGGGAACCCATGGTTTCCCGGGCGAGCTGAGGATCGGCTTCGTCGTAATAAGCCGCGACACCGCGGTCCAGGAGCTCGGCAGTCGAGCGCAGGGCCAAAGTGTTTAGGCTACAGCCGCAAAGCGCGCCAAGATGGAAAAGTGAAACCAGGAATGTGATTTTCTTCAAGCGGGCCATTCTAGCAAATTGGCCGTGAAATCGGCGATGGCCGGGCTGGCGGTGAGGCCTGGAGAATCGATGCCGATGAGGTCGACCCAGCCGGGCAGGCCGTGGCCGGACTGCTCGGCGATGAAGAAATCCCGGAAGGAGCCGTCTGCGGAAAGTTTTGGACGGATGCCGGCTGTGCCCGGGACGAGGTCTTCGGCCCGGAGGTCCGGCAGATAGCGCGAGGCCGCCTCGAAAAATTGTCTGCGGTGTCCAGGGGCCACCTCGTAATCCAAGGCATCCACGGCGAAGGCGTTCGGGCCGAGGCGGTGCCGGCCCTGCCGGTCCACCGTGAGGTGGATGCCGAGGCCGTGCTCCGCGGGGACGGGATAGACCAGTGGTTTGATGGGGAGTGCCCGGCGCAGGCTGAAGTATTCGCCTTTGAACCAATGGAGCCGGCAGCCCGCGGCATCGCAGTCGGATCCGGCGAGGCCTGCCACGCGGTCAGAGGAAAGGCCCGCCGCATTGACGACGCAGCGGGCGAGGATGGGGTCGTCCATGCCCTTGACGCCAAGGCGGTAGGAGCCGCCTTCGCGTGCGACGGAGGTCAGTTCGGAGTCCCACAGGAAGATGGCGCCGGCCTCCTGCGCTTTGAGCAGAAAGTAGCGCATGAGTTCTTCGCTATCCACGATGCCGGTTTCGGGAGACCAGAGGCCGGCGACGGCGCGTACGCCGGGCGCTAGGCCGGGGATGTCGGCTTTATCCACCATCGCAAGGCCTTCGACGCCGCTGGCTTGGCCCTGGGCGCGGAGGCTCTCGAGCTTCTTGACCTCTTCAGGGGCGCAGGCGACGAGGAGTTTGCCGGTGCGGCGGCAGAAAACACCATGTTGCGCGCCGATCTCATAGAGCTTTCGGCGGCCTTCTACGCAGAACCGGGCTTTGAGGCTGCCTGAGGGATAGTAAAGGCCCGCGTGGATGACTTCGCTATTGCGAGACGAGGTCTCGAGGCCGTGGCGTTGGTGGCGTTCCAGGACCACGACGTTGTTGTCCGGCCTGGCCAGGCGCGCGGCTGTGGCTAGGCCGATGATTCCAGCGCCGACGACGACCGCGTCGATGGTCTCCATCAGACGGTTCTATGCTACTAAATTAAAAATTGATAAAAGATTCGATTTCCATTGACAAAGCCGATTGGCGGGGCTAAACTTTCATGCGGGGCGGCCTCCGATATGATAGGTGCTAATATGCCCAATAATGAAGATTCCAAGCTCCCGAAGCAGGACTCGGCCAACGTGGTCATCCCGACGTTGAAAAAAAAGGAAAAAGAGAAGAAGAAAGCAGGCGGGATATGGGGCAGCACGAAGCCAGCTGGAAGCCCTTTCGTCGGCGCGACCGCTGGGCAAGGAGCCACCGTCGGTTTTGACTTAGCGGCCGAACTCGCCCAGTCCATCGCCAGCTTTATTGCCCGCTTCAGCAGCATGATCGCTACCCTTACCGGTACCTTATTGGGTAAGTTCGTGGCTATGGCGCTGATCGCGCTTCTGGTCGGTGGAACGGCCGCCCTCGCCTATAAAGTCTTCCGCGGCGGCGGAGCCGCAAGCCGGGACGCGACGGATCTGGGCAGTATCGCTTCCGCGATGAAGGTCCCTCGTGAGACCGATGATTCGCGCCTGAAGTATGCGGCGGAATCCTCTCAAGGGCAGTTGGATTGGGAATACCAGTCCGCGAAATCCGATACCCAGAAGGCCGCTGACTCCTCGGTCGATGCCGCCAAGCCCGATGAGGCCGCAAAGGCGCCTGACGCCGGGGCTCAGGCCGCGGCTGATAATGCCCAGCCTGCCGACTCGCAGGTCCCCCGCCCGCATCTCTCCGGCAGCCTGAACGGCGGCTTCGGCGCGCACAGCTCATTCAAGGGAGGTGGAGGCTTTGCCGGCTTGGGCGGAGCGGGTGTGGTGCCTCATTATGGTCCCGCCAAGGGGATGATCGGAAAGTTCGGGCAGGGCGTGGGGAAGTCGGGCAAGGGCGGGGCTTTGCAGGCCAAGAACATCCGGACGAGTTCCGCGCTGAACATGAAGCACCTCGCCAGCGGCTCCAGCAAGACTTTGGCTCTGTTGCGCGGCATGGCGACCAAGTATAACCCCTCTATCCGTTCGGGCGGCTCCAAGGCCACTGAGGTCAACGCGGCCGCGGCACAGGCGCAGTTCGAGGCGAGCGATATCACTGGTGCCGCGTCTCCGACCTCGCCGACTGATTCCGCCGGCACGCCGGGTGGTGCTTCGGCGGGAGGCGGAACCACTGGGGACAGCCTCGGCTCGGCGCCAGATCAGTCGACCATCGAGAATTGCAGCGACGACCAGTACTGGGACGGCTCCAGCTGCACTTCGATGAATCAGGCGAAGAAGAACGTAACGCCCTGGCAGGCGCTGGTGGACACCTGCATGAAGCTCGTGCTGATCAGCGCCGCTCTCATAATCATCGGGAGCATCATCGCTCAGATCGCCAAACCTTTATTGGCGACACCTCTGGGCCAGATATTGATGGTGCTTGCCGGATTGATGATCTTATTAGCGCTGGGCATGGCGATCATGGTCATCGTGAAGGGCGTGAAGATCAACTCCATGGGCGGCTCGCCTCAGGGGAACATCTTTATAACGTCCGGCGTGCTGCTGACGGTCGCGGCGGCTATGGCATTGATGTGCCCTATGGTCAACCTGCTCGCGTGCATGCTCATCCCCGCTATTTTGGCGATCGGGGCGTGCATATTGCCTGCGCTCGGAAAGTAGGCGCTCTAGCCATCCGGGGATTGCCTGGAGGACGAGTGCGGATGATCGCAGGCCGGGGTCTTGCGTCCGGTCGGCGTCAGCGGGTGGAGCCGGACTTGATGGCTTCTGTCATCATTTTCACCCACTTGTCCGTTCTCCCCATCAGATCAGACACCAGCAGCAAGCTCATGGCCGCATTGATGGGAATCCACTCGTAACGCAAAGTCAGTCTTGCGCTCAGAGGGGTCTGGTGTTCGATTGTGATGGTGATGGCCGAGGCGTATCTCTTGAGCCATCCGCAGCATTCCGTGAATAGGGAGATTTCCTGAAGCGGGTTCCAGGCCGTGATGGTCCAAGGCAGGGAGGAACCGTTCGACGTCACGATCACGGTGGCATTTTCTCCGGCGACGCAGTCCTCGGATAGACGAAAGGATTGTCTCTTCACGGAGAGCAGGCCATAGCGCGTGGTGAAATGTTCCCAGTTCCCGAAGTCGGACACATAGTCCCATATCCGTTGCGCCGGGGCCTCGATTATTGTGCTGCTTTCAGTGCTGGGCATGGGAGAGTCCTCGAATCAAGATATATCACAGACGGTTCATCTTGTCAATAAGTATTCTTGCAACATAAGCATTCTTGCGCAGTTAGCGGTCAGCGCGGTTCCGGGAAGGCGGGCGGCGCGACTTCGTCGAGACGCGAGGTGGGCGGCCGGCGCAGGCGCCGCGTCGCGCTGTTGAATATGGAGAAAGCCTGTCCGGCGCGGATGGACACCACCCAGCGGCTCGGCCCCGGGCCCCGGTCCAAGGCATAGGCCAAATCTACCCGTAAGACCCCTCCCGAGCGGGATCGCGTCGAAGCGGCCCGCAGCCCTATGCCCACATCGGAATTGAAGCGCGCGAAAGACAGACCGCTGCCCTCGGGAACCACGGCCCCCGAGTCGAAGAACGCCGCGCCCCCCAACCGCACCAGGTGGAGGTACTCGCCCGGGATGAAGAACCGGTTCTCCACGTTGGCGAGCACCGCCTTGGCGCCCGTGAAGGCGTCGTTTTTGTAGCCGCGCAGTCCCGTGTCTCCTCCCAGGATGACCTGGTTATCCTGGTCCATGCGGCGCACCGTGGCGCCCTCCAGATGCGCGACCCAAGTGTTGAGCCAGGGCTGCTCCGACTTCCAGAACAGGTCCAGGTTGGTGAAGAGCAGGGCGTTCTCCCAGTCCCCCCCCGCCACGCGGCCGGCCGTCCCGATCTGGGCCAAGGCGAAGCGGCCCTCGCCGAAGCTCAAGCCCTGCTGGTCCGTGACGTTGAAGATCCAACGGTCCCGATCCGAGTCCAGTTTCGTGCCCGCATAGCCTCCCAGGAAAGACAGCTCATTGCCCAGGTCATAGTCCTCCACGCGCTCTATGCGGTCTATGTAGGTTTCTTTGACGTAATGGGGCAGTATCCAGGAATAGCCTAGCGTCGGCCCGGAAAGCTGGCGATCCACGGGCAATGTCCCCGGCAGCGTCGCCGCTTCGGAGGTGAACCGGTTTCTGCTGTAAAGCCAACCTGCTTCCAAGCGCTGGGCGAAGGTGTCGCTTCGGCCCAAGCGACGCCCCGCGCTGATCATGGCGGCCTGGTTGTACTCCAGGAACTGGGAGTGGGTCAGGCCTGACTGATAGACTGTGTTCTCGTCGTTGAAGCGCTCCCATCCCGTGCCGTAGGCATAGGGCGTGTCCAGGGCGTAGAAGGGCCGGGCCAGGTCCGCTCCCATGGAGTCGCCATGGCCGGTGTTGGCCAGAAGCGTGGATAGGCGCAGTCGTGAGTCCAGGACGCGCGGGTCCGTGTAGCGCAGGTCGTTGCGCACCGTGGGCCCGTTCTGGGAGTGTAGCAAGGAGACGGCCTTGTTGTATCCGAAGAGATTGTTTTCCTCGATCCCGTAGCCGAAGAAGTTCTGGCCGCCTTCCGTCCCGATGGAGAGGTTCGGGATGGTGGTCCAGGAATCCTGGGTTTTGGCCAGAACATCGACTCCGCCGTCCGGCCGCGGTACGGGCATGACCTTGACCCAGCGGAAGGATCCTGAGGCGCGCAGGTTGCGTTCGGATTCCAGGGCCTTGAGTTCGTCCCAGGGGTCGCCTGGCTTGAGCAGGATCTCCTGGCGGATGATCCGTTCGCGGGTCGTGATATGGATCTTGTTGGCGATCTGGAAAGGCCACCAGGCTTCGCCCGGGACCCGTGGGTCGAACACATCGAGGCGCTCCCCGACCCGGATAACGCTCACAACCGGCGTCGTGGAGACGGTCTGGGCGGCTGCGCCGGCGGGAGGCGCCCAGGCGCACAGGACCAGCAGTAAAATCGGTTTCAACTCTGTCGCAAGGGCCGCAGGGCAGCCAGGATCTCTGTCGTGGAGTGGGATCGGTTGAGCGTGTAGAAATGGATGCCGGGCGCGCCGCGGGCCAGAAGCTCCCGGCACTGGCGCGTGGCCCAGTCGATACCGTAGCTGATTATGGCCCCCGCGTCGTCTTGGATGCGCTCCAGGTCCGCGGCCATCCGGGGCGGGATGGAGGCGCCGCAGAGCGTGGTGAAGCGTTTAAGCTGGGAGTATCCCGTCACGGGCATGAGGCCGGGGACGATGGGGACCGTGATGCCTGACCGGCGGGCCGCGGCCACGAATTCGAAGTAGTGCCGGTTTTCGAAGAAGAGCTGCGTGACCACCCAGTCCGCGCCGGCGCGCACCTTGGCCGCGAGGTGCCGGAGATCCTCGTCACGGCTGAGCGCTTCCGGATGGGTTTCAGGGTAGCCGGCCACGGCGATGCGGAAGCCTCCCGCCTGCCGGATGAAGCGCACCAGGTCCACCGCATGCGGAAAGTCTCCGGGCAAGGGGCCTGCCCAATTCTGGGGCTGGTCGCCGCGCAGGGCCATGATGTTCCGGATGCCCGCTGCCTCGATGCGCTCGAGGTTGTGGAACATCTCAGTTCGGGTGTGCGTGACGCCGGTCAGGTGGCAGACGGTCTCGATGCCGACTTCCCGCTGCATGCGGCCGACCACGTCGATGGTGCGCTCTCGGGCCGATCCGCCCGCCCCGTAGGTCAGGGTCACGAAGGCGGGTCCGAGGGCCTTGAGTGCCTGGACCTTGGCCAGGAAGGCGTCCGTGTCTTCCGGGGTCTTGGGCAGGAAGAACTCGAAAGAGAAGACCGGCTCCCGTCGGGCGAAGAGGGCCGGGATGTCCACGCAGTTATTTTAGCAAATGGGGACGCGGGGAACCGACAGCGCTGCTGGCGGCGATTTGGGCCTCGGCATCCTTGATGAGTTTTTGGTATTCCTCTACCAGTCCGGGGTCCGTATTGACGAGGCTGGCGCTCCGGAACTCCGCGGCGGCGTTTCTGAACTCATTGAGGTTGGAGTAGGTCGAGGCACGGTTGCGATAGTAGCGGTCGCAGGTGGGGCCAAGCGAGATGGCTCGGCTGAAATTCTCCAGGGCGTCCGGATACTTATGTAGGGCGAAATAGCCCATCCCGACACCGTTGAAGGCCGCAGCTGAATTCGCATCGCACTTGGCCGCGATCTCGTAGTTCTCCAGGGCCCTTTGGTAGGCGCCCTGGAAGTAGTAGACGTTGCCGGCGCGTAGGAAGGCTTCCGAGTTCTTTGGGTCGATCTTGAGCGCCGCGGAGATCGCCGCCATCGCCGGTTTGTAGCTGCGGCGCACCGTCAGCAGCGTGGCCAGGCGCAGGCGTGAGCCTGCGTCCGTCGGACCGAGTTCGATGGCCCTCAGGAAGTCTTGCTGGGCCGCGTCATAGGATCCCTGGGAGAAGAGGCAGTCGCCGCGGCCGATGTAGGCCTCCGGGACGTGGGCATCGAGCTCCATGGCCTTGGTGAACTCCATGATGGCCTTGTCGTAATGGCCCGCGTTGTGCAGCGCATCGCCGCGCAAGACGAAGACGTAGGGATCGGTGGCGTCCGACGAAGCGAGCGCCTCGATATCGGCGATGGCGCTGAAGTAGTCGTCGTTGTCCCCGCGGGGAGTCCCGAAGCCGGCCTGGAAGGTCCTGGCGTTGGGGTCGAGAGCCATGGCTGCTAGATAGGTTCGGTGAGCTTCTTTATATTGCTTGGCCAGGGCGTGGGCGTAGGACAGGGCCAGCAGGCCTTCGGCACGGCGCACGCCGAACTGATAGGCGCTGTTGAGGTCCGAGATGGCACGGTCGGCGTTCTTTAAATGCAGGTAGGCCAGTCCCCTCTGCAGGAAAGCGGGCCCGTAGTTCTGTTCCAGTCCTAAGGCACGGGTGCAGTCCCGCACGGCGCCGAGGTGATCCTGGCGCAGTCGTCGGATAATGCACAGGCCGGTCCAGGCTTCCTTGGACCTTGCATCCAGGTCGGCGGCACGGTCGAAATCATCGAATGCATCCTTGAGAGTGCCCAGCGCCCCGTAGGCTGTGGCGCGATGCGCGAGTGCCGGAGCGAAGTCCTTGGAGACATGCAGGGCCTGGTTGAGGTCGCGGATCGCGGCTTCGTAGTCGTGCTCCATCAGGCGGATGAGGCCCAATCTGTCGTAGATGGCGGGGTTGCGGGGGTCCTTTTCCAGGGCGATCTGGATGTCGTGCAGTGCGGCGGCATGTTCTCCGAGCTGGGCGCGGACCTCGGCGCGGGCCTCCATGATGGGCGCCACCGGCCCTTTCAAGTTGAGGGCGGCGCCGAGGGCTTCCAGGGCCTTGTGGTAATGTCCGGCCCGCAGGCGCATGATCCCCAGGTTGAACTGGTAGCCGGCGTTCTGCGGCGACAGGACCGCCGCGGAGACGATGTCGTTGAGTGCCTTGCCCGTGTCGTCGAAGGCGTTGGCGTAGAGCGCGCCGCGGTTGTTGTAGGCCTCGGCCAGGTTGGGATCGGCGGCGATGGCGACGTTGAAGTCTTCCAGTGCCAGTTGGGCCTTGTCCGTACGCGCGTAGAAACTTCCCCGCGCCACGCGGACTTTGGCGGACTTCGGGTCGAGCTTGAGCGCGCGCGTGAGGTCCTCCAGAGCTTGATCCGTGCGGCCGAGTTGCAGGTTGAGTAGGCCGCGGGCGGTCCAGGCCACGGCCGCAGCCGGCTCGACGCGCACGGCTTCGTCGAGGTCGGCCATGGCCTTGCGGGTGTCTCTGAGCGCCTCCCACGCGGCGGAGCGGCGCATCAGAGGCGCGGCGGTCGCGCTGAGGCCGGCGGCGCGCGAATAGGCTTCGATCGCTTCCCGCCATAGTTGTCGCTGGACGAAGCGGTCCCCCACTATGGTGGCGTATCGGGCGTCCGGCATATTCGAGGCCAGCACCTGGCGATAGTCGGCCAGGGCGCTATCCTGGTCGCCCCGCCGCCAGTAGGCTTCGGCCCGATTGAACCAGGGGGAGAATCCGCGAGGGGCAATCCGGGTGGCCTCTCCGAAATCCTGGAACGCGGCCGCGTCTTCTCCTCGAGAGAGGCGCAACGCCGCCCGCCCCAGGTAAGCGTAGACGTACTCCGGGTCCAGGGAGATGGCCTTATCATAGGCTTTGAGCGCGCGAGCCGCTTCGCCCTTGCGGGCCATGACCGTGCCCAGAAGACCAAAGGATAGGTAGGAATTCTTGTTGCTCTGGAGGGCCGCGGTCAGGTCCGCGATGGACTTGTCGTACTGGCCCAGGTCGTAATAGGCGTGGGCCCGGTTGTGGAAGTAGAGGCTTTCCGGCGCGAGCTTAATGGCGGCGGTGAGGTCGTTGGCCTCGGCCGTGTAGTCGCCTTTGGCGCGCCAAGCCCGGGCCCGGGCCGCGAAGGCTTCCGCGGGCGGATTCTCGGTGTGCAATGCGGCGGTGAAGTTGGCGAGGGCATGCTCCGTGTCGCCTGTGAGCAACAGCGCCGAGCCGCGCGCCACGAGTGCCTCGGGGTCCGGCGCAGAGCTGCGGATTTTTGAGAGGGTGGATTCGCAATCCTCCTGCATGTGCGTGCGGTCGTCCAGCATGTACCAGATCCGCGCCCGCAGGCTGAAAGCCGCGCCCAGGCGGGAGTCTTTCGTGATGGCCTCGTTGGCGGATGATAAAGCCGCGTGGACGTTTCCATTGAGCAACGAGCTCAGCGCTTCGTCATAAGACCGCCGCGCCCCAGGCTTGTCGCTGGCGCGGCAGGGCAGGGCGGCGAGTAGGGCGATTAGAGTGAGTGTTGAATGCAATGGGCGCCTCATCCGCAAAGGAGATTAGTCGATAAGTGTTACAAATTCAAGTCACAGTCCTAGCCAGCGCCGCAGTCTACTTTTCGGCGCCGCCGTCACGGCCTCCCCGCGCCGCAGCAGGCGGTAGCGCCGTCGCAGGTGCCGAGCGTCGCGGCGCAGGGCCGAGAGCTCCGGAGCCAGCAGGGTAATCCGATGTTGGCCGAGGATGAAGTCAGTGAAGGCCAGTGCGTCAGCCACGGCCGCCGCATCGCCCTCAGGCCGGGTGCGTGGGGCGTAGGAGAGAAAAAGAGCGCGATAACGGCTGCCCAGCAGGCGCGCGGTCTCTGGGAGATAGCGCGCGCAGAGCCAAAGACGATGCGTCGCCTGCGCAGGCCCTGTGTCCATCCTTAACGGAGAGAGTAGCAGGTCTGCTCCGGAGCGTCAAGGAATCGTCGGCTTTCGGCCCGAGACGCGCCAGGATACGCCGACATAGGGGCTTAGGTGTGTGTCTTCCAGTCCACTCAGCCAGGACTCGGCCTGGGTACGTGAAATGAAATGGGTCGTCGGGGCGTTCATCTTGTCGAAGACGTTGAGTTGGTTGCGCTTATAGGACAGCGTTCGGAAATTATGAAAGTATTCATGGAAGGGGAGGAAGGAGAGCGGCAGCAGATATAGGGTGAACACGGGTGGGTAGAGCGCGAGAGTCGCGAGATGGCTGAGGGCCGACAACACGGGGCGCGCAAGCCGGTGGAGGATGACTTCTTTGGCTGGTTCCAGCAGCCACCGGTTGAGAGCATTGCCTTCGCGGGCGTAGACCCACAAGATCATCCGGCCGCCGGGCTTGAGCAGATCTTTCAGGTGGCTGACGGTTCGGTCCGGGTCTGCGGTATGGTGGACCACTCCGACGCAGTAGACGACGTCGAAACGGTTGCCGTCGTCCCAAGAGGAGATGTCGGCCTCGACGATGCGGACGTTGGGCAGGTCGGCGAGCTTTTTTCTGGCGATATCGGCCGTATTGAGGTCGACTGCGACTACCTCTCGCGCCAGGGCGGCGGCCAAGCGGGCGTGGTGGCCCGGGCCGCAGCCGGCATCTAGGACGAGTTTCCCGGCGAAGTCCTCGAGGCGGTTCGGCTGTATCCAGTCCCGGAACAACTGCGTCTCATTGTCCTCGAATACGGACCATTGATAGCTCCATTCGTCCTGCTTTGCCTGACCTTTACCGACTTTCCCAGCGTTCCGAGTGAAGGCCGCCGCCGCCGCGGCCAGGAAAGGCATCATGGGGATGCGGTAGCGGTAGTAGCCTTCCAAGCTCGATAGAGCGAGGAAATAGGCGGCGCATCCTCCCAGCAGCAGCGCCTCCGCCCGGCGCTCGCCATGCCAGAGCTTCAGCAGACCTGTCAACGCCAGACCGTAGAGCGCGGCGAGGAACATCCAGTAGAGCAATTGTATCGGGATCAGCCAGGGATGCGCGCGCAGCAGTGCCAGCGTTCCCTGTCCAGAGGCCTTGGGCTTGAATTCCGCGGCTTCGGGCCCTGGGGTATCGGCACTGGTCCATTCGAGCCACATCTCCAGCCCAGTGCCCGCCAGTACCTTGACCGTGCCCCAGGCGCAGTATTCCAGTAGAAGCAGCGGGTGAGCCCGGAGGATTTCCCCGGCGCGTCGGCCATAGATCTTCGCCTGCTCTGCCTGGCTTGAATAGCCGGCCGGATGAGCGGAGTCGATCTCCTGCCGCAGTTCCAGGTCCAGCTCTTTCAGTCGACGGCCGGTGCGCAGGGATTCAACGCCCGCCGCGGGATAGCGCAGAAGGTCGACGCCGGGAAGCGAGGAGAACACGGCATGGCCTGTGACGGCCTGGTTGCGCAGCACCCAAGCCGCCGGCAAGAGGCAGGCCGCTGCCATGAAGGCCGCCATTGCCTTGCGGTCCGGCCACCATCTCCAGCATAAGAGCGGCGGCAGATAGAGCGATATGGGCCGGAACAGGGAAGTCACGCCCCACAGAAGGCCGCCGATGGCGGCGCGGCCCCAGCCTTTTCCTGGGGTCCAGACCTTCAGCATTGACAGGACGAGGAACAGGACGAATAGCGTCTCGGACAGCAGCAGCGGCGTGTGGAATACCGATACCGGGTCTAAGGCGAGAAACAAGACGCCGGTCGCCGCGCCCTTGCGCCCGCCGAGCCCTTCGAACCAGCGCCAACATAGGGCGACCGTCAGCGTCCCGAGCAGGCACTGAAGCAGGGAAGCAAGGAGGGCCGGGTCGTTGTGGAGCGCCGCGCAGGCGGCGAGCCATAGCGGGTAGGCCGGGGTCCTGGAGGTTTCGGCAGCCCACCTACCCGCCTCGTAGGAGCCGAAGGCTCGTTGGTGCAGCAGGTTCCCCGCCAAGTCCAGGTAGCCCGTCGAGTCCGCGCGGAGACAGCGGTGCGGATCGATGACGGCCAGGCCCCACAGCGCCAGCCGCGGTAAAGCGGCTGCGAGCCATACCCACGCGGGGGCGCCAAGGAAGGCGTGCCGGCCGTCAGGCTCTTTTCTCATGGCAGGAGTTTACAAAAAATGCCGAGTGGCCGGAGAATCCTCCCCGTTTATGGCTTGCGCGGGGAATGGAGCCTTATGGAATCGAGGATGCAGCCGCAGAGGAAGATAAATATCGCGGTGGCCCCGCAAAAGAGGAACCCGGCCAGATCGGCGGATCGAAGGGTGAAGACGTAGCGCAGGGCCAGCAGAGCGCCCAGTCCCCAGGGCGCCAGGCTGAGCACTACGCAGAACTTGATGGGGTTGAAGTAGATGATGATCTCCAGCATGAGCTGCAGCATTCGCAGGATGTCGCGCAGGGGATGGATCTTAGACCTGCCGACCCGCTCCTGGAACGCTACGGGGACGAACTTGACCGGCAAGGCTTCCTGGATGAAGGAGAGGGTGATGGTCGTGGAGAAGGAATACCCGTAGCAGCGGATGGGCATATGGAGCTGTTCCGCAGTCTTGCGCACCAGGCGCAGGCCTGAGTTCGGGTCGGGGATCTCGACGCCGGCGACGAACTTGGCCAGAGCCAGCTGGACACAGCGCAGAGCGGAGCGCAGCAGACCGCCCCAGAAGAGATCTCCTTGGCGGGCTCCGACTACCATCTCATAATCGGGCACGAAAGGAAGGAGTTTGGCCAGCTCAGAGGGCGGATAGGAGCCGTCGCCGTCGATGGTGGCGACCCAGTCGTAATGAGCCTGTTCGAAGCCGGTTCGTAGGGCCTTGCCATAGCCGAGGTTGCAGGGGTGGCGCACGACCCGGGCGCCTGCCTTCTGTGCTACGGCGGCCGTCTGGTCCTGCGAGCCGTCATCGACCACTAAGACCTCGCAGTCCGCGCCGGCCTGGAATCCGGCTGCTTGGAGGCAGTGTTGGATCCCGGAAATGACCTCGGCGATGCCGTCAACCTCGTTGTAGGCGGGGATGACGACACTGATAGACAGCGCTTTCGAGGATATGTTCATAGACATCGTGTTGGCGAGTCGTCTGCGGCGCACGGCACACATTATTATACTTTATCCCGGAACAAGCCTAGTCTTGGTATAATATCTGAAGTGCCTCGTCATCCCCCCTCCTTTCTTCCCTTATGACTGTCGAGGAACTCTTCTCGCCCGAAGGACCCCTTGCCCGGGAAGAGTCTGATTATGAGTTCCGGCCGCAGCAGACCCGCATGGCGGCAGCCGTCATGGCGACGCTCGAGCGGGGCGGCGGCCTCGTCGTCGAGGCGGGCACGGGCGTTGGCAAGTCCCTGGCCTACCTGCTCCCTGGAGCTCTGTGGGCGGTGTCCGGGGGCCGGCGTCTGCAGGTTTCGACGCACACGCGCGCGCTGCAAGAACAGGTCATGGAGCGTGAACTGCCTATCGTCGCCCGTGTCCTCAACCGCTTGGGCCAGACCCTGAGATATGCCATGCTCATGGGCGCCGATAATTATCTCTGCGTGCGCCGACTTGAGAGGCTGGCTCAGTCACCTGAACTCTTCTCGGAGTCCGCGATGACCGTCTTGGAGGACCTGGCCGTTTGGGCCAAGACGGCGGACACGGGCCAGCGTTCGCGTTTGCCTCATCTCGTTGCGCAAGGCCTGTGGCGCCGCATCTGCCGCGACCCGGAGTTCTGCCTGGGGCAGGGCCGACAAGGCCCGGCTCAGTGCGGCCGTTGCCTTTACCGTTGCGACAGGGACCGGGCCGAGAAGGCGCAGGTGCTGGTCATTAATCACGCTTTGCTCCTTTCGGCCGCGAGGCTTCCGCCTAGTGATGCCCTGGTCGTTGATGAAGCGCACACTCTGCCGGATGTCGCGGCCGGGCATTTCGGCATGGTCGTGACCCCGGGCCGTTTCTTGCGCCTGGCCGAGGAGACCGCGGCCTTGGCCCGGCGCGCGGCGAGCGGTGGCGAAGATGCCGATGGGTCCTGGGCCGAGGCGCAGCGTTGGGCCGGCCTCTGCGCGGAGGAGGGGCCGCTGTTCCTTAAACAAGTCGCCTTGCGGCACGGCTTTTCAGAGAGCGTCGCAGAACCCGGGGGTCGGCTGCTGGATGGATCCTGGGGGAAAGTCGAGCCGCCGTCCTTGCCCGACCTTGAGCGATGTTTGGCTGAGGTTCGACGTCCGTGCCCGGATCCTGAAGACGAGTCCGTGGCCCAGGCGCTACAGGTCCGAGTCGCGGCCCTGCGCAAGGACCTCCGCGAGCTTTTTGAGGCCGATTCGCTCGAGACCGCACGCTGGGTCGAGTGGTTTCCCTTGGGGCGGCAGGACCGGTCTGAATGCGGCCCTGCTCTCCGTGGCTTCGGCTTTGAACTCCGTGCCACGCCGCTCGACGTTGCAGAGCGGCTTTCCGAGAGGCTTCTGGGGCCCGGAGTCCCGGTTGTGATGACATCCGCCACTCTCTCCTGGGGTCGGGGCTTGGGAGAGTTCAAGGAGCAAGTCGGTTTGGCGGGCGCTCGGGAGCTGGCGTTGGATTCCCCCTTCGATTTCCGCAGTCAGGCCGCTCTTTTCATCCTTGATGACGTTCCCGACCCTTCCGACGAGGCGGGATATGCGACGGCGGTGGCACGACGCTGTCGCGACATCATCCCTAGGATCCCGGGAGGGGTCTTCATCCTGTTCTCGAGCTGGAAGATGCTGCGCCGGGTCCATGAGCTCATCAGAGACCGGATCAAGGGTCGTCCCCTGTGGGTTCAGGGCGCATCCGGCAACGAGACGCTCTTGAGCGACTTCATCTTGGCCGGCAATGCCGTGCTGTTGGGAGTGGACACTTTTTGGCAGGGTGTGGATGTCCCTGGTTCGGCCCTCTCCTGCGTGATCTTGACAAAGCTTCCGTTCCCCAATTTTGCCTCGCCTGTGGAAAGTGCGCGCCGGCGTTGGCATGAGTCTTTTGGGCGTTCATATTTTGATTGCTGGAGCCTGCCTCGCGCGGTCATGAAACTTCGCCAGGGGTTCGGTCGTTTGATTCGATCCGCCGCCGACCGCGGCGCGGTGGTCATCCTGGATTCGCGAATCCTGCACAAGCGCTACGGAGAGACCTTCCTGGAGGCTCTGCCTCCTTGTCGGCGTATTTCCAGCATGGAGGAACTCTCTCGCTTCTTTTCCAGACGGAAGCCGGGCAAGAAGGGCTCGAAGATTTCCGCTGAACGGGGGCGATATCATCGGAGGCAGGAAAAAGATGCGAT
Organism: uncultured Elusimicrobia bacterium; assembly: GCA_903830945.1. Classification (GTDB taxonomy): domain Bacteria; phylum Elusimicrobiota; class Elusimicrobia; order UBA1565; family UBA9628; genus UBA9628. Next base: position 54,176 of record CAIKVT010000040.1, read on the forward strand.
TTGAAACATGCCATCGATTATTGGAGAGGTGGGTGAGCGGCTGAAATCGACGGCTTGCTGAATCATTTCCGCTAAATCCGGTCCCGCCTCGAAGTCCGCAATCCCCCCCCCGGAAGGTCAACTTCTCGACGAGAAATGGTGTGATTGGCCGCCGCGCTCCTTTTGCCGAGTGTTGCGGTCCTTTGCCAAGAATAGACCCAAAGCGGCCACTTTTCCGGCCATCCAGGTCGCGTGGGTATTCTCCTAAAACGCACACTGCCCTCTGAGCCCTGGGTGACTGAGGTGAAGGCCTGTGTGATGCGCACATTTACCGTATTTACTTTTTTATAGTAATGGTATAAAATAGTCATTGTGAAAATAATTCGCTCCGTCTTCGCTGAGTTGGCCAAGGAGATCGGCCGGCCGGAAGTGTCCATCCTGCTTGGGCCGCGCCAAGTCGGCAAGACCTTTCTCCTTCGCGAACTCCAGAAGCATGCTAGAAAGATGAATTTGCGGACCCGGTACTATGACCTCGAACTCCCCCCCGACCTCATGGCGTTCAATAAGACCGACGCCGAGATATTTCAGATGCTGACCAAAAACGTGGATGTCATCTTCATCGATGAGTTCCACTACATGAAAAATGCTTCCAAGATATTCAAGGCTATCTTTGACAGCCACAGGAAGGTCAAGGTGTTTGCCTCCGGCTCCTCTTCGATAGAAATGCATAAGCACATCAAGGAAAGTCTTGCGGGAAGGAGGTTGACAACCCAGATTACTCCACTCAGTTTTGATGAATTCAGCCGGAAGGTCCGCAAAGGCAGTGCGGCAAGTCTCTTCGAAGAGTACGCCACTTACGGCGGGCTGCCGGGACTTATACATCAGCCTGACACACCGTCGAAAATCAGGATTCTCAATGAGCTGCTGGCCACCTACATCCAAAAGGATGTGAAGGGCCTGGTAAAAGAGGAGAACATACGGGCCTTCAACAACCTGATATATCTCCTGGCGGAAAGCCAGGGTTCGCTGATTTCCGAGAACAGCTTGGCCCGTGAGATCGGCTTAACGGCCGCCACCGTCAACAAACATCTTTCTATCCTGGGCAACACGTATGTCTGCCACACGGTCCACTCTTATTCGCGCAATCTGGGCAATGAACTCAAAAAGTCCAAGAAGATCTATTTTTACGATCTTGGAATCAGGAATGCGCTGCTCAAGGATTTTGGAGCGCTCGGCCAGAGACGCGACAAGGGGACTGTCCATGAGTCCTTCGTTTTCCTGCAGCTAGCCTGCGCCCTCAAGCCGAACATGGAGATCAAGTTCTGGAGGAACAAATCCGGGCAAGAAATCGATTTCGTCCTGCTGAAAGACCGAAGACCTTTTCTTATCGAGGTCAAATCTTCACTGCACAGTCGTGAGATCCCTCCGGCGATGAAGATATTCCTCACAAACTACCCGGAAACGGTTGGCGCCGTCATCTTCTCTGAGAACCAAGCCGGTGTAGAGAAGTTCCTTGGGAAAACCATTCGCTTTGAACCCCTGAGCGCGGCTGCCAATGTGATTCGGGTAATCATGAGCGCAGCGGCTTAAGCCCCGGGCGAATCCACAGGCCGCCTGCATTGACGCCAATCCTTTCTTCGATCGGAGATAGAGAAGTCCCGGAGGATCAAACCCATGGGTATTTTCATGCGCCAAGATTCCCCCCGCTGGTGGTACCGTGCCCAGCTCAAAAGCAAGGTCGTGACGGGGAGCACTGACATGGCGGACAAGAGGCTGGCCTTCAGGATCTGCCTGGAAAAGCACCGCCAGCTCGCCGAGGACTACCATCTTCCCAACCAGCGGGCGCTGAGCACGACCTTCTTCCAGATGTGCGACCACTACATCGAGAACCACGCCAAGGTCAACAAGCGCACGTGGAAAGACGACGAGCGGCTCGTCAGGAAGCTCAAGAGGTTCTTCGGGGATGTGGCCCTCGCCTTCATCAAGCCGCAGGACGTGGAGAGATACAAGGGCAGCCGCCGCGGCCTCGTCAAGGAGGCGACGATCAATCGCGAGCTGACCGTCCTGAAGGTTATCTTCAAGAAGGCCGTGGGGCTACGCACGCCTTGATCCTACGGAGGAGGTGCGTCTGTACAAAGGGGAGCGGGTACCAATCCGTATCCTGAACCCGGAAGAGAGGCAGCGGCTCTTCGACGCCAGCCCGGAACCTCTCAGGCATATCTTGGTCATGGCGCTCAAGACCGGGATGCGCAAAGGCGAGATACTAAGCCTAAAGTGGCAGGACGTGAACTTGGAGCACATGACTATCAGCGTGGCTCATACGAAAAGCAACAAGCTCAGGAACGTTCCCATCCACCCAGAACTGGCTCGGGTCCTCCAGGTTCTTCCAAGAATATCCGAATACGTTTTCTGCAGCTCGCGCGGCCGGAAGTGGGGCTACAATGAACTGGCCCGCACGGCCTTCGAGAAGGCTAGAAAGCGGGCCGGCTTGCAGGAGCTGACTTTCCACGCCCTGCGCCATAACTTCGCCTCCGAGCTCGTGGCCAAGGGCGCCGACCTGCGCACAGTCTAGGAATACATGGGCCACAGATCCCTGACGATGCTCCAGCGCTACGCGCACGTAAGCCATGGGATCTGGTGCTCGAGCATCCAGTTGCTCGGCAGGGACATCCCGGCGGAGCGTCCTGCTGAGGCGGTGCCCGCGACAGGCACTACGCTGCGGTGGCTGTGACGCCGAGGAATCGCAATTGGTCCGCCAATAAGCTATGATTTTTCTCGTCGCTTTTCACGATTTTGTGGAGAGGTGGGTGAGCGGCTGAAACCGACGGTTTGCTAAACC
>CAIKVT010000041.1 GCA_903830945.1 uncultured Elusimicrobia bacterium
GGCCCAAAAGCTGACGATGACTTTCCGGCTTGCTCCCGAGTACGCGATCCAGGAGACCGACCTTGACCGAGGGCATAAGGAATATCGGGTCGTTTGCACACTCAAGAGCATCGGCACCGGCGCTTTCGTTGGGCAGGGCGTGGGCAGCTGCTCGAGCATGGAGAGCAAATACCGTTGGCGCGGCGGCGCGCGCAAGTGCCCCAAGTGCGGCAAAGAGGCCATCATCATGGGCAAGAAGTTCAAACCGACCGACCCCGAGCCTGGCTGGCTTTGCTGGAAGAAAAAGGAAGGTTGCGGTTCCATGTGGCCGGTCGGTGCCCCTGAGATTGAGAGCCAGTCGATCGACAAGGTTGAGAACGAGAACCCGGCAGACACGTTCAACACCGTTCTCAAGATTGCGAAAAAGCGCGCTTTTGTGGATGCCACGATCACCGCGACTGCGGCGAGCGACATCTTCACGCAGGACATTGGCGATCCTGAGCAAAGTGGCGATGACGCCCAGAATGCCCCAGGACGTTCTACCCCATCCCAAGGTAGCACCCCCCCTCGTCAAAGTAGCAGGGCGGCCCCTCCGGCGAAGCCGCCTGCGGCAAATCCTGCTTCACCCCAGGCCGCCAAGGCGCCCCCGCAGCCGTTGAAGCTGGCAACCGACCAGACTCGGGCATGGATGATCCGCAACCTGAATGACTGCCTAGACCTGGCCACGGAGTACTTTCGCAAGATTGATAAACCATCCGGTTTGATGCCGAATGAGAGCCTCGAGGAGCTGCCGCTCGAGTTCGTGCCGATCTCCAAGGCCCAAATGGAGTTGCTGCAGGCGGCAATTGCCGACTTCGGGAATGGCGGCGAAGCGGTGAACGCCTTCCCGCCCAACCCTCTCACCCCGGAGGAGACCAAGAAGCGCGCCAGCCGGCCGCCCAGGCAAAAGCCGTTGGACCCGCCGCACGTCGAGACTGCCAAGCGCAGGGAAGATTGGTTTTTTGGCGTGGTCTGCCCCGTCCCACACCGAGGCGAGAGGAAAGCCGATTACGAATCGAATCCAGACACGATCCTCAGCCTTTACACGGCCATGAAGGCCGGCGACCAGGAAGCTCAGAAGCGGCTGTGGGGTTTCGCCAAGCATTGGGACCCGAAACCGCGGGAGTATAACGGCAAGACCTACCCGGTCAGCGAGCCGGAAAGACTATTCCGCGAAGCGCTCGATGCGTTTTGCGAGTGGGAGGAAAAGCACGGCGGGGACACCAAAGGCCAACCGGAGACGACAGCAACCCAGGAAAGCAATGAGCCTCCTGGCGGCCACCAAGGCGCAACCGGCTCTCATCCAGAGGACGATGACGTCCCATTTTGACCTATGAGCGTCCCCTTCACCCAATACCTGAGGCCCCGTGGCGAAAAGCGCGCCACAGAAATCGTTCTGCCTTGTGAGGGCGCCGAGGCCCTGGCGGCTCTGATCATTAAGTGCGGCTACCGTTTCGAGATCGAGATGCTCACGACCGGCGAGATATCGATGGAAGTGGTCCGCGACATTCCGGACCCAGATATCGAGGATGAGGTCGCGATTGAGATTTGCGAGAACGGGCCGGCGGTTCCCCTGGCAGTCACGAAGATGATCCAGGATGCCGCTGCCACACTCAAAATCGAACTGCCCACCC